>NZ_JBAJNO010000008.1:710663-1421327 GCF_036880985.1 Limibacter armeniacum
TGGTGCTGGCATTGATAATTATCTTTTTGATCAGGGATCCTTTTCAAGGGCTGATTATTTCGCAAATGATACTGAGTATTCAGTTACCGCTTACCATCTTTTCACAAGTTTACCTGACATCATCCGAAAAAGTGATGGGCAGCTACAAGAATTCACCACTATTGAAAGGTGTCCTTTATTTTCTGGGGGTAATCATATCCGTCCTGAATATAGTGTTGTTTATCAGTTTCTTCTTTGATGTATAGCCTACATATTACACATTTATCAATGTAGGGTCTTGTGGATTATTGAATACAGATCTTGTTGCTTTTTTTCTATTTTAAATGAGATGAAGCACCTTACCATTCAACAGCGAAAACAAATTGCATCAGGCATCAGTAAAAATAAATCTGATGCGGCCATTGCACGCGAAATAGGTGTACACCGTAGTACAGTAGGGCGTGAAATAAAAAGATGTGGCGGAAGGGAATTCTATAAGGCAATGCTGGCTGAAAAAATGGCTATACATAACCAGTTTTTTGCAACAGAGATGTTTCGTTGCCCTGAAGGTAAAGGAAGTCAATTTGGAAAGACTTGGGGCGTTTTAGATGTTTTTGTACACACAGGTGACGCATCGTATGACTTTACAAGACTAAACCTGTTTTTAGGAAGTACCGACAAAAACTATAACAACCTGAAGGAAAACTATTTTTCGTTTTCCTATTACAGGAAACAACGGTTTATTCTTTTTCACCCAATCCGTGTATCACGAGACCATAGTGATAGTACATCATACAGCTATCAATCAGTAACTTTTACAGTCACACCTTCAAACCAGATACTGACAGAGAATATTATGGTCGCTACCAGTAGTCAGCACAATGCTAATGGGGATACAGAAATATTCCACAAGCGAATTGATATGCCTATAGTAGCCTTTTGTGGAAAAGTCCGTAAGGTAAACCTGAAAAATTGCTATAAAAGGTTGGTAGCATGACTTTGTTCAGTAAGAAAACCGACCATAAACGAAGTTATTTAGCCAACCAAATGATTAATAAAAGCCTAGACAATTCAGTTTGTCTAGGCTTTTTTGTGCTTGTTGCATTTTAGTTGAAGTTTTTTCTTATGGATGGTAATTTTTTGAAAAGATTATAACTCAGAAAAACTTTTGTTTTCAGCAACCCATTCCCATTCTGATTTGCCAAAATTGCCGGAGTCCTCAATTACTTTTAAATGCGTGTCATCAATTATTTCAATTGTAATGGAACCGTATAACTGATCTTTGCCTACAGGAATATCAGACCATTCCAGAAAAATATGATTGCCATTCAGTTCACCATGCCCCACATGACACCATTGTGTCGCTAATTGGGAAGTGGCAGTTTTGTTGTTCATACCTAACCAGAAAACCTTCTCACCTACAACATTCAGCCAAAACGGATTTTTGTCGGCAGAATACCAGAACCCTGATTTAACGATACATGCTTTTTGATTTTCCATTCGTTGGGATGGCTAAAGGTTTGTTCAACTGCTTGATTTTAAAAGTCGTTTATGGTGTTAATCCAAAACACACGTTGGTATTACAGCGCATTTACCGAAAAACTTCTCGAACTGGATTTGTCTTTGGTTGGGAAATCAGCTGGAATTTTTTGGGTCACATCTCCAGTAGCAGCCCATTCCGCACCTCGCTGCAAAGTGGTGATAAAACCGATGCATTCCATAGAGTAATCAAAATGCCCAAGGGTAGAATGAAATACACGACCCTTTCCATAATTGATGGCCATCAGCATTGGAACATGTTTTCCCGAACCGGACAATGTAGGCTCCCAAGGTTGTTTGTTTTTCTCCACATCCGAATAGGCAGTAGCCAAAACAGTAGCATTTTCAAAAGGCCCCCTCATTCTGTCATACATTTCATCCTTTGCGTGCAGCCATTCTGTCGGCAATCCTTTCATGATTGGGTGCTCGGGAGCCCTTGCTGTAACCACAAATTCCTGTTCCATTCCGTGTGAACCGCAGATTCCTTCCACATGATCAGTATGAAGATTTCCGGCATCATCATAAAAAGCATACGGGCCAGTAGTGCTGTCACGTCCGCCCCATGCACCCAGTCCAATCATTTTGTTGAAAGCTTTCCAGTCTCCCCAAGCATTGTTGGCTGCATGTACCACAATAAGCCCACCGCCATTCAGCATATATTGCTCAAATTTTTCTCTGGTTTCTTTGGGCCACTCAGGCGTTTGAGCACCCAGATTGGAAATAATCACATCGTACTGACTGAAGTCGACAGAAAAATCAGACGTGTGCAGCGGATTGGTGGAAATATTTTGCAGAGATAAGTTGACGGGATACTCCTTGATAAAACTTTCATAAGCCTCCGGACGGTTAGGGTTGTACTTAACACCAAGCCAAACGGAATCATACCTGCTGATTTCAACCTCAAAAAGTCCTGTCTGCTCAAGATAACTTTTCATCATAAAGCTGGTTTTAGGCCAGACATAATGATTGTTGGAGCCGTCAATAATCAGTGCTTTCAGTTTTGACGGTGTATTTTTTTGTCTTTCCATAGAAGAGCAGGATAGGCAAGCAAAAGTAAGTAGCAGTAGCCAAGCGTATTGCTTTAGTTTGTTCATCGGTTTGAGTGTAAATTGGTTGATTTGAAAATCGAGTGAAATTATTTTGTACCTGTTTTCCCAATATCGATTTTAATTTTATTACATCTTGCGGTTAGTGTATCATAGTTATCATCCCACCCGTCTTCACCACTGGTCGTAGCGTTCTCTACATCCTATTAAATTGTGAGCGTCCGCTCATCAAAGCGAGATGCTTCAAAAAAAAGGAAAGTCTTAGTGAGATACTAAGACTAGTTAGGGTTTTTGTTTTTATAAGCTTCACTTTCAAACTCTTGCATCAACTCTTTTAGATCATGCTCTTTATATTTTCGGGAAAAGTGTACAGGGATTGGCTCATCAACTTCAGTTTCCGACATGATCTTTCCTGATTGCGTAGAGAAACTGTGAAAGTTTAATGCCGCGAGTTCTTGATCAGCTTCTTTGTAGAAGCTCTCAATAAATACTTGCCTGCATTTCCAAAAGTGGTCTTTAATCTTTGAGTGATTCTCATGATTTGCCGCATGATCCATTATTACACCAACCGAATCGCCTTCTTGAATATGGAGTAAATGATAGAGTTCATGTGCTTGATAATCTTTTTCGTCAATTGAGATGACAGCGTTATTATCTTTATTGATAAAGGCATCTTTAAGCCCTTTGACCCATTTTCCACCTTTGAATCCACTTTTTTGAATATCAATTTTTAAGGTTTCATTCTCTTTAAACTTGTATGCCAAAGTTGGTGTCTTATGATCAAGTATTACTGAAGAAACTGTAAATGACTTCTCCTCAAAGAGGATGTTATTATCCTGCTCACCGATTTTGATTAATTCCCAAAAAGGAGGTTCAATCTCGTAAACCACAATTTTATTTTCACTGACTACCTCCCTTATCTCATAAATTATAGAACCCTTCTGGATCAAGTTCCATGTATAGCTTTTAAGCCTTGCTTGTACATGCTTTGAAATATTTTCAGGACCACAAATAACAACCCTTCTTTCTATGCCTATCTGGTGACGGATGACAGCATCAAAATTTACAAAATGGTCAATATGGGTATGGCTAATAAAGATGGCATTGCAATCTTGAATCTCTTTGATGGTAAGATCACTGGCATCTCCACATTCACACAAATAATTCCAAGGGTGATTGTCCAGCTTTACCAAAATTGAGATATCCTCATTTACACTGCTCTTAATCTGTGCATTAAATATTCTATATATATTTTTTAGGAGTAATTTAAAGCTCCTTGAATTTAAAACTACCACTGGTCGTAGCGTCCGCTACGCCTATTAAATTGTGAGTGTCCGCTCACCAAAGCGAGACGCCCAATGCTGTCAACTTAACAACACGAACCACTGTAGGAACACGGCCTTGCCGTGTTCAATCGTGTCACAAATGTCCCACGGGCATGTGATTCGTGGTGCTTCGCAAGAACAGAGCCTTGCTCTGTTCCCACACTTTTGCTTAAGTTGACAGCATTGAGCGAGATGCTTCAAAAAATAGGAAAGCATTAGTGAGACACTAAGACTAGTTAGGTTAGCGTAATAAAATTTACGCTCCGATTTCTTTCCATTCACCTTTTCTGAAAAAGACATTCCTGAATTTTGGTGAGTGAAATTCCATATAAAAGCCCCAGATTTCTCTGTATATCGTTGGATTTCCGCTCATAATGTGATGAGTAGGTTGATCCATGTCTAAAATTAATCGATGGGAGTTGTATGGTTTTACAGTAGAAATAATGCCTTTGTAAGTTTTGATAATGCGGTCTTTATCCGTTACATGGAAAAAAATGCTATCGTCTTCAGTGATTTCAAACCTGTAACGGTTGTACTGCCAGTTAGTTTGTTCACCCTTAAAAAAGTCTCTATCAATAATATATTCACCATAAAAATCTTGCTTGTTCAATTCAATCTTTTCAACAAAAGGGGCGCTTATAATAACAAGTAGCACCAATAATCCTATAGTTATCCATATACTCTTTAAGATTTTCATTGCTAATTTACTTTTGGTAAATGCCCAGGTAATGAACAGTATTATGCTGAATGGCATTAAGATAAAAGCAAAGAGTAAATTAAATCCAAAGCCCATAGTAAAAAGTATTAGGTAAAGTAAAAAAATCAAGGAGCCCAATTTTCTAGGACTTCATTCGAAAGCCTCAATTTGAAAATTAAATAATTGTTTCCCAATTACAGTTTAATGCACCACATTTTGGGCATGATACATATTCTCCGTCAAGATTGTTGAAGTTACATCTGTTACATTTTCCATATTCGTTATTAATGTGAAAGGTTAAATATTTTGAATCGAGAAGGTTAAGTTTAAAGGTTTCTCTCAATGTTTTGATCATGAGAAGTGGCGATTTTCTATACAGCTCTAACAGGTTTTGTTTGTCATGCAGAGACAAGTCAGGCACTTCTATTCCTTCTTTTGGTACGCAGTGATTACACTTGACTTTCATATTTGTAAAGGCATTATGAATAGGTATTATTTTTAATCACTCAAAAACTATTGTTGAGCTTGAATATCATAAGAAGTTTGTAGCAATGCAGGTCTAAACTGGATTTGGGCATCAACTTTTCTGGTGATATATATTTTCCCGTTCTTATTTAAAGATGTATTAAGGTCTTTTGATGAGGTTGATTTTTCACTGTATCCACTTCGAATTAGCTGATGCTTTTCATTGAAGGTATTCTTGACTTGAGTAAAGCTGTTGTCTTTTTGGAAAGTGTAATTCAAGTTTAATTCTGAAAACCTACGGCCAATAAAACTTTCATCAGACTGTTTGTATAAGCTGTCTAAAACAAATGGTTCAGAAGGTCTCGATAGCATTTTTCCGAATATGGCAAGCAGGTCATCTGCATCCAAATGCATTTGGATACTGGCAGCCGGATCATATTCATTTTCTACCGTTATTTTCTTTAGAGGAAGATCGAAAGAAGGATAGAAATAGTAGCTGTCGTTATGGATGATGGAAAATTTGAATCCTTTTATTTGCTTAAGCTTTTCCAAAGCAAGCTCCTGCTTTCGCTTGGTCTTTTGACCAAAACCTATCTCTCCCGGAAGTTGACTGAGTAAGGGAACGCTATCCATTTCTGTATCAAAAAGAAAGGATACGATGGGCGTTGGAATCAGGTAGCGAATATCAATCAACTCAAAAGTGTAAAGACTATCTGCTTTGATCAGTTTCCACTTGCTGACACTCAGTGTCTCACGGTCTTGCATTTGTACATGGAAGGAGTTTTTTTGTGAGACGAGTATATTCTTTTCCAACTCAAAATAAGTGGTGTCATTATTTTGTGGCAGCATCTGGAAACTTTTGATATTATTGGCTTCTTGTGCGGATTGACTGTTGGTGCATGCGCTGATAAAAACCAGAAAAAGTAAAGGGTATACGGTTCCTTTAAGTGAAGTGAAGTTCATACGTTATTTGATTTATTTGTTGTTAAGTTTAAAAACCACTTTTGTGGAGATCAAAAAGTAATGTTGCTGAGTATTTTAACGTGAATTATACCGCCCTTTCAGGACTAAAAATTGGTGTAAGCCAACGATGGGCGACGCCCATCGCTAATATATTTTGTCTCTTCAGGACTTTTGCCCGAAAGGGCTTTATAAAACAGCGATGGGTACACCCATCGTAAAGAAAGACCTATAAATCAGCCCTGAAAGAGCGAAATAGCGATATTTTTAATCCATAACTAACGTTATTTTAAACAGTGTAGCTGGTTATTGTATTGTTTGGGATTTTATAATTCCTTAAACATGATGTAGGTGTCTACAAATCCCAATGTTGCATGCCTAAACCCATTTGGTGTAGTTCCAATGATTTGAAAGCCATACCTTTTCCATAATTCAACCGCTTTTTTATTGGAGCTAACCACAATATTGAACTGGATTCCCTTGTAGCCACTTTCTTTGGCAAACTGGATGGAATGTTCACAGAGCAATTTTCCTATTCCCTTTCCCTGTGCCTTAGGACTTACCATATAGCTGCAATTAGCAATATGGTTGCCCAAATCAATCTGATTAGGTTTTATAATATAGGTGCCTAATACCTGACCATCTTCTTCCGCGACAAATGTTGTCATATAATCAGCAAACCAATGTTTTGCCAGTTCTGATTTCGGTGTGTCAGGATAAAAAACATAAGTGTCGCCAGTCTGAATTACTGCTGAAAAAATATCCCAAACCTGATTGTAGTCTGATGCTGTAGCATGTCTTATTTTCATGGTTGATTTATTTGAACTGTAGTTGGTTTGATTATACTGTTTTTGTATTTAATGGTTGCTTGGAAACGTTATTTTAAATATTTCCTCCGCCTTTTTATAATCAACTCCCAATTCACCATTCCATCCAGCCAGTGGCATTACAATATCAGACCTGACGTGTTGGTTATCAAGCTTATTTTTATTTGGCAGTATTCCCGTAACAGCTAAAGTTTGAAGGATACCATATCGTTTGTACTTATCTGTTTTGGGAAGGAGTTTTTCTTTTCCAATCCTGTTAGCCAGTTGACTGGGTGTTTCATCTTTTGGTGCATTATTTATGGCAGCCAATAAATTTATCAGTAGATCAGAATCTTCTTGCGTAACCTGTACAGGGTGGCATGTCAAAATTTCTTCAAGTTCAAAAAGAAAGGAAATTGGAGATTCATTCCAGGAATGTCCGAGGTGGTAAGTGAAAAGTGTATGAGTCCGGTCTACAGACTTACTTTTTGGCAACCCACAAGTGCAAAAATTTTCATTTTCAAAATTGCTTGCTGGATTGAACTCGTGTTTAACCAAGTTCTTCACAAACCAGTAACTCATCAAGGTTTGTCGAAACCTTAATTCTCCTGAAAGTCCTTTTAGAAATAATGAGGCTGCAAACTCCAGTGTTATTTTTTGCTTGATTTCCAGTAATCGGTCTACTATCTGGTCATGCGTGTAATGTTGTATGTCATTTGGCAGAAGGTCTGCGTTTTTCAGCGTTTGGTAATCCTGATCAGATAGGAAACCCGTCTTGTATGGAACAATCCCAAATGTTTTAAAAACCTCGTGATTGTCATGATCCGAGTTACTGTAATGGTAAACCTTCTTTAGTAATTTGGTTGCTTTGTCTTTGTTCATTAGGAGCTGGTATTCTAAAAAGTCAGATGTTAATTTTATAGGATAAACAATTACTGCATACTGGTACAAGTTGTCCACACTATCGTTTTAAACGTGCATAGCGAATACAGTAAGGCGGTACTTATACTAGTGTGGTTATAGTTCTATTTCTGTATTTCTTTGCCAACAGTCAATACACAATACTATTTCACTTTCACCCAGTCTTTTCATTTCTTTTGGGTGATATTCCATTCCACATTGTTCATAATATTCATAAAGCAGCCAAAAAGATATATTATCTCTAGTAATCTCCATTTTTTCAAGATCAGAGAATTTTGGTTCTAATATATCTAGAAATTGATTTATGAAATCGAAATAAGGATCTTCGTCAGCTATATCAACTGAGTAAATCCAAATATCAAATGGATTATTATCAAATTTACTTTCAGGGAATTCTGTTGGTTGAACCCCTAGCAGTTTTGAGATTGCATTGTAGTTGTCTTGCGAGCCGTTAGTGTAGATTTGTAGTCTGTGATATTTCATTTTTTTGAGATTTGTTTACGAATATTATCCTCGCTGGCGCGATACAGTGCCTTACGCTAGTGGGTAATTATATAAAGTTTATGCTTCCTTTTTGTGCTTTCTTATTTTAATGAAATTAAGCATTACGTTTAATAGTGATGATATAGAGATAATTGTTGCGAAATAAAGTGAAATGATTGAAGAAATTTCTTCCTCCCCGTTGAGGATTGGCGTATTGTTTATGATTATATTACTTGAGTGATACGTGAAATTATTAAAGTGGGAAATGTAAGCCCCTATAATAAATGATATAATCGATGAGATAATTGTTTTTTTGTAATTAGCTGGTTGTGTGTATTTCTTGTTTACGAAGTAGTAGGGTGTCGTGAAAATTAATGATATACCAATTGTATAACCTATTAGAGTTGTTGAAATTGAAAATTCGCTTACATCTATTGATGCTATTCCTAATATCCCAAAGTTGACAAATAGAAGTGAAAAAAATAATTTTAATGCTTTATCCATTTTTTACTTATTAAGCCTAACGATTAAATCATTGTGTAGAGAGTGCCGTAATACGGTACTTGTGCCTAAACTATTTTGGAAGTATTTACTTCATTTACCCCGAAAGTATTAATTTCTTCCATGTCAAGAAAATTTAGGGTTAACGGCATTAGAAGCTATTCCCTGAATACTATTACAATGGACATATTTTTAGAGAGAAGAATTTTAAGCTTGTGACTTTATGTTGAATCGTGGGAAATAAATGCTTTTTCTAAAAAATTAAGCACAAGTACCGCCTTACTGCATTCGCTTCGCTCACTTGTTAGGCTAATACTCATATAATTGCACATCATATAAAAGTACAATTTCTTTATTTACTTGGGGTATGTTCAGCAGGGAAGAGTAAGGGCTCAAATACTAAGTATACATTTTGTAATACAGTGCGCAAGGGACTCCCTTCCCTGTATATTCTTTCAGAACCTGAACAGTACCTAAGGACACAGGCTTATACCTGTGATCCAGCATCAAAAATGAGTAAAGGTGAGCAAAGAATAGGAACATTTCAGATGTATAATACCAAACTCTCTCTACTATGGCGGTTAAGTATTCCCTCGGTATCGACATGTCCAAACAAAACTTCAAGGTATGTTTCCTATCCAAGGATCTTGATGGACATTGCAAGGTGAAAGGCAGCAAAGGATTTGAAAACTCTTTGGCAGGCTTTACCAGATTCAAGGAGTGGTATGAGCAGCGGCAAAGGGAAAAGTTACCTTGCAGTTTTGTACTGGAGGCAACCGGCAACTACCATGAGCAGCTGGCTTGGTTTCTTTTTAGAGAAGGGCAGACTGTTCATGTAGTATTGGCCAACCGGGCGAAAAACTACCTGAAGAGTTTGGGGTTGAAGAGTAAAAATGATCACATCGATGCAAAGGGATTAGCCCAAATGGGGGCAGATCAGCAACTATCGGTTTGGCAGCCATTGTCTGAAAACCTGTATGTGCTTCGAAGCATGACCCGTTACCATGAGGACCTGTGCAAAGTACTGGTACAATTCAAGAACCAGTCCAAGCAACTGACATACAGCATGTACCCACTCCGAGAAGTTGCTGAGGGGCTTCAAGTTGCATTGGAGGCAATAGAAAAACAGCTTCAGGAAATAGAGCAACAGATCGGGTTATTGATTGAAAAAGATGAGGCTTTGCGTAAAAAAGTAGCATACATGACTTCAGTCAAGGGAGTCGGTCTGATGACAGCTGCTGTAGTAGTGGCTGAGACCAATGGGTTTTCACTGGTTCATAACGGAAAGCAACTCACTAGTTATGCCGGCTATGATGTACGGGAAAACCAGTCAGGTCAGCGGCGGGGTACTACTAGTATCTCCAAGAAAGGGAACAGTCATATACGCCGGATCATGCACATGGCCGCTTTGAATGTAGTGCGCTATAAAGTGGGAAATTTCAGCAACCTTCAGCAACGGGTCTATGAGCGCTCGGGCTATAAAATGAAAGGCTATGTGGCTGTACAGTCCAAGCTTTTGAGATTACTCTATACTTTATGGAAAACAGAGCAATGTTTTGAACCTAGGCGGTCAGAAAAGAATACAAAAGGTCTAATCAATGAAACTAAAAGTCAGGAAAGAGATATGAATCGCTCTTAAGGGCGGGAAATGACAGCGTGTGAGTGAAACGAGCTAAGCGAAAATTTCCGCCTGAAAAGGCGATACTAGTCTGCTTTTGCCAAATAAAAAGTAGCCACACGATGGTGGCTACACGGGGTAGATACAGAAAATGTTTTTCTATGATCTCCTCTCAAAGAGCAATCTACAAAAAATACAAAAATTTTTCTTGCATTTAATCACAGTACCTTGCGCCAGTGGGGAAAAGTTAGAAGGTAACCATTTTAAAGCTTATATTCTTCAATCCCAACATCACACATTCGATCTTTTACCCAAAGATCAACAGATTGAAATTAAACGTAGGATTAAAGAGTATATACAAGTAGAAAATCCAATACTTTATGAGAAATATTATTTGAAAAGATGAGAGTATTATTATTATTATTGTTATTATTATTAACTTCTTGTAAAGAAAGAAATAATGATCATTATATAATGACGCTAAAATCAGTTAATTTTGAATGTAATGGAGATGTAAATGATAGTATTCCTTATTTCCCCTATAATGCATTTTTAATTTTTGAAGTAGTTAATTTAGGATATGATACATTGTACTTTGTTTCAAACTTTAATAAATATGGACAAGAAATTGTTGGCCATAAAAATTATGGTGTTTTTAGTATTTGTGCTTATAGTGACACTATAAACCTTAGAACTAATGATGATGTAATTGTTGAAATTGTAAAAGGCAATACTGTAGAGTGTATAGCAGAATTAGATAGTATTGATTTTTTTAATAAATACTCTTTTCCTTCCTTGAAGGAAGAATTATTTGACTTATTCACTAATAATGAGATTTACTATATTCCTTACGTTGAAGATTATAAGAGTGAAAATATAGTTTCGAATTATCCAGCAGATATCAGAAGAGTTTTAATATCTGAAGATATTGCTTTGTTTTTTATTGTTAATGGAAAAGTGGTCGATACTTATACAAAGTGATTAATACATATCTTATTGTTATATATATTTACAATACTCCCCGACTGGCGCAAGAATGTGGGTTGATTAGCGCAATAGCTTTCTTGTGCCTAAACTATTTTGGAAGTATTTACTTCTTATATCCCGAAAGTATTAATTTCTTCCATGCCAAGAAAATTTAGGATTAACGGCTTTAGAAGCTATTCCCTGAATACTATTACAATGGACATTTTTTTAGAGAGAAGAATTTTAGGCTTGTGACTTTATGTTGAATTGCGGGAAATAAATGCTTTTTCTAAAAAATTAAGTACAAGTGCCACCTTACTGCATTCGCTTCGCTCACTTGTTAGGCTAATACTCATATAATTGCACATCATATAAAAGTACAATTTCTTTATTTACTTGGGGTATGTTCAGCAGGGAAGAGTAAGGGCTCAAATACTAAGTATACATTTTGTAATACAGTGCGCAAGGGACTCCCTTCCCTGTATATTCTTTCAGAACCTGAACAGTACCTAAGGACACAGGCTTATACCTGTGATCCAGCATCAAAAATGAGTAAAGGTGAGCAAAGAATAGGAACATTTCAGATGTATAATACCAAACTCTCTCTACTATGGCGGTTAAGTATTCCCTCGGTATCGACATGTCCAAACAAAACTTCAAGGTATGTTTCCTATCCAAGGATCTTGATGGACATTGCAAGGTGAAAGGCAGCAAAGGATTTGAAAACTCTTTGGCAGGCTTTACCAGATTCAAGGAGTGGTATGAGCAGCGGCAAAGGGAAAAGTTACCTTGCAGTTTTGTACTGGAGGCAACCGGCAACTACCATGAGCAGCTGGCTTGGTTTCTTTTTAGAGAAGGGCAGACTGTTCATGTAGTATTGGCCAACCGGGCGAAAAACTACCTGAAGAGTTTGGGGTTGAAGAGTAAAAATGATCACATCGATGCAAAGGGATTAGCCCAAATGGGGGCAGATCAGCAACTATCGGTTTGGCAGCCATTGTCTGAAAACCTGTATGTGCTTCGAAGCATGACCCGTTACCATGAGGACCTGTGCAAAGTACTGGTACAATTCAAGAACCAGTCCAAGCAACTGACATACAGCATGTACCCACTCCGAGAAGTTGCTGAGGGGCTTCAAGTTGCATTGGAGGCAATAGAAAAACAGCTTCAGGAAATAGAGCAACAGATCGGGTTATTGATTGAAAAAGATGAGGCTTTGCGTAAAAAAGTAGCATACATGACTTCTGTCAAGGGAGTCGGTCTGATGACAGCTGCTGTAGTAGTGGCTGAGACCAATGGGTTTTCACTGGTTCATAACGGAAAGCAACTCACTAGTTATGCCGGCTATGATGTACGGGAAAACCAGTCAGGTCAGCGGCGGGGTACTACTAGTATCTCCAAGAAAGGGAACAGTCATATACGCCGGATCATACACATGGCCGCTTTGAATGTAGTGCGCTATAAAGTGGGAAATTTCAGCAACCTTCAGCAACGGGTCTATGAGCGCTCGGGCTATAAAATGAAAGGCTATGTGGCTGTACAGTCCAAGCTTTTGAGATTACTCTATACTTTATGGAAAACAGAGCAATGTTTTGAACCTAGGCGGTCAGAAAAGAATACAAAAGGTCTAATCAATGAAACTAAAAGTCAGGAAAGAGATATGAATCGCTCTTAAGGGCGGGAAATGACAGCGTGTGAGTGAAACGAGCTAAGCGAAAATTTCCGCCTGAAAAGGCGATACTAGTCTGCTTTTGCCAAATAAAAAGTAGCCACACGATGGTGGCTACACGGGGTAGATACAGAAAATGTTTTTCTATGATCTCCTCTCAAAGAGCAATCTACAAAAAATACAAAAATTTTTCTTGCATTTAATCACAGTACCTTGCGCTAGTGGGGGTTATCTTGTATATACTCAAGAGCATCAAGTAACTTTTCTTTTTTGAGGTAAATTTTATAGTCGTAATCTAATCCCATATACTCCTATTAATGCCAATCATGTTTACAATATCTACATTGTTTAGCTGTTGGTGTTCTTGCGATTCCATCACATTTAGGGCATTTATTTAATGTTAATTCGTCTAAATGTTCATTAAACACTCTTTCTGCTACTCTTTGGTGAAACTTCTGGATTCCACCTTTTAATAGCTTTAAAACTTCAGGGTCATTCGAGCTGTCTCTTTTATAAGCGATAGCTATTTTTTCAACTCGCTCCTTATATGGTAAGAATTTAATCTGAGCAATGTGATGTTTAAAAGCAGCTTTTTCTAACTCATTGTAAAAGTCAGTGCAATAGATTGAAATGTATTCTATGATATCTTGCTTATGCTTCATTTTAATTACAGATATTAACTACCTAAAAAAAACATGGCGTTTATCCTCTAAAAGCAGAAAGATAAAACGTCATTGCGATTACTTTATATTTATCAGTCTAGTATCCATTTTTTTCAAGCAGCTGGAGTGTGTGCTCAAGCCCTGATTTATTATCCCATCCTTGGTGACCGGGGATTATATATTTTCTCTTGGGATATTTCTTGATGACATTCTTGATGCTGTGTGCCCATTCCTGAAGGTTGGCATCGGCGGTGTTGCCTAGTCCTGTGCTTTCTGTACTTTTGATCAGGCAGCCACCGTATAGGATTTTTTCTTTTCCGAACCAGATCACAATATTGTCTGGGGTGTGTCCTTCGCCTGCGTAGTAAGTTTCAAACTGATGGTTTCCGACTGTGAATACTGTGTCTTTTGAAAATGTAAACTCAGGCAAGTCATTCCCTTCCTTTTTACAGAGCTCTAATGTTTGCTCGGTTGCGTAGGTGCGTACCCCTTTTTTCTTTAGTGTTTCTACCCCTGCGGTTCTGTCGTCATGGTAGTGTGTAGAAACTGAAAGTACCACTTCTTTTCCGTGTCGGTTTTTGATACTGTCCAACAATGGCTGAAGTTGTGTTTTGTCCCACGGTGTATCAATCAGTACGACTCCTTCTGAAGTGACTACATACATGCTGTTGGAGGGGAATGCTACTCCATTAAATGTATTGTAGGTGGTATAAACATAAAAGTCTCCAGTAAGCGGTGTAATTTCCAGGGGTTTTTCAGATTGTGCGCTTGCAAAAAAAAGAGCGCCAAAAAACAGTAAAAAAGTGAAGAGTGTTTTTTTCATGTTACAGGTATTATTGGCTTTGTACAAAATTTGAAGTACAATTTATTTATTTTCGTGAATGATGTAACTGTAAAAGTGAAAAATCCATTTATCATGAATATTCAATTATTACTGTTTGGGATTGCCCGTGAAATTGTAGGGGAACAGCAGTTGGAAGTCAGTGTTTCTGAGGAGGGAGTCACGGTTGGAAAACTTAAAGAGGATCTTTACCAAAAATATCCTGAACTGGAAGCGTTGACCTCTTTGGCATTGGCCGTAAATCAGTCTTATGCAGAGGATGACCAGCTTATTAAAGACAGAGATGAGGTGGCTTTGATTCCTCCGGTAAGTGGAGGGTGATTTTTTTTAATTAGAAACAATGATGATAGCAATTAAGGAACAGATCAATATAGAAGAAGCGATACAGAGTGTATATGCCGATAATGCAGGAGGGGTAGATGTTTTTATCGGGAAAGTCCGTGACCAGACAAAAGGCAAGCAGGTGCTGGAGTTGGTTTTTGAAGCGTATGAACCGATGGCCATTTCTGAGATGAAAAAGATTGCTGAGCTAGCCAAGCAAAAATTTGAGATTAGCCATATAAGTATTGTCCATACGGTTGGTGTGAAAAAAGTTGGAGATACAGCTGTTGTTATTGCAGTGTCAGCTCCGCATCGTAAGGCAGCCTTTGCTGCCTGTGAATTTGCTATTGATACTTTAAAAGAGACCGTTCCAATCTGGAAAAGAGAGGTGTTTGAGGATGGGGATGTGTGGGTAGCTGCCCACCCGTAAAAAGAAAAGTTCGGATGATAAGGCAATTTTTTAGATGAAATAAGAAATTGGGTGGTTATCCGATGTCTATAAATATTGAAATTTGTCACGAAACTGATAACTTAAGTATTCAGGACTGAAAACTGAAACAATCATTACTTCATTGACAGATCAGAAACAGCTATGAACTACTGTTCTGACAGAATATCCAAAGCACTATTTTAACCGAATTACCGCATGGTAGATCTTATAACTGAATACTCTCCCTGCTTTTTGCCGCTTTGTGTACTTGCCGGAACCGGCTTGGCATACCTGCTATATACGCAGAAAAATGTGCCTTGGAACATGACCTTAAACAAGGTGCTTTTTGCAGTTAGAGCCATCTTGCTTTCCCTGTTATTAATCCTGTTGTTGGGACCTTATGTAAAAAGCCGAAGAAATATCTATGAAAAACCTTCTGTGGTAATTGCTGTGGATAACTCCATGTCAATTCCATTGGTGACGGACTCTGCCGTGGTAGACAAAGCCTTGACGCAGCTGAAGTCTTTAGGTGAAAGCTTAAAAGGGGAAGACTATAATGTTGAGCTGAGGACTTTTGATGGTTTTGTAGAGGAAAAGGATTTCGGCTTGAACCTATTTGATAAGCAAACCTCTGACTTGAGTGGCATGCTTGGGCAAATACAGTCGCAATACGAAAACAAAAATCTGGCAGGTGTTGTACTGTTGACTGATGGTATTTACAATCAGGGCTTTTCTCCTTCTTATACACCATACAGCATGAATATTTATCCTGTTGGTATTGGTGATACACTCCCACAGACGGATGTCAACCTGAAGGCTGTTTATAGCAATAAGATTACCTATACGGGGAATAAGTTTCCGATGGTGGCAGAGATTGCCAATACAGGTTTTGAAGGGAAAAAAGCGGAGGTAGAACTATTGCACAATGGGAAAATACTGGACCGTAAGTCTATCAGCTTTACGAAAAGAACAGATTTGCAGCAGGTGAAATTTTTGGCGGAGGCTAAAAAGAAAGGCATGCAACGTTTCCTTATCCGAATCAAGCCTTTGGAAGGGGAGTTTACTTCTGAGAACAACCAAAAGAATGTCTATATAGATGTTTTGGAGGGTAAAGAGAAAATCTTGCTGGTGGCGGCTTCTCCACATCCAGATATCAAGACCATCCGTAGTGCTGTAGAGAAAAACAAGAACTATGAGTTGCATGTCCATATTCCGGGCATGAAAGGAGAGGGCTTGGAAGGATACAGCAAGAAAGAGAAATACGGACTGGCAATTATGCATCAGGTACCCGACAAAAGGGCTGTTGGAACACAGGTAATGCGAGAGCTGAAAAAACGAGGTATCCCAATGTGGTTTATCGTAGGAGGGCAGTCTGATATCAATACCTTCAATCAGGAAAACAAACTACTGACCTTACAGACTTCAGGCAATCAGAAAGATAATGTAACAGGTGTATTCAATACAGGATTTGACCTTTTTACTTTTGAGGATGAGAAAAAAGAAGTGGTCAGTAAACTGCCTCCTGTTTCGGTGCCTTTCGGTGAAGTGAAAGTTGGTGGTGGTGCGGACGTTATGATTTACCAGCGCGTGGGGAATATCAAAACCAAGAAACCTCTTTTGGTAGCAGGTGAGCAGAATGGATATAAAAGTGCTGTGATGTTGGGCGATGGTTTGTGGCTTTGGAGATTGCAGGAGTTTCTGTTTGATAAAAATCAGGAAGCGGTGGATGAGCTGATTGGCAAAATGGTACAGTATCTTGCGACAAAGGAAGACCGACGCAGGTTTAGGGTGTATCCTGTTGCTGAAGAGTTTTCGGATGCCGAAAGTGTGTTGTTCCAATCAGAGGTCTATAATGATATCTACGAACGTATCTTCGGACAGAAAATAGAATTGCAGATTACGAGTGAAGATGGGGAGACCAAGGCATATACTTTTGAAAATATCAGTGCCAACTTCAAGTATCCGGTTAATGACCTGAAGGAAGGTATCTATTCATATAAGGCTTCTACTGTTTTGAATGGAAAAACGGAAACTTCTGAAGGACAGTTTACTGTAAAAGCAGTTCAGTTGGAAGCACTGAATACCACCGCAGATTTTAACCTGTTGCGCAATCTGGCAAACCAGTCAGGTGGTAAGTTTTATCAGGAGGGAGATCTTGCCGGTTTACAAAACCATTTGAAAAACGCAAAACCTGCTGATATTATCCATACACAGGAAAAGTATGAGGAGCTGAGTAGCCTTGAGTGGATTTTGGCGCTGTTGCTCGTTTTGGCAACTGTGGAGTGGGTAGTAAGAAAAGTAAAAGGAAGTTATTAGTGTGATATTTATTGATATAAGACAAGAGCCATACCGAGAGGTTATTTCGGAATGGCTCTTGTTTTTGTTTATGATTATTCTGTCAGTTTGTTTGGCTATTGCTGTGCTGTATCCATTCCGTATAAGCCCTTTCCCCAAAATAGCTATAGCCATCTTCTTCATGCTTGGTGGCTGAGAGCATTCCTTGTATAAACCCATTCCGTTCTACCTGAACAGTGTGGAGGATTTCTCGTTTAGGGTTTTTCTTTAGCAAAATTTCTATTCTCTTGTCAAGTGCATAATATCGGATAAACTCATCATCCTCTTCTTTGCTGAAACTGAAATGAGCCGACAGGTACTGTTGCATCATTTTGCTTCTGTACCATGTGCCTCCAGTCGCACTTACAATAGGTTTGTTGTTGTAAAGCGCCACACTGTCATTGTAAGCGATTACGGACAGTACATTTTCGTCTGAAGCGTTCAGCCAGCGGACGATTTTTTTACCGTACGCCTCTTCGTAGCCATAGTTGCTGTCCAGAAAAGAGATTCTTTTTACATATGTGGGTATTTCAGAGACACCGTCCAGATAGCTGAAGGTAAACCTGCCACCACCACTGTGTCCTGTCAGGACTACTGTAGTTTCATATTCATGGAAGATATTTCTGACCGTGTCCACCATCTCTCCTATAAGTTGTGCGTGCTTTGGTTGGGAGGCTTTCCATACTGGCCAACTTTTTTGCGTGTTTTCCAGATAAACAATAACAAGGTTATACGCATCTGTATGTTGCCTGATAAACCTTGTTTGGGCACCAATATGTTGGATGTCAAAGTGCCAGTCATCCTCAGGAGTGGTCAGCTTTCCGATGGTTTGTGCAGTAGTATTGCCATTTGGAAGTGCGAACATGGCAATATGGACAGGCAATGCTTTATCAAACTGTTCAGGTGAAGGAGCATTGATATGGATGCTTACTTCGGGATCAAAGCCAAATGTCAAGACCTGTTCACCAAAATGCGGACTGATGGTGAAGCCTGTCAGTTTTGTTTCTTGGGCAGAGAGGTTACTCAAAACCAGTAAGAAAACAAGGCAGGTAAATAAGGTGTGTGATCTTAGTTTTCCTTTCATGTTACAGTAGCAGTGTGAGAATAAGTTTTTGAAAAATATCATTATGTATAGAAACTTAGAAGCAGAAACATAAAAAAAGGTCTTGCCATTGCTGGAAGACCTTTTAATATAATTTGAATCAAATCTTATTCTACATACAATACCAAACCCTTCAGGTATTCATTCTCAGGGTGGTAAATGTTGATTGGGTGACAGTTTGGTTGCGTAGTTTGGTGTAGGATTCTGATATTTCTGTGAGCATCAGCCGCCGCACCAAATACAATTTTTCTGAAAAGGTCACGGTCAATTTTCTGTGAGCAGGAGAATGTAAATACAATTCCCCCCGGCTTGATCCTTCTGAATGCCTGTAGGTTTAGTTGTTTATAACCTTGTGCCGCTTTGGGTACTGCACGTGCATTTTTGGCAAATGCAGGAGGATCAAGAATGATTACATCATAATCCGTTTCCATATTTTTCAGGAAGTTGAAAACATCATCAGCAAAGCCCTCGTGCTTTTCAGGAGCAAATCCATTTAGCGCCACATTCTCATCACAAAGGTCAACAGCCTTTTGAGAAACATCTACAGAATGTACCAATTCAGCGCCTTCTTTCAGTGCATACATACTGAAACCACCGCTATAGCTAAAAGTGTTTAGCACTTTTGCATCTTTACTGTAATGTCCTACTAAGTCTCTGGCATCACGTTGGTCAAGGAAAAAGCCTGTTTTCTGTCCTTCCTCAACATTGACCCAAAACTTCACCCCATTTTCAAGAACAGGTATCCTAACATCCCCTTCTTTTTGGGAAATCCATCCTTTTTTAATGGAAACATCCTCAAGTCTGTGAGCAACTTCTTTGCTCTTGTTGTAAACATATGGGAAGCCCAGTTTTTCAAGCCCTTCCACAATAAAGTCAGCAATACGCTCAGTTCCTTTGATCAGTAATTGTACAGCAACAGTCTTGTCATATACATCAGCGATCAACCCTGGAAAGAAATCCCCTTCAGCGTGTATAAGGCGGTAGCAGTTGGTCTGTTCATTGATGACAAACTTTTGTCTCATAGCAAAAGCGGAGGCAATCTTGTTATGCCAGTAAGCCTTGTCTGTAACCGGCATTTCATCACGGGTATATTCAAATACACGGCAAATGATCTGGTTACCTGGCGCATAGAATCCATAACCGATCAGTCCACCATCCTGATTGCGGACTTCTACGATTTCACCATTCTCTACATCATGAGGCATTTTGGCTACTGCACCTGAGAAAATCCATGGGTGGCGATTGTTCATCGCTCTTTCCTTACCCTTCTTTATGATTATCTGTTTCAACATATTGCTCTGAATTTAACCGCGCAAAGGTACAAAAAAGACATGAGAGATTATTGAATGGCTCAGTCAGTAAATCTGTTCTTAGATTATTAGGAACATTCTAGGGGTAGAAAGTAAACCGAAATCTGCAGTGAAGCCCCTTTATCTATGAAACATGTAATGTTATTGTAATCAGATTGCATATGATTTTTATTATCTTGCGAGGACTTTAATAATCCTAACAAATATGAAAAACTTTCTGACCGTACTGATCTGTACCCTTATTTCTTTCGGTCAATTACTTGCTCAGTCCAACTTGACTAAAGAACTGAATACAGAAGAACAACTGTCAGCCTATTTTAAAGAGTTGGATGCAAAAGTATTTGAATATATCTATCACGATTATGATAGTGCAGCTCATTATGCAGAAGAGTTGGTGTCTTCCGCTATTACTTTCAATAAACCCTTGATCGAAGCCAACGGCTATAACATCATATCCTCTATTTACAATCAGAAAGGTGACTATATCAAAAGTCTTGAGTTTAAGTTCAAGGCGCTCAATCGCTACAAAGAGATATCATACCATAGTGGTCGTGCCATTATGCACAATAATATAGGGGTGTATTATTTTAGGCAAGAGCAGTACGATCAGGCCAAGACCCATTATAGGGAAGCAATAGCCCTGCTGAACCAGTACAAAGGGGATTCCAGCTTTAGAAGCGTTGCGACTTGGGAGGCATTTATGTCAGATTATTCACTGAATCTTGGCGAGGTATTGACTGTCCAAAAACAGTATAAAGAAGCAAGGGAGTATGAAATGGAAGCCTTGCGATTTGCCGAAAAACACGACCTGCAAATAAATAAAGCCTATATCTATGGAATTCTAGGGCAAATAGATGCAGCTGAAGAAAGTTATCCCGAAGCATTGAGTATGATGGATTCAGCCATTATGATGTTTGAACAGGAGGGAGACTTGTATGCTGTTGCAGAATACCAACTGAAAAAAGGGGATGTGTTGCAGCAAGATGGGAAAATCATTTCTGCTATTGCTTCATATGAAAAGGGACTGGAATTGGCTCAACAGGTAGGCGCATTGGAGTGGGAAAAAACAGCTAACGCGCAACTGGCTATTTTGCATGCTGCCCGTAAAGATTTTGAAAAAGCCTACTATGCCCACAATGCTTATATGACTGCCAAAGACTCATTGTTGAATGAGTCTACCATGCATCGTTTGTCTGAGTTGGAGACCAAGTATGAAAGTGAGAAAAAGGAAGCCCAGATTCTACTTCTTGAAAAAGACAAGGAGCAGCAGTTTTATATGTTATGTGCTGGAGCTGGCTTTTTGTTGTTGGTGATTCTTTCAGCTGCGTTTATCCTGAAAGCCAACCGTCGGATCCGTTTGGCTTATTGGCAGATCCATGAAAAGAATATGGAAATTGAGCAGCAGGCTGAAGAAATTACAATGCAGCGAGATGCTATTGAGGAAAAAAGTGATTTGCTGGAGCAGCAGAATAACAGCATTAAGGCTAGTATCAGTTATGCGCAACGAATACAGCAGGCGATGTTGGTCTCTTTAGAGGAGATGCAGCGAAAAGTCAATGACTGTTTTGTGCTGTTCAAACCTAAAGATGTCGTTAGTGGAGACTTTTATTACTTTACGGAGTTGCATAAGGAAGGACGTCCACTGCGTATTGTTGCAGCTGTAGACTGTACAGGACATGGAGTTCCGGGAGCGTTTATGTCATTGATCAGTAACAGTTTGCTTAACGAGATTATCCATAGTAAACATATAACCTCTCCTGCTGAAATTCTGACTGAGTTGGACCGAAGTATTCGCCAAACCTTGAAACAAAGTGATTCGGGTAACCGTGATGGAATGGACATCGCACTCTGTTGTATTGATGAGCAGAATAAGGTCCTGACTTATGCAGGCGCTAAAAATCCTTTGCTGTACTTTAAGCATGGAATTCTGCATCAGGTGAAGGGAGACCGCAATACGATCGGTGGGCATTATATGAAAACAAGGCCAGTGAGGTTTACCAATCACATTATTTCATTGGATGCTCCGGTTAAGTTTTACTTGTTTTCTGATGGTTACCAAGACCAGTTTGGAGGTAGCATGCAGAAGAAGTTTATGCTTTGTAAGTTCAAGCAGTTGCTTGAGGAAGTATGTGATAAACCTTTTATGGAGCAGCAGCAGGTATTACAAGAAACGCTTGAATACTGGATGGAGGAAGGTAACGAGAAGCAGATTGATGATATATTGGTTATGGGACTTGTAGTTGGAGCATAAGCTTTGAAACAAGAGATAACTCCTTAAGCCACCTCTTTTTAAGTGAAGAGGTGGTTTTTTATTTCCAAATTATTTGAATGAATTTTACTATTTGTTTAAAAATGTTACCAATTTATAGTATATGTAATTAAAATAATTCAAATTAAACACGAAATAATTATAAGCTAAAAACTTATTATCTTGCACCCGATAAACTAACTATAGGTGATGAGGAGAATAGTAATTTCAATAGCAATAGTTTTTGCCCATATTTCTTTGCTGCAAGCACAAAATGTTGACAGCCTTTTGAACTTATATCCTAAGCAGCAGGGAGTTGAGCAAGTAAAGACTATTAATGAGGCTATTGGGATATTAAAAAGAAAAGATAGCAAAACCGGAATTGAACTGGCCTCAGTAGCAATAGAAACGGCTGAGGGAGTAGAGGATTTAAATGGTTTGTGTGAGACTTATAAGCTGCTAGGAGACTGTTATTTTCGGGAAGCCAATTACAGTTCAGCAATTGAAAGTTATCAAAAAGCCATCAGTACCGCTAAAAGTGTTGGGAATGGTACGATCGAAGGAAAGGCTGCCAATAACATGGCAGTGGTGTATTATAGGCAAGGAGCTTATGAAAAGGCGCTAAAGTATTATCATGTCAGCTTGGCCACCAAGGAGAATGATAAGTCCTCTCAAATTTCCACTTTCAATAACATAGCTTTGATACATAACAGCCTTGGTCAGTATGACAAGGCAAAGGAAATCTATAATAAGGCATTAAAGGTTGTAAGGGAGCTACAGAATAAACAACTGGAAGGTGACTTGCTCAGTAACCTTGGGTTGATATCTCAGAATCAGGGAGATTATATAAAAGCATTGGAAGAACACCTTCAAAGTCTTCGTATCCGAAAGGAATTGGGAGATGAAGAGGGAATGGGAATCAGTTATCATAATGTCGCACTTGTCCATCAAGTGATGGAAAACTTTGAAGATGCGATTTTCAATTTTGACAGAAGTATCTCACTGAAGCGTAAAAGTAATGATGAGAATGGACTTGCCCAATCCTACATTGGGTTAGCAGCTATCCATATGCAGGTGAAGGACTTTGAAAAGGCAATCAATTACTTTGAGAAAGGAAAGGAGATTGATCTTAGGTTGGGGAATAAGCCGCTTTACGCTAACGACCTGATGTATTTGGGTAACTGTTACCTTGAAAAGGGAGAGTTGGATAAAGCACTTGTACTGTTGGATAGCAGTATTACGCTTTCTTCGAGCATACATGACAAGCTGGTATATGCAAAGGCTATGGATCTTAAATCCAAGGTCATGATGAAAAACGGAAATGTCGGTACGGCACTTCAGTTGAGTAACGTGGTATTGGATAGGGCAGAAGAGATGAACGCACTGGAGTTAATTGTTTCTTCATCCTTTATATTGAGTGAGGCTTATAGCAGCCAAAAAAATTATAAGCAGGCTTATTTGCACCACCATAGGTTCAAGGAGTTAAGTGATTCACTTTTCAATGCCGAAAACACTAAGAAGTTCACGCAAAAGGCAATGCAATACGAGTTTGATGCCCAACAGCGTATCCAGCAGGTGAAACAGGAAAAGAAAGAGGCCGAGCAGCGTAAGGAGTTGGAGTTCAAACAGAAGTTGCTCTATTTGGCTATGGCAGTAGTGGTTATTGTAACAATACTGATGCTGTTATTGGTCAAGGCTAACAGAAGAATCAAAAGTGCTTTTTTCCAGATCAAGGAAAAGAATATAGAAATCGAGCAGCAGGCTGAAGAGATTATGATGCAGCGGGATGCCATAGAAGAGAAAAGTAACCTGCTGGAATATCATAATAATAGCATCAAGGCCAGTATCAATTATGCACGTCGTATTCAGCGTGCGATGTTGGTGTCTCTTGAAGAAATGCAAAGCAAACTGGAGGCATGTTTTGTACTGTTCCGTCCGAAAGATATTGTCAGTGGAGATTTTTATTATTTCACCGAGGTGGAGAAAGATGGACGGGTACTACAGGTAGTGGCAGCCGTAGATTGTACAGGTCATGGAGTGCCGGGAGCATTTATGTCAATTATCAGTAACAGTTTGCTTAATGAAATTATTCATGGTAAAAAAATCACTGCTCCTGCTGAAATCCTGAATGAGCTTGATAGCAGTATCAAGCAAACTTTGAAGCAGCATGATAGCGGTAACCGTGATGGCATGGATATTTCTATCTGCTGTATCGATGAAGAGAGACAGGCAATGACCTTTGCAGGTGCCAAAAACCCATTACTATACTTTAAGAATGGCGTGTTGCATCAGGTGAAGGCAGACCGTATGTCAGTAGGTGGACATTACATCTATGAGGATGCTAAGTTTACAGAACATACAGTTTTGTTAGACTCTCCTGTCATGTTCTACTTATTCTCCGATGGTTATCAGGATCAGTTTGGAGGAGCTGGCAATAGGAAGTTTATGTTGCATCGTTTTAAGAAGCTACTTGATGCAATCAAGGAAAAGTCCTGCGAAGAGCAGCATGATACCTTGAAGCATGTATTGGAAGACTGGATGGTGCAGGGAGGTGAAAAACAGATAGATGATGTATTGGTAGTAGGTGCCTTGGTTGGGGTGAAAAAGTCTACTTCTGTATAACAGATTCATTCTTAGGAATAAAGTGGAAAAGCACTTTCTTTAGTTTTAAATCAAAACTAAAAAAGGTGCTTTTTTCTATGTATGAAACAGCCTTATTTTGAAAAGCTGAAAAGAGACTTCTTGCTGATAGACTTAATTTCATCCATAATACCATCCCAAAGAATGATTCTGTGCTCAAGTACCTCTTTGGCTACTTCTTCACAGTCTTTCCACTTCTGATCATCATTGCCGCAAAGCGCTGAAATCATTTGTAGTGCCATTGGACCATGCTCATCACCATCAAGCTCGATATGGCGCTGCATATAGTACTCCATATCATCCAGATCATAATCCTGATTCTTGTTAAGCTTTTTGACGATTTCAGAGAACATATCAGGAATCAAATCTTCCCTGCCAAAAGTAAAGGCTGCAGCAATTTTATGAGGCTCACCAGAGTCGATAATCTCAAATGTATTTTTAAGAAATTGCTTTACATTACCTGGCAAAACAGTCTCATCCAGTGAAGTGAAGATATCCATAAACTGCGTCAGTGTAAGCAGTTCTGTAATTATACTGGTGTTGGCGCCACTTCTTTGCATCGCCTCCAAGTACATTTCATAATGGCTCTTGATTTGACCATGACGATCAACGTCTGTCTCCTCTCCAAGAACAATTTCATTAACCAGCTTACGAGCTACAGGATCACCTTTTGGTATCCACGGAACAGTTGTACAAGTCAGTTGTTGTTGAAGGCTCTTTAGCAAAGACATAAAGTCCCAAACTGCATACACGTGGTGCTCCATAAAAATATTGAGCGTCTTTAGTGTATTGATCTGACCATATACACGGTGCTGTAGCAGTCTTTGTCTCAGAGGCTCAATAGCTGATTGTATATTCTGAATTCTTTGGTCCATTCTTAAGGAAGTTAATATTGTTTGTAGTTTTCTATTTGGCAAAAAATATCCTGTTGATGAAGATTGTTTACACACAGATTCTTATTAGTGGAGACAAAAATGACTGAACAATCTAAAAGCGCCAAATGGATGAATGTTTAAACAATCAATGAATTAATTTAATTATTTGTATATCAGTGTTTTACGTGTGAATTATTAAGTATTAATACTTGTGAATAAATGTAATTATGACAACTTTTCTGATGTGGGTAATTCACTTAGGTCAGAAATGCCCGTATAAGTAAAATACCTATATGAAGGAGGTGTCATAAGGGAGAATAGGTACTGTTTTCCCTATTAGTATATTCAAAAACCCAAAAAACTTAATAATTATGAGACGTTCAGGATGTGGCAACAAAGATGAGTGGAGAGAATGGAGAGGCAGAGGTCGAGGCAGAGGTCCAATCATGGAAATTCTAAAACAACTGAGTAAGGAATGGCAGGGAGGAGGCTCTTTTGAGGATTTTATGGAACAGCGAATGGGTGGAAAACCGGCTGTCAATATCCGTGAGATGAAATCAGGATATAAAGTGGAAGTATATGCGGCAGGCTATAGTAAAAGTGATTTTAAGGTAGAGTGGAGTGAGGAAGGGTTAAAGGTTTCTTCTGAAGGAAATCCTGATATTTTGCAGGAAGGGGAACGCTACAAGAAGCATGAATATAAAAAAGAGGGCTTTAAAAGAATGCTTCACTTTTCTGAAGAAGTAGACGAGGATGGTATCAGTGCCAGTTATGAAAATGGAGTACTGACCATATTGCTTCCTAAGGTAAAGCAGGAAGAAGAAGAGGAGAGTGGTCCAGTGATTGATATTCCAATCGAATAAAAAAGAAAAAGGTCAGAAGCTAAAATCAATTGCTTCTGACCTTTTTTCTTGATCACTATTTCGCATTTTCATCCGAACAGAAGAAAGTATAGCGCCATAGTGTTCCATTTTGTTCGCCCATAATTCTGAGGGTGACGTAATGGTTTTTGTTCTCCCTGTCTAGCTGATATGGAATGCTGACATCATCCTTGCCTGAGACAGGTTGGTGCGTACTCCAGATCAATCGGGCAGTTCCAGCCCTTACCTCATCTTCAGTACCTTCATAGATGTCCAGCTGGTCAGGAACATTCTGCATATCATAGGCAATTCGGAAGGTTCCTTCAATGGTCGGGAGCTGGAAGGTATTGTAAGTGGTACCCATACCTCCTGATGACTGGGAAGTGTCGCATGGCAATACCCTTACTTCTTCTTCCATCTCAAGGCTGACTTCCAGAATCTGTCCGTCTTCCAATTGGACAGGTTTTTCGATTGGGTAATAGCCTTCTTTCTTGAGGCTGATTTCAGCATTGTTGTTATCGCTGATTGGCAATTCCTCAAACAGTACTTCCCCTCTGTCTTCTGTGATATCCTTGTATTGGGAACCGTTACTCAGTTTCAGTTCAATGTCTACGCCGTGCAGTCTTTTGCCAGTTGCCTTGTCAATGACAATGATGTTCAAGGCAGGAGGATCAATGGCTTCCAGTTCAACTAGTTTGAACTCCTTACGGTTTTCCATGACAAAGACAGCTTCTTTGTGTTTATACTTTTTGCGATTGACCAAAAGCTTGAGTGTATCGCCTTGAAGTCCTTCTACTTCTTCCCGTTCGAAAAATACTTCACCGTCCTCTTCAGTCAATTTGGACAGAATTTTGTCTTTGGTAACGAGTGTTACCTCTGCATCCTGAAGTGGAATATGTTTCGCAATGTCCTGTACCGCAACTGTCAGTCCTGCATTAAGCCACCACCATAGCCATAACGCCAACCCTATCAGAAGCAGCGGAATAAGCCACAGCCACCACATGGGCCTTTTGCTGACCAAAATCTCATAGCGGTCTGTTTCGGGTAAGTAAACAAACGAATGTGCTTTCTTCTCTGATTGCTTTGCCCACCAAGCTTTCACATTGCTGCCGTAGGCGACTTCAGGCATAATGGTTCTACCTATTTCGTCTGTACGAAGCTTGTCGGCAGCCAGTCCGCTGACAGCAATTTTCACATCCTGATTGACCAATGGCTTGCGGTTCTTTTTCCATAGCCAATAGACATTCATATTACCGGCAGGAACTTCCACAACCGGAATCTCAATTGGTGTTTCAATAGGAGGTACTACAATGATAGGTTTCTCGACCTGTATCAGGTGCAATGAACGTGAGGTATGTTCGTACTGGAAAGACTGCCCGTCCTTGTTTTTGGCTGTAATCTTTGCAAACGGTCTGATCTCAGGCAGGGTAATATTGCCGGAGGGGTCAGACACTTTTAACCATGATTTTCCATCATAAAAGAATTCTACTTCTTCGTTAGCTACAGTGGTTCCATCAGGGTATTGTACCTGAAAGCGCATTGGCTCTGTGACCTTGTCCAAAATGATTTCATATTCTGTCTGCTCATCGCTGAAAAGGGTTCCTGCATTATAGGTTTCCCCTCCCAAGCCATTTTGCATATATTGAACTTTGGTAAAGAAAGGAACATCCTCAAGAAGAAGTGCGCCGCCTTCGCCCACATACTTGGTGACGGTTTGTCCTTCAAAAGCGAATTGCATTCTTTCTCCAGCTGCTGAAGAGCCATCTTTGTAACGTACCTTGATGTACATGGAGGTAACGCCCAATGGAATCAGTTTTCTCAGAATCCCTCTTTCCGCATTGTGTTCGTCGAGTACGAAACCCCAACGGATCAGGGCAAACTCAGGGCCTTCCACAGGACCGCAAACATAGATGTCGCTGTAATCTGGAATTTCAAGACTTGTATCGAGCATCTGAAACAGCTGCTTATACTGTTCGCTGAGCTGACCATTGCCGCTTCGCATCAGTCTAAGGCAACGACGGTAAAGGTTGTTGGCTTTCCGCTTGAATACCTGTTTCAGTTTTTCCTGCTCATCTTCCGAAAAGGAAGTGAGAGGCTGGAAAGGACCTTCAAAAGTGGTGTACCAGTCAATGGCATCTCTGCCGGCTTCAGCTACTACTGGGCGGGCAAACAGGCGGTAGTCGCCAGCATCATCCTGTCCGATAGTACGCTTAAGCTGTTCATATCTTCTTACATTCTCCCCTTCTGTAAAGCGTACCGACCGGATGCCTTTCAGGGGAGTCGTTTTAATCAGTTTTTCTTCCATCTCCAGATAGTTTTGCTGAGCAACAATAGGAATCGGGTTCCTAAGCCTAGTTCAATAACTGTACATTTCCGTTACTGTAGCGGAAAGAAATTACCTTAACAGATTTGATATCCTTTTCAAGGTTACCTTTGAATTCTTGTCTGCCACTGCTTGAGAGCAGAGAGACGTTGAAGGGTAAAAGTTCCTGTTGGGTACGGTTGACATACCGTTCTACCCAAACATGGTAAGTGCCATGTGGTGCACTATCCCAAAAGATATTTTCCTGTGGTGTTTCTGTAAGGTCATCGGCAGCTGCATTGGCATCTACATCCAAATAGCCTTCACAGCCTTGACATGTTGCTTTTGGGGCATTGTAGTGGATGCGGTTACCGTCAGGATCTTCCACATGTAGGTCTAGGTCATCGATTGTACTCCATTGCAGGTTGACACTCAACTCGCCTCTTTGCCCTTGCAAGCCACCTCTTTCCAGAGCTGTCATCCTTAAGGTTAAGTTTCCTAATTGAGAGATAGGCACTGTCATTCGTTCGTCACCATACGCTTCTGCTTTTGCATAAACGGTGATGTTTTCCAATGTATCTGCGGCATCAATGGTGGAGAAGGAAATCAAGCCTTGTACGTTGGTATAACCAGTATACAGGTATTCCCCTGCTGTCAGTTTGACTTTTGCATTTACAATTGGTTTTGTGGTATGGGCATCGATAACAGTCAGTGAAAAAGTATCCAGTACAGGCAAAGAACCGAATTCGGCTAGAAACTTTCTCAGAATGCCTTTTTCAGCATTGAAATCTTCCTTGACAAATCCCCACTCTGTCAGGATGACTTCTCCATTGATAATATAGATACAATTCAGGGATGGGATCTCCAGACACTGCTCAAAGAAGGACAAGTACTGACCACCACCTGCTGTTTTGAGTAAAGCCGTATAGCTGCTAAGCTTCTGTTGAATTTGTTGAATGTATTGCGCTTGCTCTGTTGCAGGCAATGACGTCAACGCCTTAGGATTGCCTTCTAGTGCAGAAAGCCAATGAATCTGTCCTCCTTCCATCACAGGTTTTGAAAACAGGTGCACATTTTTGAGTAGGCTTTGCAAAGTGCGGTAAGCACTGAGCACATACATATGATTGCTTGTGACCGGTCTGAGTCCGTTTAATGGAGACCTTTTGACCGTATTCTGAAAAATCTGTTCCATAAAATGACCCATCCTCTTCAGGATAGGTGAATTGTTGAAAAATTTATCTTTTCAAAAGGGAAAAAGAGATAATCCTTTCTTTCTCATTGTCTTCTTGCATGCAGCTGCATTGGGCTGTTTCCCCATCAGGTGATTCGCAACGGAAGATGTACTTCGCATAGAAGCCACCATGTTCGCATTGGGTGGCATCATCCTGCTTGATTTCCAAGACATCGTCATTGAGTGACACAGTAATATCTGCTTCACAGCGTTGCCCGTTTTCTTCTACCAGTATCAGTTTTCCTTTGCCATCTGCTTCAATTTCAAACAGCAGAGAAATTTGTTCCCCAGTTCTGGTATTGTGTAGTTCATCACTGCTGATCCATTTACCAGCTGCAAAACTTAGGTCTTCAGGGTTTTCTGGAATAACTAGTTGCTGTGTGCTGTCTCCCACCAACATTTTTAACCTTTCAATTTCCTTCTGAAGGCTGTCTACTAGAATATCACAGCTAGAAAGCGTAGTGCGTTCAACCACCAGTTCCAAGAAAGTGTCCAATTGAATCATAGGAGGCATTTCCTTCTTGCTGTTCACTTTGACTGCAGTTTGAAGAAGCAGCTTTTTGACCTGTGGCAAGGTGATCTGTGGATCAATGCATTTTGCCAATGCGACTCCTGCTGATACCATCGGTGATGCCATACTAGTACCTTGCATGTATTCAAACTTTCCGTCTGGAACTGCACTGTAAATATCTACGCCTGGGGCACTGATAGTCGTGTATTTATGACCGTAGTTACTGAAAGTTGCTTTTCCGATACTACTTGTTGTTGCAGCGACTGTAATTACATTTTGAGAACGTTTTTGAGGATCAAGACCTGCCAGTACATTACTGTTTCCTGCAGCCTGTACAATGATGACATTTTCCTCTCTTGCTACCTGAAAGATTTCATCCCAAAGGCGGGCATGATCCAGCATATTCTGACGGATGATGCCTTCCTGTTCCTGATCACTCATTTTATTGGCGATATCAGGATCGAAAGCCATTCCCAACGACATATTAATGACATTTGCCCCGTGGTTTAAGGCATAAAAAATTCCATCTACAATAGCAGTCGATGGAATATTGCCCTCATCATCACCTACTTGTATTGGCATAATTTTACACAAAGGAGCGACGCCAGCCATTCCAAGTTGGTTATCAGCCAATCCCGCAACCGTAGCAGCTACATGCGTACCGTGGCGCATATTTTTAGTCCCCGTGTTGACATTTGTATCGTGTGTAATCACGTTCCAAGGAGATACTACATTGTCTTCAATTTCAGGATGGGTAATGTCAAAACCATTGTCAATCACAGCAATCACCACATTGGGGTTGCCCTCTGTAATATCCCAAGCATTGAAGACCCCAATCATTTCATAAGGCTGTTTCTTTTTTCCTTGAGAAAATGCGACATCGTTAGGGACTTTATCTGTTTGGAATACCTGTTCGTCAAGGACAAACTTTACCTCTTGCATTTTTCTGAATTCCCTTTGTAGCCTGACTCTTTCGCTAGTTGGGACCTTCAGCTGAATTTTTTTGTATTGAGTGTTGTAGTAGGTAATGCTAATCTGAGGGTACTGCTCTACCAATACTTCTGCAAAATCCCCTAAGTCTGTTTGTGATGCCAGGTACAGGTTTAGTCTGTCAGAGACGATTCTTGTCCTTAGCGGATTATCAGGATCCTGAATTATTTTACGAGGGTCTATAGGTTCCATGACACCTTCCTTTGGAGGTAAAACCGTTTGGAGACTTCCCAATAGCATCCATAGCGCCAAACCTGTGCAAAGAATAAGCAGCAGCAAACTTATCCACTTCCACCTATTATTGGATTTCTTGGGTGTGGAAGGAGGGTACTTGTGTATTACTTCCTTGGCAGGAGCAGCTGTGACCACTGGCTCGGGAGCTGTACGTGTATGGGAAGGAGTTGGTGTTTCGATAGGTTGTGGCTCATCTACTTTTTCAGGTTCTTCTACTTCGTCTTTCAGAACTTTAGCTACACGGAAGGAGGTTTGATCAGCTTCATCGGAGGTGAAGCCCCAAAGAATAAGCGCTAACTGCTGTCCATCCGTCATAACGCAATCCATATTGGGAATCTCGGTAGCCTTGAGTACAATTTCCCCAATCTCACGTTGCCCTTCGTTGATCAATTGCTGACCCAATTTCTGAATATGATCCAGCATCGCCTTGAGGCGGCGCATCAGAATTTCCTTGCGCTGTTCGGGTTGATGACTGAGTGGTGTGCCCTTTTTTAATTTGTCTGAAAACCAGCTTCCTTCTGTACTACCACTTGAGTTGGCAGACATACGAGGTTCGGTAAACAAGGTAGCGTGTTCCTCATCAAGCCTTTTTGTCACAATACTGCGTATCTGCTGATAGCGGTGGTGGACGGGCTGAGAATACCAGATTACAGGACGGTAGCCATCAAGCTTGCAGCGGTAAATTAAATATAGAGACATAGGCGTTTTTGATTTTAAATGCTAGACACTAGATGCCAGATGATCAGGTAAAAAATCGCATCAGGCATTTACTTGAAAGCCTGATGCGGATTTATTTAAAAGCTAGAATGACCGATTCATTTCTTCCAATGACTTCAAAATATTACCCAAGCCTGCATTGGCAGCTACATGCTGACTGTCTGCCATATTATGAGATGCCATCACATTGGCTTCAAACATTTTCTGAATAGCGAATACCCATTCGTTGAAGAAGTCCTGCCCAGGGAAGTTTTGTCCTAGTTTCAGTTCCTGCTTGTCAGGGGTTGGTTTTTCTTCAGCTGAGAATAAGGTACGTTCCGAATTTGGTCGCTTCAGGTGCTGCTTTTCCTGATCAGGTACATACGCCCAGCCTGCAGTTGTGACATAACGGTTCAAGATAGAAGAGGCGATCCTTGGCACGATATCGTAATTGTTACTGATCGGGAAGCTATTAATCTCATCCCTTGTAGCCTGTATTAAGGTATCCTTGATACGTAAGCGGTAGATGCCTTTCAGCAGCTCATCAATGATGTACTCTGCTACTTCTTTTGGCAAACTGATCTTGCTCAAAACCGCATCCTCTTTCACCATTTGGAGTTGATCAACCCAACGGGTCAACAGCTTGTCTGCAAATACCTGCGCACGGTCTTTATAATTGCTGCCTGCGATACCTTCCTTGGCTTTTTCCTCCAACAAGCTTTCAATGTCGATGTCCATGGCTTTCAGTTCCTCTCGAATATCTTCCATTGGCAAACCGAAATACTGTTGTAGTTTATCCAGTACCACTTCAGGGCTGTCATCTACATGGACATCCACACCTTGTCCTTTCAATAGCTCAATCAAGTCAATTGGGACGGTAGGAGAGGGTTGTGCCTGCGGTCCTAGTTCATCCACCTCAAATGAGTTGTGAAGGCTGAAATATACCGTCCACGCTAAGTCATATGACATGACAAGCCTGTCCATAAAGTGACCAAAGGTGTTGTTGTTGGTCTGCATATTATTGAGTCGCATAGCAACCCGAAGGGCTTTCTTGCGGGCTTTCTGCAGTTGCTCATCAATGCCACCACCTTCATAATAGGCTTCCAGCTCAGTGTTGACTTCAGCCAGACATTGCTGCATAGCACCATTTACCTGTTCCTTTTTGACGGCAGGGTGGCATGTCGGTTTCAGGTGTTCAATGATATAGTTGGCACCATCATGCTCAGGAGTGGAAGACGCATCCCAAGCCTCTTCAGGTTCTCGGATATGTTTCCTGACATAAGAGTGACTTAGGAAAGAAGTCTTCATGTCCTGCAGCTTTTGCATATAGGACGGACGAACACTCGTCTCCTTTTTCTTTTCATCCCAGCCTTCAAAGACGTTTTGTGACCATTCGGGATCTCTCAGGAAAAAGACATTCTTGAAGGTATCATGGGCTGTCCATTTCTCTGTCCATTTATCAGAAACCGAAGTGCCGAAAAAGTCATGGAAATTGGCTTGCAGGCGGGCATCCCATTTGGCATTGTGTGTGGCAGGTTCGCCTACTTTCTCAATGGTTGGGTTACCGTCCAGATCAAGGTTGTACATGGTCTGTACTACCAAAAATGGATTGTAGCTTTGCAACCCGTTTTCACCTGTCAGTTCCTTAATGGTATTTTCCCTTTTCTCTCTTTCCTGTGGCGTGCCACCATGTGTATTTCTGATCCATTTGTAAATCAGGTGTGGCAGGTCTGAGACTTCGAGTTGCTTGTTGTTCATGGCATAGACCAGCGTATTGATCACAAGGTCATTGCAGTAAGTGTCAAACAGGAATGCCACTTTTCCCCTCAGAAAGATTTCCAGTTTTTCTTCCTGACTGTTTTCCTGAAAAGTCTGCTCGGGGACTTTCTTTCTTGATCTTGCACCAGGGAAATCCAGTACATCGGCATACTGCAGGAAGCTACGGGATGAATCTTGGGCGGTTTGAGGCAAAATAGGCAGTACCACTTCAGCCAATACCGCTGTCAGGGCGCTGCGATTCAGCGAGCGGGAGGAACCGTCAGGCAGATGAACAGAAACCGCACTTGTGATTTCCGTTTCTCCCTGATACATCTCTCTCAATCGTTCAATATCCAATACAGTCGTGGTATTAGGAGCCAATGCTTCTACGCCACAACGCAGTACAGTCGCAAATTGCACTTGCTCCAGTGTCTCGGATACTTTGCGGAAAAGATCAGTGAAGAATGGTTGCTTACCCCAAAGGCATTCAAACAGTTTGACCCTTTCTTTTGGATTGATGTAAGGGGCAATTCTGACAGCCTTGTCCCAGAAACCGATGTCCGAAAGCTTTCCGACAAAGATGTGTTCGCTGAAATTCTGCTCAAGGTATTCCTTGATTTCATAGACATCATCTTCGGTCATGCCCGGAACTTGATAGCCAGTTTGCTGTACCTGAAGCGCAATTTGCTGCAGGCTGCCATTGATGGTTTCAGGGTCTAAAGTATAATGGTACTGATTGATATCTGCCAGATAACCGTTGGTGATGATCTTGACCATATCGGCTTGGCTGAACAATTTCAGTGTATAAGGTTGTTCTCCCGCCTGATGATTATCAGCGATAGTAAATCTTGTGACTACCCCAGTGGATTCCTTGCCACCACCCGGAGGGTTGATATCACGGATAAAGTCCAATGTGTTGCCTTCCTGACCGGGAATTCGAATTGTCAGCTTGTCTTCACCGGGTAGGCGTACAAGATTGGATACCAGATAGGATTTACCTACCTGACTTGCGCCAAATACGCCAATGCCCGGACGGGTACCTGAAGCCTTGACAAGTCCTTTCAGCTTGCGCTTGGATTTCTTCAGGTTGTAAAGGGTTGCTTTTTGTTTTTCGGACTTTACGTTGGCAGCAACCCAGTTGAGTCCTTTATCTATTTCAGTTTGTATATTTTCTGCCTGTTTGATGAGGTCTTGCATATCTACTTTGGCAGTGAATGTATCTTGTGTCATATTTTAAGATGCTAGAAGTTAGAGTCAAGAAACTAGAATGAGAACACGCCGTTGGCGTGATCCTACGTTACGCCGTGCTGACCGAGGCATATTTGACGGTTGAGCGGGTATCCTTTCGAATGACGGCAAAAGAGTATCCTTCCTTAATGGCACTGCCACCAACACCGACCGCATCGTGAATGCTTGGGTCAATCTGTGTGGAGCGTTCAGGGGATACAAACTGAAAGTCCTTGGATGCTGCTGAGGCAAAATCCGCCACTTCGTCCAGCAAGGAACGGCGTGCAGTACAGGTCAGTCCCTTGAGTCTTGTCAAGAGGAATGAAAGTGCCTGATAGAGCAACTCCATTTTCTCTTCTTCGCTTCCTTGCGCTGCAAAGTGAGCGCCCTTTACATAATGCCAACCATTCAGAAAATGGAATACAAATGCTGCCAGTTGATCATCAGGCTCTTCCAAAGCATCTTCCAGTATCGTCTTGATGGCTTGGTCTTCTGTTGCTGTCAGTGCTTTTAGCATTTCCTTGACAGGATAGCGGCTTTCCAGCTCCTTTTTGTTTCGGAACAGCGCCACTTCAGCATCATCTACACGGGCTTGTGCTGCTTTCAGCTCCTGTTGCGCTTTCAGCATCTCCGCTTCTGCCTTGTCCAAAGCATTTTGCAGGGAAAGTTTTTCTTTATCCTTGGTAGATTCCTCTTTCTCGATATTCTTGATCACCGAATCAAGATTGGAGGAAGGAAGGATAGTTTTCAGTGATTTCACCAGCCATTCTTCCAACGGCATTTCCTTTTCTTCAAAAGGCAAGGTCAGGTTCGGGTTTTCCTTAATCTGTTGCAAAATGTCTTTCCCGAAGTGGCGGATAAACCATTCGGGAAGTTGCAGCGTCTCCTTTTTCTTGTCCTTCTTTCCTTCCTTTTGTATTGGATCACCTTCCTTGGTCATAGAAAGGCGTTTGGTCTCTTCTGTTTCTTCCTGCTTTTCCTGCCCTTCTTTCACCACGCTGATTCGGGACGTCTTCTCAGGCGTCTTGTTCTCCTCAGGTGACTTTTCGCCTTCTATTTTCTTTGATATATGCATAGCGTAACTCGGTTGTCTGACGGATAAAATTGGTTCAATTGTGAATAGTTTATTGGTTGAAAATATTCAGGTTATAGGCGCCTGTATCCAACCAATAGCCATATTCATCCGACAATGTCTGAAGGCTCAAGGTCAGGCTTTCTGACGGTACAGGTTTTCCCTCGTGATCCGTGATTTTCTTGATGCGAATATTCTCAAGGTCAGGGCTACGTCGGAAGATTTCCACTGTCAGTGGTACACGGTTTCCTACTTCTGCAGCGGCTTGGTTGTTGGCATAATCCAGCTTACACATCGGTGTACCAATCCAATGATCTGAGTTCATTTGTCTCATACCCAAGTGCATTGGTCCGTAGAACTTCAGTTCATAATCATCCTGTCCTGTAGGACCATCCAGATAGGTTTCAGGTACTTTTCCTTCCCCTTTGCGGTAAAGCCCGATATAGTCGGCAGTGGATTTGATTTCCTGTTTCAGGTAGTGGGTATCGATTCGGAAGCCATTCAACCTGTTAAGTGTACCCGCCATCAGAGCTACTGTCGCACCTACTGCTACACAGGTTTTGGCGTCTTTGATTACGCCATTCGGAGCAGCAAACGGATACCATTTTCCTACACGATATTCATCCATCGTTACGATCTTGTCAGGCGTAACAGGCAGTTGTTTCAGGAACATATCCCTGACAACAGGCAGGGAAGAAGGTCTACCCGCCAGCAATACCACATCACAATCATATTGGGCGATAATGCCGCAAATATCACGGATCATGCCTTCGGTTACGTTGCGAACCACCTCGTTGACCTTGCGGGTATCGAGTGTCCAAGTCACATCACGCAGGCGGAATCCTTCAGCTCCATATTTCTCGAATTGCTTGTTGATAAAGTTTTCTAACTCTGGTCTTGGCATCGGGTGGTTACGGAAGAATGACGCAAAGTCACGTTCCTCAATCGAGTTTTGGGTATTGGCAGCGAAGCCCATTACACCTTGTGCCAATGGTACAGCCACTTGTAGTGTAAATTGGCGTCGCATTTCCCTGCCTTTGGCATCGACCATTCCGAGGTTTGGACCAAACAGGATATTCATCACATCAGCTGATGCCGTACAGCCAAGGTTTACAGCGAAACGTTCGATCTCAGGTAGAATAATCGTCTCTACCACCCGTTTCATCATATCGTCACCAGCTAGGTTGAAGCCTTCCCAGAAGTTGGGTTTCGGAACCACCACAGGAATATTGGCATCAGGCTCCAGTTCGTAGGTAGCCACCATGACGTCAGTAGTACCTCCTCCGATATCTACACTAGCTACTCTGACAGAAGGGAGGGTGTATTTTTTATTTCGTTCCCTGTCTAGCTTTTCATACTGCTCATCCTGACGGAATTTGCCTTGTGTCTCGAAGTACAGCCTAGCATTGCCACGGAAGTGATGCACAATTTCACCGTACATAAAGACCAGTTGGCTACAGGTTGCCTCATCATAACCCCATTCCACAGAACCTTGTCCCATCGTGGCGTTTTTAACCTGACCTGAATCAGGGATGACTTCCAGCTGACCGTCCAAGAACATATCGGCATTGATGCCATGCTCATTAAAATAGCGTTTGAGGGCTTCTACAGCATCTTCGGCTCTTTTACGCAGTAGTTCTTTTTCCTTGCCCAACATAGCAGTCGGACAGCTTAGGACAATGCGCTTAAGTTTTCGGGGCACTTCCTGTTGACCTCTTTCCTTACGGAACTCATAACTGTTGACCTGTGTAATGGCTTGGGTGATGATTTCCGCAATGGCGAACGTCATCAGCGAGCTACGGGAGAACTTTGGTGTAATGGCAGGCAGCAGTTGTGGACCTGTATAATATGGATCTTCCTCAGCCCAAAGCGGCACGCCATCATTGGTGAAATAAACTGCAATGCCATCCAATACCACATTGCCCAAAGGTCCTTGTGAACCATTCAGGTCTTTGTTGATAAAAGTCCAAGGGAACAACCCACCATCCTCATTCCAGAGGTAGCGTTTCGGACTAGACATGGTAGCATTCTCGTTTGGCTTGCCATTGACAATCGTCAGACGGGTTGCTTCTTCGCCAATTCGAACGATACTTGGGTTGGTAAAAGCCCTTGGGTTGCCCGACCTTGCTGTTGCCGCCTCATCTCCGTAACTCACTCTTGAGAAAGCTACCCGCATATCAAAGGCATCGCTGTAAACCTTATTCGGGTACGTCATGTCACGAATCTTGAGTGGCGTGGCATTGTTCAGGCTGACAGGTGCATTGATGGCAGATGTTTCCAGCAAGACGCCACATGAGCGTGAGTTACCAATATCCAATACCAGATCGACATCAATACTATGGTTGTCGGTACGGAGCGTTACGGCAGGGAATGATTTGGCTTCCTGCAAGGCTTCCAGCAAGACCATGTAGGCAACTAGGTAGCCAAGGTGCTCACCTGCATTCTTGAGTGGCTGAATTTTCTGCGCCCTTTCAAACTCCACTTGAATCATATCCTGCACCCAGTTTTCCGCCACGAAGCTGCTGCAATCCTTGGCATGGCAACGGAAATTAGAAGCCCCTTCCGCATCAGTGGAAGTAGGAGTAAGGTAAGTGGCATTACCATCCACGCATTGGGTGTCAAATGCCAACACAAGGCTGTGCGTATAGCCTTCCGTCGCTTCTTTTGGATCAAGACGGCTCAGGTACATTCTTGCCCATGTGGTCGGACCATTCTGAAAAGTATCAGGTGAAAACTGCTCGGTACGGAAATAAGGAAGCGGCAACCATCGGCTGTCAAAGGTTTCGATCACGCCTTTTGCCTTGATGGTATTGACCTGATCCTCCCTGATTACGCGGATAGTGGCAGGGTCTATTTTATCTTCGTCAATCTTGCCGTTAGGTAACTTGGCAGACTTTGGAATAGTGGTTTCATCAATATATTTCCCTGCTTTCAGGAAATAGTAAGGAAATACCAAGTTGATCTGCTTCTTTCCGTCGGGCAGTGTCTCCTCGGTTTCAGCAAACTCCTTTTTGACGGTCAGGGCACTTTCACCTTCCTTCAGTGAAAGCTTAGTTGTATAGAATTGGATGCCGGAGTTGGCAATCAGTGAAATATCTTTATCCATTTTTTATCAGAAGTTAGAAGTTGTAGGAACACGCCAACGGCGTGATCAATTGTTCCACGGGCACGTGTTTCGTGGCGCCCGGCTAGGGGTGGCTTGCAAGAACACGCCGTTGGCGTGATCCTACATGGATGCATCTAGATCCTATGGTTAATGGTGTTTTTATTACGTTCAAGGGCTGCTTTGGCTTCACCTGCAAATACACCTGTCGGATATTTTGTCAGGTAAAACTCATATTCCTCTATGGTGTCAAAGCTTTGAGCTTTTCGCCAGAAAATGTTTTCGTCAGTTTCCACAAATCTGTTTTCCTGAAGACGAACGATGGCAGCCTCAGCTTCATCTTTGTATTGGCTGTTAGGAAAGTCATTCAGAAATTCCCTGTATTCATCGACAGATTCAACGGCTTCTGTCGTGACTATGCCCCATCGTTTCTGTTCAAAGTTTTGGGCTGTGTATTTATCTGCATCAAAGCCATCTACTGCTTCAGGAATTGGGAACAGCGGGAAGTTGAAATCATCGGAAGTGTGGTGAGACTCATATTCCGTTTGAATAGGAGAGAATAAATTCTCTTCTTCTTCGATATCCTTTATAATAGGTTCCTCTTCTTCTTCAGTCAGTGAATCAGGGTGAAAGAAAGACAGAGGAGAAGTTTCTTCTTGGTGTTGTGTTGCTCCGTTCTGGTAGCCCGTTCCGTTGGTAGGACTTTTTTGAGCCTTCAACTCCTCGATCAGTTGCTTCAGGTGTTCGATCTCATTCTGTTGCTTTTGACAGGTATCTTCCAGAGTATTAATCTTGTCCAGTAAAGCCTCCCGTTCCTGATTCCGTTCGGTCAGGTTCCGTCTCAGTTGCCCGTTTTCTTCTGTCAATTCAAAGTTAGGACTGAGCGGTTGCGTACGCTGCTCGGCTTCCAATGCGCGCGATTTCCATTCACGGGCAACTTCTTCCAACTTATTTTTTTCCAATACAAGGTCTGTCAGGCTATTGGACTCCGTAGTGTCTTCCAAAGCATCCAAGACCTTGATGTAGTTTGGAACAATCGTGAGTCTTCCGTTTATCTGCTTATCAATTTTCAAAGAGAAGGAAACTCTTCTGCCAACCATAATTTGGGCAAGGATACCTGCTTGTACGTGATCACGGCTAAAAGCAAGCTTCTCACCAGTCTCTCTCCTGATGACTCCTTGATAAGAGTTGTCATCATAAGCAATGACTTCTCCTTTTAATGAAAGGCGTTTTTGTTCAATACGATTGATTGCTTCTATGGCGAGCGTTAGCAAGTCGGCAGACAAATCGGCAGTAACCTGTAAATCTTGTATCTGCAATTGGTCACCTGAACAGGTCGCCTTTAGTATAGCAGTATTGGAATAGCTAGAAGATTGGTTGGGTAAGATGACCCTTTGGTTGTTTTGATTTCCTTGTTGATTTGTGATCACTTGACAATCGGCTAACTGTTTGGCTCTTGCAGCCAAGTCGTCGGCAGGGTGGTAAGCAAGCACCTGAAAGAAATAGCCGTTACAGAATGCTACATCCTTACCGAATTTGCTGACCATTAGCTCATAAAGCTGTCTTTCGACAGGGGAAGTGAGTTCACGGGAAGTGTTGGCTCCGAAATAAAATTGAAAATTGACCTGCTTGTCCAAGAAGTGCGGAATCAGGGCAAAAACACCCTTGAGAGAGGGCACGCTCTGTAGGTTCATCAGGTGATTCCCATCTATCAATAGCATATAGGGTAGTCGTTATTTGGTTTTAAATAAAAATAAGGTTTTTAAGCTTTTTCAAAAGCAAAACCGTTAGGTAATACTTCTTACCTGCTTAATTAAATGACAATAGAAATATAGGATTAGGCATGTCTAAGCATGGAATACTCCGAACTTAGGCAGTTTTATCGCCCTTAGTTTAATTTGGAAATTTCCTGTTATAAATAGGGATTTCCAGATGTAAGATCAAATACAAAAACTATACAAAATTTTGTAAAGGAGATAGGTGGAGGGGATTCTTAAAGGCATTTAACACTCTAAAAGGAAATGAAAAAATCCCCTGCTAAAGCCAGTTGCTTTTGCAGGGGATGGTATTTAACTCTTCTTTGCGACCTTTTCGACTTCTTTCCAGACCCTGAAAATATTCTTGTAACAGATCTTTTCAATATCTTTTTCTGAATAACCTCTTCGAAGTAGTTCAGCAATTAGGTTCGGATACATGGAGACATCTTTCAGGTCTTCAGGAAGCTCATCCCCTAATCCGTCAAAATCAGAGCCAAAGCCTACGTGGTCAATACCCGCTAGCTTAACAATATGGTCAACATGGTCAGCAACCAAACCGATTCTAGCATAGCCATTGTGAAATTCCATTCTTTCTGCAAAAAACTTTTCAGCTTCTTCACTATGCTCTTCCAAGCTATTTTCCTTGATATATGCTTCTGTTTCTTTTTCAGCTTTCTTATAATTTTCTCTCAGCTCTTTAGCCAGAAATGTAGAACCGAAGTTGATCATGATAATGCCATCGTGTTGACCCAATGTCTCAATCATGTCGTCTGACATATTGCGGATAAACTCTGGAGTAAAGAATCTGGCAGAAGAGTGTGAGGCTATGACAGGCGCTTTCGACAGTCGAATTGCATCGTAGAATGCACTGTCAGTTACGTGCGAAATATCTACCATAATACCTAGGTTATTCATTTCCTGAATCACTTTCTCTCCAAATGGGCTTACTCCATTCCAAGTGTTTAACGTGTCGTAAGCAGCATCGCAAATCAGGTTGTCTTTCGCATGGGCTAGCGTAATGTAACGGATGCCTCGTTTATAAAAGTGGGCAAGGTTCGCAAGGTCATCTTCTATCCCTGAACCGTTTTCCATTCCCATTGGCAGGGCAATTTTACCTTCTTTAAAAGCGATCTCGATGTCTTTTGGAGAGGTAGCAATCATAAATTTATCAGGATTGCCCTTTACAACTTCTTCCACTTTGTCAATCAACATGTCCGCGTGCTCCTTGGAAGCGCTAGCTGTTTTCTGAAGCTCAGAAGGAATGTAGATACTCATAAATGGCGCATCCAATCCACCCTTTTTGGCTTTGACATAATCAAAATTGCCTTTAGACTGTACCGAAAAGTCTAGTAATTCTTTCTGTAATCTGAAGTTTTTGACTGTAAGTTGGTATGGAAAATCTACATGGCCATCTACAATGATAAACTTGTGGGCAAGAGCATCTGCTTTTTCTTGTATTTTATCCTGTCCGAACAGGTTATTTGTTACCATAATCCATAATAAAAGCAGTAGTGATGTGTATTTCATGTTTGCGAGTTTGTTGATTGTTGCTATTGATTGGAAGTTAATCTGATACCGTTTTTTGATATAAAAAAAAGTAGCAGGTCAAGTATTGGACTCGACTTGCTACTAATATACTTTTTAATCTAGAATTTTTTGGATTAATCTTAGAAAGATATTGACCTTATTTATAAATCATTTTTAATCTCATAAACCCAATAGCCATATTTACCGGAGCCTATTGTAAGGGTTTCTTGCGAATCATCCTGTAATGTATATCTGACAAGGTATTTATAGCCTCTAGGCCTTTGTTCTACCGTGAATTTTTGCTTCTTTCCATTGACTTTGATATTGTCCAAGTATTTTTCGGAGTAGAATACCAAGGTAAAGGTTTGCCCTTTTGTGACATGCAGTTGCCCACCTTGGGATGCGAGGTGTTGAACATGGTAACTGGCAGTTTCTTTTGCTAAAGGTTCATAGATTTTGTATTGCTTACTGCCGTAACCAATTATCATGGTTTGGTAATCATCTATACTTGTTGGACGTTTGGTAAAACGTAACTGGTAAGATGAGAACATGTGCTTGAAATAGTTGGGTCTCACAAAAGGCATTTCCTTGAAGTTGTCAAGACTCAATGGATGTGGCAGCAGTTGGGCTTTCAGGTCTTGGGTATAATGGGTAGTGGCAAAGTAGGCGGGAGGTGTCAGGTACCAGAACTCATCATATTTTTGAACAAAAACAGTATGGTTACTTTCTCCATTTTTTATGTCCTTGATATATCCGGCAGCCCACGTTGGATCCAATAAATAGCTGTATCCATTTACAGTCACCAGATTCCACGCATGACCGTCCGTAACATTATAGTTAACCCTTCCCAATCCGGCAATGACTTTGACCATTCCAGGATCAGTTACCTGCATAATAGCTTTCAATAAATGACTGTACCCAGTACAAACGCCCTTCTTGGCTTTAAGGACTACTTCGGGGGCAGAGGGAGAATAATAACCCGGAATGTTATAAATGTCTGTATCATACGTAATGTTGTGCGTCACCCAAACCCATGCAGCACGTAGTCTCTCATGGGGAGTTTTATAAGGACTAAGTAGTTCTTCGGCTAAAGCTTGTACGTTGGGAAATTCCTTGCCATTTAGCTTACTGACCTCCTGATCCACTTTACTGTAGTCATAGGTATAGAGGTCAATAAATTTAGGACTAGGTGATGAGGAATAGGAAAATGGAATGGAAATAAAATACAATAGCACAACATACACCAGCATGCGCAGGTGCATCAAATTTGGAGTGTTCATAGTTACTAGCTGGTAGGTGTTTAGTTACAGTAATATCAGTTTTGCTTTTCAGCTTTAGAGTGCTGAAAAGGTGGTACAAACCTGATTTGGTTCAGGTCATACTGTGTGACTGAGCAAGGAGTAGTAGCGTGAATATAGTGGGTAAACAGTACACACAGTTTTAGCATCAGAGATGCGGCAAACAGAGAATGGCAGTAGTCGTTTTAAGTTTTTTTATACCTATCAATTAATACTTTTCATTAGAAAGCGTGATTTTTAGAAGGTATGCGGGATATGATATCAGAAATTAGAATTTATTAAGCTGGTGGAGAATCAGTAATAGCACACAATTTGAGTTGATTTTCACACAATATATTACATTAGGTTATAACTAAGAATTAATAACCCTTAAAGAGTATCAATGTACACAATTGCTTAAAAGTGTACCTTTTCTGAACAGGGTCATTACTTTCAACATCAAACACAAACCATGAGAAAACTCGTAACATTTCTTCTTTTATCTGTCGCTGTAATGTCAGCTGCTTATGCTGGAGGAATCAATTTCAAGGAAGGTAGCTGGGAAGCAATGCTTACAACAGCCAAAGAAGAACAAAAACTGATATTTATAGATGCCTATGCCTCGTGGTGTGGCCCTTGTAAATACATGACCCAATCGGTTTTTACGAATACAGAAATAGGAGACTTCTTTAATGAAAATTATATCAACTATAAGTTGGATGTTGAGAGTGAAGAAGGTGCTGCTTTTGTGCAGAAATACCCTGTTACTGCCGTGCCTACATTGTTTGTGATTGATGGAGATGGTAATGTCAGAGCTAAGAATGAAGGAGCTATGCAAGTGGATGACTTGTTGGCATTTGGTAAGAAAGGATTATCTGCAAAAGCTCCAGAGCCAATCAATTTTGAGCATGGCAGTTGGGAAGAGGTTAAAGCAAAAGCGAAAGCTGAAGGTAAACCGATATTTGTAGATGCCTTTGCTACTTGGTGTGGCCCTTGTCAATTCATGACAAAGAATGTGTTTACACAGGTAGGAGGTTTTTATAATGATAGCTTTGTAAGCTTCAAACTTGATATGGAGTCGGAAGCTGGACAAAAGTTTCAAAAGGAAGTACATGATGTGTCAGCTTATCCAACATTATTGTATTTCAGTGCTGATGGCAAGTTGTTACACAAAAATGTAGGAGCATTGGATCAGGACGAGTTTGTAGCGTTGGGTGAAGCTGCTCTGGACCCCGACCGTCAGGTTTATGCTTTGTACGATGCTTATAAGTCAGGTAAAACAGATGGTGAGCATATCGCTAAGTTACTTCCTGCTTTGCATGGTGCTGGTGAGGCGGAAGCTGCTTCTGAAATTGCTACTAAACTTTTGGATGAGACTCCAGCAGCAGAATGGCATGAAGAAGGAAATGTGATGGCACTGTTTATTGCAGGAACCAAACCTGAGAGTAAATACTACCGCTATGTGTTAGAAAACCCTGATCAGTTTTTGGATGCTATTGGGCCTAATAACTATGATGCTTTCCTCATGACAGGTATGGAAGAATACCTGTATGAAGTTGTGGCAGCTAAGGATGAGAAAAAGTTTGATTATGTAAAGCTTATTCTCCGTTCGTTGAAGCAGGCGGATATGGAAAAGGTGGAAGCCAGTATTGCTGAGATCGAAAAGGCAATGAATGAAGGAAACTGATATTGACTTTGTACCAAAAAGTAAAGCCACTCCAAATATTGATTTGGGGTGGCTTTGTTGTATTGGCATTATTTGAAAGCTTATTCAGCAGCAGCTTCCTTCAGCATATCTTCCTGCATATTGTAAGGAACAGGAGCGTATTCACTAAACTTCCATTTGAAGGTGCCTAACCCTTGGGTTAGAGACTTCAGTCTGGTAGAATAGTCATGCAGTTCTTTCAAGGGTGTTTTGGCTGAAATAATCTGCCTGTTTCCATTGGCATCTATACCCGTAATAGTAGCCCTACGGCTTTGCAGGTCTGTCATGACATCGCCAAGCTGATCTTCCGGAACCTTTATTTCCATTTCATAAAGAGGTTCTAGAATCTGCGGGTTGGCTTTGAGAAATGCTTCCTTGAAAGCATGTTTACCAGCTAGCTGGAAAGAAATATCATTGGAGTCAACAGAGTGCATTTTACCATCAAAAACCATAACACAGACATCCCGAACATGTGATTTGGTAACAGGTCCTTCCTCCATGATTTCTAAAACACCTTTTTTGATGGCTGAAAGGAAACGGGTATCAATGGCTCCCCCGACAATACAATTATAGAAAAGCAGTTTTCCTCCCCATTTCAAGTCAACTTCTTCTTTTCCTCTGACATGCATCTCTTTGGATGGCTCAGGCATGCCATCGTAGTAAGGTTCGATTTTCATGGTCACTTCTCCAAACTGACCTGCACCACCAGATTGTTTTTTGTGACGGTAAGTAGCTTCAGCTTGTTTGGTGATGGTTTCCCTGTATGGAATTTTGGCAGGTTCAAAGGTGACATTCAGTTGGTATATTTTTTCCAGTTTCCACTGAATAATATCTCTGTGGAACTCACCTTGGCAGTAAAGAATCAGTTGTTTGAGTTCCTTGGAGTAAGATGCTTTTACAGTAGGGTCTTCTTCTGCTATTTCTCTTAGTGCTTCACCTAGCTTTTCGTTCTGATCCTTGGAGGCAGCGTGGACATGACAAATGTATTGCGGAGAAGGAAAGCTCATAGGTTTGATAATGATGTCCTCATCCTTGAGCGTCAATGTCTGGTTGGTGTGTGTGTTCTTTAGTTTGACAGTGGCTCCAATATCTCCAGCAACCAGTTTCTGAATAGAGTTACGCTCTTTGCCATCAATTATATAAAGCTGATGCAGCCTTTCGGGCGTATTTGTCTGCTTGTTGTAAAGGTCTGTATCTGGAGTGATTTCTCCTGAGATGACTTTGAAGTAGGAGATCCTTCCTAGGAAGGGTTCATTGATGGTTTTGAATATGAAGACTGCTGGAGTGCCGGAAGTGTCGTAGGGGAGGGATTTGTCGTTTGTGAGTGGTTCGGGTTTTAGGTCAGAGGCAGATGGAGCGACGTTGTCTATAAATCCCATGAGCCTGCCGCTTCCCATATTCTTCTTGGCTGATAAACAAAAAACAGGAAATACATCGTGGTTTACCATTCCAATTTTTAGCCCTTCTCTTAGTTCATCTTCACTTAGGTTACCTTTATCGAAGTACTTTTCCATAAGCCCCTCATCGTTTTCGGCAGCTTTTTCGACCAGTTCGTTGTGAAGTTGGTTGGCCCTTTCTATTTCGTTGTCAGGTATCGGGAGTTTCTCGGGCTTTCCACCTTCAGGAGGGAACTTGTACATCTTCATTTTCAGCAGGTCGATAATGCTGTCAAATGCTTCTCCACTGTTGAGAGGATACTGCATGAGAACGGCATTGTTGCCAAACTTTTCCTGGATGTCGCCAAATGAGTATTGAAAATCTGCTTTAGGGTGATCAATCTGGTTGATTACAAATATGGAAGGCTTACTGAATTGTTCGATGTATTCCCAAACGGTTTCGTCTCCTGACTCCACTCCAGTAGAAGCGTTGATCAGCATCAGGCATGTGTCAGCTGCTTTTACTGATGAAACCACTTCTCCAATAAAGTCACTGATTCCTGGAGCGTCTATAATGTTGATCTTGTAGTTTCGCCATTCGGTATGCATAGAGGTTGCATAAATGGAGTATTCTCGTTCGTGTTCGATGTCATGGTAGTCAGAAACAGTGTTGTGTTCCTCAACATAACCATGCCTGTGGATTACGCCGGCTTCGTACAACATGGTTTCTGCCAATGTTGTCTTACCGGACTTACTACTGCCTAACAGCACGATGTTCTTAATGTGTTTTTGGTCATAGACTTTCATAAGTTTATCAGTTTTGGAGGTGGGGAATTTGGAAAGTAAAGAACGTAGAGTGGGGAATTGAAACCCCAAAAATCATGTTTAACACCGTCTGAATTGGAGGTGTTTGCTTTAGGACTATTTAGCATTTTAAAGTGAAAAATCCTAGAAGAGAGGAGCTTGTGTAAGGTGACTTTAACTGCCAAATATCTTGATTTTGGTCAATTTGGATAAAGTGTAGATTAACACCTTGCTTCAGTTTTTTGTTAACTATGTTTTAACAATGTTATTTGCTGACTGAATGTTTGCAGGACAAAGTAAATTTTGTACTTTTAGCACTTCATATTATGAATATATCAATATTCACTTTTTACTATATGACCATGACCTGGCTAAAAAAGGTGTGTGACCGTCTTTAGCAATAATAAAAACCAATGAGAACTGTACTAATTTTTTCGATTCTATTTTTTGTTTCGGCTCAATTTGTCTCAGCAAAGAAAAACCACCAATTGGATAGCCTTGTACAACGGTTAGAGCAACATGACCGTTTGGACAGCAACAGGGTAGACCTTTTGGTAGAGGTGAGTAAGCAAGTTTACCGTTCTGCCCCTCTGGAGGGGATGAAGTATGCAGACGAGGCAAAGAAGTTGGCAGAGCAACTGGGATATCAAAAAGGTATGCAGGAAGCCCTTTTTTGTATAGGAGCTTGCTATTACTATAAGGGTATCTACGGACATTCACTTGAGAACTTTCTGGAATCTTTGCATATAGCAGAGAGTAGGGGAGACCGTAAACGTATTGGTGATGCTACCAATGCGATTGGTGTCATCTATATGTCGCAAGACAAAAAGGATAAGGCGTTGGAGGCTTACCTGAAAGCGCTTGAGATGGCTGAGGGGGAAAAGGATAAGCTGAGCAAAATGAATAATATTGCGACGCTTTACACCAGAAAAGGAGAGTTGACAAAAGCGATGTCGTATATGACAGAGGCATTGGAACTTGCCAAAAAGCATAATGAAAAATATAGAGAAGGGCTTTATACCCATAACCTGTCTGATATTTATTTCCGCAAAAAAGACTATAAGACGGCTTACAAGTTGGTAATGGAAGCACGTGTAATCTTTGACTCGTTGAAGCAGAGTGTGACTGAAAACCATTATTACGAAGGCAAAAACCTTTTGAAACTAGGAAAGAGGGATGGTGCTGAAAAAGCATTCTGGACAGGGATTTCAAAAGCAAAGAAAGCAGGTGCACTGGCAGATGAGCTGGAAGGGTATGAATTGCTGCACGGTTTCTATAAGCAGACAAAGAACTACAAGAAATCGCTTGAGAACTATGAGCGTTACCTTTCTCTAAAAGACTCAATTTATAATGAAGAAAAGAGTCGTCTAGTGGAAGAGTTGCAGACCAAGTATGGTTTGGAATCAGCGGAGAAAGAGAACGAGTTGCAGCGTCAGGAACTGGAGCTTAAAGAAACCCAGTTGGACAGACAGAAGCTGTTGCGTAACTCTATTTTAGGCGCATTGCTATTTATGGTAATTGGTGTGATTGTACTTTACATCAATATCAAACAGAAGAAAAAGACAAACCTTCAGCTTGAGCACCAAAAGTCTGAACTGTTTGAGAAAGGGCAGGAGCTACTGACACAAGCAGAGGAGATGAAGCAACTTAACGAAGAAATTCAGGCTCAGAGAGATTACGTAGAGGAGAAAAACCTGACATTGGTGCAGCGAAATAAGATCATTACAGATAGTATTGAAGCTGCAAGTGTAATACAGCAAGGTCTGTTGCCTTTTAGCAACAGGTTGGGAGACAACTTTAGAGACTTCTTTACAATCTATCAGCCGAAAGATATTGTTTCGGGTGACTTCTATTGGTTAAGCCATAAACACAAAGTATTGGCTGTAGTCGATTGTACTGGTCACGGTGTTTCAGGTGCATTTATGTCTACACTGGCTTACTCTATGTTGGGAGAAGTAGTAGATGTGTTAGGCAAGCTAGACCCAGCAGAAATCCTGCGCAATATGGATAGCCGTATTAATATGGCCCTGAATGCCGCAGGTGATTCAAATCACGAAGGTGCTATGGATATAGTAGTTTGTGTATTTGGTGAAGAGGAAAATGGTGTAATAAATGTAGACTTTGCAGGAGCGAAGAGACCTCTTTATTATTGGCATGGAGGAGAGCTACATAAGCTGAAAGGAGATAATTCATCAGTAGGAGGCTTCAAGCGTAATAAAGAGAAGCTGTTTACGACACAAAGAATCTCATTGGATAAAGGAGATACACTATACCTAACTACTGATGGATATGTAGATACTCCTAGTCCAAATAGAAAGCGATTTGGCACTGCAAGATTTGAGAATACACTGAAGGATATTACAGTATTATCGATGGAAGAGCAAAAAGAGATACTGCAATCTGAGTTGAAAAACCATCAGCAAGATACACCACACCGTGATGATGTGACAGTAGTGGGAGTAAGGGTTTAAGATTGATCTTTCCTTTTATAAGTACAGTATCAAAAAAGCACTTTGGGTTATCCCAAAGTGCTTTTTTATTACCATACTTCCTGTTAAGAAGTAGCTGTTTTGGCAGGTGTTATCTCAGGGCTCAGTTCCGTATCTGATGTAGTGACTGCCTTCTGGTGTTGCTTGGTAAGGATAAACTTGGTCATGAGCTTTTCAATAGGGAAAATGAGCATGGCAAGACATACCTCTATCAGAAAGTCATAGACAGGATGTGGTTGCATCGCAATATACTGTTGGGCTACAGTCTCAATAAATGAGAAACACAAGATGAGTGTCAGGTAAGTTAACAGTCTTGAGATAACCCTGTTTACCTGATAGCTTCTGCTTAGTCTGAACGAAAGCAACAGCAGGATGCTGAAGAAAGCAATTTCACAGGCATAGAACCATGGTTCTTTCCAGTATGGAAGTCCCACCTTAAATGAGATGGTCTTTTCCCCAATAATCTCCTCAAACGAATTACGAGCTTGCATTTCAAGCGTGTACTTTCCACTTGAAAGCATACTGAAACTGATGGTATTGTCTTTTTGCCAGTCAGACCACTTTCCTTTATTCAATCGGTACTGATATTCTACAGACCCATGATATACTCCTGGTGCAGCAATGTCAAACTGTATGGAATTGTGTTCAGGTTGTAATACCAGATCATATAAAGACATCCGCTCACCGTTAGAGTTCTTGACGGCAGATACGTGCAATGCAAAGATTTTAGGTATTTCATTGGAAGGGAGATCTTCAACTTTATGTAGATCATTTTGTGAAATCACCCACAGTGACTTGTCATTGTCTATAAAGATCTTCCTGATGTTTGGAACCGTTTTCAGTAGGTGGAATGAATAATTTGGAAACTTGATATCTGTAATAGGAGACCAGTCTTGTCCATTGAAGTTCCAGAAAATGCCAGGCTGATGCTGTACAATGCCTGTGAATCCTACTTGTTTTGTCAGAACAGAGTCCATTACAATGGCGCTGGAGTCTTGGTCAAAATAGTAGTATCCATTAGGTCCCGTCATATAGATCTTTTGCTGGTATTCCAGCAATTGGATATCATCACCATATGGATTGTTGATATCCAAGGTGATTTCTGGACTGGTCAGGTCCAAAATATTGATATCGTAGCGGGCAATCGCATCGTCATTGCTTAACCATAGGTTTGCTTTTTTGTCAACCAGTATATGCTTTACCGTAAAGTCAGCAGGAGCATTGGCATAGAGCTCACTGGTAATGTCTTTCCAGTAAGTCGTTGTCTTCTTTTTTTCCTTTTTCTTCTCTTTGCGTAGCAGTTTGAGCTGTCCATCCATTGTTACTGCAAAAAGCAGGTTCTTGTAGAGGGAAGCTTCCATCGTGTTATCCTTTAGGATTTTTGTGGCTTCCTTTTCTTCATTCACACTATAAATACCGTGACTTGTTACAACGATGGTTTCATTATTAGGGGCTTGTACCAGCTGTCTTACTTTACCTTTTATGTTTTCTACCTTTTTGTATAGGTAAGTGACAGATTTAAGTTCAAGACGTTTCTTTTTGACATCGACATAGTAAACCTTACTTTTTGGTGCCTGCTTTTTGGTACTTAGTTTTTGACTGATGGCAGATGATTGAGGCAAACCAATTGGCTTTGATCCATTTTGGGTCTCTTCCAGTTTTTTCAGCTCTCTTTTCTGTTTTCGTTCAGCCCTTTTTCTGTTGCGCTTTTCCCTCCAGGTTTCTTCTTGTATCTGCTCCTTGTCTGTGTTGTTTTCGCTTTTGCCAAAAAGCCACTCCCAAAAGCTTTTCTTTTCCTCTTTCGCCTCTTCTTCCTTTTCGGTAGTATCTTCATTTATGCGTTTGACCCGCTTTACTCTTACAATCTCTTCAATCTCGTCGTAATCCCTGATTTCATCTAAGTAATAGAGTCCCATACTACTTCCCACATATAGGTTGTCAGAGTAAGTACCGACGCATTGGAGAAGTCCTTCCAATCCATAGTAATTGGAGTAAACCTCAAAGGGTAAGTGGAGGTTGACCTTGGTGAGTCCATGCTCGTGTGCAATCCACATATCTCCAGACTTGTCTTTATCAAAGGCCAATACTTCATTATCAGGCAAGCCTGACTGGAGGTTGATATGGTAAAGTGTTTCCCCTCCAATTGGGTCAACAATCATGATCCCACCTGTTTCAGTTGAAAGGGCAACCGATTGGTCAGGAAGGGAAATAGCATCTGTTAGACCAAATTCATCAAGGTATTCTTGAGACTTAAGGGGGATATGTTGAAATGACTTACCGTCAAATGAATAGAGCTTATTCTGAAGGTTACCAACAAATACTTTCCCATCCATATTTTTTCGGGTAAAGTAGAGTTGACTGGAATCAGGAAGCACAATGTCATTGTGAACAAAACCACTATCTGTCCATTGGTAGAATGCCCCGTTTTCTGTATTAACAATCATTTGATTGTCTATAGGGAAAAGGAAGTCAATAGCTTGTTCCTCTATAAAACTGGAGGTATGGATAAGCTCACCACTAAAGGCATTTACAACAAATAAAGAGTTGGCAGATAGAAAGTAGACATTGCCGTTCAAGAATTCAATTTGCAGGATTTCTTCTGTTTCTAAACTGTCAGATAAGCTGACATAACCCTCCACACCAAATTCATCAGTATTGAGGTAGCCGAAGCCATCACGCAGTCCAACATATATTTTCTGTTGTACCGGATGTTTCTTGAGTACTTGTACAGAAGAGACAGATGGAATGGTATTCCAGTTTTGACCATCGAACCTAAGAATTCCTTTCCTATTGGCAAAATACATAGTGCCATAACGGTCTTGTGCAATACTAAGGTTCTGGTTGTCACTAACCCGATGATCTGGCTTAAAGTGTGTTAGGTAGAGGTCTCCCGGTTGAGCCTCAGCCCGGATAGCAGTGAACAGAACAATGATTGCAATAAGCATGCAATGGACGCTTTTCATATGTAGTAGGTTTTAGCCTTGGGTTGATCTATTCTTTTTCCTTGTTAGGAAGCCTGAAAAAATTAGCTTTGAGTCTTCTTTTTAGTCAGATATACTATGAAGTTTTGAGCTTAAGTCAGTGCTAAACCATTCGTATAATCCAATTTTTAGCATGATGGCTAACGAATGATGAACTAAAAAATAAATTGATTTTCCGCTAGAAGCTGTGAACGCTCAGTTAATAATACCAAACTAAGTGATCATGCGTCTATGCAAAACCAATGAATCGTTTTTGGATAGAAAGAATATATCAAAAAAATAGACAGCAATTTAATTACGCCTTCAAATATACAGTAATATCTTCAGTATATGTAAATGAAATGCACCATTAAATATGTGTAAATAATATCATTTCAATTGATTTACATACCTTTAATTGATCATGTATTTCTGTATAATATTATGTAATGTTTGGATTTAGAAAGTAGTTTTGACTTAGTAATTCATTGAAAATTGAAATAGTAATATAGTAAGAATTATCACGGATTTTTGTATAGTGTCAATAGTGAGTAACTACAAAAATGATAAGTCAATTTAGGCTTCTGTGTTTGATGTAATTTGAACAAAAACAGGAAATTATTAGCTTGAACTCCGAAAATAACTAACACTATCATGATGAATTACCAATAGGCTGGATATATAAATAGCATAATGCATAACTCCTATTGATATAAAACAATTTGAAATGAGAAAGATGACACTCAATTTGCTAAAGACTAAAGCATTACTGTTACTTTTTATGGTATTGACCCATGGAGCATGGGCGCAGGATTATAAATCATATTACAGCAACAAGAATTATGAAGCCATTCGGGAAGGCGCAAGAAGAGGAAATGCAGAAGCGCAGTATTATCAAGGGCTAATGTATGAAAATGGGCGTGGTGAAAAGCAGGATTATATGATGGCTCATGAATATTACTTGAGTGCTGCTCGTCAGAATTACTCAAGTGCCATGACGAACATAGGCTTTAACTACTATAAAGGTAATGGTGTCGGGCAGGATTATGAGCGGGCTTTTCTATGGTGGAAAAAAGGTGCTGAGCTTGGAAACAAAGTATGTATATATGATTTAGGAATCCTGTATAAGGATGGTGATGGGGTTGAGCAGAATTACAAACTAGCTAGGGAATATTTTGAAAAGGCAGCCGAAAAAGGACATGCATCTGCTTATAATGAATTGGGTAATCTTTACGAGTTTGGCAATGGTGTAGAACAGGACTATTATCAGGCTAAATATTATTTTGAAAAAGCGGGAGTTGAAGGAAGCAAATGGGGCTATAAAAATCTGGCAGACCTTTATCGTTATGGCAAAGGCATAAACAGGAATTATAGCCATGCCATGATGTTTTACAAGAAAGCGATAGAAAAAGGGCATACTGATTCTCAAAAGGATTATGATGAGTTGGCAAAAAACGGAGCGTTGGAGCTTTACGAGCCATATGAGCATGAGAAGTTGGAAGGAGAATACGGAAAGGACTTTGTGAGGGTACCTGTTTACTTTTGGGGAAATCCTGCACCTGAGGACTTTAATTCACCGAAGAACGATTACTACAATATAACATCGTTCAATGAAAAGCAAAGACAGAAAGTAGCAGAGACTTTGAGTAAAGACTCCCATAATGACCGCGTGTCACTTACACAGCATAACGGATATTTCACTTTATCTCATTACCCCTCAACGGGTTATAGCAAATGGGTTTTCCCTGACTTCAAGTACCCTAATAGAGTTCAAGGGAGTTTGAAAAACCACTTCAGACGTATCGTCAATATAGCACTGACGCTTCCTGAAGGAAAGAAACTTTCGGACATGGAAGTGCCAATGGAGTTCAGAACCTGTCTTTCGCCATCAAGTACAATAAAGTTCTGGCTAAACAGTGATGGGTCGGTTAGCTTAAGAGCAAAAAAATCAGAGAATAAGGACCCTCAAAGTGTGTTTGTATCCAATAATAAATTCACTGACGAAAATACAGAATTGGTACAGGTAGCAGTCGTTATATACAGTTCAGGGTATTGGAAGGTTCAGACAAGTAAAAACTCCATTACAGGATTTGGCTTATTGGATCAGGACTATGTGTCGAATTTAAGCAATCAATGTTGGTTTGAGGGAGAGTTGAATATTCATGAAATCTCAATCTTTGAAGATTATACCATGAATGACGCCAAGTTGGCTTATGGGTTGACAGTTAGTGATATTACGAAGATTACACAAGAGATTAGTAACAGAATAGGAGGGTATGCTTCCAGGTTGTTTAAATGTGCAGACGAATATGATTTTGACGGTTGGGAGAGTCTTGAGCATGATACGTTTTTCTTAGAGCGTGAGAATACCATTATCAAAGGTGGTGAGAATAGCTATATGAAAGAAGATCAGAATTGGACCGCTTATACTGGAATCATGTTGGTGCGAGGACAGAATGGGAAAGGAGAGAGGTTGTCAATTCCAGTAGACTACACATTCGCAATAGATGAAAAGAATAAGAAACTATTAGCGATAGACATTAAGAGTGAGTTGAAAGAGCAAGAGCGGGTTTTGATAATGAGTAGTTTGGGAGATTATTTTTCAGGGTCAGAAATGTTGCAGACAGCCAGTCATTAACCTTGACTTCTATAGATTTATAAACGAGAAAGTCCTTCTTTGCCCAATGTTGGTAAAGGAGGACTTTTTTTGTTGTGGTGAGAGTCTAGCATTGAACTTTTTTCAAGTAAGGAAACGACCTGAAAAACTAGGAACTATTTCTTTTGTTGGGGGATTACAGGGGTAGAACCAAGATCCAACTGAAAATGAAAAAACTGCTGCTTTACTATCTCTCTTTATTGTTGATCTGTTGGAGTTGTAAAAATACACCCGAAAAGACAGATGTTGTGGTGCAAGGAAAACTTTGTGCAGGGAAACCATTGGCTGTTACATTTCTTGACGATATCAATACAGCTCCAATTTTTGATGGGTTGGAAGGCGTAAACTTTATTATTACCACTGATGATAAAAAGGCACAAAAGTACTTTAACCAAGGTATGATGCTTGCCTATGGGTTCAACCATGCAGAGGCTGCCCGTTCATTTCATGAAGTAACCAAAATAGATCCCTCTTGTGCCATGGGGTATTGGGGACTGGCTTATGTTTTGGGACCAAATTACAATGCCGGAATGGAAGATGATAATCTGGAGCGAGCATACACCGCTATCCAGCAGGCTAAAAAGCTTTCAGGTAATTGTACAGATCTTGAAAAGGACCTGATTATGGCTATGGAACAACGCTACAGCCCAGAGAAACTAGAAGATCGCTCTCCACTTGACAAGGCTTATGCAAACGCACTCCGTGAGGTTCATATTGCTCATTCTGATAATCCTTATGTAGGAACCTTACGTGCAGAGTCATTGATGGATTTACACCCTTGGGATATGTGGAGCAAGGATGGTACACCTCAACCTTGGACGAATGAAATTTTGGAAATTTTGGAAAACATCATGGATGATTACCCAAGAAATGCTGGCGCAAACCATCTATATATTCATGCGATAGAAGCTTCTCATGACCCTGATAAAGCTATTCAAGCAGCTGACCTTTTGCGTACACTGGTACCGGGTGCTGGTCATTTGGTACATATGCCATCCCATATTTATATCCGGACAGGTAGGTATCATCAAGGTTCAGAGGCAAATATTCAGGCGGTAGAAGTTGATAGTCAATATGTGGCATCCTGTCATGCACAAGGGGTTTATCCATTGGCATATTATCCTCACAATGCTCATTTTTTGGCAGCTTGTGCTACTTTGGAAGGAAATGAGAAAAGGGCAATAGAAGCAGCTTTTAATGTGAGAGCTTTGACGGATACAGCGCTGATGAGAAAGCCAGAGTGGGGAACTTTACAGCATTATTATTCCATTCCCCTATTTGTGATGGTGAAGTTTGGAATGTGGGATAAAATTATTCAGTCAAAAAATGAAGCGGAAGACTTGGTTTATCCTTCCATTATATGGCACTATGCAAGAGGAATGGCTTTTACTGCTAAAGGACAGACTACAGAGGCGGTAAGGGAAATGAAAATCCTTAGACAACTTGCAAAGGATCCAATCATTGATGAGATGACTATTTGGGATTTGAATCAGATCAGGGACCTTGTGACAATAGCATCAAAAGTACTGGAAGGAACTATTGCTGCCGATCAGGAAAACTATGTATTGGCAGAGAAAATGCTGAGGGACGCTGTAGAGATAGAAGATCAGTTGAATTACAATGAGCCACCAGACTGGTTCTTTTCAGTAAGGCATCATTTGGGGCCTGTATTGTTAAAAGCACAGAAATATAGGGAAGCAGAGGATGTGTATCAGGAAGATTTGAAAATCTACCCCAAAAATGGCTGGGCTATGTCAGGGCTGATTACTGCTTTGGCTAATCAGGATAAAGTGGATGAGGCTGCGGATGTAAAAGCAGACTTTGCTAAAGCATGGAAATGGGCGAATGTAGAGTTGGAAGATTCAGAGGTGAAAAGGTGAGTACCTGGAAAAGGGTAACAATTCGGGAGAGATAATCAATTACAAAAGGGAAAGTCAAGGCTTTCCTTTTTTAGTGAAAAACATTTCTACAGAAAAAGAATCTATATCATGACATAAAGTGATCTTCATAATCTTTATTTTCGCGGGGTCATTAGATAATTCACGCTTAATACGCTAACAATGAATGATACCGCTCAAAGTTCAAAAGGATATTTACTGGTATTAGGGGCTTACCTGATGTGGGGAGTATTGCCTGTATATTGGAAGGTAATGGATCAAATACCATCCTTGGAAATCCTTGCTCATAGAGTAATGTGGTCTTTTATATTCTTACTGGTGTTAAATCTGGTGATGAAAGGGAAAGATATTTTTGGTTACCTGAAGAATAAACAAACAAGGAGAGCACTTTATGTTTCATCCCTTTTGATATCGGTCAACTGGGGTTCTTATATATTGGCAGTAAATTCAGGTCATACAGTTGATGCCAGCTTAGGCTATTACATCAACCCGCTGGTAAGTGTTTTTCTGGGGGTCTTTTTCTTTAAGGAGCGTTTATCCAAGCTTAAACTTATAGCCTTGGTACTAGCAGGTATAGGTGTACTTTACCTAACGGTACGTTACGGAACCATTCCTTGGATCGCATTGGTGTTGGCTTTTTCTTTTGGCTTTTACGGACTGTTCAAGAAAAAATACGCATTCAATACTATGGACAGCCTTATGGTGGAAACGCTGATGGTAGCGCCAATAGCAATGGGATATATAGGTTATCTGGAGGGAACAGGTCAAGGACATGTAATGGAAGTAACATGGCAGGTAGATTTGCTGTTGCTGTTTTCTGGAATTGCCACTACTGTTCCACTGTACATGTTTTCGGAAGGAGCCAAGCACATTCCTTTATCAAGTGTAGGCTTTTTGCAGTATATAGCTCCTACTATGATGCTGCTGTTAGGCATATTCATGTTTAAGGAAACCTTTAATGAAGAGCATTTGGTAAGCTTCGCCTTGATTTGGTCAGGCTTGGGTGTCTATACATTCTCACTGCTGAAGGATTTGAGGAAAAGGAAAAAAATATTGAAAGCAGCATAATTAAAAAAGGCTGAAACTGTGGGAGACGGTTTCAGCCTTTTTTTTATGTATTATGGTAATGGAAGAGGGAAGTGTTTTTGAACTAATTCTGGATTGATGGTCGTAGTGTTTTTTGTATGTTTTGGCGTTTCGGCTTTCAAATAGAATAAAATAAGCATGAGCAAAATGCATAGAATACTCAAATGTTTCATAGCGTAGTGGTTGGGTGTTCGTGATATCTGATAGGAGTAAGTTTGTATAAATAAGTTAAAAAAGGAGACTGATAATGTGTGTATTCTTTAAATTTGTTCACAAAAGATTCATCCTAAAATAGGACTTTAGAAGGGTTTGTTGGTTCAATTAAACTTTTAACCCGCCTTATGGGTTAAAGTTTCGAAACACTGACCTGAATGCTATTTAGATTGGTAATGCGGATTTTTGAACTTATTTTTATGCGCATTACGGCATTAGGGACTTTTACAGATAGAAGTATATAATACACATGGAACTGACTTTTTGGGGCGCAGCGCAGCAAGTAACTGGCAGTATGTTTCTGCTGACATTGGAAGATGAATACCGTATTTTGATCGACTGTGGTATAGATATGGGAAACCTTTCCGAAACTATGCCGCTGTATCCTGGGTCCAACTTTCCTTTTGACGCAAGCTTAGTAAACCTTGTATTGCTTACCCATGCGCACCTTGACCACTCGGGTAAGATTCCAAACCTGTACAGAGAAGGTTTTGAGGGACAAGTGCTTTGTACTTCTCCTACAATGGCACTGACGGAGCTGTTGTTACTGGACTCTGCATCCATCAATCAGAAGAAGCTGAAAGCCTATCACAGAAAGCTTTCAAAGGGAATGGCACCTGAAGACTTCAATTTTGACCCAAGAGACCTTTATGTGGAGAAGGATGTCTATAAGGCTGTTGACCGTTTTGTGCCGATTCAGTTTCACAGGCGTTTCAATGTCAAGCATGGGGTGCATGTCACTTTTATCCCAACAGGGCACTTGCTAGGAGCTGCTAACATTCTATTGGAAGTGGAAGAAAATGGAGAGACTAAATCCATTATGTTCTCTGGTGATATTGGACGTAGTAACTATCCATTATTGCAAGATCCGCACACTGTTCCTCAGGTGGACTACTTGATTTGTGAAACGACATATGGTAATAGAGAGCACCAATCGATTCAGGATGCGACAGAAGCCGTTGAAGATGTAATTCGACGTACTTGTATAGACAAACCTGGTCGCCTGATCATTCCTGCATTTAGTATTGGTAGGACGCAGGCAATCATTTATACGCTACATAAGCTGTATGCCGAAAATAAGTTGCCTCCAATCAAGATTTTTGCGGATAGCCCATTGGCACAGCGCAGTAATGTGGTCTATGAAAAGTATACAGGTTTCCTGAATGAAGAAGCAAATGACTTCAAGAGGGAGCATGGTAGCCTCTTCCGCTTTGATACTGTACAGTATGTAGAAGCGATGAAAGACAGTCAGGCAATTGACAATTACCATGAGCCTTGTATCATTATCTCTTCTTCAGGTATGATGGAAGGAGGGCGTATTCAACACCACATCCGTGCAAATATGGAAAACTCTTACTGTACGATTCTGATGGTGGGGTATTCAGCTGAAGGAACATTGGGTAACAGGTTACTGAACAGTAACGGGAATATCCGAATCGGTACAAGAGAATACCCAATTAAGGCAAATATAGAGCAAACAGACTCATTTAGTGGACATGGAGATATTCATGACTTGCTGAAGTTTGTAAGGCAACAGGACAAGGTACAGACCAAGAAAATATTCCTTGTGCATGGAGAGGGGAGCTCAATGGAAGATTTTAAATCTACATTGAATAAAGAAGGATACAATCAGGTGGAAATTCCTGAAAAAGGACAGAAATACCAACTTTAGTGAACAATAGAATTTAATATAAAAGAAAGAGGTCAGGCTGGTTACAAAACCGGATGACCTCTCTTTATTTGGTGAAACTATGATACAAAACGTAACCTTAGTAGGAGCCGGCAATGTTGCATGGCACTTGGGAGCTGCTTTGGAAGATGCAGGATTGGTTGTAGATGTAGTGTATAGCAGAAACTATTCAAATGCTAAGGCACTTGCCGAGAGGCTTTATGATGCCGTGCCGACTGACAGTCTGGATTTTTCAGAGAGTAAGTCTGAGCTTTTTATTCTGATGGTTTCAGATAATGTAGTGCAGCAAGTAGCTGAAGAAATGACTTTACCTTCTTCAGGTGCAATTGTGGTACACACTTCAGGGGCTGTTCCTTTGGAAGCTTTGGCAAATGCAGGGCTTTATGTTGGGGTTTTTTATCCGCTTCAAACTTTTTCAAAAGGAAAGAAAGTTGATTTCAGTAAAATATCAATCTGCATTGATTCAAAGAGTGAGCGCATTTTGGATATGCTGGCAGAAATGGCTTACAAGCTGAGTAAAAAAGTATATCACTTGAATTCAGAGGAACGTAGAAAGTTGCATGTAGCTGCGGTGTTTGCTTGCAACTTTACCAACCATATGATGACCATTGCTCAGGAAGTAATGGAAAGCAATGGGATGCACTTTGAAATGCTAGAACCGTTGGTCAGAGAAACCGTAGACAAGGCTTTTGCAATTGGGCCTGATAAATCACAGACAGGACCGGCAATTCGTGGAGACAGTAAAACGATAGGGAAGCACCTTGAAGAGTTGGATGGGAAAGCGCGTTATCAGGAAATTTACAAATTGGTGAGTGAAAGTATTGCAGGAATAGAAAAGGAGTAACATTAACTGTTACTCCTTTTTATTTGAATGATTACTGAACTCTTAATCGAGTGCCTGATGGAATGTTGTCCACATCAGCCAGTTTGTTGAGTTTCTTCAATTCTTTGATGCTGACTTTGTATCGGCGTGAAATGCTGTATAGTGTTTCACCTTTGCTGATGACATGGTATCGAGCAACTTTATTTGGAGTTGAAGGATCTCTCAATTTTAGTGTCTGACCAGCATTGATATTGCCATCTTCTGTCAAGCCATTCCACGTCTGTAGGTCACTTACCGGAATATTATATTGTCGGGAAATGGCGTACAGTGTTTCTCCTTTTATCACCAAGTGAGTATTAGGTGTAACCGTAGAGGTTGCAGGCTTTACAGTAGGAGTCGTAACAGGATTTGAAGTTGCCGGTTTGCTGTAATCAGGTTTACTGGTTTCAGCAGGTCTATTTTTAACCTCTTCTTTAGCAGGCTGCGTGAACTGAGAAGTGTTGTTACTTGCAGTTGCATCAGAACCAGTGTTGCTCGATGACTTAATTAGCTTGATCTGCTGTCCCTCCTGAAGGTGAGCAGTCGCAGGCAGGTTATTGAGTCTTCTGATTTCAGCAGGTGTAATGCTGTTGGCGTAACCTATCTGATAGATGTCCTCCCCTTTCTTTACTGTATAAGTAAAAGCCTGACCAGCAACAGTAGTCTCAGCAGCAGATGCAGTGGTTGTAGTATTGGCTGTGCTGTTTTCAGGAGCTGCGATGTATAGCGGGAATCCTGATTTAAGCTCAGCTGCCGAAGACATATTGTTCCATTTCAGCAAATCATCTACACTTACATTGTATTGCTTGGAAATTCTGTAAAGTGTTTCACCTCTTTGAACCATATGCTTGTTGGCTGCCAAGTTTTCAGATGGAGCCGTGTCAGCCGGTTGAGTAGCAGGTGTAGTTGTTACTGATTGGTTATTATCCTGAGTTTCGGCAGGGCGTTGTACCGCTGGCTGATTGTACATATCATTTGAAGCTGTAGAACCATTGTTCGGTTGCTTGATGATCAGTACTTGTCCTGGCTTAACAGTTAAGCTGTTGAGGTTATTCCACTCCTTAATATCTTTGTAGCTTACATTGAACTTGGAAGCAATTGTCACGATATTTTGGTCAGTATCTTGAACCACATAGCGATCACCATTGGCAACAGCTGAATCGTTAGTTTTAGGCGTTTTTTCAACTACCTGAAAGTTGTTGTTCGGCTTCGATGTAGTTTGTTTAGCTACATTGCTGTCAATCAGTACAGCATTTCCTTTTGGGTCTTCAGTTACAGTTGTAAGAGAAGAGTCCCCTTTTACTTTCAGTACTTGCCCCGGTTTTAGTTTCAGGTCATCCCCAATGTCGTTCCATGCCTTTAGGTCAAGAATAGTGACATTGTACATACGGGATATCATAAAGATGCTTTCACCATCTCTTACGGTATGGTTTGAAGCATTGGGGTTGAATTGTTTAGTATCACGGTTTGATGTGATGCTTATAACATCTGTAGTATCTTCCTGCTTGTTGGCAGGCTTGTTACTTAGCTGTTTTTTCTCAGGTGCTTCAGGAAGTTCTACCTCTCGAATCTCAATAGGAACACTTTTCTTCCTTTTCTTTTGAAGGAAGAGAACTCTACCTAGTTGTAATGGTTCATCGGTTTCCATTCTGTTGAACTTGGCAAGCTTCTTCAACTTGATGCCGTAGCGCTGCGATACTTCCCACAAAGAAGCCTCGTCGACCACAATATGTTCTTCAATAGGACCTTTGCTGCTTTTTGATTTTAGGTAATATACCTGTCCTGATTTCAGCTCATCAAACACATTCATGTCATTGTAGCTGATGATTTTCTTCATGCTGATATTCAGGGCAGCAGCAATATTTAGAAGTGTCTGGCGGTCACCAGCAATGAAAGCAGGAATGCCATTGGCATTAGCCAAAGTAATTTCTTCTCCATTGACCGTTTTAACTTCAATATCTGATATTATGGGATATGGGTTATCTGGTAACTGGTTTTCAGGCAAACCACCAAATACGTAAGTGTTCGTTACGTTGGGGTGATAAATGCTGCTTACCGTATCAGCATAGGCAGACAGGGCTCCAGCACAAAGCAGTATTGTTAATGTTTTTCTCATTTCTCTGGAAATGGTTTTTAGTCAATGATCATTCAAAGTTGCAGAGCGAATGAACGTGTTGTTAATAAAAAATCGTCTCCCTCATTTATAACGAATGAGTAACCAATTCTCTTTTAAAATTAAAAGAATTTATAAAAGAAGTTACTTTCTAATAACGAAGAATATCAATTCTCAGGTTTACTATTGCAATTTTTGTGCAATCATGAGTCCATCTCGGACTGGAAGTATAAAATTTGTTACTCTTGGGTCATCTTGTACTTTGCGGTTATAGTCCCTAATGGATTGGGTATCTTTGTCTTGAGCTTTTTCATTCGCAACTTTCCCTTTCCATAAAACATTGTCTGCAATAATAAATCCACCAGGGTTTACCATATCAATGACTAAGTCAAAGTATTTGCAGTAGTTCTTTTTGTCAGCATCAATAAACACGAGGTCAAACTTTTCAGTTAGGGTTGGGATAATTTCCACCGCATTGCCAAAGTGCAATTCAAGCTTGTCACGCAGCCCAGCATCTGTAAAATACTTGTCAATAATCTCCTCAAGTTCATCATCCTTTTCTAATGAAACCAGTTTTCCATCAGGAGCTAACCCTTTGGCAAGGCATATACCAGAGTAGCCAGTAAATGTTCCGATTTCAAGAATTCTCTTGGGTTTCATCATGTTGGTGATGGCAGTCAGCAGTAATCCTTGTACATGGCCTGAAATCATGTCTGGCAAAGCAACTTTCAGGTGTGTTTCCCTGTCAAGCTTTTGAAGTACCTGATCTTCTGCTGTTGCGTGATCGTCGATATATTGCTCTATATTCTGGTTGACAATTTCCATTTTAGTAGATGTTAAATGATGCTTGCAAGCATGCGTAAAGGGTAAGAAGTTACCTTAGCTGAAACTAAGGCAACCTCAGGGTAATACAGGCGCAATTTAATATAATTTTTCTGAGGTAATACTTTCTTATACCCCGTATTTCCTACTCTATAAAAGCACTATTCTGGTTTGCAGTGTCACTGCTGTCAAAAACCCTGATACCGATCACCTCTGCCTCAGCAGATTTGACATCACCGGACCATGCTTCACACTTTACGACAGTCTTACGGTTTTTGACTTCCGTTACAGTAGCTACCAACTTTACAGGCTTATCTACATAAGTAGGTTGCAAGTATTTGATAGTCATGGTTCCCGTTGCATAGCGGTAATACGGGGCTGAATCTAGCGCCCTGTCTTCGCGGCGGTAGGCATCTGCCATAGCGGTTCCCATACAATGACAGTCAATTAGCGTAGCGAGAATGCCTCCTGCCAAGAGGTTTGCCCATCCGTGATATTTCTCTTCAGGCTGCCAAATACAAATGGCTTGTTCACCTTCCCAGTAGCTTTTAATTTGAAGTCCGTCAGGGTTGCTGTTACCACATCCGAAACAAACATTTCCGTGCATGTAATCCTGAAAGTATTTCATGATATCTTTATTGGTTAGTAATAGTTCAAATAAGGTTGGGAAACTACAAATTGTGCTATTACGAACAAAAAAAGGAGCCGATTTTGCGACTCCTTCTTAAACGGGAAGAAAGGTGATTTATCTTTTGAGAATATCAACCTGTTCTTTCAATAATTGGATGATATCATCCTTGTCTTTGAGTTGTTGCTTGAGCATTTCTACTTGCTCTTTTAGGTAAGTGACTTCACTGTAATCACTGTTTTCACCATTGTGGTGTTTATGCTTTCCGGTCTTGATCTCGACTTTTACTTTTTTTGGATCGTCTCCTGAACGGTTTTTCTTGCCTATAAGCTCTTCGATCTCTATATCAACAGTTTCTTCGGCTTTCTTTTTGGTACTTTCAGCCTGTTTTTGAACATCTTCGGCCATATGCTGAAAGCGTTCAAATGCATTTTCAAAAGTAGCCTTGTTGAATCGACCATCTTTCATTTGACCGAGACCTTCTTGAATCATGTCTCGAACAAAGTCACGAAACATATCATTCATGTTGTCATTGGAGGAATTGCTCATCGTAATAAAGTTTTATGTTTTGAATTAATTTGACGACTAGTTTTCATTTAGACGAATAAATAGCTGTGAACGTTACATACAGCTTATAGTTTTTATTAAATACGTCATATTTCTATTCAAGCCCAAGAAGCTTTTTAGTCTCTTAGAAGATTCATGATTTCTTTAAATATGTTAACTAAATAGTACAATCTTTCCAATTAGCTTTGGACTGCATGTTTTTTGCTAAAGAGAAGGTATAGCTGCTTAATCTTAAAGAAGCAACCATATGTCATGAGGTCTGGTTGTGGTGGTTGGGCAGTGTACATTAAAATTGATGACACTAAAACTTTTTGTAATGAAAAAAACATTTCTATTTAGCGTTCTGATGGGTATGATGGTACTTTTCAGTACTACATCTGTATTTGCTGGTGATAAAGATATAAAAGGTGGTGGATCACCTGGTGCGGGTTTTCTGAACGTTGGTCTGGGAGTTGGATACTACGGTGATATTCCATTGTTTGCTGATTATGAATTCGGAATTACAAAGGATGTAACAATAGGCCCTGCTATTGGCTTTGGCTTTGGTGCTAACTGGTTATCATTGGGTGCTAAAGGTCGTTTCTACTTTGATGATTTTGTGAACCTGAATGGTAAGTTTGACCTGTATGCAGGTGGTACATTAGGGTTGATTCCTGTTGTAAACAATCACTCAGATCACTATGAGAGTGGAGGGTTGTTTCTTGCTCTGAACGTGGGTGGTAGATATCATTTTACGAACAGATTGGGGGGATTCCTAGACCTGAGTACTGGAGCATCCTCAATTGGACTTAGCTTCAGACTGTAGTCCTCTTATTTTACCTGAAAATAAAATCCCTCTTCAATTTCATATTAGAATTGAAGAGGGATTTTTGTGTTTAGTTAAAGGTGATTTCTTTTAGGATTTTATCTCCCTGTCTTAGTCGAATCTCTACTTTTTGTTTTTCGGGATTAACCTTGTAGTTATCCAAAAGGCTCTTATAAAAAGCTTCTGCTTTTTTCTTTTCAAGTCGGGAAAAGGTGAATTGTTTACTTTCAGTAAAAGAGGTTGGAGAATCACGATGGGCAGTTACTTCCAACAAGAAGTTTGAACCGATTAATTTTTCAAGAATGCTTTTCATGGTTGTATAGTGGATATGGATAGAAAAAAGCTACCCATAAATTGAGGGAGAAAAGCACTTTTTTGTTTGTATAAAGTAGCAATGTAGGGTTTGCATAAAAAAACTCCCCAACTTTTGACAGTAGGGGAGTTTGTATATGATTAAGCGTTATGCCAGTTGTGAATTACTGGTTTTGCTTCTTGATCAAGTTCAATGCTGAACCAGCCTTGAACCACTCGATTTGCTGCTCGTTGTAAGTGTGGTTTACAGTAACCTCATCTTTAGATCCGTCAGCGTGGTTCAATACCATTGTCAATGGCTTACCTGGAGCGAACTCAGTCAGTCCGATGATATCGATCTTATCATTTTCCTGTACTTTGTCGTAGTCAGCAGGGTTGTCAAATGTCAGACCCAACATACCTTGCTTCTTCAGGTTTGTTTCGTGGATACGAGCGAATGACTTCACTACTACCGCTCTAACGCCCAAGTGACGTGGCTCCATTGCAGCGTGCTCACGTGATGAACCTTCACCGTAGTTTTCGTCACCGATTACTACAGAACCGATACCAGCAGCCTTGTAAGCTCTTGCTGTAGCAGGAACTTCACCGTACTCACCAGTCAGTTGGTTCTTCACATTATTAGCCATGTCGTTAGATGCGTTGATAGCACCAATCAGACAGTTGTTAGAGATGTTATCCAAGTGACCTCTGAAACGCAACCATGGACCTGCCATTGAGATGTGGTCAGTAGTACACTTACCTTTTGCTTTGATCAGCAGGTTCATGCCAGTCAGGTTAGTACCTTCCCAAGGCTTGAATGGATCCAGCAGTTGCAGACGGTCTGAAGTAGGCGCTACGATTACCTCTACACCTGAACCATCCTCAGCAGGAGCTTGGTAGCCAGCGTCCTCTACTGCGAAGCCTTTTGTTGGCAGTTCGTCACCAGTAGGAGCGTCCAGCATTACTTCCTCACCGTTTTCGTTAACCAGCTTGTCAGTAAGCGGGTTGAAAGTCAGGTCACCAGCAATAGCCAAAGCTGTTACCAACTCAGGAGATGCCACGAATGCATGAGTGTTAGGGTTGCCATCCGCACGCTTCGAGAAGTTACGGTTGAAAGAGTGAACGATTGTGTTCTTCTCTTGCTTGTCAGCACCTTCACGAGCCCACTGACCGATACAAGGACCACATGCGTTAGCAAATACGCTAGCACCGATCTTGTCGAATGTATCGATAAAGCCGTCACGCTCGATTGTATATCTTACTTGCTCAGAACCCGGAGTGATCGTGAACTGTGCTTTAGTTTTCAGTTTTTTCTCAACAGCTTGCTCAGCTAGTGAAGCTGCTCTTGAGATATCCTCGTATGAAGAGTTTGTACAAGAACCGATCAAACCTACCTCAACTTTTGTAGGCCAGCCGTTCTCTTCAGCAATTTTCTTCATTTCTGAGATAGGAGTCGCTCTGTCCGGCGTGAATGGACCGTTCAGGTGTGGCTCCAAAGTATCCAAGTTGATTTCGATCACTTGGTCAAAGTACTGCTCAGGGTTTGCATAAACCTCAGCGTCAGCAGTCAGGTGTTCTTTAACAGCATTAGCAGCATCCGCTACGTCATCTCTGTTAGTAGCTCTCAGGTAACGCTCCATTGACTCATCGTAACCGAATGTTGAAGTCGTCGCACCAATCTCAGCACCCATGTTACAGATTGTACCTTTACCAGTACATGACATTGATTCAGCACCTTCACCGAAGTACTCAACGATGCAACCTGTACCACCTTTTACAGTCAGGATACCTGCTACTTTCAGGATTACGTCTTTTGCAGAAGTCCAGCCGTTCAGTTTACCAGTCAGTTTAACACCGATCAGTTTAGGGAATTTAAGCTCCCAAGCCATACCTGCCATTACGTCAACAGCATCAGCGCCACCAACACCAACAGCTACCATACCCAAACCACCTGCGTTTACAGTGTGTGAGTCAGTACCGATCATCATACCACCTGGGAATGCATAGTTCTCCAGTACTACTTGGTGGATGATACCTGCACCTGGCTTCCAGAAGCCAATGCCGTACTTGTTGGAAACAGAAGCAAGGAAGTCATAAACTTCTTTGTTTGTTACTTCAGCAGTATGAAGGTCTTTGTCTGCACCAACTTTTGCTTGAATAAGGTGGTCAGCGTGTACTGTTGAAGGAACAGCGGCCTTGCTTTTACCAGCTTGCATAAACTGCAACAACGCCATCTGAGCAGTAGCGTCCTGCATTGCAACACGGTCTGGAGCAAAGTTTACATATGAAGCGCCTCTATTATATGCCTCTGTTGCCTTGCCGTCATAAAGATGAGAGTATAGAATCTTTTCTGTCAGGGTAAGAGGCTTACCTACTACTTTTCTAGCTGCCTCTACCTTTTCTGCCATGTTGGCATAGACAGCTTTGATCATATCGATATCAAAAGCCATAGTTGAGTGTTGTTTAAAATTTATAGATAGTTTAAGGAGTTTGCAGGCTCATGTCCTCACTTGTCTTTTGCACAGATAGTTAGGAGGAGTTGTGCACATCCTTACATTCGTTCTTATGTCTGATAAAAACTGTTGTGTTTTGGATATTTGCTTGCCCAAATATGGGTGCTTTGCCCAATTCTCACGCTAGTTATATAAAAATCTGCAAGATTTCTAGCATATGAGTGATAATTAAAACTATTCTAAATAATAAAGATAATTCTCAGAATGATTATATGCTAGCTATGATGATTAACAAATGACAGAATAATATGTTGGAGAGAAAATAGACTTTTGTAAATATTTGTTAATCGAAGAAATGGAAGGGTTAACCGAAAAATTCAGGAAGTTGCCCGAAGTTCTGAGTTTTGCGTATTCTACCTTCTTATATTTCGATTATTAGCTTAGATCATCAAATCATTGAAGATATATAAGCAGGATATTTAAGGATTATTTGGTTTAATTGTTAAGGTGGAGAACTGATTTGCGCTTCGTGAATCAGTTCTTTTTTTGTGCTAACCACTCTGGTTGAATGTAAGTTACATGAAAAAGCCAACCTTTTCTTGAGGTTGGCTGAGTTATTATCAATACCGATAAAGTCTTATTTTGATTGCGTGAGTTTTTGGAAAGCACTTTCAAGAGAAATACTCTCCTGAGAGAGTCCAATGATGATGGTATTGGCATTGACAGCTGCATGGAAGATTTCAGCTCGTAGGTCTTTTGATGCAAAAACAAGGTATTTGTTTGTACCGATTTCATCAACGCTGTTAACCCCTTCTATTTGTTTCAGGAAAGCATGATCTGTTTTTCCTGCAAACTCTACACTGATGCTGAATTGATCTGATTGCTGCTGTAAGTTGGCCGTTTTGTCATCAGTCACAATCTTACCTTTGTTGATTATTATGACCCTATCGCAAAGCGCCTGTACTTCCTGCATGATGTGGGTAGATAGCATGACCGTTTTTTGTTGGCTGATACCTTTGATCACATCTCTGATTTCACTGATCTGGTTTGGGTCCAGTCCAGTAGTAGGCTCATCCAAAATCAATACCTTTGGGTCATGTATCAGCGCCTGAGCCAAACCTATACGTTGGCGGTATCCTTTTGAAAGTGTCCCAATTTTCTTCCGCTGTTCTCTTGTCAACCCAACAAGCGAGACCATTTCAGCAACCCTTGATTGTTTTTGTTTGCCACTCAGTCCATGCATTCCTGCAATAAACTCCAAGTATTCATGCACATACATGTCCAGATACAGAGGATTGTGTTCTGGTAAGTAGCCAACAATCTTTTTTACCTCAAGCGGATCCGTTTCGACATTGTATCCACCTACTTCCACTGTGCCACTGGTAGGAGGGATATAACACGTGGCGATCTTCATGGTCGTAGACTTTCCGGCACCATTTGGTCCCAGAAAACCAAGAATCTCACCTTCTTTGGCTTCAAAAGAGATGTTATCAACAGCCCGTTGGGCTCCGTATATTTTGGTGAGGTTTTTTACTGAAATTCCCATATAAAGACTTGAAACATAAGACTTGAGTAGAAAGACATGAGATAGTATAATTTCTCAATGCCCATACCTCAAGTCTTATGTCTAGTTAATTTACCATCTGATTAGTGCACTGGCCCATGTAAAGCCACTACCGAATGCAGCCAAACAAACCAGATCTCCGTCTTTGAAACGGCCATCAAGGAATGCTTCCGTCATACTGATCGGAATAGATGCCGCAGTGGTATTACCATATTTCTGGATAGTATTGACTACCTGATCATCTGACAAACCAAGTTTCGCCTGTACAAATTGAGCAATTCTTAAGTTCGCTTGGTGAGGGAAAAGCAAGTCAATATCTTCTGGCTTGTAGCCATTGTGCTCCAATGCTTCGTGGATCACTTCCTGAAATCTTACAACGGCATTTTTGAATACCAACTGACCGTTCATTACAGGGAATGCACTTCCTCCTGGCTCAAACATCTCAGGTGTGTAACGTTGTTCCTTGCTGAATCCCGGATCAATTGCAGCAAGCTCTTCAGCATGAAGACCTTCACTGTGTAGGTGAGTGGATAGGATGCCTTTTCCTTCCTCTTCTGTAGCAGTCAGTACAGCAGCTCCTGCTCCATCGCCAAAAAGTACCGTAATATGTCTTCCGTGGTCAGTGAAGTCCAAACCAGATGAGTGAATCTCAGAACCCACTACCAGTACATTTTTGTACATGCCTGTTTTGATATACTGATCAGCAATGGAAAGACCGTAAACAAATCCTGAGCATTGTGCTCTGATATCAAGAGCAGGGATTGTTCTGAATCCAAGTTCTCTTTGCAACAATACGCCGGAGCCAGGGAATACGTAGTCTGAACTAAGTGTTGCGTATACGATCAGGTCGACATCCTCCGCATTCATGCCAGCTACTTCCAGCGCTTGCTGAGAAGCTTTGGCCGCCATTGTATAGTTTTTCTCATTACTAAGGTCAGCATATCTTCTTTCTTTAATACCTGAACGCTCAGTAATCCATTCGTCGCTTGTAGTTATTATTTTTGAAAGGTCATCGTTGGTCACGACCTTCTCTGGTACGTAATACCCCAACCCTACAATCTTAGATCTCTTCATTATTCTAATATAGTTAGTGTAATAGTGTTGATTTGGTTAGAAACCTTAAAATAATTGTCGAAAAAATACAAAAAATTTCAAACCATGAAGATAAATCAGTGTTTTATTACGTAAATCACCAATTTACTTGTGTTCTAACCATACGGATACTGTCTTTTACACTATTTCAAATATTCGGCTAACAATACCTTCATTTCTTGTTGCAAAGTTTGAGCAGCATTTTGTGCTTGCTCATCAAAGTCTTCTCCATTTGAAGCATAGATGATGCCACGAGAAGAGTTCACCAATAGACCGCAATGGTCGTTCATGCCATATTTAGCAACACTAGCCAAATCACCTCCTTGAGCACCAACACCAGGTACCAACAAGAAATGATCAGGAGCATACTTTCTGATATCCAATAGGCTTTCAGCTCTTGTCGCACCTACCACGTACATCAATTGATCTGTACTTCCCCATTCCTGGCTTTTTGTCAGTACCTCTTCAAATAGGCGTTTTCCGTTCGTCAGTTCATGCATCTGGAAGTCCAGTCCACCTTGGTTAGAAGTCAGGGCCAGAAGAATTACCCATTTGTTGTCAAACTCAAGGAATGGTGTAACAGAGTCATTACCCATATATGGAGCTACTGTTACGGAGTCAAAGTTCATGTTCTCGAAAAATGCCTGTGCATACATGCGGGAAGTGTTTCCGATATCACCTCTTTTGGCATCTGCAATTGTGAAGATATCTTTTGGGATATATTCCAATGTCTTTTGAAGACTTTCCCAGCCTTTAGCTCCCAAGCACTCATAGAAAGCAATATTGGGTTTGTATGCTACACAGTAATCTGCTGTTGCATCAATGATTTGCTTGTTGAACTCAAAGATAGGATCTTTTGTATCCAGCAGGTGTGGAGGTATTTTGCTCAGGTCGGTATCCAATCCAACACAAAGAAAGCTTTCCTTTTTCTTGATCTGCTCAAACAGTTCTTTTCTAGTCATTTTTCGGCGTAGTTTATCATGAGTATTGCCATGAACAGTACAGAATACCTGCAGCAATACGGCTGTATGTCTAAATTGCCTGCAAATTTAGGGGATGAGGGGCAGTAAAAGAAGGAACCTAAAGGAGTTCTTTGCTAGGATCCCAGAATTTGCTTTGAAAATCAACAACTTTATCGTCCTTTATCTCGATTCCTTCAGCTTCAAGTAACTGTTGCATCATGTCAGGTTCTGAAAAATGTGCCTTGCCTGAAAGCAAACCATTCCTGTTAACGACCCTGTGAGCGGGTACGCCTTTCTCCGAAAATGCTTGATTCATAGCCCAACCTACCATTCGGGCACTTCCGGTTCTGCCTAGGTATTTGGCAATAGCCCCATAAGATGTGACACGACCTTCTGGAATTAGTTTCGTGACTTCATATACATCGTTGAAAAAATTTTCTTTATTCATTTTATCAGTCAAATCTGAGTGGAACCAAGAGTGAAATTCTTCCTTGAAGAACCATGTCATTGTTGTCAGGGTCTCCAAGTTCCGACATGTTGTCTAAGTAGTCTGTGAGTGGGTTTAACAATCCGATTTTTCCGCTGATTCCAAATCCATTTTTCAGAAAGTAAATAGCACCTAAACCAGTAGGGAGGTAGATGGTTCTGTCGTCAAGACTTTCGCCATCTGCTCTGCTGTCACTGATGTTTTCAAACTCCAATAACTTATTACCCTCTTCGTCTTTCAGGGTAAACCTCATAAACCCAACTCCTTGATAGAGATACACCTTCCATCGTTTTGTTTGGACAAAATTAAGGTTTCCTTCTGCATGGACGCCCCAGAAGGAAGACTCTACAAACCGTAACGGGTTCTTGTCAGGGTCTGGAGAAATATAAGTTGTGGATTGTGCTTGGATTTTGCCAAACATACCTTCAACGGATAAGTTTATGCGCTTTTCCCAATTGAAACGTAATCCTGTATGGAATGAGGGAGCCCATTTGTCAAATGAGCTGTTCAGGTCGCCTTTATAGCTATTGGACCCAATACCAATTTCCAACATTCTGACAGGGTATTGGGCGCTAGCATTGACTGAAAAAAGTAGCAGTAATGCACCCACCAGCGGGATTGTTTTAAAGGACATATAGAGCACTATAAGTTGATTATTTCTGTTTTTTGATCCATCGGACAAACTTTTGCATACGCTCATCAGCCATAATGCTCTCGAGTGTATTGAAATGTCTGCCCAATTCTTTCTCTGAAAAAGTCTTATGGATATGACTATGGCAAGGACGGCAAAGGTATGCGCCCCTGTTTCTCATATCGTCTTTGTCAAAATTTTTAATAAACCATTTGTTCTTGTGATTGGTGCGAGGAATCAGGTGATGGAATGTCAGCTCTTTTTCTCTGCCACACATTTCACAAAGGCTGTTTTTTGCATTGGACATAATAGCAAATCTAATAAAACAGAGACATTTTGATAGGTAAAAGCCCAAATTACCAGTTCTATTGTACAAAAAAATAGAGAGGCTTTTTGTATCAGCCTCTCTGTGGTATTGCTATCTCTTTTTAAAGTCGCCTCATTAAGCAACATGACGCTGTATAATACCTAGTGCTTCATTCACCAATTGGCTGACTTCAGTATGCTTACGGGTGATCATTACATGCGTGCCACCCTTGACAGTCACAGGGTTCTTGATATTCGATATTGGGAATATCAGGTCACCATCTCCATGAATATGCGTCAGGTTGTCTACAGGGTCGTTGTGTTGCCATCCCAATACAGTTTGGACTCCCCAACGGATCAGTTTGTTGGACGAGTTCTCCCACATGTCAAAATACATTTGCTCTTGTTCTGGAGGAAGAAAACCAAACAGAGGCATCATCGGAATCATGGCAATCTTTGTGAAAAACTGTGGTATAAGCCTGTAAGCCGGCAGTGCTTCCAACACATTCAGGTGAAGCGGCCTTTCCTTATGAGATTTGATACTGTTGATTAGAATAACCTGTGAGGCTTTGATCAGCTTACTCATTTCGATGGCAAGGATGCCCCCCAGTGAAAAGCCAATTAAAACAGGTTCGTTATAAAGGTCATCATCTTCTATTTGATCCAACATTCTTTGGCAATAAGAAGATACACTCTCATCTAGTGATAACGGTTCTACAAAGCGAAGATATTTTACATTCTTTGCTTGGATGTCAAGCATTGAAAAAATTCTTTCATCATTGCCTAGGCCAGGTATACAATAAACGGTCTTGTCCATATCTGATATTTTTGATAGTCGAAAAAGCATGGTCCCAAAGAGCCCCCACCTTATTTATCGCTTGTGAGCGATGCTTGTTTATTATTAGAAATGGAAGGTGCTGATATTAGGTTCATTCACAAAGGTCAGGTGTTAGTTTTTCCATGCATATAAACTAAAGTAGTTTCTTAATGTAATGGAAATAATAGAAGTATTTTAATTTTTTTTATAAAAATATTGTTAATCAATGGCTAACCATTCAAATAGGTATTCATTTAAACAGATAAGAACCCTTAACAGTAGAGTTCCTGATGATGATAAGGAGAATTAATTTAGTAAGCGTAAATTTGCACTCGTAATTCGGGAGATATGAGTGAATCAAAAGTATATAAGCCATTTCAGTTTAAAGAATTTGTGGTTGCACAAGATCGCTGTGCCATGAAAGTTGGTACTGATGGTATTCTATTGGGAAGTTGGGCAGATGTTTCTCAAGCCAAAAACGTGTTGGATATTGGCACGGGTACAGGGTTGGTAGCATTAATGTTAGCCCAAAGAAATGCATCAGCGCAGATTGAGGCGATTGAGATTGATAAGGTTGCAGCTCAACAGGCAACTGAAAATGTGGAAGCATCACCTTTTGCAAGCAGGTTAACCGTTAGGCAAACAAGTCTTCAAACATTTCAGCCTCAACATCAATACGACGTAATTGTCAGTAATCCACCATTTTTTGAAAATTCTCTCAAGGCAGACTCCCAACAACGTAACTTAGCCAGACACACAGACAGTCTTTCTCATGAAGAATTATGCTTGTTTGCCTCTGAACATTTGTCAGATCATGGAAAGCTATGTATGGTATTGCCTCATAAAGCAGCATTGACGTTGATTCAGCAAGTTGAACGTTTTGGTTTATCCATTTCCTCAATTTGTGAAGTAAGCCACTCACCCTCAAAGCAAGTAAGACGAATTTTGTTAGAATTAAGTAAGCAAAACTGTAGTTCACCAGTGATGGATAAGCTTGCAATCAGAGCGCAGGATGGCATTACTTATTCAGAAGCTTACAAAAAGCTTACGAATAAATTTCATCCTTTCTTCTAGAGTAGACAGGTATTTCTGGCTTATTCTTGAGTTCATATGGTAATGTAATGCTAACCTTGGTGCCAATACCCTCTTTACTGTGTAATTGAATACTCCCTTCGAGCATTTCCAGAAGTTGTGAAGTGAGGTGTAGTCCAATACCAAGACCAGGAAATGTATCGGCGTTTTTTGCTCTGAAAAACTGCTTGAACAGTCCTGTTTGTTCTGATTCAGGAATACCAATCCCATTGTCTATAATGGTAATCAGAATATTCTTTTCTAAGAATTCGATATTCAGTGAGGGAGGTGAGTTTTTAACTGTAAACTTTATTGCATTGGAAATGGTGTGATACAAAATATGGGTGACAAGGTTCATATCCAGTTCCGCCAGTTTTTCGGTGCCTTCTATTTTTATCAGTACCTGCAAATTATCTGTTTGATAAGGAGCCATCTGCTTTTTGAGTGTATTGATGGTTTCACGGACAAGCTCCACCAAAGAACATGAGGTCAGAATTAGTTTTGGACCCAGTTGCAAGCGGGTATATTCCATAACTTCTTCAAGCATGTTGTGCATTCTTTTACAAGCACCGTCAACACGTAGGGTAATACTTTTCAGGCGGTTTGGGTCGATTTCTTTGGTGTCACTGATTTTATTCAACAAGATTGTGTTGGTCTTCAGTATCGTCAGAGGAGTTCTGAATTGATGGGAAATGGTTGTCAGTAGGTTGTCCTTGGCGTCATTGATCATTTTCTCTTTTAGTAATGACCTACTGAGCTTGTTTTCATGTTGTACTTTTTGGGTTACATTTTCGATAAGGCTTTCAATATTGGCAATGCCAGCATTGTTTTTTGAAAATACCTGTTGGTGGCATTGTAGAATAACTTCTCCTTTTTCAGGAGTGGATAATGTGATGATTTTTCCACCATTTGCACTTATGCGCCACTTCTGTTGATTAATGACATCCTGTAATATGCTGACACAATCCTGATAAGGTACCCCTATAATATTGGCAGCTGCTTCACTCAAGAATACAATCCTGCCATGCTTGTCTTGTTCCATCACGAAATAATCGTTTTTAAGGGCATCGATCAGTCGTTTGAATCGGTCCTGCTGTTGTGTAAGCTTACTTTCGTTGTAGTTCAGGCGTAGCTTATTTTCCTCATTGGATTGTTTGATGATGTACATCAATATGCCTGTAGCAAAGGTGACGATGTTTTGTATAATGATTAGGTTAATGATAGTCGTATAATCGGTGGTGAATGTCTTTGCATTTTTGAAGAATTCAACAAGATATAACGAGTTCTGAAGAATGGTGACATGAATGATAATGCTAACAAAATACTTCTTCGGGAAAATATTGTAGGCAATCATCAGCAATAAGGGAAGTGCTGTTGTCAGGGAGCTATTGAAGTCATCAAAGGAGAACCAAAGAAGAATATACAAGGCAGTAGTACTGAAAGAAAATATAAGAGAGGGGAGTAGATGCTGTTTTGTTGAGAACCTACTTAGGTAATAGCTGTAAGACCAAGCTAAAAGCGTGATGATACATGAAAATGGAACGACCCAGTGGATATCGTTAAAAATCATTTCGAAGAAAAGGAAGAAGGTTAACCCAATGGATAAGACAATACAGGAGGCACTCAGTATGTAGTTTTCCAGTGTAGGGTTTTCAGGATTGACAATCAGATTCTTGAGAGAAATCGTGGTAAATTTACTCATTGTAGGTCTATTAGATGTTGATTGAAGTAGTAGTGTACTCCCTAAGTTTTCAAAATGAATACTCAGTTTGAAAAGTGGTGACAGTCAGGAAATACTAGGATAAATTAGGTATGTATGGGCAATAGGAATTCTTGTGTTAATATCTGTAAATAAGTGTATTAATTTTAATACTCTTTTGATATCAAACCAAAGTAGGTAGCTTAAAAAGTGGGGCTTTGTGACATAATCACAGAAGAGTACAATACTTTTGTGGAAGTAAGCCTAATGTATAGACTTGAGCTACACATTAGGCATATATAAAATTACTTTTGAAGGGCTGTCAATATCTTTTCAATTTTGGTATAACCAAACCTTTCTAATGCTTGGGTCGTCTTAGCATTGATTTTATCATTACACAAATTACCAATACTACCTTCATGTGTGTGGTTCACTTTTCTGCTAGGAGTATATTTTCCTTCTTCGATCATCATGCCCACTTGCTTGTATGCATCTCTGAAAGGAATTCCCTGTAAAACCAAGTTGTTGACATCCTCAACACTGAATAGGTAATCGTAAATTGGTGCTGATAGCAGATCTGGATTAACTTCTGCACTCTCCATCATCATACGGGTCATCTCCAAGCAATCATGCAACATGCCAAATGCAGGAAGCAGCACTTCTTTTACTTGCTGGAAGTCCCTATGGTAGCCGGAAGGAAGTCCTGCCGTGATTGCTAGAACCTGTGCCGGAAGCGCAGCCAACTGATGGCATTTGGCTCTCACCAACTCCATTACGTCAGGGTTCTTCTTATGAGGCATAATGCTGGAGCCTGTGGTTAGTTCATCCGGAAACTTGAAGAAACCAAAGTTTTGTCCTGCAAACATACAGGTATCCATGGCTAGTTTGGATAGGGTAGTAGCTACTGTTGCGATGGCATTGGCAATGATCAGTTCGGTTTTGCCACGTCCCATTTGAGCATAAACAACATTCCAACTTAAATCATCAAAGCCAAGCAACTCAGTCGTCATCTTTCGATCCAATGGGAAAGAAGCCCCATAACCTGCTGCTGATCCCAGAGGGTTACGGTTTGAGACCTCATATGCTCCATGTAAGACAACCAGATCATCCACTAGACTTTCGGCATAAGCGCCGAACCATAACCCAAATGAGGAAGGCATTGCAACCTGCATATGAGTATAGCCTGGCATCAAAACATCTTTGAACTTGTTGCTTTGTGCAATTAAGGTATCTGATAGCTGTTCGATATGCTTTGCAAGCTCCCAAATTTCGGCTCTAAAAAACATTTTAAGGTCCAATAGAACCTGATCGTTTCTTGAGCGACCCATGTGAAGCTTCTTGCCAACATCGCCAAGTCTTTCAGTCAGCAAAAACTCAACTTGTGAGTGAACGTCTTCTACGCCATCAGCTATCTCAAATTTTCCATTTTCAATCTCGGTAAGGATTGTTTTTAATCCTGAAAGCAATGTGTCTTTTTCCTCTTCTGTGAGTAATCCAACTTTTTCGAGCATAGTGGCATGTGCCATAGAGCCGATTACATCATAAGGAGCCAACCAAATATCCAGCTCTCTATCTTTTCCTACTGTAAATGTTTCAACCTGCTTGTTGAGCGAGGTGTTTTTTTGCCAAAGTTTCATTGCTTTTCTTTAATAATAGGTGAAGTACACCTATGGAAGAAAGTGCCCTAAATAAGGCACTTGTTGGTTTATAGTTCTTTAATGGATGAAAGCCATTTGATATACAGTTCAATACCTTCTTCAATTTCTTTGAGGTAGATGAACTCGTCTGCTGTATGCGATCTTTCGGATAACCCAGGTCCCATTTTTACCGAATGGAAAGGTAATAGCGCCTGATCGGAAAGTGTGGCAGACCCAAAGGTTTTGAATCCCAGTGCTTGCGCAGAGATGACAGCAGGGTGGTCCATAGGGATACCAGAAGGCTGAAGTCTCGTAGAGCGAGGCGTAACCTCACAAGACACACACTTGTTGATTATATCAAGAACCTCTTCATTGGTATAAGCATCAGTAGTTCTGACATCTACTACAAACTGACAGGAAGCGGGTACGACGTTGTGCTGTGTCCCTGCTGAAATCTGTGTAACAGACATCCGGACTGGTCCAAGGGTTTCAGACTCATTCATAAAAGAATAAGTGTTGAACCACTCAATGGATTCCATTGCTTTCGTAATCGCATTTATTCCCTCGTTGCGGGCTGCATGACCTGATTTGCCATAAGCTGTACAGTCAAGTACCATTAGGCCTTTTTCTGCAATTGCGAGCTCCATGCCTGTTGGTTCACCTACTATAGCAAATGCAATATCACCGAGTTCTCCCAAAATACTTTTGACCCCATTTTCTCCTGAAATCTCTTCTTCTGCCGTTCCAGCATAGATAAGGTTGAAAGGCAGGTTCTGCTTGTCATAAAACCATAAGAATGTCGCTCCTAAAGCGACTAAAGCACCTCCAGCATCGTTACTGCCAAGTCCGGTGAGTTTGCCTTTCTCAACAGTTGTATCATGTGGAGGGACAGTCCATTTGCCGTTCGGCTTTACGGTATCATGGTGAGAGTTCAGTAAAATGGTAGGTTTTGACTTGTCAAAGTACAGGTTTTTAGCCCATACATTATTTCCTTGTCTAGAAGGTTTTACATTTTTCTTTTCAAGAAAAGTGAACAGCAAGTCAGCCGTTTTATCTTCTTCTCTGCTGTAAGAAGGTATCTTGATTAAGTCCTTCAGCAGTGTGATAGCTTCCTGTTTCAAAAAGTTTTGAGAGAGTAGGTTCATAAAGCAAAGTGAGTTAGTGTGAAAATCATGACATGTATTGTCAAAGGTTATTGAATGTCAATCTAATAAAAGCGCAAGTGTGTTTTGGTGATTACCGTCACTGGACTCAACTGAGTACTGCAGTTCCATAAGGTTTTTCCTGCAATAGGTTTTCAGCAAGTCCCATATATACATTGGTGACACCAGCATTGGTAGCATCAAAAGCGTTATGTAGCTTTGGAATCATACCAGCAGCAATTACACCTTGCTTCTTTAGTTGCTCATACAGAGAGGTATTCATTTCTGTGACAAGGCTATTTGGATCTGAGAGATCCAACATTACACCGGGTTTGTCAAAACAGTAGCGCAATGAAACCTCATAACCTTTACTTGCCAAAGCCTTCGCTAACTCAGTTGCGATGGTATCTGCATTGGTATTTAGCAGTTGCCCTTGTTGGTTATGTGTAAGAGGAGCAACAACGGGGATAAAGTTGGCATTGAGTAATGCTTCAAGTACTTCCGTGTTGACACCAGTTACATCTCCAGCGAAACCGTAATCAATTTCTCCAACAGGCCTTTTGATGGCTGTAATCAGGTTGCCATCCGCTCCAGTTAGTCCTAGGCTATTGCAACCAAGTGCTTGCAATGAAGCAACCAGGTTTTTATTGACCAAACCTCCATATACCATAGTAACAACTTCAAGAGTGTCAGCATCTGTAATTCGTCTACCATTGACCATATTAGGTTGAATTCCCAACCTAGTTCCCATCTCAGAGGCGATTTTACCTCCACCGTGGATCAGTATTTTAGCACCTTTCAGCTCAGCGAATTGCTTTAGAAAGGCAGCGCATTCCTGCTCATTGTCAATGATATTTCCCCCAATTTTAATTACAGATACATTCATAATATATAAGGTATGAGACATTAGAAATAGCATAGCGTATCTCTAATGCCTCTTGTCAAAAGTCTAGTTATTTAATCAATCTTTTCAGTACAGCTTGAGCTGAATAGGTTCGGTTGTTGGCTTGTTCAAGTACCAATGAGGCAGGGCTGTCTAGTACATCATCCGTTACAACCATATTTCTACGTACAGGAAGGCAATGCATGAATTTACCTTGGTTGGTCAGTGCCATTTTTTCTTTTGAAATGGTCCAAGACCTATCTGTATTAATCACTTGCCCGTATGAGGCTGTAGACGACCAGTTTTTGGCATAAACAAAATCAGCACCTTCCAAGGCTTCGTTCTGATTGTGTGTAATGGTTGCATTACCAGTAAACTGACTATCCAGCTCATATCCTTCTGGACAAGTAATTACCAAATCAACATCTGCTTGGTTCATCCACTCCGCAAACGAATTGCCTACCGCTTGAGGAAGTGGTTTAGGGTGAGGAGCCCATGTCAGGACTACTTTAGGTCTATCCGTCTGCTTGTGTTCCTCAATAGTCATTAGGTCAGCTAATGACTGAAGAGGGTGCCTGATAGCAGACTCTAGACTTAGAACCGGAACAGAAGCATATTTGATAAAGTTTTGGAGTACTTCATCCTGATAGTCCATCTGCTTGTTAATTAGACCAGGAAATGACCTAACACCTAAAATATCACAATACTGACTGATAACACCTGCCGCTTCTTTGATGTGTTCAGCTTTGTCTCCGTCCATGATGACGCCTTCCTCGGTTTCTATTTTCCAACCGTCCTTGTCAATGTTCATGCTGATGATTTGCAAGCCCAAGTGTGAGGCGGCTTTTTGTGTACTCATTCGAGTACGTAGACTTGGGTTAAAAAAGAGTAATCCCAAAGTCTTGTGCTTTCCTAGGTTTTCCCACTCCCAAGGTGTCTTTTTACATTGCAATGCTTCATTGAGCAGTGCGGTTACATCAGGTACATCATGTACAGAAGTGTATTTTTCCATCTCCACTAGAATGCAATAGGTTTCAGTTTCAGACCAGTACTTTCCTCCAATCCAAAGATCAGGTTCATGTTTTGAACAGCTTGTCCAACAGCGCCTTTCAACAAGTTGTCAATAGCTGAAGTGATCAGCAGTGTGTCGTCATGTTTTTCTACTCTCAACAGACATTTATTGGTGTTGACTACGAGTTTCAGGTCAACTTCCTTGTCAATGAGGAAAGTGAAAGGATGATCACTGTAATGTTGTTGATAAATGGCTACTGCTTCTTCTTCAGACAAGTCGGATTCAAGGTAAACAGAAGCAAGAATACCTCTGCTGAAGTTACCCCTATAAGGTACAAACTTGATAGACTGCTCAAAGTCAGGTTGCAGGGACTTCAGGCTCTGTGTAATCTCATACAGGTGCTGATGCTTAAATACTTTGTAGGAAGAAATATTGTTGTTTCTCCAAGAGAAGCCAGTTGTTGGCTGAGGTTTTAATCCAGCACCAGTAGAACCTGTGATTGCACTAATGTGTACCTGACTGTTTAGTTTTCCTGCGGCAGCCAATGGTACTAGCGCTAATTGAATTGCAGTAGCAAAACACCCAGGGTTGGCAATATTGCTAGCCTGCTGTATCTTGTCTTTTTGCATCTCAGGAAGACCATAGACAAACTGACGGTTGCCGAGTTGCATGTTTCTGCCTTCCACTGTGCCATCTTCCAAACGGAAATCCTGACTTAAGTCAATTACGATTGTGCTTTGATCAACAGGATTGGCTTCAAGAAATACACGTGATTCGCCATGCCCCAAGCAAAGGAACATAACGTCCACCTTTTCAATCGTATCAGTAAAAGTCAAATCAGATTCACCTGTAAGGTCTGAATGTACATTGCTGATTGGGGCACCAGCCTGACTTCTACTATGTATAAATTTGAGTTCAGTATTTGGGTGATTTAGTAATAATCGAAGCAGTTCACCACCAGTCATGCCTGCTCCGCCCACAATTCCTACACTAATCTTAGCCATTGTTTTTTCGTTTTCCAGTTAAAAAATCAGCTTTTGACTGCCTTGCTTTCATTGACTTTCTTATGGATCATTGTTTGGTTAGCCATGATCTTTGCAAAACCTCTAGCATCTTCTCCGGTCCAAGCATTATTCATTTCACCATAAGCACCAAATTCAGAAGACATCAAATCATAATCTGATTGGATACCCATGATTTCGAAGTGGTAAGGCTTCAGTTTGACCATTACATCACCAGTAACAGTGCTTTGAGTATCTGTCAGGAATGCCTCTACATTTCTCATAACAGGGTCAAGCCATTGACCTTCGTGTACCAGCATACCATACCAGTTAGCAAGTTGTTCTTTCCAGTAGAGTTGCCATTTTGTCAATACATGTTTTTCAAGGGCGTGGTGAGCCTTGATAGTTACGATAGGTGCTGCTGCTTCAAACCCAACTCTACCTTTGATACCGATGATCGTATCACCTACGTGAATGTCTCTACCAATACCAAATGGAGCTGCAAGGGCTGAGAGTGCGTGAATGGCATCTACAGGGTTCTCATATTTTTGTCCATCAACACCTTTCAGTTCACCATTGTCAAAAGTCAGGGTGATTTCTTTTGCATCATTTTCTGAAACCTGTGTTGGGTAGGCTTCTTCAGGAAGTGGCTGATGAGAAGTCAGTGTTTCTTTACCACCAACAGAAGTTCCCCAAATACCTTGGTTGATAGAATACAGGGCTTTTTCCCAATTCATATCCACACCATGTTGCTTGAGGTAATTGATCTCTTCCTCTCTTGAAAGTTTTTGGTCACGGATTGGTGTGATAATTTTGGCTTCAGGTATCATGATCTGAAAAACCATGTCAAACCTGATTTGGTCATTACCGGCACCTGTACTGCCATGAGCAATGTAAGCTGCGTCTACCTGTTGAGCATATTCCGCAATGGCCATAGCCTGAAAGACACGTTCGGCACTTACTGAAAGTGGGTAGGTGTTATATCGGAGGACGTTACCAAATACAAGGTATTTCACACATTTCTCATAGAACTGCTGTGTCATATCTAAGGCGGTATAGGATGTAACACCTAGTTTGTAAGCCCGTTCTTCAACTGTTTTTAGCTCTTCTTCCGAAAAACCACCTGTTTGTACTAGTACTGCATGTACTTCCAGTCCTTTTTCTTCTTTAAGGTACTTTACACAATAGGACGTATCCAAACCTCCACTGAAGGCCAACACCACTTTTTGGTTGCTCATGATTCAAATAGAATAGAAAATTTAAAAATAGTTGCCGAGGCAACTTGTCGTTCAGATTTCAGGTAAGCAGGAGTGAGGGTTGGTCCCTTCTGCTCCTGCATTTATTCAATTGGTTCGGCTACTCGCCGGATGTTTTAATGTTCAGGTCGTCCTTGATTCCTTTTTTCTGTTTTTTTTCAGTGTCGTTAGGATCGTATAACATACCTGTACATAGGCAAAATTTTCGTCCTGTACGAGAAAGGATATCATAGTTGACACAGCTTTTACAACCATTCCAAAACTGCTCGTCGTCTGTCAACTCAGAGAAAGTAACGGGCTTGTATCCGAGTTCACTGTTGATTTTCATAACAGCAAGACTTGTCGTAAGACCGAACAGTTTTGCATGCGGATATTTGTTTCTTGATAGTTTGAAAGCCATTTCTTTAATAGCTCCTGCTAGTCCAGCCCCTCTGTATTGAGGTGAAACAATCAGTCCTGAGTTTGCTACAAAACGGTCATGTCCCCATGATTCGATGTAGCAAAACCCTGCAAATCCCCCATCTTTATATAAGGCAATTACTGCTTTGCCTTCTCTTATCTTATTTATGATATATTCTGGCGAACGTTTAGCAATGCCAGTTCCTCTAGCTTTGGCTGAAGACTCAATCTCATCGCAGATTTCTTCTGCATATCTTTCGTGCAATACTGCATCCGCTACCGAAATTGAAAAGTCAGATAACTTAAACTCCATCGTAAATTTGAGTTTTATATGTTCGTTTCTAACAAGTGGTCCTAAGACCTTTTCTATTGGCCTTCCTCGCATTTTGTGGAAAACCATGGACGCAACCATCGGATAATGGATCAACCGCTTTCCTGATGCTTTTTATCAGAAAATAGGGTAGAAAACTATGCTGCTGCAAGCTTTCGGGGATACTCGTATGATTGCGGGAAAATATTCGGATTAGTATACCTTACGAAAAGGCATATAGATAGCTACGACCCCTACCGGGGACGGCGGAAGCGGAAAAGCGTACGGGGGAATAATTCCGTACGTACAGGCCTTGCAGGTACCCAAGGCAGCTGTCTGTAAAAAGTGGCGATATGTGATACTGTAGCTTTCAAAGTTATTGTTTTGGCTGTGCTAAACTAATAATCAGAATACTCTGCGCAAACTTTTTTCTAACATATTATGATATTTTTTCACTTTGAATGTTTGAAAATGAACATTTGTGTAAAAAAATAATCAACACCTTGCACTTTGTTATAAAATGAACTTTATAACTAAAAATACACATGTAATATCGGGGTCGAAAGTGTCTGTTTTTTTGAGTGAAATCTGGTCAGGAAAGCTGGGTTGATATATAAAAAAAACCTTGCCTGATTGGGGCAAGGTTTTTTCAATTTATGAGTTTTCATCAGTGGCGGCTTCGGCTTCCTTTCCGTGGTTCGATTTTTTCCACTGTTTGTATTCTTTTTTGAACTTTCGGGCTTCCTTGTGGAGAGAACTATTTCTGTCTGCGTATTTGAGAAGCTTGTCATAATGATCCTTGGCAATGTCATACATGTTTTCAGATTTTGCAATACGACCTAACTTCCGGAGTGAGAACAGGTAGTAACCTGACTCATATTCTTTAATTTCTTCAGCAAACTGGACAGTTTTGTAATAATAGAATGCGGCTTGCTTTCTGTCCATAATATAGTCATGGTAATAAGAAGCCAAATAAAATGCCGCATACCTGCCACTGATAGCCTCATAGCCAGGTTTTTTCTCTTCTACATTTTTCAGAAGTGATGCAGCAACCGGTCTCATTTCACTGTACTTACCTAATTGGTAAAGGATACGTGCATAGAAACGGTGGAAGTATGCATTTTTCGGATATTTTTGGTGCAAATATTCAATCAGTTGCAAGGCTCTCTGGATATTTCCATCACCTGTTGAATGAATACGAACCAAATAGTACATGGCCTCTATTCTGGTATAGAACGCTTCTGAGCCTGCTTTCTCAAGCTGCTCAAGTCCTAATTCTTTGTTGCCGTCTTCAAAAAACCATAGAACAGGACGAAGCACTTTGTAATTCTCCTTAAGCCACTCTACATAGTAATTGTATAATCCGTCACCAAAGAACATTTCTGAGCCTAACTCTCCTTCTCCTGCCAGTTCTTTGGTTTCGTTGAAATAAGTCAATGCGGTTTTGGATGCAACTGTCGCTTTCGTCCAGTCATGTCTTTCTCCTAACAGTCTTGCCTTAAAAGCCCATGCAGCAGCCAAAAAGAAAGAAGCTTCAGGATTTTCGGAGTGCTGCTTGTGCATAGTTTCTGCCAAGCTGATCGATTTATCCATGTAATTGAAGAACTCCTTATCGTAGGTGCTGTTTTCTACATTGGGCATAATTTGCCACCAGTAGTTAAGCCCAATCAGGAAATAGGGTAACGGGTGATCAGGATAATGCTGTTTCAGCCAGTTAAATTGACTTTCTGCTACCTTGAAATCAAAATTGTACATGGCATCAATACCAGAGGTGATCTCGATTTGTACAGTTACGTTGGTTAGCAGCATGTCCACATCTTCCAGTTTTGGTAGGCGAGGTTGTGCTTTTGCCAGATTCGCCATAAAAAGAAGTGTCAGCAGGCTGAACAATATATGTCTTATGTTTTTCGGCATATCGAATAAATAATGTATCAAGAAGTTAATAACAAAAAAATCACCTTTACCATTCATTTCACTGTTCTTATTCCAAACAGTTACTAACATCAATATACGCTTAATACTATATGCATATTGTGATAGTATTTTAAGAGGTGAGCTATTGGAGTATAGCAAAGATCACTCCTTTACCGATCTGCGAGTAAATCAGAGATCGCTTCATTGATCAAACTGCTTTCAAATCCTTTGCCTGCGGCATAATTGAAGCACTTTGCCCTGATTTTATAGTGATTGGTTTCTTTCAGACCATCCATCTTTTTACGAATTAAGTTTTTCAGTACCTCGTAATATTCGTCAGTATCAATTTCTTCCATAGCCATATCAGCCAACCTGTCAGTGATTTGCTTTTGCCTGAGCCCTTGTCTGATTTTGATCTTGCCCCATCGGTTTCCATTAAACTTTCCTCTTGTATAAGCACGTGCGAATCGTTCCTCATTCAGAAAATTCTCTTCCCTTAACCATTGAATGGCTTCCATCACTTGATCCTCATCCAAACCATAGCCGTAGAGTTTTTCTTCCACTTCTACGTGGCTGCGCTCCTGATAAGCACAATAGGCGGCTATTTTTGGCAAGGCTTGCTTGACTGTGTATACTTGGTCTGCGATAATACTTACTGTTTTAGTCCTACAATAAACTAGTTCCAAATATAACTTTCCTCTTTCAAGGGCGGTAATATTTAACTTTGTTTATTCTAACAAATGAAAAGGCCTTCCTGTCATACAATTGACAAGAAGGCCTCTCTTTATATTTAGCTGAATAATCAGTTTACTCTAGTCGAACACTTTCGATTGCTATACCATGTTTTTCGTCTAGCTCGGAATTGGGGATTTCAGGTCCAATCGAGAACTGAATGTCTGTTGCATTTTGAATGTCAAATGGAACAGGATTGTCATTCTCAAAATAGTAAGGTAAGAATGAAGGATAAGGCCTAGGCAAGATTACATACTTGACAGTGTTTAGTACTGACAAGTTGATTTCGTGTTCAGCTTTTTCGGGAGAAAGCGTGATTACTTTTCCATAAGCAGCTCCATCTTTCATAATGAGCGCTACTTGAAGCTTACAAGGCTTATTGTTTAAAGCTCTTGCTTTGATGATAAGCTTTTGCTTGTCGTTCAATGAAGCTTTTCTGTATTGGACTCTCTTCTGAAAGTTGTATTTCATGGAGTAGTCATAGATTTTGTCACCATTTGTATTTTCAGGGTCAGCCTCAAAAAGTTGTTCTAGGTTGACAAAATATTCGCCCTTGTTAGGTTCAGAGGAAGGTAAAATACCTGCATCTTTTTTCCATAGCTTCATTAGGTAATCTGAGTCTTGGATAGCATCAAAAAGATAAACCGGACTATTCCCTTCAATTACATTGAGTTGATAAGCCTCTCTGCCATCGAAGTCCCAGTCTCCTTGTTTTCCATTTTTTCCAGAAGGGTAAGTAACAAATGTTCCATTCTTCTTGACACTGATAAAATACTTCAGGATACCTGTATTTAGACTCTCAGCAGGAACTTGTACTTCATAGTCGTAACCGGCTTTTGGTTCCATTGTAAGGGATAACGGTTTTCCTGTTCCATACCCAGTCAGGATTACTTCTTCAGGTGCGTTTTCTGTGACGATGGTAGCCTTGATCGTAATTGGTTTATTGGCAATAGTTTCATTGATTGGCTGGTGTAGGCAGTAGTGCTTACTGAGGTTTTGTTCAGGTGCTGAAAATGCATTCAAGTCAACATTTTTCCAGATTTGATCTTTTTGAATGTTGGTGTCAATACCTTTTTTCTTCAATAAATAGGTGCCAGGTCTGATACTGAAGTTGTTTCCATTGACAGGCGAAGAGAAGTCATTTCCCTTATTGATGGCTTCTAAGGTGAAGTCATGACCCAAATCAGTTAGGTTGATTGCCATATCCCATTTGTTCCACTTGATAACAGCTAATTGTTTACTTAAACTGTTCTGACCAAAAATGTTATCAACCCAAATGGCATCAGGCATCACTTCCAGTCGCCATACACCCGTTTCTATTTTATCCAAAAAATAAGCGCCTAATCCCTTATACTGTACAACCTTTGAATTTCCGAAACCCGCAATAGTTTGCAGTTTGTCTGTGTCTGAAATCTCAGCATTTGTATGATTGGTGTAAATCACTTTTTCTTCACTAATATATTCAGCTAAATCACCCTCAGCACTGAGGTGAACATTGCCAAACTGCGTGTTCTCTGGATAGCTGCCATAGTCTTTATATCTTGGCATCTGATGGAATACTTCATAAGCAACCATCAAGCTCAATGCTTTTTGGGGTGTATATGCCAAGTTCATATAGTGGGTGTTGTATTCCGTATTGGCATATGCCAAGTAGGTAGGGTCATATGAAAAATGACACCCAATTTGAATTCCAGCGGTTCTAAAGCTACGTGCAATAGCAGGGTAGATGTATGAACGCCCAATGTCTGCCGCATCAAATTCATAAACGAGTTTGCCTCCTCCGTTTTTCTTGATTACCTCATCAAATGGGATCGTATACCGATCTACATTTGGTAAGAAATTACCTTCAAGTTCTTTTCCAAAACCTAGTCCTGTTGGGTACCATTGGAAGGTGCCTCCTCGAATATTGGCATCAAAATAGGCTTCAGCGAGCTGTATACTATGCGTGACATTGTAGAATATTGGTTTTTCACATCCAGTCTTACGCATGGATTTGACCATCTTGTCGATATATGTTGTGACAGATTTTGGAGCACCTCTATGGTGTGGCTCATTACTAATTTCAAAAGCAATTAAACTAGGGTCATCTTTATAAGCGAGACCAGTATAAGGGTTGACGTGATTGAGGAATTGATACAGGTAATTTTCTTGAGCCTTGATCGCATCAGGATTTGTCAAAGATTTATCTTTACCGTATTTGTGAGAGAAGCCTGGGGTATCTCCATCTGGCTCAGGCCAGCCATTTCCCCAAAAAGCAATAGGTGTAACAACATAATTGATCTGCTTTTCTTTTAACTGCTGAAGAAGATAGTCAAAAGCGTCTAGGTGCTCATTTTCAATCAGGTTGCCAAGTGAGTCGCAGATCTCTGTATCCCATACATGGATTCTGTATAGGTCAAAACCTAGTCTTGAAAAGTGGTAAATATCTTTGTCGATTGCTTTTTTAGGGTCAATTCCCAGTTTCTTGGCAGAGCGGTAGGCATGTGCAAAAGGTACTGTGTAGTTCACGCCGAATCCGTGTATTTCTTCATTTGTCCCCTTCCATCTTAGTACACCTTTCTTGTCAATGTAAGCAGGTTGCTTTGCTTTTTTATCATTTGATTGTGCCAAGGAAGGAGAAAGTTGGAATAGAAAAAGTCCCCAAATAGCTAGTAAGCCTAGTAAGTTGAAAGATTGATGTTTGTTCATGGCTATTGAAATTATAATAGTCAAATTTGTATAAAAGAGAGGCCGAATATATCAATCAGAAGGCTGATATGGTTGGGCTTATGGGATTAGATGAGAATGCCAACCTCCAAAAACGAAAAAGCCTAACACGAAACATGAAGGTTTCGGGATAGGCTTTTCATTGGGAGTAATACCAATTTTATGTATTAAAACAGTTTTGCTTTTCTTGCTAGTTCATCTGTAGCATTGAAAAACTCCTTGTGAATATCAAAGATGGTTTCTCCTTCCTTGGTTATTGTAGGCGTGTAGTTACCATCTTCACTCATTTCATAGGCATTGACATTGTCCTTGAGGTTATATGCCAAAATCATGATTGCTTCCTGTTTACAGAACTCGTCTTCAATCAGGAAGAGAGACTCTATTCGACGGTCAAAACTACGGACCATGGCATCGGCACTACCACCATATACAACAGGTTCACCGTTGTTGTGGAAATAGAACAGACGGGTATGCTCCAAATACTCTCCTACAATGGAACGGATTGTGATATTTTCACTCAAGCCCTTTCTGCCAGGCTTCAGGCAGCAAATACCCCTTACAATTAACTTGATGTTGACACCTGCTTGAGAAGCACGGTAAAGGGCATCGATGAACTTGTCATCCTGCAAGGAGTTGACTTTGATGACAATGCCACTTGGTAACCCATCACGAGCATTTTGCGCTTCATTGTCAATCAACTGAATTAGCCCATCTCGCATTTCGTTTGGAGCAGTGAGCAGTCTGTTGTAACCTGTAGGTCTCGAATGACCTGTAATGGCATTGAAAAACTCTGATACATCTTCGCCATAGACGTCATTTGTAGTCATTAAGCCGATGTCGGTATAGAGCTTAGCTGTACTTTCATTGTAATTACCAGTACCCAAGTGAACATAACGTTTGACTTTACTGCCTTCCTTACGGACAATAAGCATTAGCTTGGTATGGGTTTTCAATGCAGTAATACCATAAATTACAAAACAGCCTGCATCCTGAAGTTTTTTGGCTTCAGATATATTGTTTTCCTCGTCAAATCTGGCTTTTACCTCAAATAGGGCAGAAACGTGCTTACCGTTCTCTACCGCTTTAAGCAGTGCAGAGGTGACCCTTGAGTCGTCAGCCAACCTGTAGATAGTCATCTTGATGGCAAGTACATTTGGGTCTTCTGCTGAAGCTTCCAACAATTCGAGCATCTGGTCAGCACTGTTGTATGGGTGATGAAGCAGTATGTCATTTTTCTGCAAAAGGCTGAAAATATCTTCTTCATGATCCTTGCTGATACCCAAAGGCGTTACAGGCTGTCGAGAAGGGGGCATCAGGTATTTAAATGCCTTGTGTTTCACAATTTGCCACAGACTTGTATAGTCAATGATGGCAGGGTTCTCGAAGAAATTCAGGTCGTCAACATTCCATTTTTCTTTCAGAATGTCTGCCATCCAGTCAGAATAGCCAGGTGTAATCTCTACTCGAACCACACGGCCTGTACGACGGGTTTTTAGCTTTAGCTTTAGCTCATTGATAAAGTCCGTTTCCAAATCTTCACTTTCCTGTAGCGTATAGTCGCCGTTCCGTGTAATACGGAAAAGGTCAACAGACTCAATTTCTACATTGCGGAACAGCTTTCGGATATGTGTACGGATAATGCTTTCAATCGGAATGAAAATCAGTCCGTCCTCTCTTTCCACTTCAAAGAAGCGTGGCAGGTTTTTCGGAACCTGTACAAAGGAAAGCTTACGCTTGTCTTTCAGGTTGGCTGTATGGTCGACCGTTACAATCCCGAAAATGAGCAATAGGTTTTGCAGAATCGGGAAGGTGTGGTAATTGTCATACACCATTGGGGTAAGCATTGGGAAAATCGTTTTATGGAAGTACGACTCTACTTCTTTCTTCTCTTTTCCTGTCAGTTCTTCTATCCCACAAACACTGAAACCATTCGCTTCAAATTGAGGCAATAGCTCCTCGTTGTAAAACCTTGACTGCTCATTATTGAATTCATGGATGTCAGAGTAAAGCTTATCTCGGAACTGCTCTTCCCTTAGGCCAGAGTAATCCAATCGGCTTTTGCCATAGTCGAGGTAGTTGTAAAGGGAACCAACCCTTACCATAAAAAACTCATCGAAGTTGGAGGCTGTAATCGCCAAAAACTTCAGGCGTTCAAAAATAGTGCGTTGTGCTTTTTTTGCCTGATCCAGTACACGGTAATTGAATTGAAGCCAACTGAGGTCTCGGCTGACATAATTACTGCTTTGGATGAGATCTGTTATTTTGTCTTTGTGTACCATAGTGATCGGACCGGAATTTAACTCATGCGGATTAAAATTAAATAATTTAGGCGCCTTGTCGTATTCCATGCTCATTTTCTCGATAGGAGTCAGAAATTTATTGATACTGAGCCTTGTACCGAGGTTGTATTTTAAGAGATAAAAACTCAGGTATTCCTTTATGCGTTGAGTGGCTGCCTGTTTGGTGGCTGACTTACTCAGCTTAATAGGCACTTGTACTTTATTGGTTTTCCATGCAGAAGGCAGCGTTACAGGTGTATGTGTGATGCCATTTTTTCTGCAAATATGGTTGAAGTCAAGGATTTTACCTTTCCCTTGCTTACTGTGACTTATCGGAATATTAGAAGTAAATACTTTTTGGATTTGAGCTGGAATGCGGTCAACTAGCTGTTGCATAAATCGGGCAACTGTTTCTCTACGCTTATTCTCAAAAACATCCGCAACGATGTACTTGGTGCAAAGGTCGATACCGATATAGACGTAGGTTTTTTGCCCATCCAATGACAGTTCAATAGTTGAGACGAAGATATACCCAGGTACCTGATATTTAAAAAAACGGAAAGTATCGTGTTCGTCAGCCAAAGGAATAATATCCTGTAGGCGACTAATGCCTTCTTTTTGAAGGTAGCGATGAAGTAGGTTTCTGGAAAGGTACTTGAGTTCTGTCTTAAGAATCTCAAAAAGGTCATCGAGGCCCAATAAGGTTGTTTTGCGCAACAAAACACTCAATGCGGCTTCGAGTGCCGATACTGAGGCAATGTCTTCACTTTGTAACTCATCAAGCTGAGACCCTTTTTCTTTTTTCTTCCAATTTTTCTCTTGATTCATGCTGTCCATATCCCGGCTGTCGTACACAGTAGCCTTACATTCTGCTAGTTTATAAAGGTCACCTAAAAGTCAATCCTATCCGCTAATAATTCAATTTAAATAAAAATAAGCTATACTCGCTTTGAAGGCAAATAACCTTACCAAGCTAACAACAAAATACTAAGGTATAATCATGCTATTGCAGCATTTTACATTCAAAAACATAATTATTTTTTGGAAGAATAGTTTTTCTCATTACAAAAATACAGCGCGAAGTTTAACTTTGCCGGGATTCTCAAGAATTCACGATTTGTTAACGTGCTACATTCATGTCTTTGAACATGGCATTTATGATAAAATAGAGTCTAATCAGATAAAAAATGGAAATTATAAGAGGGATTGTCGGGCTGGTGATCTTTGTCGCTATTGCCTTTGCATTTTCAAGTAACAAGAAAGCTGTTGACTGGCGTTTGGTAGGAACGGGAATTACCTTACAGATACTGTTCGGTTTACTGGTAACAAAAGTTGAAGCTGTAGAAAATGCATTCAATTGGATCAGTCAAGGCTTCGTGACATTCTTGGGTTTTTCCCGTAATGGAGCAGAGTTTATTTTTGGAAGTCTGGTTACTGATATGGATTCGTTCGGCTTCATTTTCGCCTTTCAGGTTTTGCCTACCATTATATTTTTTGCAGCAGTAAGTTCAGGATTGTACTATTTGGGTGTTCTTCAGAAAATCGTTTATGTAATTGCATTTGTGATGTCAAAAACGATGCGCCTTTCTGGTGCTGAAAGCCTTTCTGCAGCTGGTAATATTTTCTTGGGACAAACTGAGGCACCACTATTGGTGAAACCTTTTATCGAACGTATGACCAAATCGGAGATCATGTGTCTGATGACGGGTGGTATGGCAACAATGGCAGGAGGTGTTTTGGCTGGGTACGTAACTTTTTTAGGAGGATCTGACCCTGCTGAGCAAGCCAAATTTGCCGCTTACCTTTTGAGCGCTTCCATTATGAATGCACCAGCAGCCATTGTGATGTCCAAAATACTGTTGCCGGAAGCGGAGCCTGAGAAGATTGATACTGAGCTGAAAGTGAATAATGAAAAACTGGGAGCAAACTTGATTGATGCCATTGCCAATGGTACCTCAGATGGACTTAGCTTGGCGTTGAATGTAGGTGCTATGCTACTTTCTTTTATTGCCATTATCTATGCCATTAACGGAGCGCTAGGGGCATTGGGTGAGATCAGAGACATCAATGAGGCAATCGCATCTTCTTCAGGAGGGCAGTTTGATGGGTTGTCGCTTCAGTATATCCTTGGCCAGATATTTAGAGTGTTTGCTGCTTTGATGGGAATTGATTGGTCAGAATCCCTGATTGTAGGAAGTTTGCTAGGACAGAAAACAGTGATCAATGAGTTTATTGCTTACAGTAACCTAGCAGAACTTAAGGCAAATAATTTGTTGAGTGTGAAGGCGATTGTCGTTTCTACTTATGCACTGTGTGGATTCTCAAACTTTAGTTCAATTGCTATCCAAATTGGTGGTATTGGTGGTTTGGCGCCAAGCAGACAGTCAGACCTTTCAAAATTGGGATTAAAAGCGTTGTTAGGTGCGACAATTGCTTGTATGATGACTGGTACAATTGCTGGAATGATTGTCGGCTGATAATTTAGCTCAAGAATATGAACAAAAGCAGGCTTATTGATACTATAAGTCTGCTTTTTTGCATTATATAAAGAATAGAGGTTGAATGTGATTTATTCAACAATTACTAATAATAAAACTGTTCTAAGTTGACAGTAAGAGGAAGCATGAGATAGATTGATATTTTAGATCGATTTCATATAGTCTTCCTGCTTTTAATACTTATATTAAAGTAGGGCATATCCTACAACACAATAACCAAATAATAATCCTGCAAACTGCTGAAACCAGAGAAAACTGATTTACTGATGAGAAAAATCTTGATTACAGGAGGGGCTGGTTTTGTACCTAGTTCCCTTGCTGAGCGATTGCTCGACGACCCAGAAAACTTTGTGGTATTGGTGGATAACCTGTTGACAGGACACCTTTACAATGTACCTGATCACCCAAACTGTAAGTTTATCAAAGGAGATGCTAACCGCTATGAGGAGATAGCGGCAATTATGACAGCATATCGCTTTGATTATGTATTTCACTATGCGGCAGTTGTGGGGGTTAAGCGTACGTTGGCAAACCCTGTGATGGTATTGGATGATATCAACGGTATTAACCATGTACTTTCACTGTCTAAGAATACAGGTGTGAAGCAAGTATTCTTCTCTTCTTCGTCGGAAGTATATGGAGAGCCAGTACACTTGCCGCAACATGAAGAAACAACACCTTTGAACTCCCGACTGCCTTATGCAGTGGTGAAGAATGTAGGTGAATCGTTCTGTCGCTCATTCAAACAGGAGTACGGATTGGATTATACGATCTTCCGTTTCTTCAATACTTATGGACCAAAGCAGAGTACTGACTTCGTTATGTCCAAATTCATTGATTCGGCACTGAAAGGAGAACCATTGACGATCTATGGTGATGGATCCCAGACCAGAACGTTCTGTTATATTGATGACAATATTGAAGTAGCTTTGAAACTGTTGGAAACCAATAGTGGACAAGATCAGGTAATCAACGTAGGTAATGATATACCAACAACGATATTGGAGTTGGCAGAGTTGATCAAGGATATGACAGAGAGCGACTCTCCAATCATTCATCTACCTCCATTGAAAGAAGGTGATATGACCCGTAGACAACCTGATATCGCACAGATGAAAGGGATTATAGGGAAAGATTTGGTGAAACTGGAAGTCGGAATGGAACAGGTAATTTCAGCAAGAAGAAAGATGCTGAAAGCCGGTGGAGTAATTATGGCGTAAGTTTTATCATTATAAACAAAACAGAAAAGGAAGCTGCTATAGCTTCCTTTTTTGTTTTTATATGTGCTTTGCTGAACGCTCAGCTTATTTCGATAATAACTTGACAATCCAAAGTATCAGGTAAAGCCCAAGACCTGTTCCAAAAAACAGAACTGAGATTACAAATACGATTCTAATGAGAGATACACTCCATCCTAGTTTGTTAGAAAGCCAGCTTGATACGCCTAAAATCATTTTATTCAGTTTTATGGTGATAAGATTACTGTAACTTGTTAACGAATAACAGTATCAGTAAGGTATTATTTTTCATAGGAAAAGTACCTTAGTGTAATACTATATACGCTAAATACAGCATTAATTTGACACATTTACAGATACGTTTTTTCTAATGAAAAAGTTATAAAGCCTCGCTGAAAGTCCAATTTATGACCACTCAGCGAGGCTTTAGGTTTATATTTAAAGAGGGGAAAATCTATTGCATTATTTGGTAGACAATAAAGCTACCTATATAAGCCAAAGCGCCCATATATCCCATCTGGATAAGTGGCCATTTCCAGCTTTTGGTCTCTCTTTTTACAATCGCCACTGTACTCATACATTGCATGGCAAATACATAGAAGATAAGCAGAGAGAAGGCTGTAGCTGGGTTAAAGACCTTTTCACCTGTGACAGGGTCAATTTCCTTTTCCATTCTAGTCTTAATAGTACCTTCATCATCTGCACTTCCAATGCTGTAGATCGTAGCCATTGTACCTACAAACACCTCTCTGGCTGCAAAAGATGAAATCAGAGCGATACCAATTTTCCAGTTAAAGCCAAGTGGGCGAATAGCAGGCTCAATTGTTTTACCCAAATAACCGGCATATGAAACCTCGATTCTTTTGGATGCGATCAGGTCCGCTGTATGTGTTTCATCCAATTGTTCCTGCTGAGCGATTTTTACAGCTTCTTTTTCTGCATTGTCCATTTCATTTCCTGGACCATATGAAGCTAGTGCCCAAAGCACGATAGAGACGATAATAATTACTTTACCAGCTTCCAATACGAAGGACTCTACCTTTTCACGAACATTCAACAGGACGTTTTTCCAATGTGGTGCACGGTAGGCAGGTAGTTCCAGCATCAGGAAAGTGCTCTCGTTGGTCTTCAGTATTTTTTTGAATACATATGCCGATATCAAGGCAGCTGCAGCACCAAGAATATACATGCCGATGAATGTAATCGCTTGCAAGTTGAAGATTCCCCATACTGTAACAGGGGGTACGGCAAAAGCAACCAGAATAGCATAAACTGGTATACGGGCTGAGCAGCTGATCAGTGGAGTTACCATAATGGTAATCAGGCGTTCTTTCCAGTTACCGATGGTACGGGTAGACATTACAGCTGGAATAGCGCAAGCTCCGCCAGAAATCAATGCCACAATGCTTCGACCATTCAAACCGAATTTCTGCATGATCTTGTCAAACAGGAAAACAGCTCTGGCCATATAACCAACTTCTTCCAGTAAACCGATGAGAAGGAAAAGAATAGCAATCTGAGGTATAAAGACCAATACACCGCCTAGACCTGCAATGATACCATCCGTAATCAGACTTGTGTACCAAGCTTCAGGAAGTATAGCCTTTACTAAGTCGCCAGTTGCAGTAAAACTTTCTTCAATCCACTCCATTGGTAGTTCTGACCAAGAGAAAATGGCTTGAAAAACAAAAATCAGAATGCCGAAAAAGAGGATAGGTCCCATTACTGGGTGTGTAACGATCCTGTCTATCTTGTCTGTATTTGTAACAGCAGGTAACGGTGCTTTCTTCAGTGCTTTTTGCAAGATAGGAGCCATGCTGTCATAACGTTGCATAGTCTCATCTATCTGAAGCTTAATAGCCTTGAAATCATGTTGCTGACAGATTTCCTGAATAGTATTTTTTTCTTCTGACGATAAGAAGGGAAGATCTTGGTGATGGTGAGCAAGCAGAAGTGCTCTATATTGATTGTCTAACTGGAGACGATCCTGAATAGCACTGCTCACTTTTTCAGCAGTAGGTGAATTCTTGAAAATTATGGGAGAAGCTGTTTTTCCATTGACTTTGGTTGAGCTTTCAACAACAGCATTTTTTAAACCTTCAAGCCCTTCACCTGTACGGCCATTTATCTTCAGAACAGGAATGCCAAGTTTTTCACTCAAAAGCTGCTCGTTACAGAAAACCTGATCCTTGTCAGCCATGTCAATCATGGTCAATGCCAAGACAATCGGTAAACCTGTATCCTGCAATTGAGAGAGGAGTAGCAGGTGGCGATCAAGGTTGGTAACATCAGCTACATAAACGATAACTTCAGGGTAGTTTTTGTCTTTAGGGTTGGAAAAGACATTCAAAACTACTTTCTCATCCAATGAAGTAGGATAAAGACTGTATGTGCCAGGGAAATCTGTGATTTTGGCTTCGAAGTCTTCTGTCAGTTTGCAGTACCCTACCTTTTTGTCTACCGTTACACCTGGAAAGTTTCCTACTTTCTGTCTTAACCCTGTCAACTGGTTGAATACGGATGATTTACCTACATTCGGGTTTCCAACCAATGCAACAGAGATTTCCTTTCTTTTCGTCATATCCGCTCTGATAAAAATATATGGCTCATTTCCCCAATGGATGCTATTCCACTGGAATCATGAGCGAGCAAAAGACCTGAAATTAGTGGTCCAACTATTCTTTAATTTTGATGCAGTTTGCTTCTTCTTTGCGAATGGCAAAGTTATTTCCTGCCACTTTAAGGTAAAACACGCCACCGAAAGGGGCCTTTCTTACCATAGTGACATCACTACCTGGAAAAAGTCCCATCTCAATTAGCTTGCTTGCAATGTTGTCGTCAGCAAAACCTACAATAGTGCTTTTCTCTCCTGCTCTCAAATTGGCGATGGACCTGTATGTGATCATGTTCATAATTATAAAAGAGTCAGTGGATTACAGTTGTGAAATGGCAGGTGTTGAAGCTTTTTTGCCGTAAAACTGTTCTGTTAAATCCTTATTTAGACTGAATTTTGATAGTGGCAAAGGTAATTATTACAAATGCTTTTTACTATAAATGTTTGGACTTAACCTCTAAAAAGTTTTAATGTTAAGCCTTATCAGAAGCAAAAAAAGTACAACCATTTCCTTAGGAAGTGGTATTTTTATGTCTGAATTTAGAAAGAAATCAAGCAAAGCCTTTGGAAAAAGGTGATGTGAAATATAGAATTAAAAGAAGGTCAGACGCTTATATTGCCTTTGTGTGGTAAGTGTTCCCGACTGATTTTTAGCTTATGAAAGTCTGCATCGCAGAGAAACCGAGCGTGGCAAAGGAAATTGCCATGGTAATAGGCGCCAAGCAGCGCAGAGATGGGTATTATGAGGGAAATGGGTATCAGGTAACCTGGACTTTTGGACACTTGTGTACCTTGAAGGAACCTCAAGACTATGATCCAGCACTGAAAAGGTGGGACTTAACCACTTTGCCGATTATCCCTGTGAAGTTTGCCATTAAGATTATGGAAGACAAAGGGGTGAAGCAGCAGTTCAATGTGATCAAATCATTGGTGGCAAAAGCGCAGGAAGTGATCAACTGTGGTGATGCCGGGCAAGAGGGAGAACTTATACAGCGTTGGGTTTTGCAAGAAGCTCGTTGCCGTGTTCCTGTCAAGCGATTGTGGATTTCATCTTTGACTGAAGAAGCGATTCGTGATGGTTTCCGTGCACTGCGTGATGCCAAAGAGTTTGACCTTTTATATGCTGCAGGTAGCTCTCGGGCTATTGGAGACTGGCTGCTTGGGATCAATGCAACGAGACTTTATACACTAAAATACGGGGCTTTTGGGCAGGTATTATCCATTGGCAGGGTACAAACGCCAACCTTGGCACTGATAGTCAACAGACAAAAAGAGTTGAACAATTTTACACCTGAAACTTATTGGGAGCTTAAAACCAAGTACAGGGATGTTCTCTTTACAGCGAGAGGTGAGCAACTGGATGAATTTGGGGCTTTTGAAGGCAAGTTCAAGGATAAGGAAAAAGCCGAAGAACTGGTTAGGTCTTTAGAAAATCAGCCATTTACCATCACGTCATTTACAAAGAAAAAAGGAAAGGAAACACCTCCTAAGCTTTTTGACTTGACTTCATTGCAGGTGACTTGTAATAAGAAGTTTGGGTTTTCAGCTGACCAGACACTGAAGTTGGCTCAGAGCTTATACGAAAAGAAGGTGTTGACTTATCCAAGGGTTGATACAACACACTTGCCTAACGATGTATTTCCGCAAGTGCCGGCTATATTGAAAACCTTGCACAAGTTTGCAGATCAGGTGCAGCCGCTTCTGGGTAAACCGATCAAGAAGTCAAAGAAGGTATTTGATGATAAGAAAGTCACTGATCACCATGCCATTATTCCTACAAAAGTGGCAGCTAAAGGACTTGCACATAACGAGCAGGTAGTTTATGATCTGGTGGCATTGAGGTTTATAGCAGCATTTTACCCTGATTGTATCGTATCCAAAACAGAAGTATTGGGTGATGTAAAAGGTATTGAATTTAAAGTTACAGGTAAACAGATCCTTGATCCGGGATGGCGTGTATTGTTTCAGAAAGAGGAAGAGGCTGCCAAGAGAGCTAGAGAGCAAAGGAAGAAAAGAGGGGAGGAGGACGATGATGACGACAATAAGGGACAGGAAGATCAGGAACAGGTATTGCCTGAATTTAAGAAGGGCGAGAGTGGTCCGCACGAACCTCAATTGCAAGAAAAGGTAACCTCTCCACCTAAATTGTACACTGAAGCAACCCTACTTAGGGCAATGGAAACCGCAGGTAAACAGGTGGAAGATGAGGAGTTGAGAGACCTGATGAAAGAGAATGGGATAGGAAGACCTTCTACTAGAGCAGCAATCATCGAGACACTTTTCAGAAGAAAGTATATTCGAAAGGAACGTAAGAACCTTGTGCCTACACAAACAGGGACCGAATTGGTGGACACCATCCAAAATGAGATGTTGAAGTCTGCTGAACTGACAGGTGTTTGGGAGAAAAAATTACGTGAGATCGAGGATGGGACTTATCAGGTTGCCAATTTCATGAATGAAATGAAAGAAATGGTAACAGAAGTAGTTCAAACAGTGAAATACGATCAGAATGCCAAACGAATAGTAACTGAAGATCCTGAAGAAAAACCAGAGCATAAAACAGCTGCAACAGCTGACAAGAAGAAAAAGGCTGTTTCAGATAAAAAAATAACATGTCCGAAGTGCGGAGAGCATGAAGTTGTAAAGGGAAATACAGCTTATGGTTGTCTAGGAAACAAGGATAAATCTTGTGATTTTGTAATAGGGTTTGAATTTGGAGGTAAAAAACTAACAGATAAGCAATTACAGTCTCTGATTATAAAAGGTAAAACCCCAAGTATAAAAGGACTTGAAATAGATGGACAAAAAGTGGAGGGATACCTTACTTTGGATAAGCGTTTTAAGGTGGCTTTTCACAAAGTAGAAGAGGCTCTGCTAACTTGCCCTAAGTGTAAGAAATATGAAGTAGTGAAAGGGAAGACGGCCTTTGGTTGTTTGGGGAATAAATACAGGACTTGCAATTTTGTGGTTCCATTTGAAATCAGGGGTAAAAAGTTGTCTGAAAATCAGATTAAGCAGCTGGTTCAAAAAGGAAAGACAGGTAAGCTATCAGGGTTTGAGGTTAATGGTGATAAATTTAACGCCAAACTGATCTTGGATGCGAACTGTACCATTCAATTTGAAAAAATGGATTAGTAAAATATAGGAAAAGCCGTTACCAATCGAATGGTAACGGCTTTATTATTATTCAACACTCTACGGTACACTTTTTTATAACCAACTAAAAACCAGTTTTTCAGATGGTGTTTTGGAACTAATTCCCCTCCAAAACTTCTTCCAAAGTCCTTTGATCTCATTACCTACTTGGCGGGGTCTCGTACAGAAATGCTCCTGCAACAGATCTTTTCCCTTTCTGAAATAGCTGTTCTCCCTGTAACCGTGGTTCTTTACTTTTATGTTTTGTACTTTTTCATGGAAAGCCACGCCAAATAAGTGACAAACAGCAAAGGCCATACACACCACAGCAAAAAGTCTTTCAAGCCGATCCAATTTGGTCAGGTGAGTGGCTTCCAGGTTGAATCCCCGCCCTTTGAGCGACTGGAAGAACACCTCGATGCTCCACCGTTTTCTATAGCTTGACAGCAAGCCGCTTTTCATCAGGTTTGAGACTACGATCAGGTAGTCCTTTCGCCCGTTTTTATCCTTGGTCATCTGCATGGAAAGAGTCAGGTCCATTCCATAGATCGTCGCTCTTCGGTCAGTGCAACGAAAACCTTCTTTGCTCCATACCTCTCCTGTTTTCTCCACACCATCGATGTTGATTTTGTGGTGTGATGGAATCCGAACGCAGAAGACAATCCCTTGCATGGTCATAAACCGAAGCCACTTTTTGCCGATAAACTCTCGGTCTGCAATCACTTTCCCGATCCGCTCGGGAGGTACAATCTGAAGCACTTCCTTCAGCAAATCAATACGCTCCTGCTGGTGGCTGTTTCCTTTTTTGTCCAGTAGCCGAAAAGCCAGTGGGAAACCCACGCCATGACTGTAGGCCGTCACGGCCAGAATATTCACTGCCTGCTTTCTGGACTGCCAGTTGGTTCGGTCAATGCAGAGGGTGATCTTTCCGGATGGCAGGCAGGAAAACAACCATGCCATCAGGGCCTGATAATTGAACACAGCTCCTGACATAAAGCGTTTGACTTGCTTGGTCCGAGAAGCTTTTTGTGCCTTGGATGGCAAGTTTTTGGCTATCTGATGAAATTGCACATTTTCATCTTCCACCAAGGCCGTAATTAGCTTGGCTAGTACCTGTTTGCTTGGTTTGCCTTTGACGATTTGGAAACCGCAGAGGATTTCAAGTATATTTGCAGTCAACATAAAGGTAAAGGTCTGGCTTGTGGTTTTGGCGAACGGCAAAGTTAGACCTTTGCTTTTTCTTGCCCCAATCAGCCCTTAAATAACCTGCAAATATCCTGTAATCCAGTATTACACCCTTAACTCACTTTGTTATTAAAACTGTACCGTAGAGTGATTATTCAATAAAAATACGATCTTCACCTGTAAACTTTGGTGACTGTACTGATAATACTTTTAAAGGTTTGTTGCCCATGACTTTTATAACTGCATGAGGAGTTCCTTTTGGTATAAAAATATAATCTCCTTTTTGAATATTTAAAGTTTGTTCACCCAATAACATTTCAGCTTTACCATCAAGAATATAAACACTCTCAGTATGGTGAATATGTTTATGCTTTCTAACAGACGTCTTAACCCAGATTATAAAAGAAGTTACCTGTTCGTTGGATGCAATGGGCTTTACATGGACATTTTCATAAACAGTGTTTGGTTCAATTTTTTCTAAACTGGTTATGTTTTGACCATTACAGTAAAGCGTAAATACAAACCAAAATACAAAGGTTGTTATCAAGTACTTGATCATATATTAGCGGATATAAACCAACATTTGACCAGAAAAGAACTTGTGAGCGTCTTGTGCGGTGACGATAGGGATTTCCTCCATAGGTACATGACCAGCATCTTCATATATGATCATCGAGGCATCAGCAATCTTGTCACTGAATTTGGTTGCCAATTCTGAAGGAATCCATACATCTTTTTTACCCCACATGATTAAAGTAGGAGCATAGACTTGTCCAATCATGGAGGTGTTATCTTTTTTAGGCATGGAAATTCTGTCTATAAAAGCCTGCCTGTTTCCTGACCTTAAGAGTGTTTGGTGGTAGCGGTTAACCAACTTGTCATCTACTTTTGAATCATCTCCATAAACCTCAAGCAGGTTCTGTTTTACTAAAAATTTCGGTGTGCAATAGCGTAAAGCCTGTTGTATTAGTGGTGTTTTGGTAAGATCAAATACCCAAGGTGAAGTAGTGGTCTCATTGCGAATGCCACTAGGAGAAATAAGAATAAGTTTATTGACTTTTGCAGGGTGGCGGGCGGTGAAGTTCCATGCTATTTCCCCTCCAAGAGAGTTTCCGACTAAATAGCACTCATCAATTTTTAGTGAATCCAAAAGTGTTGACAGCATTCTGTCGTACATAGCAATAGAATAATCTTTATTAGGGTGTGGACCAGACAGACCAAAACCAGGGAGGTCCAGTCGGATAATTCTATAATCTTGGCGTAATTGTTTTCGCCATCCATCCCACGTTTGTAAGGAGGAAGCTGTCCCGTGAAGCAGTATGAGTGGTATTCCTGTCCCTTCATCTTGGTAGTGGACAGTCATTCCTTCAAAATTCAAGTAGTGTGAATAGGCGTTGGCAAAGTGTTTTTTGAGTTTTTCAGCAGGTATGTCGCTGTAAAAGTGGAAACCAACAAAAGTGGCAATCACAGCTACAAGGGTTACAGTAGCAATTTTCTTGTACATGGTAGTTCAATCGTAGTTGTTTAATAGGGTTTTTAGCTTAATGTTAACAATTTGATGTTTTTTAAATGATAATTCAAATAAAAACCCCTTAAATGATATTGATGTACAATGTTTTTTGATTGTGTAAAAAGAAAACCACTTCATTATAGAAGTGGTTTTATAGGGAAATTTATTGTATTTGAATTGCTTAGTTAGAAGTCTGCTTATTAGTAAAGGTCTTACATCTAGCAATCATTTGTCTTGTCCAAATAAGTTGTTCTTTGTTATATTCTTGAGTCTCTTTAAACCTTAAAACCAAATACCTTTCACAGGCTTCAAAAGCTGCTAATGCTTTTGAATACTCCTCCATTCTTAAAAATAATAGTCCTTTTTCTTGCTCACGTTCTGGTTTGAAATTGATGAAGTCTTGGTTTTCAATATTAAGTAGAGCTAAGGCATCTTTGTTGCTTTTGTTAGTGTTTTGAAGGTGTCGGCTAATATTAGCCTTTAAGAGGTATGCTTCTTCAGTAGGCCATTGACTCGCAATGATTTTATCCAAGAGTTCGGAAGCTAATTCAAAGTTTCTGTTGTGAATTTCAATGGTAGCCAAAGCTTGTAAACTAGGAACTACCATTCTTTGGAAACGGTAGTCAGGATTGGGTTCACTTGATATATATTCAAGTTTTTTTAGCCTCTTTTTTAAGCTTGGATGGCTGTCAAGCAACCCTGTCCATTCTTTACTTCCGCTACGTGTATAATGTTTGCCAGCTCTCTCCAAGACTCTGCCTAAAGCATGTTTATCTTTTCCTTGTGTAATTAGCCATTCTTGTGCAATCTTATCAGCAGCTGTTTCATCATTTCTTGAATAAGAAGCACCGATAACCTGTTGAATAGCTGCAGTTGCATTATTAGAAAGTGTGCCGGCAACTACTGTGGCAATATAACTATTAGTAAGCGAATAGTTTTTCTTCTCAGCGTTCACTGCAGCTGCTGTCATAGCTGCAGTGTCAATGATATTACCTATGGTAGTCGTTGTTTTATGGGTCTTGTATTGCTTTAAATTGTGATCCAAGACAAGATGAGCTACTTCATGAGCCAAAATTGCCTCTAACTCATCCTCATTTTCTATCAGAGACAGCAGGCCTGTGGTTATAAATATACTACCGTCGTGTGTAGAGAAGACATTAAGTTCAGTTGATTTTATAATTTGAATATTAAGGTCTTTGTATCTACCTGGTAATACTAAATCAGTAGGAAATACCTCCATCAAGTTTTGATACAGGTAATCTTCCATCATAGGGTCATTCAGAAAGTTATAGTTATTAAGTTTTTTGCTTAGATATTTTTTAGACTTTATGTCTAACTCATTTCTGTTGTTATAATCTTGATAAACCTTTCCATTATTTGATATTTTTGGTTTTCTGTATTTAAGCCATTGGGCTGTCCAAAAATCAGCTTCAAAATCTTGTGCAAACAAGGTGTGGGGAAGGAGTGAAATAAATGTGAGTAATAAAAAATACTTTTGCATAGTAGATAGGGTTTTAAATTGAATTTGGGTGCTTGTTTATATTGTGACAATTGAAAAGTAATATAGTCAAAAAAATATATTTTTCTCATAAAAAAATAGAGCGGAATGAGATTGATTTCTTGTTAGGAGGTGAGTTTTTATATGTTTGAAGTGTAGGTGGGTGTTTATGTTTAATTTGTTTGTTGTAATGAAATTTTGTTGCTTTTATTAAATTTATATATATATAGGTTTTTCTGTTGAGTGTTTTGTGATTGTAGTTTTCTCGATGTTAACATTGTAAATTTTTAATGATTAACTGGGTGGTGAAGTTGTGTTTTGAGATTGTTTGTTAGTTGAAATATTGTTGATTCAATTAGTTAATTGTGTTTTTTGATTTTGTGTTCAATATAGCCCTAAGCGCTCTCTTATTGTTCTCTTGGTAATGGAAAGAGGTAACCTAAATTAAATCATTAGAAGGATTTGGAGTGAAATTTTTAAATATGGGGTGGGTGGTCTGCGTGCAAGGTTGAGTTAAAAGTATCTTGGTATTTTTTAGAGACAGGTACTACTTGAGAAAACCCTAAATCAAGTTTGATTTGTTTATTTGAAAAGTGTACATGATGAATTTGCTGAGGGTTTATCATGTAGCTTCTGTGACATCGTTGAAGGGAGGGGGGTAGGGTAAATAGCTTCAATATTTTTTAGTGAATTTCTAAATAACTCGTGTTGTAGCTTTTGGTTAGAGATAAAATAAATGGCGACATAGTTGTCCTCAGACTTTAGGTAGAGTAGGTTTTCAGGTTTAATGCTTAGCTGTTGTTTATTATTATCCGATTCAAAAAATAGCATGTTGGAAGTAGGTGAACCTGTAATGGTTTTTATTTCAAATCCTTTGAGGTTTTTTGTCAAAGCCCAACTGATCAATAGTGGAAATATCATGACAAAAGTGAATTCCATTAGCATCAGAAAATAGCCATTCCAATAAAACTCTTGCCAGTTCCAGAAATAGTTGAAAAGTAAAAAGATAGCATTGGCGCCGAAAAATATTTCCCATACAAGCCATATCAATTGCTGTTTCCAGTTTGAGAGATGCAGACGTGGTGCAATGTAAAACTCATGGAAAGCAAAGGATAATGAAGTAAGCAAACCAAATGCTATAGACCTAAAAAGAAGGCTATGACCAGAAAATGAGAAGCCTTGTTGTATGTTGTAGCCTTTATATATAAAAAGTACAAAAAACATAAAGAAGCCTGTCAATATCGATTTAAGCCAAGGTTGTAGGTACTTACTGAAGTGTGCTTTTAGTTGAGATTGATTCATTTTTCTCTACACGTGTGTTCGTAGTTATATTAGTCTATTGAGTGCAATATAAGGAATTGGGAAGTGCTTGTCCCGTCCTAGTATAGCGTTACACCAAAACTGTAACGTCATGGAAGAGAAGCAAGTAAATCAGGTTTATATAAAGCGAACTCAGAAGGATTATACAATGTCCTTCAAGCTTCAAGTGGTCGCTGAATTGGAAGAAGGCAAGCTCTCCGTACAGGGCACTTGTGACAAATATGGTATTCAAGCCAAATCTACTGTTCGTGACTGGTTGCGAAAATTTGGTAACTTGGACTGGTCCAACACCCCCCCTTAAAAATGTCGAAAACCCCTGAGCAAAGAATATTGGAGCTGGAGCAAAAAGTCAAGCTGCTGGAACGTCAGAAGCAAACCCTAGAGAAGCAGGTAGAACGAGCTGACAAGAAGATCATTCTCTTTGATATGATGCTGGAGATGGCAGAGAAAGAATATAACATCCCGGTGCGAAAAAATATATCCCCCGAGTAATCGAGGGCAGCAACATTGAACACGGTTGGAGCAAGGTTGAATGTTGTGAGTTACTCGGGGTAAACAGGCAGTTTTATTACAGATGTAAGCAGGAGCAAAAGAAGCGGGAAGCCCTAACGGTGAAGGTATTGGAGCTAGTGACGCAGGTACGCATGCGACAGCCTCGCTTGGGTGTGCGCAAACTGTACACCATCTTGGAACAGGAGTTAAGGACTCTTGATGTAGGAAGAGATTGGCTTTTCGATATCCTCAGGGCTAACCATATGCTGATAAAGCCTCGCAGAAGATATCACGTGACCACCAACTCACATCACCGTTTCCGTAAGCACAAGAACCTGACGCAACACTTGGAGGTAAAGCGCCCAGAGCAGCTTTGGGTGGCTGATATCACCTACATAGGCACAAGGCAAAACCCGATGTACCTGGCTTTGGTCACGGATGCTTATTCCAAAAAGGTTGTTGGCTATGATGTATCCAACAGCTTAAATGCACAAGGGGCTATCCGGGCATTGAAAAGGGGACTCCAGCAACGGGAATACCCTGCAGAAGCCTTGATCCATCACTCCGATAGAGGGTTACAATATTGTTGTGATGATTATCAAGAAATGCTGGACGACGCACAGGTAACCTGTAGCATGACTGAGAAGTATGATCCTTATCAAAATGCAGTAGCTGAACGCGTAAATGGCATCCTTAAGCAGGAGTTTATAAGAGGAATCCAAATCAATGATATCCAACTTATGAAGAAAATAATCAAGCAGAGTATAGACATCTACAACACGGAAAGACCCCATTTATCATGCAGGGTGAAAACGCCAGAATACATGCACCTGCAAAGAGAGATAAAGATTAAGACCTATAAAAAAGAAAACCCACCAGCACTTGAGCTAGTGGGATCCATATAAAGTTGTATCATTGTAAATCTGTAACGCTATTTCAGGACGTCACAGCTTTATAAAAAGAAACCCCTTCAATATCAGCTGAAAGGGTTGTTGTTTTTTTAGAAAGGTAGATCCATATCTCCTAATATCTTATTGGTAGTGTATTCTTCAGGTAAGGGATATTGAGTACGTGTTGCTTCTGTTAGTTCTCTAATCAATTGACTTTGGTGATTTAATTTACTGAAAAAGTATTCCCAAAACCGTTTAAACTCAGGTGTGTTAATATCATTTCTGAAATGCATGGCATGGCTGAAGTAAGCATAAGCAAGGTCATATTTATGATAGCGAATAGCTTCTCGGCATTTTTGATAGTAAATGTCTGCCATTTGGTTGCTGTATAATTCCTTGTTCTGTTCGAATGAGGGAATCCGTTTGATAAACTTCTGAACAGTAGGAGAGGCTTTAATGGACTCAAAACGTATAGGAGATAGTAATATAAGGTCGTTCAATGAAGTAGCCCTACTGAGGGCAACATAAACCTGTCCAGTATCAAAAGCTTTAGCTGTATCTATTATTAACTTCTTAAATGTTAGTCCCTGACTTTTATGAATAGTGATTGCCCATGCTAGTTGTAATGGAAATTGGGTAAAAGTTCCAATGACTTCCTCTTCAAGTATCTGAAATTGGGTATTCCAGTTGTAACGGATATTACGCCACGTACTTTTTGTGACCCAAATAGGTTCCTTGTTTTCAGGTTGAACCAAAACCTGATCGTGTTTTAGTTTTATAACTGTACCAGTTAGACCATTGTAGTAGCCATATCGTGTGCTATTTCTGGTAAACATGACTTGAGCACCAACCTTTAGCTGTAGCGTTTTTGGAACAGGATGTAATTCCTCATTGAAAATACCATCGACAATACCATCGTAGGTATAACCTTTTCCCCTTAATTTTAATAACTCTGTATTGTTCCATTGGTCTGCATCAGACCGGTGTGTTACTAATCTAACATATTGCCCTTTTTTTTCAGGTGAAAGTGATGGCTGAACTCTGGAATTGAGGGTTTTCAAGTCAGTGACTGTAGGGCTGCCCACCCTTATTCGGTTCAGGATATTAATAAATGACTGATCCTTTTGTCGGTAGACCTTTTCAAGTTCTATGCAGATGGAGTTACATGATTGAAAAGCTGTTGATAGAAAAAATGAAGTACCTGTGTAATGCTTCTTCAGTAATTGCTGGGTTTCTGTATTGTTTATAGGAGGAAGTTGGAATGGATCGCCAACCAAAATGACTTGAACACCGCCAAAAGGTTTATCTCGCTCTCTTCGAAATACCCGTAATAGTTTGTCAATCGCATCAAGTGTATCGGCTCTGACCATAGAAACTTCATCAATGATCAACAGTTGCAAGTTTCGGATAATCTCTTTTTTGGATAAACTGTATTTAAAAGTATTCAGAATGGCAGTTTTGTCTGGATCATTAGCGGGTGCGAAAACCCTGAACCTCTTGTCATCAGGTAGTAATGGACCAAATGGTAACTGAAAGAAGTTGTGTATGGTCATACCACCGGCATTAACAGCAGCAAGTCCGGTAGGTGCCAATACCAGTAAGTTTTTGTGGGTGTTTTGTCTGATATATTGTAGGAAAGTGGTCTTGCCACTACCTGCTTTACCTGTCAGGAACAGGTTGCGGTCAGTTTCTTTAATAAAGGATATTGCCAACAAAAAAGCAGGGTTGTGGTTGTCAGGTTGAAAGGTGCTGTTTGTCATGATGATATATAATAGGTTGAAAATAAGGGAAGATGAAAATAATCATTCGAGCCGACTCGAGGAGGGAAGGTACTATAGGGTAATGCTATAATCTTACATGCGTATTAAAAGGCAAGATATTATGGGTTAGTCTATTTTTAAGAGGTGAAAGGAGAGTGGGAGTTTATTGATGTTAAAAAATGTAGAAAAAATATAACCATATTAACTATTGCTGGACAGTGAATGTTAAATTGACCAAACCCTTCACAAAATTACTATACATAAACTAATTATTAACGACAATGAAGAAGCTGTTTTTAATAGTACTGTTGCTTTGGATGGGAGGATGCTCTAAAGTTCCAATAACAGGCAGGAATCAGATTACACTGGTATCTAATAGCGAAATTTTGGCATTGAGTCAGCAGAATTATAAAGAAGTATTGAAAGAAAGCAAGCTTTCCAATGATGCTGATAAGGTAGCACAATTGCGAAAAATCGGAAATAAGATTTCGGCAGCAGTTGAGGAGTATTTGAAAAGTAAAGGCAAAGGTGAAATCCTTCAAGGATATAAATGGGAGTTTAACCTGATAGAAAGTGAACAGCAGAACGCATGGGCAATGCCAGGTGGTAAGGTGGCTTTCTATACAGGGATATTGCCTGTTTGTAAAAATGAGGATGGAATTGCCGTGGTAATGTCTCATGAGATTGCACACGCCATCGCTCAGCATGGTAATGAACGAATGTCACAGCAGATGGTAGCCCAAGGTTTAGGTACTGCCTTAGATGTGGCACTAGCCAACCAGTCTTCACAAACAAGGTCTGCGGCAATGGCTGCTTTTGGAGCTGGCGCACAAGTAGGGGTTTTGTTACCATATAGCCGCAAGCAGGAAAGTGAGGCTGATATATTAGGGTTGTACTTTATGGCAATGGCGGGGTATAACTTGGATGAAGCACCTGAATTCTGGAAACGCATGGCAGGCTCGGGAGGTCAAGCTCCTCCTGAAATCCTTTCAACTCACCCTTCAAATGAAACTAGGATTAAGCAAATGGAAGAAAATATTCCAAAGGCGAGAGAATATGCCAAAACGCATTAATGCTCGGTAGTTAGGAATAACACTTGGCAGAAATGGTAATAGAGTCAAAAAACCTCAGCAATCGCTGAGGTTTTTTTGTGGGTAATGGTTTGCGTTGGGCTTCATCTCCTTACTCCCTGCTTTCAGTGACTGAAAAGTAGAATGTAGGAATGAGGGGTTTTTGATGAATATTTCGTTTAAGGGTTTTTACGAACCCTATTTTTTGTAAAAAATTACTTTTCAGTTAAAAAATGGGTTTGAAAATGACTTAAAATTACAAAAAGTGAATATTTATATGAAAAATAGGATAAAATTTAAACTACTATTTGGTTGTTTAAGTATTTTGTAATAAAATTGGATATGAGTTAGGAAAATCACTAAAAACAGTGATGTATTTTGATAAAATGTTAACTGTACAATTAATGGATTGAATATCCATCTGATATATTCAAAACTCAGCCAATTCAATTATTACTATGTGTGTTTATGCTCTGAATTAATTACCAAAACATTACTGGAGCTATTAATCATTCTAAAACCCTTGTAAATAATGTACAACGCTTTCTACTTTTTACTAGACGCAGCCGTGCCAGCAATGCAGTTGGCTGCCAATACAGTAGCTGACGCCGCTTCAGCTGTAAGTACCACTTCAGCAACTGATACAGCAGCAACCGCAGCTGTTGCTACCGCAGAGGAGGTTCAAATGATTAGCCTCACAGCCAACAACGTATGGATGATGGTAGCAACTGCTCTTGTCTTTATCATGCACTTAGGATTTGCTGGAGTAGAGGCAGGATTTACACAGTCTAAGAATACTGTAAACATCCTGTTTAAGAATGTACTTACATTTGCGATCGGCTTGCTGTCTTACGCATTTATTGGATTCAAACTGATGTACCCAACAGTAGCAGATCCAAACGGATTCCTGAACTGGTCAGGAATTGGCATCGGTATGGGTGCTGACTACGTGTCAGGAGCTTATGCGGATGGACACTATACTTACTGGACTGACTTCCTGTTCCAAGGTATGTTTGCAGCAACTGCCGCAACAATCGTATCAGGTGCAGTAGCAGAACGTATCAAAATCAGTGGTTACCTGATCTTTACTTTGATTTTTGTAGGTGTAATCTACCCAATGGTAGGTATGTGGCACTGGGGCGGAGGCTTCTTGGCTAGCATGGAAACTCCTTTCATTGACTTCGCTGGTTCTACACTGGTTCACTCTGTAGGTGGCTGGGGTGCATTGGCTGGTGTGTTGATCCTAGGTCCACGTATCGGTAAATATGTAGATGGCAAAGTAGTAGACAAACCAGGTTCAAGTGTGCCTTTGGCTACAATCGGTGTGTTCTTGCTGTGGTTAGGCTGGTTCGGTTTCAATGGCGGTTCTGTATTGTCTGCTGATCCAGAAGGAACTTCACTTGTACTGGTAACAACTTGTTTGGCAGGTGCGGCTGGCGCAATTGGTGGCTACGTAGCAGGATACTTTGTGTTCAAAAGACTTGACCTTGGCATGGTGCTGAACGGTATCCTTGCAGGTTTGGTAGGTATCACAGCTGGTGCAGACATCATGTCTCCAGTAGAGGCAATCATCATCGGTATGATCTCAGGTGTGTTGGTAGTACTTGCTGCGAAAACGCTTGACAAACTGAAAATTGACGATTGTGTGGGTGCGATACCTGTACACCTTGTGTGTGGTATCTTCGGAACACTGGCTTGCGGTATCTTCGGTGCAAAAGCAGGTGTTGACCAGTTCCTTACTCAGCTGATCGGTGTAGCAGCTTACGGTGCGGTATCATTCTCTGTAGCATTCCTGATCTTCAAACTGCTCGACGTGACAATGGGTCTGAGAGTATCTGAACAGCACGAGCTGGAAGGTCTTGATAGCCACGAGCACGGTATGAGAGGTTATACAATTACTTTTGACGACTAATCATATATAACAAAGAGTTGCACTGTAATGGTGCAACTCTTAACATCCAAAACAAATCATAATCAAAAGCCTAATTAAAGCTGTTAGCTCTCACAACTTTTCATAACAGTTTTACAGGTTCCGAAAGCAATCTCTGTGTATACTGAAGCGAATTTTAAAAACCCGAAACAAAGTGGTGTTAAACGCATCATAAACCTTCAAAAAGTACTTCCTTCAGATCTTGTTAAAGTTAAAACCTACTGCTGATAGATTTTGACAGCAAAACGGTAAAGTGTTTCTGGTAAAAGTATCAGAATTAACAGTAGGAATTAACAAAGTCGTTTCTATTCAGAAGCGGACACAGTACTCCTTTGTCTTTATTTTCAATTCGTTGATTAATAGTAGTCTTGGAGGAAGAAAGGAGCTGTAGAGAAATACGCTATTATCAAAGGATTAGAATAAACTAAGGAGTGTAAAAAAAGAAAGCTGCCAGTCTCTCACCCCTGGCAGCCAAACATCGAAAGCCAAAATGTTCACTCTTAAACTTTCTTAGTTATGTGCAAAATTACACGTTTGTTCTTTGTTTTCCTAATGACATCTATAATTTCTACTGCATGGGCGCAGGAAGAAGAAGCGCCAAAACTTCAGGTTTCAGGTGCAGTAGATGCATATTATAAATATGACTTTGGCAAAAGCCCAAATGCTTATACAAGTTTTACTGATTCGCATAACTCGTTTCAGTTAGGTATGGCGAACCTGATCCTCTCTCAGCAAGTAGGGAAGGTAGGTTTTGTGGCTGATCTTGCTGTTGGTCCACGTGCAGATGCTGCCAATGGATATGTGAGTGAAGATGGTTCGATTAGCTCACTGTCCTTGATCAAGCAGTTGTACATGACGTATTCACCAACAGATTACTTAACAGTTACAGCTGGTAACTTTTCCACTTTTGTTGGATATGAGGTGATTGATGCTAACGGCAACTTCAACTACAGCACTTCTTACCTGTTCTCCAATGGTCCGTTTTACCATACAGGTGTTAAGCTGGACTTTGATTTGGGGAACGGTGTAAGTGCAATGGCTGGTATCTTCAATCAGACGGATACGAAGTTTCAGACCATTGACCCTAAGTTTTATGGCTTGCAGTTAGGTTATGCGCCAGAAGATTCTGGACTGGCACTATACCTGAACTACCTATACGGTAATCAATCAGGTGATGAGGACGTAGATGATATCGTGTCTCAAATTGACCTGACTGGTACTTATCAAGCGACAGACGCTTTTATGATAGGTTTGAACTCAAGCTATAAGAGCAATACAATTGAAGGAATGGAGGGTAATTACGGGTTCTTTGGTACTGCATTGTACCTGAACTATGCAATTACAGAAAGCTTTGGCCTTGGTGCGAGAGGAGAGCATTTTGAAATGTACGGTGGAGAGGATGAAACAGGTAGCGCGCTGTCAGAAAATGTGATGGAGTTTACGTTATCTGCAAATATCAAGCAAGGTCCATTGACAATCATTCCAGAGTTTAGATTCGATAAAGCATCTGTAGACATGTTCTCGGATGCGGACGATAACCCAACAGATGCGGCGACAAGTTTTCTTGTAGCTGCCTACTATTCTTTCTAAGCAAGTGTGTTTTGGTTCTACTCTGCCTGGTCGCATTAGCGACCAGGGAGTTTTTACACCTTGATAGGAAAGAAATGTGTATGAAATTAAGAAAACAGGGTTTATTCAAGCCCTGTTTTTTTGATATAAGGTATTATAAGCCGTGTTATGGGTTTTGTTTTAATCCCATTTTTAGGAAAAGTGTTGTTTTATTGAGGAATAATACTCATTTTTGAACCGTGTTAAGAACTATGTGTGTTATTTCAAGGTGATCTCAACCGTTTTTAGACAGTTAGGTCACACACAATGCTTAGAAATTAAAATCTACATTAAGATTATCTTCAAACGCTGTATCCATGACAAATCTTAGACTGAATGCCGTTGAAAAGGCGCTGGCTAGAACTACTAAGTCAGTTGACGTACCTTCAAACAAGATTTCTGATTACTTTGGTGATGACTGCTTCGATCTGAAAAAATTGAAAGCAGCTGTTACACCTGCTGTATTCGAACAAGTTCAAGCTTCTATCGAAAAAGGAGCTAAAATCGATCCTGAAACTGCTGACGCTGTAGCTGCAGCTGTTAAGGAGTGGGCGGTTGCTAAAGGTGTTACACACTGTACGCACTGGTTCCAGCCATTGACTGGTTCATCAGCAGAAAAGCACGATGCATTTTTCGATTCAAGAAAAGGTGTTGAAATATTCAAAGGTTCTACTCTGATACAGCAGGAGCCTGATGCATCTTCATTCCCTAACGGTGGTATCCGTTCTACTAACCTTGCTAGAGGTTATACTGGTTGGGATCCATCATCTCCATTCTTTATTGTTGAGTCTACATTGTGTATCCCTACGATCTTCGTATCGTTCACTGGTGATACATTGGATTATAAAATGCCATTGCTGAAAGCTCAGGAAGCAGTTAGCAAAGTGGCTGTTGAAGTATGTAAATACTTTGACGAAGAAGTAACTGCTGTTAGCGCATCTTTGGGTTGTGAGCAGGAGTACTTCCTAGTTGATAAAGCGTTCTACGCTGCAAGACCTGACCTTTACATCACAGGTAGAACACTGTTCGGTGCTGCTCCTGCGAAAGGTCAGCAGTTGGATGACCACTACTTTGGTTCAATTGCACCAAGAGTGTACGCATTCATGAAAGACTTCGAGATTGCGTGTCTGAAATTGGGTATTCCTGTACAGACTCGTCACAACGAGGTAGCGCCAGGTCAGTTTGAGGTGGCTCCTTTGTTTGAGGAGATCAACGTTGCTGTTGACCACAACCTGCTGATGATGGATGTAATGCAGAAAGTTGCTGACAAGCACGATCTGAAAGTGTTGTTGCACGAGAAGCCATTCAAAGGTCTGAACGGTTCTGGTAAGCACAACAACTGGTCACTGATCACAGATAACGGCAGAAACCTGTTTGATCCAGAAGGAAGCCTTTACTTCCTGACATTCTTGGTGAACACAGTTAAAGCTGTACACAAATATGGTGACATCATCAGAGGTTCAATCGCTTCTGCTGGTAACGATCACCGTCTGGGCGCTAACGAAGCACCTCCAGCAATCATGTCAGTTTTCTTGGGTTCTACTTTGACTGAGTTCTTGGACAAAGTTGAGGCTACAGGTGAGCTGGTTTACGAAGATGGCGAGGACAAATTCATGCAGTTGGGTATCGAGAAGATTCCTTCACTGAAATTGGATAACACTGACCGTAACCGTACTTCTCCATTTGCCTTCACAGGTAACAAGTTTGAGCTGAGAGCTGTAGGTTCTACTCAAAACTCAGGTACTCCAATGGCTATCCTGAACTTGGTAGTAGCAGAGCAGTTGACTCAATTCAAAGCTGAAGTTGATGCCCTTATCGCAGGTGGGAAAGACAAAGAAGAGGCTATCAGAGAAGTATTGATTACTTACATCAAAGAATCTAAGGCTATCCGTTTCGAAGGCGATGGTTACTCACAAGAGTGGGTAGAAGAAGCTGAAAGAAGAGGTTTGTCTAACGTGAAAGATACGCCAAGAGCACTGAAATTCCTGGTAACTGAGCAGGCAATGGAAGTATTTGCTAAGCACGGTGTATTCAGCCACAAAGAAATTGAAGCGAGATACGAGGTTTGGACTGAGATCTACAAGACTAAACTGGATATCGAAGCTAGAACAATGGAGTCTATCGCTCTGACTAAGATTATCCCTGCAGCTTCTCGTTACATGGGTAAATTGGTTGAGACTGCAGCTGTTGCAAAGAGCATCGGTATTGAGTCTAGAGGTCTTGTGAAGACTATCGAGGAGGTTGCTTACCAAATCGACGTGTTGAAAGAAGGTGTTGCTTCTATGGCAACTGATCTTGATCGCATCGAAGAAATGGGTGACGTTGTTGAGCAGGCTATTGCTTTCGCTGACACTGTAAAAGGTGTACACTTCGAGAAAGTAAGAGGTGCAGTTGATGCGCTGGAAGCATTGGTTGACGATCAGGAGTGGCCATTGCCAACTTACAGCGAAATGCTGTTCCTGAAGTAAGATTAAACCACTTGCCGAGATTTCGGTTTGTGCAAATCATAAAACGGAGGCTGATACAAATGTATCAGCCTCTTTTGTTTTACCGGATAATGAATTTCTGAGTGCTTTGTTGTGTATCGCTATGATAGTTTAAGAGATATACGCCACTCGGTAAATTGAGTTCTTGTTCTCCTGATGGAAGAATAATGATTTTTTCCCCCATCAAACTTCTAATTTCAACCTGACCTGAAGCACTCTGTGGAGTAGTGATCTGGATATTCCCGTTGGAAGGGTTCGGGAATACCTGTAGGATGGTGGAATTGATACTATTGGCTTCAAAACCGCTGACCTCAATACTTCTGACATACCTTTGAAGCAATGTACCTGTACCATCAGCACCAGACCATGTTTCTATCATCAGCTCAAACGTGGTCGAAGGTGGGGTGAATGGTAGTAAATCACCATTGTCTTTACCTGTAAGGCTATAAGGGGCTTCATTTTCAACCTGAACAGTATTGCCATTGATTTTAAAGACGACACTTCCTACAGCCACTTTTGGGTTTACGACAACCGTCTGGTTGGGAGTGGAACTGAAGTCGATAGGGAAGCGGAAACCGACAAGATCATTGTCTTCCAGCAAGCCGATGTTTTGTTGTTGATCGGTGTCAAAAAGGAAGGTTTCTATATCGTATTCTTGCGAGTATTCAGCCGTAAAGCCTAGAAGAGAAAAACCTGTCAGAATTCTTTTGCCATTTTCTGCCTTATAAGTGGCAAGGTAGTAAGGATTACTGTTTTGGTTGAAATATGTATCAGGTCTGTCAGAAAAGAAGTCATATGGAGCATTTTCAAAGAGTCCTTGACTGAAACTTTTTGAAAATGTCAGAAGAAGATCACTGCCATTTTGTAATTCGGCACGTATGATGTATTCCCCTTCAGCATTGGTATTAGGATCGAAATACTGACTCAGGTTTACTGTTTGGGCTGCTTCAATTGGCTGTCCAACCTGTATGTGCTCTCCAAATAGGGATCTGATCATCAGATAGATTTCAGATTGAGCTTCGGGATACTCAGGTGAATTGATTATATCAAAGTCCCATAAGATATCAATTGGTTCATTAATCAGGTAACCACCATATGCCATATAATGACCATCAACGAAAGGAAAAGGCAGTATATTCCCTTCTCCGTCTTTATGTTGGACAGGACCGTAACCTAATGGGCTGTGGAGTTCGACGGATACATTCGTGATCGGGTCTTCACCTTTGTCCAGTTCAAAATAGTAGCTTCCTGAGCTGAACTGGCTAAGGTCCAATGTGAAGCCAAAACCTGTTGGGACCTCTGTCAGCCTTTCACCCGTGGTTGCATCTACCAAATATAGTCTAGGGTGAGATGTCTCATTGAATACAAGAAATGTCAATGGGGTTGAAACGGTTTCTCCTACTATTTCACCTGTTCCATTCGCATCGGTATAGGCAGTTGCTTTTATATCATAGATACCAGGTTCTAAAGCCTCACCGATTGGCTGTCCGTTGTTGTCGCCAAACAGGAAATAAGGAGTTGTATTCTGAATGCTTTTGGCTACAGAAACCCCATTGCTGAAGACATTTTTCCTTAGTACCAGTTCCGTTTCAATACTTCCGACACTTCCTGATGGAATTACTTCAATGTTGAAAAGATTTTCAGTGAAGTCTGACAGTGTAAAAGTGGAACCACTTGGGGCAGTTACCGGTATGGTAACGGTACTGTTGTCAGGAGCGTAGGCTACCCTTGCAGATAGGGCAACTGGGGTAGGAGGAATATTCAAAATTGTGCTGAAAGTAATGGTTTTTTCAGCAACAAGGTTGCCTTGAAGGTTACTCTTGCTATATGCCTTTGCCGTGAGGGTGTAACTGCCGGGAGGTAGCGTTCTGACATTGAATTTGCCGTCATAGTCGCCAAAGAATGTATAAGGGATTGTGTTTTCTGTTCGGCTTGAGCCGTTGAAGATCAGTTGCATACTATCTACACCGTCAGGCATGTTGGTTTTGAGGTAGAATTTTGTCTCTGCCAGATCCGGAAAGTTGGCAAGGTTGAATATATCACCATCAGATACCGAATAGAGATTATGCCTGACATCTTCTATAAGTGAGAAATTGATCTTGTCAGAAGAAGGTGGAGGTGTGGATGAATTACTTACATTGAAGCTTAGCTGCTTTTTCCCAATTGCATTTCCCGATGCGTTGTCAGCACTATAGACAGTAACTTCCAATTGGTAGCTTCCTACATTGAGAGACTGTGCGTTCAATTTGCCATTGACATCTCCGAAAAGGGCATAGGGGACGACATTTTCGGTTTTTATGGAGTTGTTTAACTTGAATTGAACACTCTGGCTTCCTTGCAGGTTATTGGCAATTATATTGAAAGAGTTGCTGGGGAACTGAGATAGGTCAAGTGTGTAGTTGTCTTCTAACTGAGCAATGATGGTGTTGCTGGGAACATGGATTAAACTTAATATTACTTCGTCCCCATTTGGTGGAGGTGTATCATCTTTGACGACCGAAAACTGAACAGTAGTCTCTCCCAAAAGTGTTCCTGAGCCATTGATACCGCTGAAAGCCTTTGCCGTAATCATATGGGAGCCAAGTGAAAGTGATTCACCATTGTAATTGCCATTACTGTCTCCAAATAATGCATATGGAGAGATGTTTTCAAAAGGACTTGCATTCCCATCATAGATCAGTTGGACACTGCCAGGGTTGAGGCTTTCAGCTACTGCCCGAATACTAAATGTATTGCCAGGAAAATCGCCTTGGTTAAGGGTCGCCCCATTTGTCAGTGCGCCAGTCTCGGTATCAGTATCAGACCTGACAAGTTGAAGTGTGATATCAGATGACTGTGACTGTGCCCAAAAGGGTAAGGAGAATAGCCATAAGACCATTAGCGTAGTAATCAGTTTCATTGTGTCAATGTTTTGATTTGAACTGTTTGGTTAAACCTGTGGAAAAAGCATATTAGAGAGCCGTCAGGTTCAAAAAGTACCCACTTCGTGTGCTGTGGATTAGTATATCAATGATGATATGAATTGTTTATGCTGTGTTAAAAAAGTAGGGCTTATTCGAGATGAAGTAAGCCCTACTTTATTTATAATCAAGATCAGTGGATAATTAGCTTTTGGGTGGTGTGCTCGTTGCCATTACTGTAATTAAGTAGATAAATCCCCCTTGGTAGGTTTATCTGATGTTGTCCTGAAGGGAGGTTTTGAATGTTTTGTCCTAATACATTGACAATCTCAATGTTTCCTTTTCCATTTGGAGAGACAATATTGACTTTTCCCGATGATGGGTTAGGCCATGTTTGCAGGATTGTTTCCTGACTATTGTCGAGTCCTACTGCGAAAGCAGTTGTAAAACCGGGTGTCGCTATACTTCGAACATACCGTTCTATCAGTTCCCCTGTAGCATTTGGTCCTGTCCAAGTTTCAACGATCAACTCAAAATAAAATCCATCTATCAGTGGAGGTGTAAGTGGTGTAATTATGCCATTCTCATCTTTAGGAGTAAGGCTGTATGGAGGATTGTTGCTAGTGTGGTACTGCTCTCCATTTACCACAAAATTGACACTTCCTATTTCGTATTTTGGTTCTACAACAATGGTTTGTAAAGGGTAGAGGTTATAGTCCATTTCATAGAAATAAGGAAGTGGTAATGCTCCAATTACTTCCTGTAGTTCTGTATTGAATGCGAGTGTTTTGACATTCAACGCTCTTGGTTCATCTGAATTCAGGTCATTGAAAATGTCCAATACTTTAAAACCGGAGAGTACCCTTTTGTCATTTTCAATCTTGTAGGTGGCAATACCCATCAAGATATTGTACCTGTTGAAAATACTTAATGAGTATGGAGGTTCTTCAAAAAGGTATATACTAGCATCTACGGTAGGTAAAAATACTTGAAGGATTTCATTATTAGGTACTGAAACAAAATTCAGGATAGATGCATCTTCAAATTGGCTATTGGGATCAATGTATTGTGAATAGGAAATAGTGTCACCTGTAACCAGTTCAAAGCTTTTAAGGAATTCAGGAGTGGTAAAATTAGAATGTACCATAAAAAGCGCTTGTACAGGACTTTCAGGGTAATCGGGTGCATTGATGACTGTAAATTCCCATTTCTGATCAAAAAACTCATCTATTCTGTAGCCTCCAAATACCTCATATCCTCCATTTACCAGTGGGTAAGGTAAAATTCTACCATCTTCATCTGTGAATGTTAGTGGTCCAAACTCAATGAATTGATTGATGATACTAGGGTTTGTAGCGATGATCGGGTCAGATCCTTTATCATAATCGAAATAGAAATTCTCTGTATTGAATTGACTTAAGTCCAATATATAGCCATTGATTTGAGGGATTTCAATCAGCCTTTCTCCTGAAATGGCATCCGCCAGATATAGTTTTGGAGCTGTAATGTTCTCAAATACATAAAAGAATAGCCCTGGTGATGAGATGCTCTCTATCACTTCTCCTGTACCATTAGCCCCCGAGTAGGCAATCACTTCCAGTTCATATCTTCCGGGTTGTAAAGTTTCTCCTATTGGTTGTCCGTTTTGGTCGCCGAACAAGTAATAGGGTGCAGTACTCTGTATGCTGCTAAATACTTCAGGATTATCATCATCTGAATTTTGACTGTAACTGAGTTTTGTTTCGATACTACCTATCGTTCCTGAAGGAATAACTTCTATGTTGAATGCATTTTGCGCATAGTCTGAAAGTTTCAGGTAAACATCACTGGGTGCATAATCAGGGATTGCAGCAGTGCTATTGTTTGGCGTATAGACTACTCTTGTGCTTAGTCCTACAGGAGTCGGAGGTGTGTCAAGTACAGTTGAGAAAGTAATGGTTCTTTCTGCAAGCAATGTTCCTTGTAGGTTGTCTTGACTATAAGCTTTGGCAGTTAAAGTATAGTTGCCTGGAGGGAAGGTTTTACCGTTGAAGATATTGCCTGCATCTCCAAAAAATGAGTAAGGCGCTACATTTTCTAACCGGCTGGAACCATTGATGGTTAGCTGCATACTTTCTGTGCCTTCAGGGGCTGTGGCTGTCAGGTAGATTAAAGATGCCTCTTTCTGTGGGAAAAGGTCACTGCCAAGGTCTATGGAGGAGCTATTTTCAAGTTCAAAAGCATTTTTACTGACTATATCTGTAAGAAGTAATTTGATGCTTGAAGTAGTGGGAGGTGGTGGTGTATCCTGACCTATTACCGTAAGAGTAACTTGTAGTTGCTCCAAAACGTTGCCGGAGGCATTGTCGTTGCTATAAGCTGTCGCACTTAGGTTGTAGGAGCCAATAGCGATAGGTTTACCAATAAGGGCACCATTTACATCGCCAAATAAGGCATAGGGAGCGATGTTTTCCGTGCGTTGCGTGGTGTTGAACTGAAACTTTACACTTTCAGGGTTTTTACTGCTGATAGCTATTACACTGAATGCATTGGAGTTAAACTCAGAAAGGTTTAGAATATAATTACCTTGAAGTTCTGTGACTACCGTATTGGTAGAGGTATGGATCAGTTGGAGAGTCAACTCGTCACCAGATGGCGGAGGAGGGGTGTCATCTCCACTTACTGTAAATTGTACTGTAGCTTGTCCAAGTAGTGAGCCTGAACCATTGCTTCCGCTATAGGCCACAGCTGTTACAGTATGGTTGCCGACTGTTAGAGGGCTGCCTTCGTAATTGCCATTGCTGTCTCCAAACAAGGCATAAGGCGCTACATTTTCTTTTGACTTGATTGCGCCGTCATAGGATAGAATAACACTTCCAGGATTGAGGCTTTCTGCTATTGCTTGAACGCTAAAAGTACTTCCAGGGAATTGATTCTGATTAATCGTTATTCCATTGGCTAATGTGCCAACTTCAGTGTCGCTATCAGTGCGTATTAGCTTAAACGAAATGGGAGATTGCGCCCATGTCGTAGGGATTAGCAATACTGCTAATAAGAAAGTAAAAATGAGTTTCATGGGTAAACATATTGAGTAGTAAATGAAATGGAAGCTACTTAAATAGGAAGGAATGTCTGTAGATAGGTGTTGAGTTGGTTAAGGTAGCGGTGATATATAGCGTTGCATTTGTTTTCATAACAGTATAAGTATTTACGAATGTTCCTTAAGTAGTTGTGAACAAGGCCGTAATGGCAGTTTTGGGCTGTTAATAAATATTGATATTTAAAACATTAAGAGAGCTTGTTTGAAGTTGTTGTGTAAAAGAAAGACTGTCCCCTTGATTGAAGCAGTCTTGATAGGCGTGTTAATAAGTTGTAGTCAGGTTTTGAGGTGGTATAAGGTCAGAATTCATTTTGAAATCAGGGTGTATTCAAGAAAAAAACGGCTATCTCGAAGTCGAAATAGCCGTACAAACACACACATAGATTTAAATATACTCCAGATGAAAGCATGTTACCTTACAATGAGCTTCTGAACTCGTTGCTTGTTGCCATCATTGAAGTTGAGTAAGTAAATGCCACTAGGTAGGTCAATGGCATAATGACCTGCCGGAAGCGTTTTGATTCTTTGTCCCAGTACACTTAATATTTCAAGGTTGCCATGACCTTTAGGTGTTGAGATCCTGACTTTTCCACTTGAAGGGTTTGGCCATGCCTGAATCTTGTCTGTATCAAGGTCTGCCGTTGTGCCAATGCTAAGAGACTGGCTGGCGCCAAGTGCATCAATACTTCTGACATATCTCTCGATAAGTTTTCCTGTTGCATTAGGTCCTTCATAGGTCTCAACCATTAGTTCCATGTAGGTGTTTTTGGGGAAATAAGGTAGAATATTGCCATACTCATCAGTACCAGTCAGTACATATGGAGCCGCATTGCGAGTATATACTGTCTGCCCGTTTATCAGCATTTTAATACTTCCCACTTTATAAGTAGGTGTTGGAATGATCGTTTGAGCAGGGTAACTGTAATAGTCAATAGGGTAGTAGAACCCAGTAGGAGGCGCTTCCAGCAGTCCTATGTTTTGCCTTAATGAAGTATTGTAAAGCATTGTACCAACATTCAATGACTGGTAATACTTTCCTTCTATTTCCAATTCAGAAAAGCCACTGATGACATATTTATCTTCTACCAACTGAAAAGCAGCCAATCCTATTGGAATGGTTCCATCAATTCTTCCTGAGTAAAAATCGAAAGGAGCCTCTTCAAAGATGTTTGGGGTAAGGTTTGTGTAAAAGCCCTGCATCAGGTCTGTTGGCTGTGAAGGCTCAGCCCTTAAATTGTACTCATCCTCAAGGTTAGTGTTAGGGTCTGTGTATTGCGTCATATTGAGCGTGTCCCCTTCTACTATTTGGATTCCTTTCAGGATAAATGGCGTGAATTGTGAGCGTACCATCAGGAAGTTCTCACTTTCCAAAACCGGTAACTCAGGGGCGTTTATGATATTGAAATCCCATTCCTGAGTGTAGATTTCGCCAGAGGTATAGCTTCCCTGCACTTTATAATTACCATCCTTGATAGGGAATGGTAGTATTCGTCCATCCTGATCATAGTAAGTGATAGCGCTAATGACGTACTCATACGGTGTGGCAGTAAAGCCCGCTGCTGCATTGCTGGCAGGCTCTTCTATTACCTGCTTGAAGTAATAATGCTCGGTTTCATACTGACTCAGGTCAATGGTGAATCCCTTTGTTTCAGGAATCTCTACCACAGGGTTGTCTGTTTTTACATCAAACAGGAAAAGCCTTGTGAAGCCTTTTGTACGTTTCACTTCAAACTCCCCTCCAGTTGTTGCCAATACTTCTCCACCAGCATCTTGTTCTGCATATGCCGTTATCTTAATGGAGTAGAACCCTAACGGGAGCGCTTTCCCGATTAGTTTGCCATCCACAGCTCCATACAAGGAAAAAGGAATGTTGTTTTGTATAACAGTCAGTTCTATGGGGTCCCCATCTGCTGTGGCTTTATAAGCCAGTTGAATCAGGACACTCTTGCTCGGTTCGTCTGCTTTGACTTCAACATTGAAAGCGTTTTCAGCAAAGTCATCCAACAAAATGGTTTTGACCTCCTGATTGTTTTCCATCAGTTTGGTTACAACCATATTGTCAGGTGTATAGACGAGGTTCCCTGTAACTGTCACGGGAGCAGGAGAGGTGTCGATAATATGAATGGTAATGGTATGTTCAGCCAGTTGATTTCCTGCTAGCTTGTCTTTGGTGAAGGCTTTTCCTGAAAGAACATAAGTGCCGGGAGCCAAAGTATTGGTCAGGAAATTACCCTTGCTGTCACCCCAAAACGCGTAAGGTTCATCATTTTCTGGTCGGGCTTTCCCGTCAATAGCCAGTTCCATACTTTCAGTTCCGTTTGGAGCAATAGCCTCAAGATATAGCGGTGTATCAGCTTTTTCTGAAAAGTCATTCAGGTCAATTGTGATACCATCAGTAAGTTCATAGACTTGTTTGGTATTGTCGTCAACAAGGTTGAATGTGATTTCCAAAGGAGGTTGTTCCTTGATGACGTACTCGACGGTAAAGGTGATGGTTACCTCACCGAGTATTTCGCCTTTGCCATCGGCTTCAGAAAATATGATTACCGTAAGCGTGTGTTCTCCTAGGGTGAGTTCTTTCCCGTTGTAGTTGCCTTTGCCATCTCCAAAAAGGGAATAAGGAACCAGGTCTTCTGTTGAGTAGGTTTTTCCATCATAAATAAATCGGACACTTCCAACTTCAGCACCTTCTACTTCAGTTTTGACGCTGAAGTCATCTCCAGGGAATTCATTTTTGTCGACAATGTCTCCATCTTTCAGCTCGCCAGCTTCTGTATCAGTATCCGTTTTTATGAGTTTGAATGTTACCTTAACTTCTGGTGGTTGAGCGAAGATTGGTGGTAGCGTGAATAGCACGAGTAAGATAGTAGTAATGAGCTTCATGTGGGTATATATTGTGACTGTTACAGATCAATTGGTTCTATATGTTTGAGTAAGGAAGAAGGGGTCTGCAATTGCTTACTCAAAAGAAGATGTTGATAGAGTGTTAAGCCTGTTTGGATTAATATAGAGTGTTCAGGTTTAAAGGGTTTTTCTCTACACAGTGTTATAACAGAAGCTGTTTTAAAAATGTTCCTCTTGCTTACATCCTTTATTGAGGGGTATGGAATGGCTATTGGAAATGGGAATTATTGTTAATAAGTGCTATTCAGTTGGTGAAGCATGGATGCGTTTTTCGATGCGGATGATGCTAAATCAGGGTTATGCCTAACGATATTGAAAAGGGATAAAAAAAACTTGAATAAATTACTGATTGAAGACCAGTGCTTTGAATTGGATAGGGTTCAAAATGGGAGAAGTGCATTTGGAAGAAAAAAACATAACCGTTATGTTTGCAGGGCAATTTTGAAAAGGCACCGTGGCCGAGAGGCTAGGCAGGGCTCTGCAAAAGCTCGTACAGCGGTTCGAATCCGCTCGGTGCCTCTAGTTGCTTTCAAATAGGGGCCCATTAAGTTGGGCTTTTGTTTTCTGAAGTAAAGAACTTTTACTTACTTAAAGCATACAATACCAGAATTGTCAAGGCACCGTGGCCGAGAGGCTAGGCAGGGCTCTGCAAAAGCTCGTACAGCGGTTCGAATCCGCTCGGTGCCTCTAACATTCATCACTCATAGTAGTGGTAGTGTTTTCTTTTATTGTCAAGGCACCGTGGCCGAGAGGCTAGGCAGGGCTCTGCAAAAGCTCGTACAGCGGTTCGAATCCGCTCGGTGCCTCCACGATCTCAAAAGGTTTATCCATCTCGGGTAAACCTTTTTTGTTTTACAAAAAGTTTTGTGTGAAACTGACACTTAAGGGGTTGCGAGATAGTGTCGAATTGGATGATGTTACATGAATAAGTATTCACTTAAAAGAGTGATCAGTGTTAGGTGATTTTTGAACGGAAATATTCTTTTCGAAAATGGATAAGTGAAAAAACATTAAAAAAGGCTTGTGAATTATCAGTTTTTGACAGCCAAGTAGATAGGAGATCAGCTTAAGTGTTAGTTGCACATGAAAATGTAATTTAGAGTAAATCTAAATAAGATTGATTGCCGCTTCAATAAATGTAATGAACTCATTTTTAATTAGTTGTATAGATTTGGTTAGGCGATAATATATGACCTACATCACTGTTCAGTGATAACTTTTTGTTTGAATAATACCAAGTCAGTGTTAGATTTGCGGCAAACTGAAGAAAAGTGAATGATTTTTAAGGTAGGAAACTAAACTGAAGTTTTTTTATAAACCCTATAAGTATGAGTATCGGCAGAAGTGTTACTAGGTTTCGTTTTGCTCTGATGATGGTTTTCGGACTGTTGTTCTCTGCGGGTGTTTACGCTCAAGGTGCAGCAGGGGGGATTCCAACCGATGAGGCTTCAATCTCAGCGGGTCAGGCATTGTTTTCAGGAAACTGTGCTTCGTGTCACGCAGTAGACAAAAAAGTAGTAGGCCCAGCGCTGAAAAATGTTTACGACAGACGCGATGTCGCATGGTTGACTAAGTTTATTAAGCATCCGCAAAAGGTAATCGACAGCGGAGATGAGTATGCGGTGGCATTGTACGACCAGTTCAAGCCAACGATCATGCCAAACCAGGAGGTATCTGATCAGGAGATCCTGCAGATCCTTGCTTACGTGAAGCACACTACGGACAATCCTCCGGTAGTGGATGAAACAGAAGTACCTGGTGGTGGTGAAGGCAGTAATGCACAAGCTGCAGGCGTAGACTCAAATCTGTTGCTGGGAATCATTGCAGTGCTGATGGTATTGCTGGTAGTTGTACTGGTAGTGCTGATTGTACTTGCACAAGTACTTTCTAAGTATCTGAAGCAGCAACAAGGTCTTTCAGAAGAAGATCAGGAGTACGTTGCTCAGAAGTTTGACCTGATGGCTGTGCTGAAAAGCCAGGCATTTGTTGGTTTTGCTTCATTCATCTTTGTAGTAATCGTTGCAAAAACGGTGATTGACGGTCTGTTCGCTATTGGTGTACAACAAGGTTATGCGCCAGATCAGCCAATTAATTTCTCTCACAAACTGCACGCAGGTTACTACGAGATTGACTGTAAGTACTGCCACACAGGTGTAGAAAAGTCGAAAAACGCCAACATTCCGTCGGCAAACATCTGTATGAACTGTCACAACAGTATCAGAACGACTTCACCTGAAATCCAGAAGATCTACAAGGCAATCGAAAACAACGAGCCGATCCAGTGGGTGAGAATTCACAACCTTCCAGACTTGGCTTACTTCAACCACTCACAACACGTGAAAGTAGGTGGTATTGAGTGTGAGACTTGCCACGGTGACATCAAAGAGATGGAGATTGTACAGCAACACTCTATCCTGACAATGGGATGGTGTATTGACTGTCACAGAAAGACTGACGTAGCGGCGAAAGGAAATGCATACTACGAGAAGCTTGTGGAAATCCACGAGTCGAAAACCAAAGCTCCTATGAAAGTAGAAGACATTGGTGGTCTGGAGTGTGCTAAATGTCACTATTAATAGCAGTGTAAGGGAGCAGGGCAAATGCTTAGGGTGATCAAACAAACAGACTTCATTCATAAGCTCCCTCTACAAAAGACTGCATCAAAAAATCATTGGATAAGATAATTAAACATACAATGAGCAAAAAAACATACTGGAAGGGTGTTGAGCAACTTACCAACAACCCGGACTTTGTGAAAAATGCTGAAAAAGAATTTCCAGAGCAGCTACCAATCGTAGATGCTTACGGAGATAATACTGATGAAGAGTCAACTACTAGAAGGGACTTCCTGAAGGTAATGGGCTTCTCTGTAGCAGCAGTATCATTGGCAGCTTGTGAAGCTCCAGTGAAAAAGGCAATTCCTTACCTGAACAAACCTGAAGAGGTTGATCCGGGAATTCCTAACTATTACGCTTCTACATTCATCGATGGATCAGATTACTGTCCGGTTGTTGTAAAAACACGTGAGGGTCGTCCGATCTTGGTGGAAGGTAACACTTTCTCATCTCTTACTAAGGGTGGTGTTTCTGCGAGAGCAGCAGCTTCAGTTCTTTCTCTTTATGACAATGAGAAGATCAAAAACCCAACTAAAGGTGGTAAAGAAATCGCTTGGGACAAGCTGGATGCAGAGGTAACTGCTGGTCTGAAAGCTGCTGGTAAAGTAGCGATCGTGGCTAATACAGTCCTTTCTCCTTCTACAAAGCTTGTTCTGAAGCAATTTGCAGATACATATAATGCTGACTTGGTTCAATATGACCAAGTATCAGTTTCAGCGCTGATCGAGGCTAACCGCAAGCAGTTTGGTAAAGCTGTAGTTCCAGCTTACAAATTCGGTGAGGCTAAGACAGTAGTCAGCTTCGGTGCTGACTTCTTGGGCAACTGGGTAGCAATGGAGGAGCACACTGCTAACTTCATGGCAACTAGAAAAGTTGGTCCTAACAGAAAAGAAATGTCTCAACTGTTTGTGTTCGAAACAATGCTTTCGATCACAGGTGCACAAGCTGACTACAGAACGCCAGTTAGAGCGTCTGAAGAAGGTTTGGCAGTAGCAGCGCTTTACAATGAGATCGCTAAGGTGACTGATAACGCGACTGTAAACACTGCAGCATTCAAGAGCGAGAACATCAAGAAAGCGGCTAAAGCCCTGCTAGCTTCTAAAGGTAAGTCAATCGTTGTTTCAGGTATCAACAACGTGGCAGTTCAACTGATGGTGAACAGCATCAACCAGATGCTGGATAACTATGGTAAAACTGTAGACCTTGACAGACCATCATTCCAGAAGCAAGGTAACGACGTAGCAATGAACGCTTTCGTTGACGGCTTGAAAGTAGGTAAATACGGTGCGGTTGTATTCTACAACGCAAACCCTGTTTACGATCACTCAAGAGGTGGTGAAATTGCTAAAGCAATCAGCAAAGCAAAACTTTCAGTAGCGACAGCTGACAGACTGAACGAAACTGCTTCACTTTGTACTTACAACGCTCCTGACTCTCACTACTTGGAGTCTTGGAACGATGCTGAGGCAAGAAAAGGCTTCTTCGCTTTGGGGCAGCCTACTATTTCTACAATCTTCTCTACTCGTCAGGCACAGGAATCATTCCTGATCTGGGCAGAGGATGAGAGAGAGTACGAAGAGGTAATTCAGGAGTACTGGAAGAATACACTGTTCCCAATGCAGTCTCAAGAGTCAACTTTTGAGAAGTTTTGGGTAAGATCACTTCACAACGGTGTTTTCGAGACAACAGCGGCATACACTTCAGTTCACGAGGCTAACGGCGATGCAGTAGACTATACGTCGGCAATTGACACGAATGAAGTAGTGTCTTCTCTACGTAAATCATACAAAGCAGGAAACGCAGGAACTGAAATCGTTGTTTTCTCTACAGCGGTAATGGGTGCTGGTACACAGGCTAACAACCCAATGCTGCAAGAGACTCCAGACCCAATCACGAAGGTCTGCTGGGGTAACTACATTGCAATGCACCCAGCTCAGGCTAAGGAAATGGGCTTGGAAGAGTTCGAAACGAAGAAAGCAGTTGTGAAAGTTTCAACACCGAAAGGTACTGTTGAGCTTCCAGTTGTAATGCAGCCAGGTCTTCCTAAAGGCGTATTGGCAATCGCTACTGGTTACGGTAGAGATGCTGAGAAAGCTGGTAAGGTAGCCGCTCAGGCAGCAGGTTTCAACGCTTTCACACTGGTAAGTAATAAAGACGGTTTTGCGCAGTATGCTATCACTGACAAGGTTTCAGTAGAGGCTACTGGTGAGAAGCAAGACTTGGCACAGACTCAGACACACGAAACAATCATGGGTCGTGAGTCAATCATTCAGGAGACTACACTGGGTGAGTACAAGAAAAACCCTGCTGCAGCACGTTACCAAGTGATGATCTCAACTTACGAAGGTAAGGAGAAGCCAGAGAACATCTCGGCTTGGGACATCAACAACGATGGCTACGGCAAGAAAGAAGAGGTGGAAGACAAGCACAACGCACTGTGGTTCGACAGAATGGGCTTGCAGGCGGATACGCACTCTTACCCTAACCACCACTGGGGTCTTGCAATCGACCTGAACTCTTGTACTGGTTGTTCAGCATGTGTGGTAGCATGTCACCTTGAGAACAACGTACCTGTAGTAGGTAAAGACGAAGTAGTAAGAAGACGTGAGATGCACTGGATGCGTATCGACCGTTACTATGCTCACGAAGAGGTAGAAATCCACATGCCGGAGGACTACAAGAAAATGGAGCAAGCGGTTGAGAACCCAGAGGTTGTATTCCAGCCAATGATGTGTCAGCACTGTAATAACGCTCCTTGTGAGACTGTTTGTCCAGTAGCTGCAACTACTCACTCTTCAGAAGGTCTGAACCAAATGACGTACAACCGTTGTGTTGGTACTAAGTACTGTGGTAACAACTGTCCTTACAAAGTACGTCGTTTCAACTGGTTCAAGTACCACAACAACAATGAGTTTGACTATCACTTGAACAACGATCTGGGCAAAATGGTATTGAACCCTGACGTTACAGTTCGTTCTCGTGGTGTGATGGAAAAATGCTCAATGTGTGTGCAAAGAATCCAAGGCGGTAAGCTGAAAGCGAAGCGTGAAGGTCGTCAGATGGTTGACGGTGATGCTTCAACAGCTTGTGCTACAGCTTGTCCTTCAAATGCGATCGTATTCGGTGACCTGAACGATCCTAAGTCTAGCATCAGAAAAATGATGGAAGGCGAACTGGAGGAAAGAGCTTACAACGTTCTGGACGAGATCAACACAAGACCGAACGTTTGGTACATGGCCAAGGTAAGAAATAAGGACGCACATAACGCATAATAAGACTTGAGACCTAAGACATGAGGTATTAGACCATAATCTAATATCTTGTGTCTTGAGTCTTACATCTAAAAAAATTTAAAACTCATAAGCAATAGATATGGAAATCGTATCAAAAGTTCGTGAGCCACTGGTAACCGGTGGTAAGACGTACAAAGATATCACAGAGGACGTTTGTCGTCCGGTGGAGGCTGCGCCAAATATCAAATGGTTGGCTGGTCTTGGATTTGCCCTACTGCTGCTCGTTTCAGGTGGCTACTTCCTGGGAGAGATGCTGTGGTATGGTATCGGTAAATGGGGTATGAACAAGTCAGTAGAATGGGCTTGGGATATCACCAACTTCGTATGGTGGGTAGGTATCGGTCACGCAGGTACCCTGATCTCTGCCGTACTTCTTTTGTTCCGCCAGAAATGGAGAACATCTATTAACCGTGCTGCGGAAGCAATGACGATCTTCGCCGTAATCTGTGCCGCTATCTGGCCAGTAGTACACATGGGTCGTCCTTGGTTGGGTGCTTACTGGGCTCTTCCACTTCCAAACGCATTTGGTTCACTGTGGGTAAACTTCAACTCACCACTACTTTGGGACGTATTCGCGATCTCAACTTACTTCTCTGTATCATTGGTATTCTGGTTCATCGGTCTGATTCCTGACTTTGCAACTATCCGTGACAGAGCAATTAAGCCAGTTCCAAGACTGATCTACGGTATGCTTTCAATGGGCTTCAATGGCTCAGCTAAAACTTGGATGCACTACGAATCAGTATCATTGATTCTGGCAGGTCTTTCGACTCCTTTGGTACTTTCAGTACACACGATTGTATCGTTTGACTTTGCTACTTCAGTGATTCCTGGATGGCACACAACTATTTTCCCTCCATACTTCGTAGCAGGTGCGATCTTCTCAGGTTTCGCCATGGTATTGACGTTGATGATTGTAACGCGTAAGCTTTACAACTTGGAGGACTACATCACAATGGAGCACATTGAGATGATGAACGTCATTATTACAGTGACAGGTTCAGTAGTAGGTATCGCCTACATTACTGAGTTCTTCATCGCTTGGTACTCAGGTGTAGAATATGAGCAATATGCTTTCGTAAACCGTATGACAGGTCAGTACTGGTGGGCTTACTGGTCAATGATGACTTGTAACGTAATCTCTCCACAGCTGTTCTACTTCAAAGGAGTAAGAACAAACCTGTATGCGACTTTCGCACTGTCAATCGTGGTAAACATTGGTATGTGGTTCGAGCGTTTCGTAATTATCGTAACATCACTGCACAGAGACTACCTGCCTTCAAGCTGGGTATACTTCTCGCCAACAATTCACGACGTGATGTCATACGTATTTACATTCGGTCTGTTCTTCACGCTGTTCCTGATGTTCTCTAAATTCTTCCCTGTAGTCAACATGGCTGAGGTGAAATCAATCCTTAGAGACTCAGACTCTAAAGTGTACAGAGGTCGTAGAACTATCTCTGATGCTGTAGTACCAGCTGACCACAGAACAACTGAAGAAGAAAAGGCAAGAGAAAGCGTAATGGCTTAATCACCGCTAAACAGTTGTGTGAAATTCTGAAGAACTGAAAACAGAAAATTCAATGGAAAACAATAAGCATTTCGTACTGGGTATATTCAACGACCACAACGTGTTGCTGAAAGCGGTGAAAGCTGTAAGAGGCAAGGGCGTGAATATCAAAGAGGTATATACTCCTTACCCGGTTCACCACCTAGAGGACGCACTAGGATATAAGAGATCTTGGATGCCAAAAGCGGCATTTATGTTTGGTATGACAGGTACAATCCTGGCAATCGTACTCCAAACTTGGGTGATGGGTATTGACTGGCCGATGATTATCGGTGGTAAGTCATTTATCGCTATCCCTGACTTTGTTCCGATTACTTTCGAGTTGACAGTACTACTGTCTGCATTCGGTATGGTAGGTTCATTCTTTGTATCACAAGGTCTGAAACCTTACGCTGTACCAGTTATATTTGACAGAAGACAATCTGACGACAAGCACGTAATGGCGATTGATTTGGCTAAAAATGGCTTGAGCGAAGCAGAACTTATGGGTCTTTTGGAAGAGACAGGCGCAGAAGAAGTGAAAAGAAGAGACCTGACTGAGAAAGAGCAGGAAGGTAACTTTATCACTTACATTGTTGACCTGTTTACACACGGTGTAACTGACTCAGCTCGTAAACTAAACTAATTTTCTAGAGGCTAGAGACAAGAAGCTAGAACATAGATAAATACTTGTCTAGGTTCTAGTCTCTAGGTTCTGGCTTCTAAAAAGAATCAAACATAAAATTTTCGCAAAATGCGCATCAATAAAATACTTCTTGGACTTTTGGCAGGTGCTGCGGTAATGACAGGATGTACAGCGGAAGGTAACGATCCAGGTGTGGAGTATGCTCCACAAATGTATGTTTCAATCCCTTACGAGCCACTTACGCAGGTGACCAATGAAGGGGTTCCTACTGGTCTTATCGAAGGCTTGTATGAGTACTATACCAACTCAACTCCTTACAACGACTACAAAGGTAAGCAGCCGATGAACGAGATGCTTCCTGTTGAAGGTACAGTTGCTCGTCAGAACTACTCTTCAGTGACTAAGTCATTAGACGCTAAGCCAGACCAACCGCTTCTTTACTACAAAGAGTACGGTAAAAACGACTTGGAAAAAGCAGCAGCAGAGCTGCAAAACCCACTTCCAGACTCAAAAGATATCGTGAAAGAGGGTAAGCACCTTTTTGAGGCTTACTGTCAGCCATGTCACGGTGCAGCTGGTGATGGTCAAGGCAAAGTAGGTAAGGTATACCTTGGTGTAGCTAACCTGAAAGGCAAGGCTATCGTCAATGCAACTGACGGTCATATCTTCCACGTTATCACTCATGGAAAAGGCAGAATGTGGTCTCATAAATCACAGCTGAATCCTGAGCAGAGATGGAAAATCGTTAAATACGTAAGAGATCTTCAAGGTAAGTAATTGCAAATAGTTTTGTTGGGTTGAGAGTGTCAGTGCACTTTTTTCAAAAATTGGAGAAACGTGCAGGGGGACTTCTTGGGCTTAGCAAAACCAAAAAGATATAAAAAATGGCTCACGTAGATGTAGATATCAACAACATTCAGGAGCAATTCTCCTTCTCGGGGGACCTGAAGAAAAAAATACTCGGTATTGGCGGACTGGGTGTGCTGGTACTTGTGATCGGCATAGTGATGCTGATGTTTGGTGGCGGACACGGTCATGAGGAGCACCATGCTGCTCTTGAGGCTGCTGCTAACGTAGCATCTGTAGCTTCTGATGGTCACGGGCACGCAGCAGATGTAGCGGCTCATGCTGAAGGTGGCGAGCACCACGGTGGTTTCCACTGGACAACTGTACTGAAAACTAACCTTTGGATGAATGCAGTATACTTTATCGGTATCGCACTTCTTGGTTTCTTCTTCTTTACAATCCAGTTTGCGGCAAACGCAGGTTGGTCAACGCCAGTTCAGCGTATCATGTTGAACTTCGGTAGATTTATTCCTATCGGTGGTGCTATCCTGTTGGTAGCATTCCTGATCGGTAACCACGATATTTTCCACTGGACGCACAGCTACCTGTTCGATCCAACAAGCCCAGAGTTTGACCCAGTTATCAAAGGTAAGGAAGGCTTCCTTAACCTTCCTTTCTACTTGGTTAGAATGGTAGTGTTCGTAGCAGTTTGGACAGTGTTCTTCTTTATGCTGAACAAACTTTCTACTAACGAGGATCTTCACGTAGGTTCAACTGTACACTTCAGAAGAACACAAAGAATCTCAGTAGCATTCTTGATCTTCTTCGGTGTATCAGAGTCTATCGCTTCTTGGGACTGGATCATGTCAATCGACACACACTGGTACTCAACACTATTCGGTTGGTACTGTCTGGCTAGCTGGTTGGTAACTGCGGTTTCATCAATCACGTTGGTAGCAGTAATCCTGAAAGAAATGGGTTACCTGAAAATTGTTAACGAAAACCACTTCCATGACCTTGGTAAGTTTATCTTCGGTTTCTCAATCTTCTGGTCGTACCTGTTCCTTGCGCAGTTCCTTTTGATCTACTACGCTAACATCCCAGAGGAAACAATTTACTTTATTGAGCGTCTGAGATCAGGAAACTACTTCTGGATCTTCGTTACAATGTTGTTGTTCAACTTTGTAATGCCTTTCTTCATCATGATGACAAGAGATGCGAAGAGAAAGACTATGTTCCTGAAGATCGTTACTGTAGTAATCATCATCGGTCACTGGTTGGACTTCTACCTGATGATCACTCCAGGTGTTCTGAAAGAAAACGGTGGTATGACTTTGTCAGCTATCGGTATGGGTCTGGTATTCCTGTCAGGTTTTGCTTACGTGATCTTCAATGGTCTTACTAAAGCAGGTCTGATTCCTCAGAATCACCCAATGATCGAGGAAGGTATCTACCACCACACTTAAGAAATGCAGTAGCAACTAGTTTGTTACTTAAAAATATAACCCTCGGGAGAGCAATCTTCTGAGGGTTTTTGTTTTTACAGGAATTTGAAACAACCGGTCCTTATGTGGGGTTATGATTGGAGAATCATAATCAAGAAAATTAGCGATGGGAAGAATTAAAGCGTTTGATAAACTGAAGGACACAGGTTATACAATGCCTGTACTTTTTGTAGGACATGGGTCTCCTATGAATGGAATTGAAGACAATGAGTTTAGCCGTTATTGGGCAAAACTAGGTAAAGAAATACCAGAGCCAGCTGCCGTATTGTGTATTTCGGCACATTGGCTGACAAGGGGAACACATATTACGGCAATGGACGCTCCAAGAACGATTCATGACTTTGGTGGTTTCCCAAAAGAGTTGTTTGAGGTAGAGTACCCTGCACCGGGAAGCCCTGAAATAGCAAAGTCAACGAGTGATCTGATTGCTTCAACCTCAGTAGGGCTAGACCATGATTGGGGGTTGGATCACGGTTGCTGGACTGTGGTCAGACACATGTACCCAAATGCCAATATTCCTGTCCTTCAATTGAGTATTGATTATGATAAGCCCGCATCATATCATTATGAGTTGGGCAAAGAGTTGCAGGCATTAAGAAAGAAGGGAGTTTTGATAATGGGAAGTGGCAATATGGTCCATAACCTTAGAATGGTAGCTTGGGATAAGATGAGTACACCTGACTTTGGGTTTGACTGGGCATTGGAAATCAACGAAAAGTTCAAGCAGCTGATTTCAGCCCAAGACCATCAGTCCTTAATTGATTATCAGAAACTAGGACAAGCTGCCCGATTGGCAGTGCCAACCCCAGACCATTATTTCCCTTTGCTCTATACCTTGGCATTGCAGCAGGAGAGTGATGAGGTATCCTTTTTTAATGACAGGTATGTAGGAGGGTCTCTTAATATGACATCCGTGAAGATTTCAGCTAGTTAGGTGAGAGTGGTTCAGTTTAAGCTGAACCATTTTTTATTATTCTTAGAATTATCTATACTTCCCATATTTTAAGGGTAGATGACTTTTTAATACTAAACCTGATTACTAAATGAGAATATTACTTATCGCGCTTCTGCTATTATCTGGAAGCCAACTTTTAGCACAAACTTACAAAGATGTATCAAGTAAGGTAAAAAGCGCTACAGTGTACACTAAAGGCGCTCAAATCATAAGGAAAGCAAATGTCAGTTTGAAAGCAGGTAAGAACTACTTGAAATTCACCAAGCTTTCAGAAAACATAAATCCTTCTAACCTTCAGTTGAGTGGGAATGGCACCTATACACTGATCAGTGTCAAACACCAGCATAATTACCTGAGCAAGGAAGATAAGCAGCAAGATGCTGACCGTGAAGTATGGAAACAGAAGCTAGACTTACTCAACAAACAAGAAGTTAAGGAGAGAGCCAAGCTGAGGGTAGTGGATAGAGAATTGGAAATTCTGTTGGCAAACAAACAACTCAGAGGGGAGCAACAGAACCTGAGCACACAGGAGTTGATGACAGCCATGAACTATTTCAGCAGCAAGATGACTGAGATAGAGGAGAAGAAAATTGCCATCAATAGCAGGTTGGAGGATATCAAAGAAGAAAAAGAAAAACTGATCCATCAAATTTCCTTGTTGAAGAAAGGGAATGATGAACTGGTAAGCGAAGTGTTGGCTGTGGTGGATGTACCTCAGGCTCTTGATTGGAAAGTGGAGTTAACCTATACCATTGACAAGGCAGGTTGGTTTCCAACATATGACATTCGTGTAAACAAGCTGAATGAACCAATGCAGATTGTCTCCAAGGCAAGTGTTTTTCAGCAAAGTGGCTATGACTGGAAAGATGTTAAGCTATCCATTTCTTCTGGTAACCCATCTCAGAATCAGGTTTTGCCTACCATGGATACTTGGTACCTGGATTATACCTATTCCACTTTCAATTCAAGAAACTATGGTAGCCAAAGTTACTATAGCACACCTGCTTCTTCACTGGGTATCCATCAGGTGAGTGGTAAAATCAGGGATGAGAGAGGTGAACCAATAGCGGGAGCAACTGTCCTTGTAAAAGGATCAACGATTGGAACAGTTACGAATAGAGAAGGTTATTACTCATTGCAGTTGCCAAATAATGCAGCCGTTTTGGTTGTTCACTATATTGGTTATGAAAATGTAGAGGTACCGATAAATCAGTCGGTAGCCAATGTTACACTGAAGGAGGATATAAATCAGCTTGATGAAGTAGTAGTTGTGGGTTATGGCACGGAAGTTAAAAAAAGACTGTCAGGAAAAGTAGCAGGCGTTAATGTAAGTAAAGCTAAAAAAGAGGAGGCTCCCAAACCTATTCCAGTTACCCGAACAGAGAACCCTGTCAGCTTTAACTATGAGATCAAAATACCTTATACAGTGCCTTCAGACGGTCAGTCTTATGTAATTGAGATGCTTAAGCAGGAAGTGCCTACAGAATACGCTTACAGTGCTGTTCCAAAATTGGAGGAGGGAGCATTCCTGATGGCTAGGGTACCTGACTGGGAGAATTATGACTTCCTTGAAGGAGAGGCAAGTTTGTATTTTGATAACAATTTTGTCGGTAAAACGGTCATCAGTAGCGAGACCGTAACAGATACTTTGGACATCTCTTTGGGTAAGGATGAGCGAATAGTGGTCAAGCGTGAAAAGGTAAAAGAACTGAAAGAGAAAGCTTTCATTGGCGCTACGAGAAAGGCAACAAGAGCTTGGACCATTTCATTGAAAAATGCCCGTTCCGAAACGGTTGAGGTTAACCTTAAAGACCAGATTCCGGTATCGGTCAATGATGAGATTGAAGTTGAGTTGCTTTCAGGAGATGGGGCAGAATTAGATGACAAGACGGGCTTGTTGACTTGGAAGATCAAACTGAAGCCTGGACAATCCAAGGACTTTACATTTAAATATATGGTACGATATCCGAAAAAGGAAAATGTGCTGCTAGAGTAGTGAATGCAGAAAGGCTGAATGGAATACGAACCATTCAGTCTTTTTTTATTGAGGCAAATTTAGACAAAAAAATACAGGCGGGATAGCCTGTATAAAAAAAACGAAAGGAAAGAAGGGGTATTAAAAGCAAGCTCCAGCTGCCTTATCGTTCGGTATCTCGACTCTTTTGGTAATTTCGTTGTCACTGATTGTATAATTGAAATCTTCGTATCCCATCCATCTGCCACCAACCCAAACACTAGTGTAGAATTGGTATTCTGTTCCAACTTTTAGTTTGTTGGTAGAGAAAACCCCTCCTTTCATATAACCCAAGTACTGCCAATATCGACACCCGCTTGGGTCTTTGTAATAGATATAAGCACTAGGGTAGAATACAACATCTGGATTATTGGGGCAAGTAGCAGAAAGGTCAAAACTGATTTCTTCCAGTGGGGAAGTATCTCCTGTTGCTGTAAAAGAGATTGACTGGGCTTGGCAGGCATCAAATGATTCAGATGTAGCAATTTCTTTAGTGTTGTTACACCAGTAATAGCCATCGAATATTTTGATTTCGAGTGAGGTGTTTTGGGGTACCCGATACATGTAAATCATCTCTTGGTCAGCGAAGTACTTGTACCCTGAGCTTAGATACTGACCTGTTTGTGAATTATAGATTCTTGTATAATAATATCCTGATTTGAAGTTACTGTCAAAACTCATGTTAATGCTTGAAGTGTTGCATGAACTGAACCACCAGTCAAGATTCCAGTAAGAAAGATGTGATACGCTCAGCGTTGCATACAGTTCTCCGCTTTGCTCGTACACTAAAGCATTGCCTTCACTATCCCATGATGATGCTCCTTCATTGAGACTCCAAACAGGGATAATGTCACCCGCCTTGACAGGTTCGTAATTGTTTTCAGGGTTAGAAGTTGCTGAAGAGATACTAATTTCTACTTTGATGGGTTCAGAGAAGGTTTTAACCTCTTTTGTCTCGCTATGCATATTGATTGCTACAAGACCAGCTGTTTCAAATACAAAATAACCTTCTTCTTCCCTGAGTGAGATATTATCTAAACCTCCAGGGAAAGCTTCTAGTGCTTGAGGACTGTTAGGTGAAAAATAGACCAATTGTGCCGTAACATTACCAGTAACAGGTCTGCCTTTAGCATCCTTCATAATAGTGCCATTTGGAATAGTTACAGAAGCACCTTCTTGGTCATAGCTATATGTTTGGAAACTCATTTCCTGTGTGGTCGCACCTTGGCTATCAGTATTGAAATTGATTTCCTGAACACTTATTCCTTCAGGTGGAGAACTGAGGTTCACCATATTGATATAGACATACTGTGCCTCCGCATTTGTTGTGGTGATATTTCTGGAAGTGGTTAGGTAATTTGACAACTTGGCTGTAACTGTAAAATCAAGCTGTATGGGAACTTCACTTTGAGACTTTACCACAAGCGTTAGGAAACCAAACTCATTTACACTGAATCGCCTGTTAAGATTTTGACTCAAAATAGAAGTGGCATTGGGACCACTGACCGATATGGAAATGTCCTCAAATGGAATTTCTGTACTGCTATTGGTGTCAACGAACTGTACAGTGATGGTACTTATGTTGCTGTCATCATCTATGGCTAATTGAAGCTGTAATCCTTCCAGTGGATCATTGCAACTACCAATTAAACAGAGTACCAGAAGAAAGACGATTTTTTTTGCTAATCGCAATATCATGATCATAGTAGTTTCAAGGATATTAAGGTAAAGGTGTAGTGTAGTTTAAAAGACAGGTAAGGGTAAATTTGGTATTGAGAGAGGTTTTGCTCAATTGTTGGTTGCTGAGATACATTTGGGGCGAGATAGTTACTAGCTTCCATACTTACTTTTGGAGCACCTTGATAAAATGCTCCAATGTCTATCCCTAAGCCCAAACCTTTGAGAATATCATTGAGAATAAACCAGTGTTGTCTCCTGAGTGACCGAATATCCTTCAATTCCAGATTACTGCCTATACCTAAATAGGGCATAATGGAATTGGTTTTGATAAAAACAGCTACCTGACCTAGTTCTTCAGGGGAAATATCAATTCCACCAACGAAAACATTACTGTCGTTTAAGCCTGTGACAGAAAAGTCAGTCATAACGTTATAGGCAAGCCCAGCGGTTACTTTTAAGGCGATAGGAGCATTACGTGTTTCGGGATGAAAATAGTAGTGACCATAGATACCAGCAGTGATGGTTTCTGCCTTGATTTTAGCTAAAATACTATAGTCAAGGATATAGCGGTTTTGAGTGAAATTTACATTGAGGTAATTGATGTTTCCACTTACTGAAAAATGGTTTTTGAGGGTCTTTTCAGCGTCAATTCCAATTCCTTGGCTACTGAATTTTAATCCCAAGTGCAGGTAATTCCTACTTTTTCGTTGGGCATGACAATCAACGTTAAATAAGGAAAGTAGAAATAAAGTTAAGCTCCAAAGTAGTAGGGTTTTCATAGCAAAAGTAGATAGTGGTAAAGTTAGTGGTCGATCAATTAGTTTAAAGCCAGACTTTCTGCTTTTTTCTCTTTCTCCTTAAGTATACCACCTTCATAAGTGGTGATCACAAATGCTTCATCCTTGAGAGAAAGACCATAAGTTTTTTGAAGGCTAGTAATGGTGAGGATATTATTTCCTATAACAGCAAATGAGTATTTTCCTTGTAACTGAAGCGTAGCCAATAGTTTGTTTTCATGGTATATTCCCAACCATTTTTTGGAAACAGGTTTCATGTATAGCTGTTTATCCGTAAAGTATTGGGCTAAGGCTTCCTGCTCTTGAATTTTGATATAGTAGTTGTCCATGTCAAACTTGAACAGGTTTACACCATCAAAGAAATGAGTACCTTGTTTTTTGTGTGTAAGGATCATCCAAGAACCGAAGTCCATACGTTGGTCATAGTAGTATTTGCGGATTTTGTTTTTTTTGCGGACGGATGCTAAGATGATCTCATTGTCTTCAGTCATTTCCACCTCAGAGGCTATCTCTTTTGTATTCAGGTTGAATAGCAATTTTAATAGCGCTATATCTTCCACACTACTTATTTCATTCAGGTTGATTTTGTCAGGTATCAGTTCTTCAATCACTGGAGGGGTGTGCTCTTCTGGGGTAGGAGGAATAACTGTTTCTGTATTGTCTTCACTTCCATTGATTATATTTTCCTTGATACTTTCAGAACTGCTCGCTTCGGTGTCAGTAGTTGTCTCAGAGTTAGTTTCTAACCCTTGATCAAGTGCTTCCTGCAGAGGTCTGACTTTTTGAGGCCTATTCTGAATAGGTTCAAATTCATTATGTTGTTGGGATTGTTATTATCAGTTACAGCAAAAGCTTCAGTGGTTTTGTTACCATTGATGCCGTCTACTTTGTTCATGACCATGATCCTTCTTTCAAAATAATCACTTTGGCTGAACATAATATTGGACTTTCGGACTCCTGCAACAGCTATTCCAGACTCATATACCCTGACTATTTTAAGCGCATCTTTATCTGAGTATTGTATAAGTCTTCCTGTATCATTCAAATCAAATCTCTCCGTAGTTCCAGAATGAGTTATTATATGAATTTCAAACCCAGATAGGGCACTAACCTGATCTACCATGATGTTGTATTGCTCTTGGTCTTCCTGTACCAATAGAACGCCATTCCATTGTGCATAAATGAAAGCAAAACTATTGATAGAGAGTAGTATAGTGATAAGTAGTTGTTTCATGATTATTTTAATTGGTACAGAAAAATAACGTAAAAAGGTTTAGCTGTACATGTGAGCCAGAAAGCCGTGAAGTGGAGAAAGTGTAGATTGTTATTTTATCGGATTATAAAGGGCTATTATCAGGGTTTAGCCAAAAAACATACATTAGTTAAGGATGAAGTGAAGCGACTTTATCAATCAGCGTAAAACTTTTGGGGAGGATGTTTGGCTACAAACATTAAGGAAATTAAATTCAGATAAGAATATTTCTAGATTGACCTTCAATTGACAACATTATATTTCTGCACATTTACTTGTATAACCTACTCAAGTGATAAACCTTTGAAAAAGTATAGAAGCTAACTCTTCCATACTGTACTTATCATATGTCTACTCTAACTCAAATCAAATTTGGAGGATATACTGGTGGGGTACTTTTGATCTATTTTCTGTCATACTTTGACCTTTTTGCCCAAAACCATTATTACAATACGGTTCAATATGGAGGAACCGCCTCTCTTATATCTGGAGCTGCTGTATCAGGTACTCCTGACAATGCTTCCATTTATTACAACCCTGCAGCGACTGCCATTCATCGTGTACAGGATCTCTCAATGAGTTCAAACCTGTATGGGATTACCTTGCTGAAGGTGTTTAACGGAGCTGGGTTGAATCAGGATTTCAATTCCAATAAAGTAAACCTGTTCCCTCAGTTGTTAGCGGGAAGAATACCATCTAAAAAATCGGACAGGCTTTTTATTGGTTATACACTATTGACTAGAAATGACAACGTTGTAGAGTTTAATGCCAGAAATAATATTTATAAGCCAAGCTCAGTAGATAATACACCTGATACATTGGCAGTGGCTGCATTTGACTGGGAAGAACAATTGACAGAGCAGTGGGGAGGACTGAATTTAAGTTATAGGTTAAACAGTAATTGGGCAATTGGAGGCACCTTCTTTCTCGCATACCGGCAGCATAAGTTTTCAAGTAGAAGTTTTGTCAGAATTGTCAACTTGTCAAATAGTATCACCATCGGGACAGGAGAATTGTTTCAGCGCTTTAGAAGCAATACCTTGGGGATGCTTTTGAAACTGGGTGTTCATTGGAAACAGGGACCTATCAGGTTAGGAGGAACCATTACTACTCCCAAACTGAACCTTGATACCTTTATAGACAAAGGGACTTTGGAGCGAGAGCTTTTGATACTGAACATCCATGAGTTTTTTGGGGCTAATGACATTATCCTGATAGATCGGCAGGAGAAGTTGAAAACGAGACACAAACAACCATGGGAAATTGCATTTGGGGCTGCCTATCAACTAAAGCGGACCGCCTTGTATTTCAGTGTCAATTATTATACAGCTGTGAGTATCTATACGTTGCTTGACCCTAAACCGCCAAGTGATATTGTGGAAGAGTTACTTTCCTCAACAGATTTTTTGTCAGTGAGGGATGGGGCTCGGTCAATTACCAATATCAGTGTAGGAGCGGAACATAGATATGGTAGTTTTACCTTGTTGGGAGGTTTCAGGACAAACCTGTCCAATTATTTGGATATCAGAAACCGTATTGGCAGTGAGATTGTGATAGCCCCTGGAGTCGGACGGTATAACCTGTATTATCTAACGGCAGGAGTTGGGTTCCAAAAAGGACACAATAGTGTACATATAGGAATAGATTATGGTTTTTCGAAGAAGAGTGTGGCGCCATTTGCGGATGACCTGACATCAATCAATAACTTTTTTGGCTTTCAAGAAAGTGAGGTAAGCCCTGAAGTAAAGTTGAATCAGATTAACCTGATTCTAAGCTTTACACATTACTTGAAAACAGGTGACTAAACAACAAAATACGGTTTTATAGGTTAACTTTTTGGATCAAAAAAATACATATGTGTCTCATAACTTTTGCTTTGGACAAACATCCCCGATACAAATTGGTTTTGGCTGCTAATCGGGATGAATTTTTTAATAGACCTACTCAACCGATGCATTTTTGGGAAGAGCATCCGGATCTTCTGGCAGGTAAAGACCTTCAGGCAGGTGGCACTTGGATGGGGTTTAATCAGCAAGGGAAGTTTGTTGCTATTACAAACTATCGTGATATGGCAAGTATCAAGGAAAGTGCACCTTCAAGAGGTCACCTTACTGCGGGATTTTTGCTCTCACCTTTCAGTGCTGCTGATTATATGACAGAAGTGGAAAGAGAGGGACACAAGTACAATGGTTTTAACCTTTTAACAGCTGATAGTAGTGGTTTTTATTATTACTCCAATTATGATGGAAGCCCGAAGCGGTTGTCGGAAGGTATCTATGGCTTGAGTAATCATCTACTGGATACTCCTTGGGTAAAGGTAACCAAGAGTAAAAGGCATCTGAATGAGCTGTTGGTTCAAGATATCATCACAACCGACCAGTTGCAATCCATGATGTTTGATATGGAAACCGTATCAGAAGATCAATTGCCTGATACAGGTATTGGTGCAGAATGGGAAAAGCTGTTGTCCTCCATGTTTATAAAGACGGACTTTGATTATGGCACAAGATGCTCATCCGCAGTGCTCATGGACTATGAAGGAAACCTCACTGTACAGGAGGTTACCTACAATAGTCAGCAAGAGGTATTAAGTGATAAGCATTATAGCCTAAAACTTGATCAGCCGTTTGGATCTGACTGTTACTAATTTTTTCGTAATACAGGACCTTCCAATATACTGCGGATTACATTTCTTTTTGATACATCGCCTGCTGTAAACCAATACATCAGGCGGTCTTCTTTACCCAAAAGTTGTAAGGTTATTTCGTCTATGGAATACCCTTCTTTTTTTAGACTAATTGTTCTCTCCTTGAGGTTCAACATAAAGTCCAGCTTGCGTTTCAAGGCTGTTTCCGCATCTTGAAAAGTAGGGCGGTGACAACAAAAAATCTTTTTCACCTTGAGTTTGCTAAGCTTTTGCACAGAATCAAGGCTTTGTAAAAAGTCTTCGTCTTTCCTGAAGTACTTCACCTTGTCTGCCAGAAAAGCATCTGCCGAAAAAAGCCACTGCTTCTCCGGTTCGTATAGAGCAACCTGATCAGTAGCATGCCCCGGAACATTAATTACCTGAAAATTATAACGGTTGGTTTTAACCTCACTTCCCAATTCTGAAGTGGAAGTAACAGGAGCAGGAGCCCAGACTACTTGCTGGTAGAAGTGGATACCAAAACCATTGGAAAGAATATGATTGGTAGCAGAAGAAGCCAAAACAGGGTACCCAGCTTTAGTCAGGGCAAGGGCATTGCCACTATGGTCTTCATGGTGGTGTGTAATTACTACTTGATTGACATTGGCAGCTGTAGCAAAGGATAACACCTCATTAGTAAAACATGATAGGCCTGAGTCTATAAGCAAGCCATCAACGGCATAGCACCTTACGTACATTATGGGTGAAATCACACCAAAAATTTTTTTGCCCATTCTAAGAGCCTGCACTTCATCGAATGTTTCAGTAGTAGTCATGTCGCTAATGGATTATTGAAAAAATAACATCGTTAAAGTACAAAAAAGCAAAAAGGATTTCCTCTTTAAGAAAGGAAATCCTTTTTGTATTGTTCATTTTCAGTTGACACTAAAACTTTATTTTCACGCCTGCATTGGCATACAGAGATCGAGATCGAGTGTCGGCAAATGTCTTGTTGATACCAAATTCGTAACCGGCATCAATGAAGAAGATAAATAGGTCCAAACCAGCACCTACGTTCATTCCCCAATCGGTCTCTTTAAAAGTGAAGTCGTGAAATACATTTTCCTCTTTGTTAGTTAGAAAAGTGGCTGAGGGACCTGCAAAAACTCGAAAATTAACGGGGGCATCAGCGTCAGCAAATCGCAGACCTACCAAAAGTGGTACTCTTATGCCCTTAAGATCAGGTTGAGCGATTACTTCACGAATGGAAAGTTCCCTATCAGTTTGGGTACTGACCAGCTCAGTTTTACGATTCACAAACTGGAAGCCTGGCTCAAAATAAACTTTGTTACCTATTGCGAGTGATGCACCTAGTTGTATGCCTGCTCTTGCATCAGATTCAAAAGTGCCTGGATCATCATTATAGCGGAATGCATTAATACCAATATGTGGTTTTAATTCTACCTGAGCCAATAGTGTTGCCGGCAATGTAAGAATTAGTGCAAGCAAAAAGATTGATAGTGAAAAGGATGTTTTATTCATGGTTTAGTTGGTTGGTGTAAAATCTGTTTACAGTCATAAGACATTGCTTAGCGCACATCAGACAATCAATTTTAGATTTTTATAACATTTTTTACATAAAAGCACTCAAGTAAGAAGTGTCTTGTTGTATTTCATGTTTAAAATTCTGCATTTCAGTCAATTGTCGGTTGATTGTGTTGTTGTGGGTGCGTGATTTTGCTTATGCTAAGGGGAAATAGGGACTACCATTTTTGAGCTAAAAAATGTATTATCGGACAGCAAAAAAAGCCCCCTCTAACTTTTTGAGGGAGGTAATATAACCAATCTGACTAGCAATATGGAGTGTAATGATCATCGTAATCACTCTATCTGTTAACCTGATAAACCTAATTAATGTACAACATGTAATGATTTAAGACTATGCTAAGTTTTTGGGAACAAAGACATTTTGTGGACTATGACTATTTGATAATTGGAGGAGGAATTGTGGGGCTTTCTACCGCAGCTTCTTTAGCCGAAAAGCAACCTGATAAAAAGATAGTACTGCTGGAAAGAGGGATTTTTCCGACAGGAGCCAGTACCAAGAATGCGGGCTTTGCTTGTTTTGGAAGTCTTACCGAACTACTGTCAGACCTTCAGTCCATGGAACGGGAAAGCGTTTTGGGGTTGGTGAATGACCGGTGGACAGGCTTGCGAAAGTTGAGGGACCGTCTGGGAGAAGAAGCTATAGGCTACCATTGCCATGGAGGTTATGAGCTTATTTCTGATAAACAAATGCCCGCCTTACAACATATTGAAGCTGTCAATAGTATGTTGTTGCCTATCTTCGGAGAGCCCGTATTTATACAGCGTAATGATTTGGTGAAAGCGTTTGGGTTTAACCGTGAGCAGACAAAGGCGTTGGTGTATAACCAGTTTGAGGGGCAGATTGACACTGGTAAAATGATGCGCTCACTATTGGGGTATGTTCAGTCCAAAAGTAATGTAACGCTTTTGACAGGCTGTGAGGTGAAAGATTTTGAAGATGATCGTAACAAGGTGAAAGTTCGTGTTTGTAATACAGTATCTGGCAGTGAGATCAGCTTCAGTGCTGATCAAGTAGCGGTATGTACAAATGCCTTTACGGAAACACTCTTGCCTGACTTGGAGATAGAGCCGGGTAGGGGACAGGTATTAGTTACCAAACCAATAGATGGATTGAAGTTTAAGGGAGTATTCCATATGGATGAAGGTTATTACTATTTCCGTAATTATGGTAATAGGGTAATTTTTGGAGGTGGACGAAATCAGGATTTTGAAGGGGAAGCAACAACAGAATTCAAAAATACAGATCACATCATCAATGTACTGAAAGAGAAGTTGGAGAAAATGATCTTGCCTGATCAGACATTTGAAGTCGAGCATCAATGGGCAGGTATTATGGCATTTGGACAAAGTAGACAACCGATTTGTCGAAGGGTTTCTCCAAAGGTTGTGGCTGGAGTTCGCCTTGGTGGAATGGGCGTGGCAATTGGCAGTAACCTTGGTGAGAGGTTAGCCCTGATGATGACAGAAGCTAATAGCTAACAAGTTTAGATTTTAAAGTATATCCCCAATTTTGTAAACAGCTGAACATCGTTTAAGCCTGTTACAAGGTTGGGGATTTACGTTTCTTAACAATGTCCCATTTTTCTTCACATTATTATAACCTTCCCGTTTCATCAATGTCTTTTCTGTTGTGCATTTTGCTCATACATCAATAACCTGATTATGAGAGTACTTTACGCAATACAAGGAACAGGAAACGGACATTTGAGCAGAGCGAGAGACATCGTACCTGCCTTGCAAAAATACTGCGAAGTAGATTTGCTTATAAGTGGCACTCAGGCAGAAGTACAGTTGCCTTTTGAAGTAAAATACCGATACAAGGGAATGAGCTTCGTCTTTGGTAAAGAAGGAGGTGTTGCGCTTTGGGAAACTGTCCGAATAACAAAACCCAAGCGGTTCCGCAATGAGATAGCCAGTTTGCCGATTCAGCAATACGATTTGGTTATCAACGATTTTGAACCAGTCTCTGCATGGGCTGCTTTCCTGAAAGGAGTGCCGTGTGTATCCCTAAGTCACCAATGTGCAGTGCTGTCTGAGAAAGCACCTAAACCAAAGAAAGGAGATAAGCTAGGTAAGTTTATTCTGGAAAACTATGCGCCAGTGCAGGAGCATTATGGTTTTCACTTTGATAAATATAGCGAAGGTATCTTTACGCCTGTTATACGAAAGGAAGTGAGAGAGCTGGAAGTAACCGATCAAGGGCATTATACTGTTTATTTGCCATCTTATGCTGACAAGAAGTTGTTAAAGCATTTGAGCAAGTTTGAGGAGATAAGGTGGGAGGTGTTTTCCAAGCACTGTCAGGAAGAACTGAAGGAAGGTAATATAACTATCAAGCCTATCAGTAATAAAGCCTTTATCGAGAGTATGGCAAGCAGCAAGGGAGTGTTGTGTGGAGCAGGGTTTGAAACACCTGCTGAAGCTTTGTATATGAAGAAAAAGCTGTTGGTTATTCCGATGAAGAATCAGTATGAGCAACAGTGTAATGCAGCTGCCCTCAAGAATATGGGAGTGCCTGTAATAAAGTCATTGAAGAAAAAACATTACGAGACAATTCAGTCTTGGTTGGAAAGCGCTCAGCTAGTAGAGGTGAACTACCCTGACAATGCTGAGGAAGCTGTAAAGATTTTGCTTGAAGATTTTCAAGCGCATATGCTATCGGATGCTTATGAATTTGCGGAAGAGCTAGATTACAGAAAAAACCTTATACCTCAAGTAATTGGGGCATAACTAGATTTTTCTGTTTTATTTCAATTCTCGTGATATCCGGAAAGGGTAGTGCTTTATAGTGCTGCTCTTTTTTTATATAAAAGACAAAAGACTTGAGACAAGCTATAGAAGTCTCAAGTCTTTTGTTAAAAGTCTTATATCTTAATAATACTTTCCTTCTTTCAGGTAGTTCTGAACATAATCAGTTACACCTTCTTCCAGCGTATGGAAAGGCTTGTCGTAACCGATTTTTCTCAGTTTATCCATATTAGCCTCTGTGAAGTACTGGTACTTGTCACGGATGTCTTCAGGAGTATCAATGAATGAGATGTTTTCAGCAACATCCAGTGCCTTGAAAGTGGCTCTTGTCAGATCCAGGAACGTACGTGCATTACCTGTTCCCAAGTTGTATAAACCAGAGTCCTTACGGTGATGAAGTAGGAACATCATTACATCCACTACATCTTTCACATAAACAAAGTCTCTTGTCTGCTCACCATCCTTGAACTCAGGATTGTGTGAACGGAACAGCTTCATGCCATCTGTTTTGGTAATTTGGTTGAAGGCATGCATAATCACAGAAGCCATTCTGCTTTTGTGATACTCATTGGGACCATATACGTTAAAGAACTTCAGCCCAGCCCAGAAGAATGGTTTTTTCTCCTGCTTCAATGCCCACTTGTCAAATTCATTCTTTGAAACGCCGTATGGGTTCAATGGCTGAAGCTTTTCTACCACTTCTTCATTGTCATCATAACCGAACTCACCCAAGCCATATGTAGCCGCTGAAGAAGCGTAAACCAATGGAATGTAGTACTTGCAGCAAGCTTCCCACATCTGCTTGGTGTAATCCAGATTCAGCTTGTTGAGCAATTCCATGTCAAACTCAGCTGTGTCGGTTCTAGCTCCAAGATGGAAGATAAACTCTACTTCCTCGTAGTTTTTGTCTAGCCACGCAAAGAAATCATCTCTGTGAACACGCTCTTGAATCTTTTTGCCTTCAAGGTTTTTGTTTTTTGCCTCGTTGGAAAAATCATCCACAGCGATGATGTAATTGAAGTTATCCTTGTTTAGTCGCTCAATCATGCAGCTGCCGATAAAGCCTGCCGCTCCTGTCACTACTATCATTGTTCGGAATTATGAATTATCTGATGAATAATAGATTTGTCATGCAAAAAGGACGTCTGCTTTGTATAGTCGCCTTATGCTTTCGGGGCGCAAGTTACTGAATTTTTTATTTAGGCGAGGTGCGATAAGTCAGGTCCTTTTATTAAATAGAAAATTGAACAATATTTGGCCTCGAATAGATTAATTCAATTAACACCCTAGTAACGGAACTTAGGCAAAGGGTGTTCAATTTTTTACCCAAATACATATCTTATATCTATGAACTATACCAAGAATATTTGGATACTTTTGTTGTTGCTTGCACCATTTTTTCAATCATGTTCTGATGACGACGGAGACGATCCACAGCCAATCAATGAGAAGTTGGTATCTTATGAAAAAGCCCAAGTGATTTCTGAAACGTTTGCAGAGCAGGCAGCTCAAATTGCTGGATATGGTGATTTCACGGAGTTTATTGAAAACGATACGGATGTTTATGCCATCATATACAAAACCACTTATCAGGGAAATGAGATTCAGGCTTCAGGGTTGGTGAGTGTGCCAAAACTGTCAGACCCTTCGCCATTGATTATGGTACATCGTGGAACGATCTTTTCAGATACGGAAACACCTTCAGAAAATCCGTTGTCACCATATGCTTTATTTGGGACTTTGGGCTACATTTCTTTTACGCCGGATTTAATTGGTTTTGGAGCATCAAAAGACGTTTTCCACCCTTATTTTGAATATGAACATACCGTAGATGCTTCATTGGATATGCTGGTGGCTGTAAAAGAGCTGCTTAATGAACTGGAAATCACTTATGACCCTACTCTATTTATTACAGGGTATTCTCAAGGAGGGTATTCTGCGATGGCTACATTAAAAGGAATGGAGGATTCTTCAGATGATTTTGGTGTTGAGATAGGAGGAGTAGCTGCTGGTGCAGGTGGATATGACATCAATAAGGTAATGGATGAAATTGTCATGGAAGATACTTATAGCTCACCGGGCTTTCTGACATTTGTAGTTCAGTCTTATCATGAAACCTACAATTGGGATACTCCTTATTCAGAATACTTCAATGAGCCATATGCACAGCGAATTGCAGGTGGTCTATTGGAGGGGGCCAATACACAAGAAGAAGTCAATGCGCAACTGAGTACAGAGTTGGATACCTTGTTTACTGCAGCTTTTTTAGCAGCTGTAAGGGAAGGTACAGAAGAGCAAGTTTCTGGAGCGATGGCTACTAACAGTGTAGCTGATTGGGCACCTCAATCGCCATTAAGACTTTATCACAGCCCCAATGATGAATCTGTTCCTTATGCCTCGTCAACTTTTACTTATGATTTGATGGTATCTAATGGAGCAGAAGATATAGATTTTAAGGAAATAGGTGGAGACAACCATGCTGATGCAGCTGCCTATATGTTATTGGAAGGCTACCTGTGGATTGAGAGTCGCAGGGCAGAGCTGATTCCATAAGACGTTGTAAGGTTTTAGCCATCATAACAAAGCCACCTTTGGTCATGAAAAGACGAAGGGTGGCTTTCTTTATTTGAACCACTTTATCAAATATTTTGTATTTCTGAATAGGAAATGCCCTCCCACCATTAATGACATACCTGTCTACTGAAGGCTGTTCTTATCTTATAACATGCTGTAATTCATATGAAATCACCCTTTAAAAGCCCATGTAATTGATCATTTCAAGATGATAAACATTATGTAAGGTTTGAAGTGTTTTATTTCTTAACAATGTACATAATGACTCTTTTGTGACACTTATTTAAGCACATGTAACACCACGTTAGACACGCATTTTTTATTGTCAAAGTGCCTCTTGTGCACATTTTAGACAATGTGTTGACCGAAAACATCTCCAATTGGTTATGAAAAAACATTACTATTTTCCTCGTGTAAGATTATGGCTCTTCTTTGCTATTATCCTGCATTTGATTTGTGCTCCTGCATGGGCACAGGATCGAACAGTGTCAGGTACTGTTACCGATGCCGAGTCAGGTACACCTTTGATAGGGGTCAGCATTGTAGTTGAGGATGCTGCCGAACAGAAAGGTGTGACTTCAGATATAGATGGTAAGTATAGGATTAACCTGTCTGAGGGAGAGAATGCCTTGAAGTTTTCATATATCGGCTATATATCACAGACTGTACTAGTGGATGGAAGGGAAGTGGTAGACGTTCAGATGGAAGTAGATGCTGAAGAGTTGGAAGAAGTAGTGGTGGTGGGATATGGTGTACAGAAGAAAAGTGACCTTACGGGGTCAGTGACTTCCATAAAGAGTGAAGACATTACGAAGTTGCCAGTGCCAAATGCTACCGAATCTTTACAGGGAAAAGTATCAGGTGTGCAAGTCGTACAGACCTCAGGAGCACCGGGAGCCACGCCTACTGTCAGGATTAGAGGTGTTGGTACAACAGGAGATGCAAGTCCCCTATACGTGGTGGATGGTATGTTGACCAATGATATTTCCTACTTGGCTCCAACAGATATCACTTCTATGGAAGTGTTGAAGGATGCGTCCGCAACAGCCATATACGGTTCGAGGGGTGCCAATGGAGTCATTATCATTACAACAAGGCGAGGAAAAAGTGGCAAGGCCCAGATCAGTTATGATGGCTATGCAGGTTTGCAGACAGTATATGAACGGATTGACATGGTCAATGCGAGTGAATATGCACAACTGGTAAACGAAATCAAGCTTAATTCGGGACAGCAACCTATTTATTCACAGGATCAGATCAACAATTTCGGGAAAGGAACGGATTGGTTTGATGAAGTCCTCCATACAGCCTTTATCCAAAATCACCAGCTTTCATTCAATGGAGGCTCTGAAAGGATGACTTACAGCATTAGTGCAGGGTACTTTTATCAGGATGGGGTTGTGGAGGAGTCTAGTTATGATCGGGTCAATTTTAGGGTAAACAACAACTATAAGTTAACCAGTCGGATTGATGTAGGGCACAATATAGCCTTCTCCTTTAGCGATACGGACAATGCCCCTGATAACATTATTCAAAACACCTATTGGTTTGCCCCGACGATTCCTCCAAGAACAAATGATTTCTATTCGCCTTCCAATACCAATATTGCCAATCCTGAAGCACAGATTGCTTTCACGAATAATGAAACGAAGGAACACAGGCTATTGGGAAATGTGTACATGGATATTGACTTGTGGAAGTACTTTACTTTCAGGTCTAACTTTGGTGTAGACGTGCTTTTTAGGGAGAATACAGACTTCGCCCCTCAATTTTTGGTTTCCAATCTCCAAAGGCAAGTTAGAAGCCGCATTATGAAAGAGTGGACAAACGAACGCTCTTGGCTATGGGAAAATACACTGACCTTTGCGAAAGACTGGGGAGATAACCATCGACTGACAGTTTTGGGAGGATATACCTCTCAGGAATTTAGAACAGAGAATCTGTCAGGTACTACTTCAGGGTTTCCATCTGACATACCACAGTCAATCGTGGATCAGGGAATTCCTTTTGAAAATATATTGCCGGAAGACCTTTGGTATTTGGATGCAGGTTTGAACACAGCAGATGCCCGTACGAATGCAAATACAGCAGAAGAATGGGCAATTATATCCTACCTGTTTAGAGTAAACTACACCTTTATGAATAGGTATTTGTTTACAGCGTCAGTTAGAACGGATGGTTCGTCTAGGTTTGGCGAAAATAACCGCTATGCAACCTTCCCTTCATTTGCACTTGGGTGGAGGGTTTCTGAAGAACCATTCTTTGGCTCTAAGGACATTGTCAGTAACCTAAAAATTAGGGGTAGCTGGGGACAGATAGGTAACGACAAGATTGGCGTCTATCGCTCTCAAGTAGCTGTAGCAGGTAACCTTAACTATGTATTTGGACCTAGTGAAGTGACGGAAGCAGGTTTGACCGTACGGGATATTGCCAACCCAGACCTGAAGTGGGAAACAACAGAGCAATGGAATGTGGGTTTTGAGTTGGGATTGTTTAAGGACAGGTTAAGTCTGGAAATGGACTACTACAGCAGGAATACCAAAGACCTGTTGGTTGAAGTGAACGTACCGTCCCAATTAGGGTTTGAAGGTAACCTTCCTACCAACTTGGGAGAAGTTCGAAACCGTGGTATTGACTTGAGCTTAAATTGGGAAGATGATATCAATGACAATTTCTCATACAACTTTGGAGTCGTACTGTCAACAGTAGACAACGAAGTGCTTGAACTTGGTGGAGCAGGTGAGATTGCTGAAGGTGCTGTTGGGGGGAATGTACCGAATACTGTAACCCTTACTAGAGTGGGAGGAGAGATCGGAGCCTTTTATGGGTATAAAACACAAGGTGTTTTTACAGACCAATCCCAAATTGATGAATTCAATGGGTTGGATGGCGATGCTTCAACACCTTATGATGCTCAGGCACAACCTGGTGATTTGATCTATCAGGATACCAATGGAGATGGACAAATCACTCCGGAAGATAGGGTGTTCATAGGCTCTCCAATTCCAGAACTGATTTTAGGAGTAAACTTCGGCTTTAATCTGGCAGGGTTTGATTTCTCAGCAAGCTTTAATGGTGAGTTTGGCAATGAAATCTATAACGCTAAGAAGCAGATCAGGACGGATGATGTGAACTTTGAAGATACATACCTTGCTCGTTGGCAACAACCAGGGGATGTCACCAATGAGCCAAGAGTGACCAACGGAGGGATCAACTATAATCGGGTATCAGATCGCTTTGTAGAGGATGCCAACTATTTCAGGCTTAGAAATGTTGTGTTGGGTTATACTTTCCCACAGGCGCTTACTGAAAGTATCAAGATAAGTAAGCTGAGGGTTTATGTGAGTGGTACCAATATCGTGACATTCACAGATTACTCTGGTTTTACCCCTGAAATCTCTGGTGATTCACCTTTGGACACAGGAATTGACAGAGGGGTATACCCTATTGCCGCAACCTACCTTTTTGGTGTCAATGTAACCTATTAGGGCATTGCACTGAATCTTCTCAAACTCATATCAAAGCATTTCAACAACTATGACACATAAAGGAATAAAGGGAATATTTTGGGCAATCTGTCTGCTTGTAGGCTGGAGTTGCTCAGATGATTTTCTCGATAAACGCATACAGGGAAGTATTTCAAATGAGAACTTCCTGCAAAGTGAAGGGGATGCCATTAGGGCTACCATTGCCATCTACAACGAATTGTATGAAATCTACGATTCAGATTGGCTGATAGGAGACATCGCATCGGACTTGGCAGACAAGGGCAGTAGTTCTGGTGATGACGGAGGTGGTTTTATTGAAGTAGATAACTTTCCTATTGGCGTAAACAATGGCAGACCAAGACAATGGTGGGAAGGAAATTACAGAGGAATAAACCGAGCCAATCAGGTTATAAACCGTGTTCCGGATATAGAGATGGATGAAGCAACACAATCCATGTTGCTAGGAGAAGCAAAGTTTCTTAGGGGACTGTTTTACTTTAACCTTGCCACAACATTCGGAGGTGTTCCTATCTATACAGAGCTTCCAGATAAGGACTTGCCTATACGTCCAAGAGCTTCACTGGAAGAAGTCTATGATGTAATAATCGGTGATCTGCGAGAGGCTGAAACGTTACTTCCTCCAGTAGGAGGCGAAGGTTATGAGCAGCCAAGGGCGTCCAGAGGTGCAGCACAAGCTATGCTAGCCAAAACTTATTTGTATATGCAAAACTATGACAGTGCAGCCTTTTATGCAGAGGAAGTAATCAACTCTGGAAATTATGCCTTGATAGATGATTATAAGGAAGTTTGGCGACAGGAATCAGAATTGGGTAGTGAATCTGTATTTTCTGTGGCACAGGCAGCGAACCCCGGAGAAAATACTTCCGGAAACTGGACCCTGTTTCAAGGGGTAAGAGGACGTTTCAATAAAGGGTTTGGGTTTAATAGCCCTTCGGAAGTTTTACAGGATGACTATGAGTCAGGTGATCCCCGTTTGGATGCAACTGTATTGTATATAGCTGAGACTGTACTGGATCGTAAACAGGAGATATCACCAGAAGATGCCGCTGCTGGTGATTTTGAAACCATACCACCTGCGGAGTTTGGGCTTTTTACATTCAACCAAAAAGCATATGTAGAAACAAAAGATAGGGTGCAGCTAAATGATTTCAGCCCAAAAAATATCCGGTTGATTCGATATGCAGATGTGTTGCTGATAGCCGCTGAAGCATTGAATGAAACAGGAAACAGTGGCGATGCCCTTGTTTATTTGAATCAGGTAAGAGAACGGGCACGTAACTCATCTCCATTAAGTGTGGATTTAGGAGTTGCCTTACAAAACCTGAATGATTCCATACGAAATGCATTAGGTACAGATGAAAGCTTAAATGGTGTAGTGGTCAGAAGGGTTTACAGTGGCAGTAATGCAGAGACGGCAGGCTTGAACAGCTTTGTCATGAACTACTTTGATGTCGGTATGGGAAGACAATTGTATGCAGAGAGTATAGATATCATCATGTCGGTCAATGGGCAATCGGTAAGCGATGTGGAGGATGTTTATAACCTGATAGATAGTGCAATGGTTGGCTCGACAGTCACTTTCACTGGAACTCGCTATATGCAGGATGCTAACCGTAATAATACAACAACAGGGGTTAGTGCATCGGTGACAGTCAATGAACTGCTTCCGGATATTGAAGGACTTTCAGGGACGGAATTGCGTGATGCTATCTGGCAAGAGAGGGTAGTGGAATTTGCTATGGAAGGTCATAGTTTTTGGGATGCTGTCAGAATGGACAATGTAGAAGCAGGTACATTGGAGCAGCGGATTGTCAATGAGCATGGGAAAACAAACTTTAACCCGCAACGGGATAGGTTATTGCCAATTCCTCAAACAGAAATAGACCGGACAGGTGGAGTATTGGAACAGAATCCAAACTATTAGCGAAAGTTGACTCAAAAAGTGAGCTTTTCACTTAAAAAGGTGTTTCATAAGGAACACCTTTTTGTTTTGTGAAATTTGAAATTGATGACAATACAAATTGGTGGTATTACTTGTTAGATCCTGATCAAATAGAAATGCAGGCAAGTAGCCGAACAGGTTGATTGAAGTAATTAAAATAGCATGTAAGAAAAGAACTGTTAATTACTTAAGACCTGAAATGGCTTATATGAGACAATTGGTGTTATTATATTGAAAAAGTGCTGAAATTATTGTTAAAAGTGCAAGCCCCGAAAGTATTATTACCAACATTTGTGAATGAATTTGTCAGTTAGCTGCCATGAAATCTAATTGTATATATCCTTTTGGGCTTGTAATAAATGGGGTGTAATAAAATCATATCAGTGAATACTTACCTCAAAATATAATGTCCATGATGGAAGAGTAGCATTCAGGCTGGCGAGGTAGTAGTCTCAACATGAACAGTAAAGTATGAAAGCGTCTTCTTCGTGGAGGTTTATAGTATTTTTCAACATTGTGGCAGGGATGTTACTGCTTACAGAATTGACATTTCGCTACTATGCAGATGAGATAGCAGGGGATTACCTGAAACAAACTTTTCAAAAACAGACCAAAGGGAAATACCAGCTTCAGTATGATGATTGGACAGTCGGGTTGTTGGGAGGTAATACCTCTTTTGAAAACCTTCAAATCACTCCTGTTGATACCCTTATGAAGGAAACTAAGGCATTTATAAAGTTTAAGAAAGTAGCACTGAATGGACTGTCTTATTACACATTGATCACCAAAAAAGGGGAGCTTTTCAATTCTTTGAAAATTACAAAAGGATGGGCTTCGGTCTTTTCCAATAAGCAACTGAAGTCTGATACAGCCAAACGCTTTCAGGTGCCAGCTAAGTTGCAGCAAATGGAACTAGGTAAAATTGAAGTAGACTCTGTGCAGGTAAGAACATACCAACAGGATTCGACTGGTAAAAAGCTGTTGGCGCAAGCAATTGTAAACGTCTCTTTACAGGACATAGCCTATCATAATGAGGAAGGGAAGTTGGTGCCATTTCTTGCGAAAGGAGTGGAGATGAAAGCTAATGATATCATGCTGTATGATTTTTCAGATGCTTATACCCTTTCTGTAGACTCTATAGGCATTTCCACCCATGACTCAACACTTTGGGTAAATGCATTTGCACTGAAGCCGATTTATGGAGAACAGGAGCATTCGGCCCGAAAAGGGATTTCAAAAGATAGAATTGATTTGGAGTTAGGGGCTGTTCGTGGCCATGGTGTAGAAGTCGACAGTATGCTGTATGGTCATTATATGCTCAGAAGGCTTGAGCTGGATTCTGTCAACCTTCAAGTTTTTAAAAACAAGCAGTTTCCTGTTAATGGAAAGTTTAAGAAGCTTCCTCAGCAGTTATTGCGTGAGCTTAAAAGTAAGGTCAGAATAGATACCCTGCAGGTTAGAGATACTTATGCAGCATATGAGGAATTAACCAAGAATAGCAGTATTGCTGGGAAAGTATTTTTTACAAATCTCCAATTAACGGCTACCAATGTGAGTAATATTGAAGCCAATAACCCTGTCATTCAGTTGGATGCAAAGACAAGGCTAATGGGTGAGGGGACTTGTGATATTCATATCCAAATGCCTGTCTATAATCCTGAAAACCGCTTTGAGGTAAAAGGGACTTTAGGGAGTATGGACCTTAAAACCTTGAATCGGGCACTTAATCCATTGGCTATGATGGAAGTGGAGATGGGTAGCCTGCATAAAATGGATTTTGGTTTCAGTGCCGTGGAGACGGTATCCAATGGTTGGATGGACATACAGTATGAAAACCTGAAGGTGAAACTGCTACGGAAAAAGGATAAGGACACCAATAAGTTCCTTACAAAGATTGCAAACATCTTTGTCAAAAAAGACAAGGAAGAGTCTAAGCACAGTAAGATCAAATTCAAAAGAGATCAATCAAAATCGTTTTTGAACTATTGCTGGAAGAGTATTTTATCAGGGATTAAGGATGCTTCAGTAGCGGATTTGAATTGAGTAACTTTAGCTTAGATAAATGTTGACAATTAAGTTAAAAAGGTAAGACAAAAGCATTCACTTACATTAACAGGGTACATGCTGATTGCACACGTAACGAATTAGGATTAATAATACTAATGCAGTAATTTAAAATAAATACATAACCCAAATAAAATGTGTTTTGATAAAATGGGGCTTGCTAACAATGTACTGAGATAATGTAATAAATACTGATTTAAGGTAAATTGTTAGCACTATTCATTTTATAAAACATAAATAATAACCCAATAAAGCACATATGCTTTACATATGTCATTCCCATACAACGCTATTCATTTCAAGTAGATACTCATTGTCTTAAAAATATAAATATTATGAGAATGTAGTATGTTCAATATAATTGCATATCTATCTCATTTTGTTCTAGCCAATAACTTATCTGGCTGTAAAACCCATTAAGCTTAACAGTATACTTTTTATGCCATAAACAGAGACTATATCTGTGGCAGCTTACAAGGCTATAATTCTGAACCAAAGAACACACGCCAGCTATGCACCAACTTTCTACGATACATTTTAGGACATTGATTTTTAATGTCTGTCTCTTTATATCAATACCCACTATCGGGCAAACTATCACTGGTAAAGTGATGGAGTTGAAATCAAAGAATGGTTTGGAGGGAGCATTTATTTCTGTTCCTGCTTATGGTTTGATGACAGTTTCAGAGACTGATGGATCTTTCAGTTTAGAGCTGGAAGGTAAACCAGTAAGTGAAGTGATCGTATCTATGCTAGGCTATGATAAAATGAGCATGGTATTGTCAGGAAATAATCCATTGGAGGTTTATTTAAAACCACTGGATACTACTTTGGAAGAAGTGGAAATAGTGGAAGATGCAGGACTGTATAATATCAAAACACTTCAGTCTGTTACGATTTCTGCTGAGGAGTTATCTAAAATTCCCACTTTCCTAGGGGAAGTAGATGTAGTGAAAAACCTGAAGATGCAGGCAGGGATCGGAGGTACTACAGAGATGGATGGAGGATATTACGTAAGGGGTAGTAGTTATACTCATAACACAGTATTAATTGACGGAATGCCGCTTTTCAATTTAAGCCACCTGATGGGGGTTTCGAGTATGATTCAGGGAGATATTATCGATGAAGTGAGCATGTATAAAAGTGCTTATCCGGTAGAATACAATGGAGCATTGGCTTCGTATCTGGTAGTCAATACAAAAGCTGGCAATACAGAGAGACATAAAGTAAAGTCAGGTATTGGGTTACTATCCTCTTCAATGAAATTGGATGGGCCAATTGTCAAAGGGAAGTCTTCTTATTCCTTGGCTCTAAGGAAGAACTATTATGATGTGGTTACAAGCCTTTATGATGAAATAAATAAAGGTAAAGAGGATTACTCTCCCATTCCATTATATACTTTTTGGGATGGCAGTTTGAGATTGGATACAGAACTGAAAGGTGGACATCACTTGTCTTTGACGGGGTTTCATTCTTCCGATATCCTTATTCGTGATAGAGAAGATCGCCAGTTTGTTTTAAAATCAGGATGGAAAAACCATTTGGCATCATTGAATTGGTCCTATCGTGATGATGCAGGGGTCAACTATCAGGCTGTAGCAGGGGTGTCATCCTTCAATTATACCTCCTACCTGAATTATGGAACAAAAGAGACTGGGAACAATGGCGTGTTGCAATGGCATTTCCGTTATCAGGCAGACGGATGGTTAGGAGAGAAGTGGCATCTGATGGTAGGAAATTCACTCTCATGGCTGAATTTTGATATAAAGAACCATGTCATTACTACAGATGGAGAGACTATAAGGTACCAACGTCAACAGACTGCACCCAGCCAATTGGCAGCATTTGCTGATATCAACTACCATGTAAATAGTGACCTTAAAGTTAGGTTGGCTAATAGGGTTGATATCTTTGTCAATGGCAAAACAAGAACTGAGTTTTCACCGGGTGTCGATATGACTTACAAGAAGAAGAAGTGGACATATGACATGGGAATATCAAGGTCAGTACAATTTCACCACATGTTGTCTGTTTTGGGATTTTCATTGCCAGCAGATGTGATGTATCCTGCCAATGAAGTAATAAAGCCACAGTCTGCTTGGCAAGCATCGACAGGCTTGAAAAGGGAGCTAGGCAAAGGTATATCCATAAAAGGAGCTACATTTTACAAATGGCTGTATAACCTTTCAGAACTAAAGGATGGAGCCAATGTGTCAACAGAAACAGCAGAAGAGGTATTGCTTTTTGGAAATGGAAATGCCTACGGAGCTGAAGCAACACTAAGTAAAGAGGACGGGAAGTTTACAGGTGAACTAAACTATACCTATACCCGAATTAGGCAGCAGTTTGAAGATATCAATAATGGTAATTCCTATTCTCCTTATTATGACATCCCTCACCGATTTAATATCAACGTTCACTATCAGTTCACCGAGAAGCTGAGTGTCATGTCAGCATGGGCTTACAGTTCTGGAGCATTAATGACTGTTCCAGTTTCCTTGGTAGCGTATCAGGGAACTCATGGGTCAGGTTTTAATGGACCCGTGCCTATCTATGATAGCCGTAACAATTTCAGAATGCCTGAGAACCACCGACTTGATTTCGGTCTTGAGTATTGGTGGTCAGGTAAATATGGTAAATCAACAATATCATTCGGTGTTTTTAATGCTTATAACAGGGCAAATCCATTTTATGTGTATTTTGATGGGAAAGAGAATGAAAACGGATCAGTTGATATAGTAGCTAAAAAGAAATCATTGATGCCACTGATGCCTTCTATCGGTTATTCATTTGAGTTGTATTGAGTTTTAATATTTCAGCAGAATAAATATTCTTGAGTATGAAGCTATCTTACTATCTTCTGTTTTATTGTTTCATTTTTTTGTTCAGTTGTATGCCTGATGAAATCATCAATGTTGATATTCCTCAAGGTAAGAAGGAGATAATGGTTGAAGCTTATATTGAATCAGATAAGCCTATCAAGATGTTGGTGACAGAGAATAACCTATTGAGTGAGGCACTTTACCCTGTGCTAATTAGCAATGCACAGGTAAAAGTTTATTCAGATACAGCATCAGTGTTGCTTGAAAATACAAGAGATGAGTATGTGGAAGGGAAAGCTTATTTTAATTACCAATATGGCGAAGCAATTGGCTTCAAGGAAGGAGAAGTAATCCATTTGGATATGATCACTCCAGATGGACAGCAAATTACAGCATCAGCTCCTGTCATGTCTAAGTCTGTTATCGGAGAAATAGAGGTGGCTGAAAGATTATTTTCAGTAAAAACAAAAGCTGATAGTGTACCTGAAAATCGATATTTTGCTCTAGAAGGAACGCTGTATGCAGAACCTGAAAACCATTACTTCAGAGAAATATTTGATTTTTCGGTTCAAGAAAATGAAATCGTGACATTAACAATAGGTCATGATGTAAAGATAGATTCAGCAAGAGTTTCATTGATGCATATTTCTAAGGAGCTGTATGACTTTCAGCGTTCAGCTAGGCAGGCATATTCAGCTAATATTGATAATTTTACACAGCCAGCAAGTGTTAAAGGTAATGTAAATGGTAGCTTAGGCATATTTACACATTATACAAAGTATGATTCCATGTATCGAGTAAGTTCATTGGACACGCCTTAATCCATTGGAATACATAGCTTGAAATATATTCAATAGCCACCTCATTTGGGGTGGCTTTTTTTCTCTGTTTTTGTCATTAGAACTGAGTCATTCTATCATTTTTTTGGATCTTTGTATGCTGAAAGTAGAATGAACCGTCATGAACATTTTAAAACAGCATACTCGTCTACTAAGGATAGCAGTAATAGTAAGTGGACTTCTGATGACCATCAAGTTTACAGCTTACTTTATGACTGCATCCAACTCAATTCTTTCTGATGCATTTGAATCTATAGTCAATGTTGTGGCAAGTGCTTTTGCTTTGTACAGTATTATGTATGCAGCAAAACCTAAAGATGAGGATCATCCTTATGGACATGGCAAAATTGAGTCCGTAGCTGCTTCACTGGAGGGGATGTTGGTACTGATGGCAGGGTTAGGCATCATTTTTAAAGCAGCCCATGATTACTTTTTTGGATATGAGATAGGGAAGTTGGATACAGGTATTGTTTTAATGGTGGTGACTGCTGTAGTGAACTTTGTATTAGGAAGAATATTGATAAAAACTGGACGAGAGCATCATTCAGTTTTACTGGTGGCGGATGGTAAGCATTTGGTGGCAGATACATACTCTACTAGTGGAATAGTAGTGGGGTTGATAATCATGTACTATACAGGGTTTTCATGGTTGGACTCCCTGATTGCTTTTGGAGTAGGTTGTGTGGTTGCGTACTCAGGTTTCAGGGTCGTAAAAGAAGCTCTTTCAGGTATTATGGATGAAGCGGACTATAAGCTTCTTAGAAAAGTAGTCAAGATTCTGGAAAAGAACAGGAAACAAAATTGGATTGACACTCATAACTTGCGGATCATCAAGTATGGTCGGATGCTACATTTAGACCTGCATATGACAATGCCCTATTTTTTGACTGTAGAGCAGAGCCATGATGAGGTAAAAGCAGTAGAAGAGTTAGTGGATGCTCAGTTTCATGACGAGGTAGAGGTTTTTATACATGTAGATCCTTGTATACCTATAGAAACCTGTGGTTTGTGTATGAAGGATGCGTGTCCTTTTAGGGACCATCGTTTTGAAAAGAAGGTCATATGGGATTTGCACAATGTACTTAAAGATGAAAGGCATACGGTTTAAATAGGTTTTACGCTTTTTTCTTTCCATTCAGAGTAAACCTGATTCCTCCCTGAAATCCCCACCAGCAACTAACCAACCTTTGGTCATTATCTACCTTTTGGTAAAAAGGATGGTGGGGTTGTGATGATGTGAGGTTTTGCCCTTCTTCAAGCATTTTACTGATCTGTCCATTGATGGAACCTCCTCCAAAAATGGTTATTGTGGGTATAATGTCGATAGTTAGGTTGGAAGTTAGAGAACCTAGAAAGTTCATATACTTAAACCAGTCATCACCTTCCTGTACATAATGGAGTGTGCCGTCAAAATTAAGTCCAATCCATTTCCATATTTTAGGAGCTGTACCGATACCGTACCCAGCCATGACAGTCAGTGAGTCAGCTACCTGTCCACCGATTGAAATGATGTTATAGAACTTTCGAAGACCTGTTTTGTAATTCAGCGTAATATTGGTTCTCTCTTTTACATTTATATCTATCACCTGATAGCCATTCTTAACAAAGCTAAGTAATCCTATTGGAGCACCATTCTTCACATGTGTAGAGACATTGACCAATCCTGCTTGCACACCTGAAAGTGTATCAGCAACATTGACCAATCCAATTTGTAGACCTTGCATTTCTTTATCTACATCATTGGCAATGAGAGATAACTGCATGCCGTCATAATTTTGATAGGCTTTATTGATAATAAGGTTTGTCTGAATACCATTGAAGTCCCCTTTCGCAGCATTTCTGATTAAACTTGTTTGCCATCCAAATGAGGATACATGCGTTTTATTGGCTACCAATGACAATTGTAGCCCATCAAAAGCCCCTTTTGCTACATTCTTCCAAGTAGTGACTTGAGCTCCGGTGAATTGTTTTTTGGCAGTGGTATTAGTGATGCCTGCCAATTGAAATCCGCAACCTCCTTCGGTCAGGATATTATTGATACCAGCCAGTTGTACACCTTTCAGCCTTCCTGTGACAATATTTGTAATCCCCGCCAACTGTAATCCACTCATCTGTTGGTTCGCAATATTAAGAGCTCCAGCAATTTGTAATCCACCTACAGTATAGCGGCTTAGGTTGAAAGCTCCAGCAATCTGTCCACCGGAAACGCTGCCTCCCACAATATTGGCAGCTCCAGCAATTTGTCCACCTTTTACATTATAGCGTTCAAAATTAAGTACCGTGCCTACCTCAAAGCCTTCCAGTCCAGCTGCATACCCTGCAAAAATATTGAGTGAAAGGGTGTTGATACTTCGGCTGTTTTGGTAAAAGCTACTACCAACCATAGGTACAAGGCTTACTTGACCAAAACTATGAATCAGGCTTTCAGCAGCTTTGTCAACATTTGCAATGGCATTTTCAGGTACAAAGAGCTGTACCATCTTTAATTGATCCAATGGAGCTGTAGCCAGAGGTGTAGTAAGCTCCAAGGCCTTTGGTATATCAGGCTTGACTGTGATTGGTGCCTCAGGTAAGGGAGCAGGGGTAAGCTTGATATTGAGGCTTTGATCATCTTTTACTTTGACTTTTACTTGTTTGGTGTTGTAAATCTCCTCTCTAAAGGAGAGTGTCAAATTGATGTTGGGGTTGTCAATTTGAAATGAAAAAGTCCCATCAGTATCTGTAGTGGTTTGTAAACCTAAACCTCCAATAGAAACTAGTACTCCTTGAACAGGTGTATCCGTTTCAGCATCACTGACAACTCCAGAAATTTGATGCTGTACTTTTCGCTCTTTTCTTTCTGGTAGCTCTACCTTTTTTCTGTAAAAAATTATTTGAGATCCAATTGGTTTATAGGCAATGCCATCAGGACCAAAAGTGCGGTTCAGGATGCTGTCAATAGCTTCATCCTTTGCCATTACAGTATAGCGTTTGTTTTTAGGGAAAAGCTGCGTATTGTAGGTGAAATCAAAATCCCCTTCTTTCCCTAGCTTAGCTAATACTTGGTCAACGGTTTCTTCTTGGATTGAAACGCTGATTTTTCTTTCTGTAATTGACTGCTGAGCTTGTAAAGGCAGACCAATGAACAGTGTAATGATGTATATAAATAGTATTGTTTGCCAGTTACAAATGACAAAAGATTGTTTGTTAATAGTCATTGATTGTTGGGTAAGTAAAATTCAAGCACACATCATTCTTCACATGATCCGTTGACAAAGTACACAATTCCTTTCTTTTCAATAGTAATGCCCATTGCCAACTCAATAGCGGTAATCATTTCTTTCAGCGTGCCTGGAGTCTGAACCGACATGGTTAAGGTACAATTATCTAGATCAGTGTTCTCAATTACAAAGCTGACATCATAAGCCAACGAGAGGTCTTCCAATACAAAAGGAAGTGGCGTAGCATCGAACTGGAAAGTTTTGGTTTTCCATGCCATTTTATTGGCTGTTTTAGGAGTTTCCTTGATAAACTTTTTCTTGTCAGCTAGAAAAACACCAATGTCTCCTTTTTCAAGTTCGATTTGTTTTTGCTTCGCATTGGTTTTTTCTTTTGCAATCAATGCAACCTTGCCACTTGTTACATAGACTTCCACTTCCCTGTTTTCAGGGTTTGAATGAATATTGAATGAAGTACCCAACACTTTGACCTGTGTTTCCGTCATGTCCACAATAAAAGGGGATGCAGGATCTCTTTTTACATCAAAGAAGGCTTGCCCCTCCAGCCTGACTAGACGATCTGCTCCTGAAAACTCCTGTGGATATTCCAGTAAACTCCCTTTGTTAAGTGTTACATGTGTGCCATCAGGTAAGGTAATTTCCTCTACCTTCTTGGCTGAGACTTTCATCATTTCGATGGTTGTATCCTGAGTGAAGATCAATAATGCGGCACTCAAGCCTATTACAATTGTGGCAGCAACCCACCACAAATGTTGTGTCCAAGAGACAGATTTAGTCTTTGAAACTTCTTTAGGTCTGATCTTTTCCCATGCTTTATCAGTATTACTGACTACCTGCTTACCCAATCGGTATTCCAATGAGGCAAGTTGCCACACAGTTTCAAACTCATGGAAATACTTTTCATTTTCAGGATCATCTTTTCGCCACTTTTCAAGCTGGACCTTTTCTTCCTCAGAGGCTTCACCTGTCAGGTAACGGCTGATGAAAATATCGATATCTTGTGTATTCATATTGGTACCGGTTCTATAGATAGATAGTTGAAAGTGGTTATACCCTTATCTTCTCCAAAATAATTCAAGAAGTACTTCCATTCCGAGCAGCACAATAGGAAGGTATTCAACCAGCTCTTCCCTTAATACCTTTAGTGCTTTGCTCATCTGTACTTCAACCGTTTTGATTGATAAACCAAGCTCTTCGGCTATCTCTTTGTATTTCTTTCCTTCCTGTCGACTCATCCTGAAGATTTTTTGTCGCTGTACAGGTAATGATTCTATGCATTGCTCAATCTTTTGACTTAGTTCCAGCTCTACCATTGGATCCATGTCACTTAAGGTATCAGCATGTTTTAGTACTTCTTGTTGGTGCCTGTTGCGAACCTCTAGGTGTTTCAACTGCCGGAGACAGTTGTTGCGTACAGCGCCAAATAAGTACCCTTTGAGATTGCTGCTAATGGTCAGTTCTTCCCTTTTTTCCCAAAGTGTACAGAACAAATCCTGTACAGTTTCTTCCGCCGCTTCCATATTACCAAGGTAGCGTACAGCATACTTGCACAAGGGTTCATAATACTCCTTGAAAAGTAATTCATAGACTTTTACGTCCCCATTACGGAATCGGTCGAGTAGCGATATATCAGTTTGGTTGATCATAAAGAATGTACACTAATCGAATTTTTTCACTCAGAAAATCAGTCAATTATCGTGTGATTCAGATTTTTTTAAAAAATGGGTAAGGGTAAAACCCCTTTTAGTATTCCTGTATGTGTAAAGGGTAAAAACTGTTTTCAAAAATGACATTAACATTTTAACCAAACAATATTTTTGCAATGAAAAGATTCTTAATATCACTGTCATTACTTTTTATTTTCACATTGGGAGCCGCTTGGGCTCAGCAGGATTCAACTAAAAATTATCGTGTAGCACAGGCAACTATTTTGCCACCTTTGTCTACTGATAATTTGCTCGATTTGGATCCCTTGACGACAACACATTCGTATTCTTTCAATATGTTTTTTGGAAAAACGGGAGGTTTGAAAGGAATGGAATTAGGGGGCGTGGGAAATGTGATTTTAGGAAAAACAGAAGGTGTTCAATTTGCAGGGGTATTTAACTATACAGGAAATGAATTGAAAGGGGCGCAGTTAGCAGGAGGTGTTAACATTCTAAATGCAGAGGGGAAAGGCGCCCAGATAGGAGGTGTCAATGTAGCCAGAGAGGAGCTAAATGGTATTCAAATAGGGGTGGTTAACCATGGGACAACAGTTAAAGGAGTTCAGTTTGGGTTGATTAATATTGCGGATTCCATTAAAGGTGCTCCAATAGGGCTACTTAGTTTTATAAAAAGTGGGTATAATGCTTTTGAAGTTGGTAGTACGGAAGTTTTTTCAGGAGAAGTAACTTACCGATTGGGCGCTGATGGGTTTTATAATTTATTCTCTTTAGGGTTTAAGAGTGAGGATGGTTATGACCGCTATGGTGTGGGGTATGGATTTGGAACGCAATTTCGAATGGGTAAAAAGAATAAAATTTTTCTGGAAGGAATGGCTTACCAAATCAATGAAGATGAAGTTTGGACAGATGATCTGAACTTACTTTCAAGGCTTAATCTAGGTGTTGATATTCGAGTTTTCCCTTGGATGTCTATAGCTCAGCCCCTCCTTGAATGTATTTGTTTCTCATCTATATGCTGATGAGGAGTATGCCATAGCCAGACCGGAATTGACCAAAACCAATATCCTGTTTAATGAGACATCATCAGGTGGAACAAACGTGAAAATTTGGTTAGGGTATCAGGTAGGCCTAAGGTTCGGAAAGTTATAAAACAAAAAGAGACACTTTTTGAAGTGTCTCTTTTTTTGGTTTACAACTCTATCTTGGTTCCCAAAATATCCAAAAATGATTTGACCCATTTTGGGTGTCCGGGCCACGCAGGTGAAGTGACCAACTTGCCATCTGTAACCGCTTCAGTAGGCTCAACTTCAATAAACTCTCCTCCAGCCAAGGTAACTTCGGGTCCAACAGCAGGGTAAGCAGTCAGCTTTTTGCCCCTTACCACATCAGCTGCTGTCAGAATTTGGATACCGTGACAGACAGCTGCAATAGGTTTGTCACTTTCGGCAAAGTGTTTTACAGCCTTGATAACCTCAGGATAGAGACGCAAGTATTCAGGAGCACGTCCACCCGCTATCATTAAAGCATCGTAATCAGTAGGATTGACCTTGTCAAAGGTGGCATTCAGTCGGAAGTTATGTCCTCTTTTCTCCGAGTAAGTTTGTTCACTTTCGAAATCATGAATGGCTGTGGCAATGGTATCGCCTTCCTTTTTGCCTGGGCAAACAGCATGGATCTCATGACCTACCATAAGCATCATCTGGAAAGGAACCATTGTTTCGTAATCTTCAGCATAGTCACCAGTTAGGAAAAGGATCTTCTTTTGCATGGTTTAATGAGGTGTTTAAGTGAATGATTGGGTTTTGGTTTTACAGAAAATTTTCTGCTCAATTGGTGAAAGAGGATAGTAAAATCCTCAGATTGAATTTAGTTATTTTTGTGATAACAAATGAAATAGAATGACAATAAAGTCTGTTGGAAACTACCTATTATGAAGGTGTTGTATATTGATTCATGACTCACAAATTATTTTTTATACTTCCATATTTATGTGTTTAAAGAAGGGAGGGGCAATAATGGTTTTTGTATGCTAAATACATTCCTGATTTAGTCATAAATATAAAATCGACATCCTTTGGATGCCGATTTATGATTAAAGAATGGTGTAAAGAAACTACCTACCAATCTTGAACAGTTTTTTGAAGGTAACATTCAACAGTACACCAACAATTACCAAAGCCATTCCTATATAAACCATCCAGTCATATGTTTCTCCAAAGAAAAGAAAGCCGAATGCTAGCCCATAGATAATGCCAGTGTAGTTGACGCTTGCAACTTTGGCAGCTTCTTCAGCCTGATAAGCTTTGGTAAGGAGCACTTGTCCAATTTGGGTTAGGATGCCAATTGCCAGAAGGTAAATCCAGTCATCTCCAATAGGCATTTTCCAATTGAATATGGTCATAAGTCCTGTAATAGGAAGTGCGACGAAAGGAAAATAAAATACAATTACAATTGGGTGCTCGTTTCCTTTCAGTTTTCGGATACAGGTGTAGGCGGCAGCAGAGAACAGTGCACCAACCACAGCAAGCATAAAGTAGAGAGAGTTTACTCTTGAGTCAAAACCTTTGATCAGAAATATGCCGGCAAAACACATTAGGAAAAAAAGCCACTGCACTTTATAGAGTCTTTCTTTTAAGAAAATGGCTGTCAGTAGCGCTGTGAAAATAGGAGCTAGATAATGTAGGAGCAGGGCTGATGCTAGTGGCATATTTTGGAATGTGGCAAATACCATTACCAATGCGATAGTGCCAAAAACACCTCTTGCCCAAAGTATAGGTCTGTTTTCGGGTTTGCCCCAAATGGCTACCTTTTGAGCTCGGAGAGTGATGTAACTCATGACTACCGAAATACTTGCCCTGAAAAAAACGACTTCTGCTGCGGGTAAGTGAGAGACTACTTTTACACAGGTTTGCATAGTAGTCATCACCAAGGCCGACAACAACATATATTGAACACCTTTTGATAACATAGACAGTAAGGTTATGGATTGTGAGCGATAGCTGTTTGAAGAAACGAAAGCGCAAATATAGGGATATCAGATGGATTTATGAGACGAGTGCGCTCTGGCATAAACATTCATTTTGAGGTCATTTTTAGCATCTCTGTCTGTGTTTTGTACCTTTGTAAGTCAATAAACTCATAAACTGACAAAACAGAACAACATGCTTGAAGGAATGATTGAAGCCATGAGCGGGCTGAAAAAGGTTTATTTTGTATCTGTATTGATTGGTGGACCCGTATTGCTTTATATGGTTCGCTATCTGATTAACAAAACAAGGGATAGCCGCCGTAAAAGGCTTCAGAATCGTAAATATACAGACTCCATCAAGACAAGTACTCCACTTGATAACCCGAACAAGGAATTGCGAGCTGCTGCTATTGAAAGTATTGAGCACAGGTTTTCCATTATCCGCAAGCTCTCTGGTTTGGTAATGTTATTAGGGTGGATTTTTATGCTTATCGTGCCTTTTCTTGATAAGCTTCCAGCCACTATTGTTTCTGTTTTTATAGCTTCATCAGGTGTGGTAGTTGGTATTGCTGCCAGACCCATGATTGAAAACCTGATTTCAGGTATTGTAATTACTTTTTCACAGCCTTTCAGAACAGGGGATACGCTTAAGATTGATGGTCAATACGGTACTGTGGAAGACATTACATTGACACATACTGTTATCAAGATTTGGAACTGGCGACGTTATATTATCCCGAACAATAAAATGTTGGCAAAAGAGTTTGTAAACTATACCATTCAGGACTCCTTCCAATGGACACATGTGGAGTTTTGGGTGAGTTATAATGCTGACCTTGAAGTGGTCAAACAGAAAGCCATTGAGATTGCCAAGAGTAGTAGACACTTTGCAGACTATGAAGATCCTGTATTCTGGATAATGAAAATGGATAAGGAAAGTGTCAAGTGCTGGGTGGCTGCATGGGCTGAATCGCCAAGTAAGGCTTGGGAACTGGAATGTGATATTAGAATGAAGCTTCAGCGTTTCTTGCAGGATCAGGGAATACTCTCACATACCATTGTTGTTCAGGAAAATAGTAATGCTGTAGGAGGTGTAGTTGGACCACAACTCATGAGTGATCAGGAAACTGTTCTTCAGTAAGTACAAAATATCATTTGAATAGTAAAAAGCCTTCCAATTGGAGGGCTTTTTTGTTGTGACAATCATCAGTAAATGATGATGGAGGTCAATATTGGGCGAGACATGAGGCAGTACATTTGTTAATGAGCCAATCAGATAAAGCCAATCTGTTGGCTGCCTGAAATTTTTCAGGGACTTCGCTACTCATAACTGAACATTACGGAATGGAAATAAAGGAACAACAAGTCTGCTATCATTGTGGTGAAAACTGCGATGAGGACATTCTCCACTATGAAGATAAATCGTTCTGTTGCAATGGTTGTCAGATGGTGTATCAGTTGCTGAATGAGCATGAACTCACGAACTATTACTGCATCAATGAACAGCCTGGAACCCAACAGAAAAAACGCACACCTAAAGAAAAGTTTGCCTATTTGGAAGATGAATCGATACGCCGTAGGCTAATTGAATTTTCAGATGGAAACATCACCAAAATAAGCTTTTACCTGCCTCAGGTACATTGCTCTTCTTGTGTGTGGTTACTTGAAAAATTGCCACAGTTACATGAGGGGATTGCCAATTCCAAAATCAATTTCATGAAACGGGAGTTGTATGTCAACTTCCATGAGGATGTGCTGTCACTAAGACAGTTGGTGGAATTGCTGACCAACTTGGGCTATGAGCCTTTGATTAATCTGGAAGACCTTGATAAGAAACAGAAGAAGAAAAAAGCTTCTACCCAAACCAATGCGTTTTTAGTGAAGTTGGGTGTGACAGGATTCTGTTTTGGTAATATTATGCTGCTGAGCTTTCCCGAATATTTGGGGATCAATCAGGCAGACCAGCATTTTGTAGAGATTTTCGGATACTTGAACTTGATCTTGTCTCTGCCGGTATTCTTTTATGGTGCCAGTGATTACCTGAAATCTGCATGGTCGGCATTGAGTCATAAAACCGTTAACATTGATGTGCCGATTTCCTTGGGGATTTTGGCGCTATTCCTCAGAAGTACCTATGAAATATTGTCAGACACTGGAGCAGGGTACCTTGACTCTCTGGCAGCACTAATATTTTTGTTGCTGGTAGGTAAGTGGTTTCAGCAAAAGACATTTGATAATATCAGTTTTGAACGTGACTATAAATCCTATTTTCCGATTGCAGTCACAACGATGAGGAATGGAAAGGAAGAAACAATTCCAATCTCAAAATTGAAGGAAAATGACACATTGCTGATCCGTAATGGGGAGCTAATACCTGCAGATGCGATTCTACTGAAAGGTGATGCGCACATTGATTACAGTTTTGTGACAGGTGAATCACAGCCAGTTCCTAAGGCATCAGGAGACTTGATCTATGCAGGAGGAAAGCAGCGAGGAGGAATGATCGAGTTACAAATGGTCAAGGAGGTGTCTCAAAGTTATTTAACTAGGCTTTGGAACGATAGCGCCTTTACTGAGAACCGCTATGATGGACTTGATAACTGGACCAATAAGATAAGTAAAGCTTTTACTTTGGCTGTTTTATTGATTGCTACAGGAGCGGCTATTTCTTGGTGGTCTTCTGGTGTTGAGGTGGCTATCAATAGCTTTACAGCAGTGTTGATTATTGCTTGTCCTTGCGCATTGGCACTGAACGTACCTTTTACATTAGGCAATGCACTGAGGGTTTTGGCAAGAAACGGTATCTATTTAAAGGATACCAATGCAATTGAGCGATTCTCACGGATTACACATATTATTTTCGATAAGACAGGTACCATTACTTCAGCAGAAAATGAGTCTGTTAGTTTTGAAGGAACTCCATTAATGGGAGAGGAGGAGAAGCTGGTTAGTGCGTTGGTGCATTATTCGACTCACCCTGTCAGCAAACAAATAGATTCCTACTTTAAGAATACGCAAGTTGATTTGACTGTACAGGATTTTCAGGAAGTGGAAGGGACTGGTATAAGCGGTCTTGTTGATGGTGTCAGTATAAAATTAGGAAAGGCGTCTTTTGTAAGCCAGAAGCGAGAAGATAAACCACAGAAAGAAGTACTTGTAACGACGGCACACCTGTCCATTGGAGGGCTTTACAGAGGTAAGTTTGTGATGAAACAGCAGTTGCGTAATGGTGTACAGGAGCTGATTACACAACTTTCGGGTAAGTATAAGCTATCGTTGCTTTCAGGAGATAATGAAGGTGAGAGAGCAAAGCTGTCTGAAATCTTTGGGGAAGGAAACGAGCTACGTTTTAATCAGTCTCCACAGGATAAGATGAACTATGTGAAGGAATTGCAACTTAAAGGAGAGCAAGTGATGATGATTGGGGATGGACTCAATGATGCGGGTGCATTGCGTCAGGCAAATATTGGCGTTGCAGTTGCTGAAAATGTGCACCAGTTTTCACCTGCTTGTGATGCAATTCTGAGTGCTAAACAGCTCAGTCAATTCGGCAAGCTTTTTGGCTATGGCAGAGCTTGTTTGAAGGTTGTATATGTTGGTTTTGTCCTTTCACTCCTTTACAATATTGTAGGATTGGCATTTGCAATTACTGGTAACCTTTCACCAATTGTAGCAGCGATTCTGATGCCGTTAAGTTCAGTTACGGTAGTGGGAGTGGGTACTTTGCTTTCAACATTGAAATGGAAAAAGTAAGGTGATATAATTATATATAAATAAGCCCCTGTAAAATGATCTTGTTTTACAGGGGCTTTATCTTTGGTATAGGTTAGAATATTTTCCACCATGGTTTCTTTTTAGGTGCTTCAATTGTGAGGCGAGTTTTGAGAAATTCAAAATACTTGCTGTCATCTTCCGTAAAGACCTCTTCTCCTTCCAATGCATATGCCCTAGCTAACTCATCGGCAGCTCTATCAAGGTTTTGTATTTCAAAATGGCATTGGCCTAGCCTTAAATGTAGAAATGGGTTGCCAATAGCATTAGGACAATGCATGGCATTACTTAAATTATCAACTCCAGCTTTATAGTCCTGATTCAGGAAATTGGCATCGCCAATGGCTGCTAGTATCCAAGTTGTAGCCTCCCAGTTTGTCTTTGGTTCAGGTGCCAGATCAAACGCTTTCCAGTAGAGATCTAAAGCTTGGGAGTAGTTCTCATTGTCAGCTAATTCATCTCCTTGCTCACAAAGCTTCTTTATCATGTCATGAAGGTCGTTTTTCAGTTCGGTCATACTTTTTAAATATTTTCTGTTAGACATGACAATGATAAAAAAAGAAACAAGGTAGCTCCAAACCAATTTCTTTAGACCTTCACTTTCTCCCAAGCCCTTTCGTGCAGGTAGTAAAGTAGCATCTTAGAAACTACCTCTACAGACCCTATAGAGAGCGCCATTGTCAGTTCTCCTGTGACTAGGTAGGAGATGACCATTGTGTCAATGGTACCGACTAAACGCCAAGAAATTGACTTGATAACACTCTTGGCATGCGAAGAGCCTTCTACATTAGAGGCAATCTTCGTCTTATTTTTTAATAAAGCATCTAAAAGCATTATATAAGTAGTTTCTATTGTAAGCTATTTGTATTTTATTCTACTGATAAAAACAAAAGTATATAAAACCTATCGAAATAATAGAGTAATAAGTGTTAAAAAAATCTGGAGGACTATTTAAGGTCCGCCAGACTTTTATTTTCAAGTATTTTGAGCGTTTCATCCCTGACCTCTGTCATCACTCGCTTGAGTGTACAGCTTTCCTCATCTTCACAGTCGTCACAAGGCTCATAATAGTTCAAGCTAACACAAGGAAGAAGGGCTATAGGGCCTTCAACCATTCTTAAAATCTGAGACAACGGTACAGAAGCGGGTTCTTTGATCAGGTAATATCCACCGCCTTTTCCTTTCTTGCTGCCAAGTACTCTTCCTTTTCTCAATTCCAGCAGAATACTTTCAAGAAACTTCTGAGAAATATGTTCATGCTCTGCAATTTCACTGATCAGGACTGGTCCTTCACCGTATTTTCTTGTCAGGTAGCGCAGGGCTCTTAGTGCATACTTGGTCTTTTTCGATAACATGCCGTTCGATATGTAGTGGTTAGTACTGTTTTATACAGTTTCGGGACTGGGCAGTCAAGTAATAATAGAAAGTGTTGAAAGCCACTTATTTCCCGGTTTCATTGCCATAATCCTAAAATGATTAGAGCAAAAATATAATTTTTATTGAATATCCGGCGAGAACTGTACATAAGAATAAAGGGTCTGTAAGCATATCATTTGTTGCTTACAGACCCTTTTCTTTTTTATTTATAAAGATTGCTGTCGTATTAGATGTTGATCAAGGCTTCAAAGAAGTTTACTTTTTGATCTCTATCTTTCACCACCAAAGTAGGGATACTCAGGTTGTTTAATAACAGCCTTTCTGTAGTACTTCCCAAGAATTTGGCGGCCATTTCAGACTTACCTCTCGAACCGATTACAATCAGGTCAGCATCTTCCACCAAGGCAATATTGAAAATGATCTTGGCTCCTTTGGAGTTGGTTGGATCAAAATGGAAACGACAAGAAAGTTTTGCTCCTTCCGTATCAAGGTCCTCAATAAATTGCGCAAAACGCTTTTCTGCATGTGAAATCAGGATCTTGGCATATTCTTCTGGTCTTTTACCAGAAGTGTGGTAACCAGTTGGCAAGCCAATAATATTAAGGCATGTCAGTTCGATTCCTGTGTTTCGGGTATAGTGTAGCGCCTTTTTAAGGGCTGTTTTTGACATTTGAGAAAAATCGATTGGAATCAGAATTTTCTTCATGTCAGCCGATGGTTTTTCCGTCAGTGTCAAAACAGAACACAAAGCTCTTCTAGATAGCTTTTTGGACATGTTGCCTGTGCCGTCCCCAATTTTCTTCTTCCCAACCACAATCAGGTCAGTAGCATGCTTCTTGCTTGCTTCCAGAATCTTGATAAGTGGCTCACCTGCCATCAGTTCATAAACTATCGCAGGGCTGAATTCTGTCTCGCCTAATACCTTGGCAACTGTGGCCTTCATCTGCTCTAGGAGCGCCTCATGGGCTGGCATCATCTTGCCTTCAAACTCCATTTCAGTTTGGAGTTGACCTTCTTTTGCAGCGTGTACCAGTATAACCTTTTCAGTATGCTGTTTTTGGGCAGTAGAAAAAGTGTAACGGATAAGGTGTTCATCCATGTAGGAGAAATCAAGGCTCACTAAGATCGTCTGCATGTTGTACATGACGCCATCGAAAATTTAATATTGAATAATAAAATGTTACAATTATAACTAACTGTATTTCTCTTAAAAAAGTGCCGGATCAATTGTTAAGATCCTTTGATTTGTATGCAAGTTACCTAGTATGCAAACTACGATACTAATCATTACACCCTAAAAATCATAATAAGGCTTAATATAATTTGGATTGGGAACTTTTTTGTGAAATGTGTGTATTTGCTGAATGTTAACAAATAGTTGAAATAATTTTACAATGACTTGATAAAGTTCAATTTGATAACGTGTTTTTTTGAAAAAGTGTTTGAATGTTTTGGGTGTTTTTGTGTAAAAAAATGAGGGAATGTTTTTGTGTTGCTATTCCATTCCCCCATTGGTATTGCTTTTATTGAGCCCCGATCATGGCACCGATCAAGGTTCGTAGTTTAGGTTCGGCAGCTTTTGCAGCTGCTATAATTTCATCAATATTGACAGGCTTCAGTTTCCCCGGATAACACAAGTCTGTAATTACAGAAACTGCAAAGACCGGCAACTTCATCTGGTTGGCAACAATCACTTCCGGGACAGTTGACATCCCAACAGCATCTGCTCCAATAATACCCAGAAACTTATACTCAGCCTTTGTCTCAAGGTTTGGTCCTGGCACTGAGACATACACGCCTTTTCTAAGGTCAAGCCCTTTCTCCTCATTGATCTTGAATGCCTGCTCTATAAGCTTTTGGCTGTAAGGTTCGAACATATCAGGGAAACGGTCTCCCCACTCATTGACATTGGGACCTGTAAGCGGATTTTCATAGCAAAGGTTGATATGGTCATCCAATACCATTAAGTCGCTTAGCTCAAAACCGTTGTTGATACCTCCTGCTGCATTCGAAACAAATAACTTTTCTATACCAAGCAGTTTCAGCACCCTGACAGGGAAAGTCACTTCTTGCATGGAATACCCTTCATAGTAATGGAAACGGCCTTGCATAACGACCACTTTTTTACCGGAAAGGGTTCCAAATATCAATTTACCTGAGTGGAACTCCACTGTTGAAACGGGGAAATGCGGGATGTCTTCGTAGGAAATGGTATGGGCAATCTCAAGGTCATCTACAAGTCCACCAAGCCCTGTACCCAAAATGATTCCGAACTGAGGCTGATAGTCATTCGTTTTGTCCTGAAGAAACTTAACGGCTTCTTCTACTTTTTCTTTTAGGTTATTCATCTTTGGTTTTATTTAAGCTGCTAGAACAAAAACAAGAAGCTAGACATTAATGAGGAAGGTTCCTGTTATGTCTAGCTTCTAAATATAGGCTACTTCTTATTTTCCGAATTTCGCTTTCAGCATGCTTAGCATATCGTCCATAGATTGTTCTTTCTGTGGCTCCTGCTTTCTTTGAGGTTTCTTGCCACCGCTTTTTTTCGGAGCGCCAGCATTGTTTCTCATGCTTAGTGAAATACGTTTACGGTTCATGTCAACCTCCAGTACTGTAACGTCCACTTTCTGGTGAACCTTTACCACTTCATTAGGGTCCTGAATAAAGCGGTCAGCCATTTCACTTAAGTGAACCAGACCATCCTGATGGACACCGATATCTACAAAGGCACCGAAATTGGTGATGTTGGTAACGATACCTGGCAGTGTCATACCGATCTTTAGGTCTTCCATATGCTCTACGCCTTCTGCAAACTGGAATTCCTCAAACTGCTCACGAGGGTCACGTCCCGGTTTTGCCAATTCGTTTACGATATCGGTCAGGGTAGGCATACCAACTGTATCAGTTACATATTTTTTCAAGTCAAGTTGCTTGCGCAAGTCGTCTTTCTGCATCAGTTCTTTGACCGTACAGCCAAGATCTTTAGCCATCTGCTCTACAATTGAATAACTCTCTGGGTGCACAGCACTTGTATCCAAAGGGTTTTTGGCGTCTCTGATACGCAAGAAACCAGCAGCTTGTTCATATGCTTTTGGTCCAAGGCGAGGAACTTTTTTCAGGGCAGAACGAGATGAGAAAGGACCGTTTTCATTACGGAAGTCTACAATATTCTTAGCAATTGTTGGTCCCAAGCCTGATACGTATGTCAGTAGCTCTTTACTGGCAGTATTTACTTCAACCCCTACCATGTTTACACAGCTTACCACTACGTCATCCAGACCATTTTTCAGCATAGACTGGTCTACATCGTGCTGGTACTGTCCTACACCAATTGATTTAGGATCAATCTTTACCAGTTCAGCCAATGGGTCCATCAGGCGGCGCCCGATAGAAACAGCACCTCTTACAGTTACATCGTAGTCAGGAAACTCTTCTCTGGCTACATCAGAAGCAGAGTAAACAGAGGCACCACTTTCGTTGACAACCACTACCTGTACACCATCAAGCTTCAGGTTTCTGACAAAGCTTTCCGTTTCACGGCTTGCTGTACCATTACCGATGGCAATAGCCTCTACATTGAATTTTCTGCAAACATCTTTGATTTCAGCAGCAGATTCAGCCGTTCTTTTTTGTGGCTCGTTAGGGTAGATGGTGTTGTTGTAAAGCAGTTTTCCTTGCTTGTCAAGGCAAACCAGTTTACATCCTGTACGGAATCCAGGGTCAAGAGAAAGGACTGTTTTCTGTCCAAGTGGAGCAGAAAGCAATAGTTGACGAAGGTTTTCAGCAAATACCCTGATGGCTTCCTCATCCGCTTTTTTCTTGGTAGCAAGTCGGATTTCAGTTTCCATTGAAGGCTTTAGCAGACGCTTGTAAGAGTCTCTAGATGCCAACCTAACCTGTTCTGAAGCTTCTGAACTGCCAGATACGTATCGGTCTTCCAGCAGGTAGAGTGCATCTCCTTCTTCAGGAGAACAGTCCAAAGAAATGATCATCTCTTTTTCAGCTCTTCTGAGTGCCAATACACGGTGAGAAGGTGCTTTTTCAATTGGTTCTGACCAATCGAAGTAATCTTTATACTTGGCTCCTTCTTCTTCCTTGCCCGGAATTACCTTGGCATGGAACTCACCTTTCTTTTCAAAAAGGTTTCTGACACTTTGTCTTACTTCCTGATCCTCGTTGATTTTTTCAGCAATGATATCTCTTGCGCCAGCTAGTGCTTCCTCAGTAGTTGTAACGCCTTTTTCCTCGTCAATGAACTGTTTGATGATCTCTTCGATATCAAAGTTGCCCTGATCAAGGATTTGGTCAGCCAAAGGCTCCAGTCCTTTTTCACGAGCGACAGACGCCCTGGTTTTACGTTTGGGCTTATAAGGAAGATAAAGGTCTTCCAACTTGTTCATTGTCTCAGCCGCTTCAATCTGTGCTTTAAGCTCGTCTGTCAGTTTTCCCTGCTCCTCAATAGACTTTAGTATTGATTCTCGGCGTTTGTCAAGATCTCGCAATTGAGCAATCCTGTCACGAATTGCCGCAACGGCTACCTCGTCAAGGCTGCCTGTTACTTCTTTACGGTATCTTGAAATGAAGGGAACTGTAGCTCCGCCATCGAGCAACTCCACGGTTGCATTTACTTGCTGAGGTCTGACGTTGAGCTCCTCAGCTACCTTCTGAATGTTTTTTTCCATCAATTACTCTAAGTGCTTGAATGGCACATTTATATTCTAATTATACAATAAGATGCAGGGTTATTTCCCGATCATGAACTTTACTTCCTTGAAACCGTACTCTTTAAACCCCCAAGGGGTTTTCAGAACCAGTTTTCCGTGGGGATCTACTCCGAGGATGACACCTGTAAATTCATTGAAAGACCCATCGGGACACGCTTCGGCAAAAGTATGTTCTTCCTGATACCAAAACAAAGCTTGCAGGTACTCCGTTTTGAGCAAGTCATCTTTTCCTGCTTTTAACTGAAGGTACCTTTTCTCAATGTTTTCCAGTAGGCTTTCCATTAACCTGTACAGGTTAAACTGCTTGCCTGTCATATTGGCAATAGATGTGGCAGTTGGTGTGGAGAAATCTACTTGGTTGACATTTAGCCCTATTCCAATTACCGAATAATTGATGTGATGACCTTTCAGGTAATTTTCGATCAGTATTCCCGTTAGCTTTTCCTCTTTTACATAAATGTCATTGGGCCACTTTACTTTAGGGTAAATACCCGTAGCGTGTCCAATACAGTCATGAATTGCCAGTGAAATCGCCATGTTCAGCTTGAACTGCTCTCTGGCGAGTAAAAACTTCGGGTACAATACCAATGACAGTGTCAGGTTCTTGTCAGGAGCAGACTCCCACCCATTCCCTCTTTGGCCTCTGCCGGCTGTCTGATCGGAAGTGTAAACCACTGTGCCTTCCGGAATATTACCCGAAACAGCAAGATTGACAGCTTCCGTGTTGGTAGACAGACATGTTGGCAGATAAACCACTTTTTTGCCCACAAACAGGGTGTTGGTACAAAAATTATGCAATCTTTTGTTAGTTTTGTGTGTATTATAAATGGCTGAAACCGGTGGTTTGACGGATAAAAAGATAACCTTTCGCATTCCAATCTTACATCCACTTTCGAAAACAGAAAAACACTTCCGAACCGGGATTAGACTTTTCTATAAAAGCCATTTGGAAATACGTTTCCATCAAAACAGCGTGTAAAAGTAAAACAAAACAGAGAAAATCATCAACTTGTTAATGGAAGACAGAAAAAAAGGGATTAGTTCTGAAGAGCTTGCGGGGTTGATTGTTAACGGGATGAAGGACAAAAAAGCCCAGGATATCGTGGTGCTTGACCTTCGGAAGGTACAAAATGCAATGACAGACTTTTTTGTGATTTGCTCCGGAACTTCAGATAGACAAGTGGACGCAATCAAAGACGGAATCGAAGAATCGACTTGGAAATTTGCAAAAGAAGATCCTTACAGAAAAGAAGGGCTTGAAAGAAGTGAATGGGTTTTGCTTGATTACATCAATGTAGTAGCTCATGTTTTTACACAAAAGAAAAGAGCTTTCTTCGGTTTGGAAGACCTTTGGGGAGATGCAATTGTATCCAGAGTTGATTAAAAAGAAGCCTTGCAAATGGAAAAATAAACCTATGTTGGTTGAATTCTTTTGAGAAATATTAATCCTTTTGCAAAAATCTTAGTTTAATTTAAAAATGATTTTGCTGAATTCTGTCACAAACCAATCTAAGATAAATTATATTAGAGGGATGAGTGTGCTCAGTAAATGATTATTTGATCAAACAGATACTGGGTTTTTAGCTCAGTCTGAATGTGATAGATGGGGAATGATTGAACGCAAGGGGAGTGATGTTGATTTGAAATGTTATCCTGAAAGCAGTAGATCATCCTGAATTGAAAGTTTTTTGTCTAATAAAAATACCTGAACATTGAATCAGAATAAGAATAACACGCCGAAGAATTCAGGCCCGAAAGGAGGGTACCAGATTTGGTTACTGATTACACTGATATTGGTGGTACTGGGTCTGACTTGGATAAATCGCGGCAGTACAACTTTACCTACAGACGAGAACCATTTTTGGTCTATGTTCCAAAGTGGTGACGTGAAGGAAGTGACGATGGTGAACCGTCGTTATGTGGAGGTGACGCTTACAGAAGAAGCGCTGAAAAAAGAAAAATATAAGGCTCAGCTGGAAAGAACAGGGCCTTTTGGCATTGGGGGTGGACCTCACTTTGGTTTTGAAATCGTTTCTGCGGAAAACTTCCAAGTCAAGATGGAGAAGTCCCAAGACGGTGTGCCATTGGATAAACGTATTCCGCTAAAAGTGGATACCCGGGAAGATATTGGTAACTGGTTTATGAGCTGGGGCTTTATTTTCATCCTGCTGTTTGGCTTCTGGTTCCTGATGCGCCGCATGGCTGGCGGAGGAGCTGGCGGACAGATATTCAACATTGGGAAGTCTCGTGCTACCATGTTTGATGCCAACCGTGTAAAGGTAACATTCAGCGATGTGGCAGGTCTTGATGAAGCGAAAGAAGAGGTAGAAGAAGTGGTAGACTTCTTGAAAAAACCTTCAAAATATACAAACCTAGGTGGTAAGATCCCTAAAGGCGTATTGCTTGTAGGCCCTCCGGGTACAGGTAAAACATTACTTGCCAAAGCAGTGGCAGGAGAGGCTAGTGTTCCATTCTTCAGCCTTTCAGGTTCTGACTTTGTGGAGATGTTTGTAGGGGTAGGTGCTGCTAGGGTACGTGACCTTTTCAAACAAGCAAAAGAGAAAGCGCCTTGTATCATCTTTATTGATGAGATCGATGCTATTGGACGTTCAAGAGGTAAAGGTTCTATGCCAGGCTCAAATGATGAGCGTGAAAATACACTGAACTCCCTGCTAGTAGAAATGGATGGTTTTGGAACAGACTCAGGTGTTATTATCTTGGCAGCAACCAACAGACCTGACGTTTTGGATTCAGCACTACTTCGTCCGGGACGTTTTGACCGTCAGATCAGTGTAGATAAACCTGATATTGTAGGTCGTGAGCAAATCTTTAAGGTTCACCTGAAGCCATTGAAACTAGCTCCAGATTTGAAGCCTAAAGAGTTGGCAGCACAGACACCAGGTTTTGCAGGTGCTGAGATTGCGAACGTTTGTAACGAAGCAGCCCTGATCGCTGCCCGTAATAACAAGAAGGAAATCGATATGGCAGACTTCCAAGCGGCAATTGACCGTGTAATTGGTGGTCTGGAGAAAAAGAATAAAATCATCTCTCCTGAGGAGAAAGAGATTGTAGCATACCATGAAGCTGGTCACGCTGTGGCAGGATGGTTCTTGGAGCATGCTGATCCATTGGTGAAAGTAAGTATCGTACCAAGAGGTATTGCAGCATTAGGATATGCACAGTACTTGCCTAGAGAGCAGTACTTGCACACGACAGAGCAAATGATTGATGAGATTTGTATGACATTGGGTGGACGTGCTGCAGAGGATATTATCTTCGGTCGTATCTCTACAGGTGCCTTGAGTGACCTTGAGCGCACAACCAAGATGGCATACAGCATGGTCTCAATCTATGGTATGAACGCTGAGATCGGTAATATCTCGTTCTATGACCCTCAGCGCAGTGAGTATTCTTCGAGACCTTATTCTGAGGCTACTGCTGAGAAGATTGACGAAGAAGTGAAGAAACTGATCGAAAAGGCATACGATCGTACCAAGGAGTTGCTTAACAAGCATCGTACAGAGTTGGAGACTTTGGCGAAAGAACTGCTTGACAAAGAGATTCTTTACCAAAATGATCTTAACAGACTGATCGGTGAGCGTCCGCACGGTACGAAAACTACGTATCAGGAATATACACAAGGTCATCATGACGCTCCTGATTTGGGTAAACCTACAGACACAGAAAATGCGGATGTAGTAACAGGTTCGGGTTCAACTCAACCTCCAAAGGAGAAAAGTGAAGACCAATAGGTGAGAAATTTTGTTTTATCGCTATAAATTGAAAAACTCCGGCGCCGTTGTGGTACCGGAGTTTTTTTATTCAGAAGCTAGAAGCCAAAGAAATAATCTAGTCATTAAAGAATGTTGGTGTACACAGCTTGTACATCGTCATCATCCTCAATTTTGTCAAGCATTTTTTCAATATCAACCAACTGCTCTTCTGTGAACTCCACTGGAGAAGTAGGGATACGCTGCAAGGTTGCTTTTTTCATTTCAATACCTTTGTCCTCAAAAGCTTGTGTGATTACACCAAAGTTCGTGTAGTCGCCATATGCAATTGCAGTTTCATCTTCAGTATCAATTTCCTCAACTCCTGCGTCGATCAGTTCCAGTTCCAGCTCGTCCAGATCAATCTCTTCAGTCAGTTCAAATTCGACAACAGCTCTTCTGTTGAACATGAATTCCAATGATCCGTTTGGTACCAGTCCGCCACCTGCTTTGTTGAAGTAAGACTTTACATTGGCAACTGTACGGTTCATATTGTCTGTAGCACATTCTACAAATACCAAAACACCGTGAGGGCCTTTGCCTTCGTAGTTAATCTCAACGTAAGCATCTGCGTCCTTGCCTTCCGCTCTTTTGATGGCATTGTCGATATTGTCCTTTGGCATGTTCTGAGCTTTGGCGTTTTGGATAGCCGTTCTCAGCTTGGCATTCATGTCAGGGTCTGAACCACCTTCTTTGGCTGCCAGTGTGATGTTCTTAGCCAGTTTTGGAAATATCTTGGACATCTTGTCCCAACGTTTCTCTTTTGCCGCTCTGCGGTATTCAAATGCTCTTCCCATAATATTTATATAGTTTTGCTAAAGGCTTAATTTCTCAGTCTTGGTCTGCACTATTGGCAGTTGTAGGACTTTACTCTAGATGAATAATATATTCACAAAAATATCAAGTTCTGTGAAAAAATTATTGCTCAGATCATTATAAGATCACCTAGAATTACTCCTTTTCTCTCAGATCGTACTGATGCCGCAAAATTGATGAAAGTATAGAAATGATGCAATACCCTTCTGATTTATTGGTATCCTGCCGCTTGTAAATTGAATAGTTCTGCATAGAGTTTGGGTTGAATCATAAGTTCCTCATGGGTTCCAAGCTCATGTATCTTTCCATCTTTCAGGACAAGGATGCGGTCTGCCATACGAACAGTACTGAACCTGTGAGAGATAATGATGCTTGTTTTGCCTTTTGTCAGTCCAATAAAGCGTTCAAACACTTCATACTCAGCTTTGGCGTCTAGTGCAGATGTAGGCTCGTCCAAGATAATCAGCTCCGCATCTTTCATATAAGCCCTTGCAAGGGCTACTTTTTGCCATTGACCTCCTGAGAGTTCCTGTCCTTTGACAAATCGTTTACCTAGCTGTTGGTCATAACCCAGTTTCATTTTATCTGCTACTTCATCCGCAAGGCTCAATTGGGCTGATTGCTTGATTTTATCAAGGTTATCAACTTCATTGATGTTCCCTACGGCAATGTTTTCTTTTAAGGTAAACTCATAGCGGAAGAAGTCTTGGAAAATCACCCCAAACATTTTCTGGTATTCAACCAACTCAAATTTTCGAATATCCACTCCATCGAGCAGGATTTGTCCCGAAGTAGGTTCATAAAACCGGAGAAGCAGTTTGATAAGGGTCGTTTTTCCGGCGCCATTTTGCCCGACAAATGCCATTTTTTCTCCTGCTTTCAACTCAAATGAGACACCTTTCAACACTTTTTTCTCAGTGTCAGGGTAAGCAAAATGTAGGTCAATAATCTGAAAACCTTCTTTGATGTTTTTAGGCAGTGGAAGATACTCCGTAGTAGGTTGTGGAACCTCAAGGTCGATAAAGTCAAAGTAATCCTTGAGGTAAAGGGCACTTTCTGAAATTCTTGTAAATGTAGAGAAGAAGTCCTGAAGGTTACGCCTCAGCCTGTTGAATGAGCCTGAGAGGAATGTAAGCTCACCGATGGTAATAAGACCTGTAAGTACCCTGTAAATAATGAGTATATAGGCGCCGTAATAACAGGCTGTGCCTAAGATGTTGAAAAGAAAGCCGAACAGGCTTCGTTTTACAGCAATTGTACGATTGAGCAGGAAGTAGTGGTGCGAAAGGTTCTTGAACCTGTCAGCAACAAAGTCGGTGAGTCCAAATAGTTTGATCTCCTTGGCGGTTTTATCATTGGCACCAATGTAGCGTAGGTAGTCTAGTTCACGTCGCTCAGAAGTCCAGCTTCGAGCCAGTGAGTATTGTTGCTGGCTGTACTTGATCTCATTGATAAAAGAAGGTATAATACTTAAGACTAATAGTAGAATTAGCCAAGGCTCGAAGTAGATCAGCCCTGCAATCAGAGAAGAGGTGGAGATGATGCTCTGCGCTTGTCCCAGAACGTTGGACATCAGGTTAACCCTATTGAAAGTTTGAGTACGGGCTCTCTCCAACTTATTGTAGAACTCAGCGTCTTCGAGCAGGTCGATATTGATTTCATTGGTTTTTCTAATGATCCTGATCGAAGATTTGTTGGAATATAGGTCTCCAAGTAGTCCATCTGTCAGGGAGATAGCCCTACCGATTAGATCAGAGAGTAACGCTAATCCCAATTCAATTCCGATATACCACCAAAGTGTACTGAAATCCTGATCTGGATAATTTGTCAACCGGATGATCTCATCAATAATCAGTTTGCCCACCCAAAGCAGCATAACAGGCGTAAGGGCACCGATCAGTCTGCAAAAGAGACTCAGTATGAATAACCCTTTGTTGGTGTTCCAGACTTCCTTGAAAAACCTTGGGATGTATTTTAACGCCTGAAATGAGGTGTTCAGGTCAGGCTTCTGTTTGTCCTTCAAGGACTGTAAATTTTTACGCATAAAATATCAGGATATCCTTTCCTGTAACCACAAGGAAAGCTTTAGTATGATTTCAATATAATAATCATACAAAATAAGAATTGTTTGAAAGGACAAAAGGAAAAGGATGTAAAACAAAAAAGCCCTACACCATCAGGTGTAGGGCTAATCTATAGTATAGATACTAGTATCTAAAGTCTATCTTATCAACCACCGAAGTCGTCGAACAGTACGTTTTCTGGAGGAACACCGAAGTCCTCACACATCTTAACTACTGCCGCGTTCATCATTGGAGGTCCACAGAAGTAGAACTCTACTTCCTCTGGCTCAGGGTGCTTGCCCAAGTAGTTGTCGATCAGCGCTTGGTGAACGAAACCTAGGAAACCATCGCCATCATCATCCAGTGACTTCTTCTCCTTCCAGTTATCTTCTGGCATTGGATCAGAAAGTACTAGGTGGAACTTGAAGTTAGGGAATTCTTTCTCGATGTTTCTGAAATCATCGATGTAGAACAACTCTCTCTTCGAACGGCCACCGTACCAGAATGATACTTTTCTACCTGATTTCAACGTGTGGAACAGGTGGAAAAGGTGTGAACGCATTGGCGCCATACCAGCACCACCACCTACGTAGATCATCTCCTTGTCAGTGTCCTTGATGAAGAACTCACCGTAAGGACCAGAGATTACTACTTTGTCGCCTGGCTTTCTTGAGAATACATAAGAAGAACAGATACCTGGATTTACATCCATCCATGCGTTCTTCGCTCTGTCCCAAGGAGGAGTAGCGATACGGATGTTCAACATCACGATGTTTCCTTCAGCAGGGTGGTTGGCCATAGAGTATGCACGGAAGATCGGATCATCGTTCTTCATCTTCAGACCCCACAGACCAAACTTGTCCCACTCAGCTTGGAACTCATCAGGTTTTTTGCCCATTCTAGGGTGAGCAGTAATATCGATATCCTTGAAGCTTACTTCAATAGAAGGAACGTCAATTTGGATGTAGCCACCAGCCTGGAAGTCGAGGATTTCGCCTTCAGGAAGCTTCACAACAAATTCTTTGATGAAAGATGCCACGTTGTAGTTGGACACCACTTCACATTCCCACTTCTTAATACCGAAGATCTCTTCTGGGATTTCGATACGCATGTCATTCTTAACTTTAACCTGACATGCCAATCTCACGTGTTCTTGCTGTTCTGCTCTGCTCAGGTGACCAACTTCTGTCGGAAGCACATCTCCTCCTCCTTCGATTACCTTACACTTACACATGGCGCATGTACCGCCACCACCACAAGCGGAAGGAAGGAAAATTTTCTGTGCAGACAGGGTTGTCAGCAGAGTCGATCCCGCAGACACTTCAACCGGGTTTGACTCATCGCCATTCATGATCAGTTTTACAGGTCCGCTTTGCACCAATTTCTTTTGGGCAAAAAGCAGGACGAAAACCAATAGCAGAATAACCAGAGTAAACGCAACGATCGCTGCAGGTACTACGACTGATAACTCCATTTGAATTAAATTGATGTTTGTTTAAACGATTCAAAAATTTCGGTGCAAATATAAGACACTTACAGCCCTAATAAAAGTATTTTCGATAGTTTGGATATTGCGATTTTAAGTAGAAGTCTAATGTGCCTTTTATATTCTTTCTCTTTGTGAGGTAACATGCTGTAGAAGAAAAAGTTACTTTTTTGTCAATTATGGTCTTAAAATACCTGTATGTAGGCTGTAGAATATTTTTTTGCGCTTATTTAGGCTCGTTTTCACCCCTAAAAAGTCTCTATAACCATATTAAAGTGAATATATGTTAAGGTGGACAACTTCAAAACCTTACATAATTATATGAAGTTAGTCTGGCTTGCTTAAATTCCTTTTATGAAACTGATCAATCCTTCGGGTAGTAAAAGTAGTAATGCTGCTTTAAAATGTTGTATTACAATTATTTGCATTATTTAAAGACTGTTTGTTTAACCCATATGTTTATTGACTGAAAAATGACTGAAGAAGTTTGTAACTCAAGTAACCAAGTGTTTTTCAGAGGGGAGTACCTTCCTACTGATAACATGTTGAATTGTGAATGGATAGGTTTTATTGCTGAAATTGAGCCATCCAAAGAAGCTTGTAATAAGGTGGTGGAGCTGTCAAAGAAGTACAACAGCAGTTGTGTATTAAATGATAACCGTAATCAGACAGGCCCTTGGCCTAAGATTGATGATTGGCTGGAAAATCATTGGATGCCTTCTTTGGCTGCAGCAGGAGTGAAATTTATCGCTCATATCCACTCTCCAAATGTTTTTACCAATTTTTCAGCCCAGAAGCACTTTAAAGACACCAAACATGGTATAGAATTCAAGCATTTTCAGGATGAGGAGGAAGCTAAAAACTGGTTGAAAGAGATGGCGAAGGAAATCGGAATGTAGTGTTTTGGGAGTGAAATAATCATCAGAAAATCAAAGCTTGTATCTCTTGTAAAGATACGAGCTTTTTTAATGTTAATACTTCCTAGTCTGTGTTGATAACGACAGTGATTTTTTAATCAGCTTACACATTACGGGAATTTTATTTTTCAATGGTCAAGTAAGGAAATATTGCTTTCACAAATTGGGATGATGTAAACCTGTTTTGGTTTCTTAACACATTGAATACGATATGTGTTAAGGTTTTGATAATCAGGTGTGATGTATAAAGAAAATACAAGTATTTTTCAGTCAAATTGCTTATATTAGATGGAACTAATCAGAATAGTTCCATTCTAAAGAGGTCTGTTGGGACTTCTTAACTTTTTCCCCTCATCAAAACCAGCTTGTAACTGATGAAGTGATTAGACTATTACACAGTTCCTGTTTTGGAAAAGCCAAGACAGTGTCAGCATTTAAGGTCCGGACATGATGTGGGACAGCTGAATGAAGAGTAAAATCAACCGGTCAACCACTATGAAAACTATGAAAAGACGCAAAGAAAAAAAGCCTAAGGTTAATGAAGAACTTCAAGGCTTTGACATTAGGATTAATGCATCGGGAGAGATTGAAAGTAACTATACCATTGACCAGCTTAACCGATTCCTTGACAAACATGTTATTGACAAAAAACTGAAAAACAGGGAAGACTTGGACGTTGTCCGTGAAGACTGATCAGACAGAACATTATTGTAAAAAACATAGGAGCCTCCTTTATAGGGGGCTTTTTTTGTTGTGATACACATTGGCCATTCTTGTCAACCGTATCATTTATCCTAAATTTGAAAAAATTCGAGATAAAAGCTTCCAAGAGAAGCCATATACCATAGAGAAGTTGAGATGGCAGAAAATCCAAGAGCAGTTGAGTTTTTTGACGAACTGTACGAACTACATATAGAAGACCTGCTGGACGGCAGACAGAAATATACTAAGCTGAAGACCTTGCTTGAGCAGATCTGTAAGGATCTAACCAAGGATGAGCGGATGCATACTTCCAACCTGTTTGCTAGGTTGGCTTTTTTGGGTAACAAGAAGAAGCTTTCACGTAGGTTACTATGGAGCTTGCATGCCGTGCGGATTACAGCAGAAAAAGTACGGAAACATCGCTATAACCCTACTGAAAATGAGTGGTTTTTTGCCGTGCAGACGGTAGCTTCAGGTATCAGTGTGCTTTATGCAGAAGAAGTGGATGAGGAAAAACAGCCTTTGGATATTCCTGAACGCTTGGCTGAAATCCAACCGGATAAAGTGCCGTACCATGCTGAACCAAGGCAAATAGAGGAGCGTATTGGTTGCCTGAGAGTCGAAGTATTGGACATTAATAAGGAAGAGGGAATACTACTTTGTGCTGATGAAAGCAACCACGATGAGGATATGATCAAGGTGCGTTTCAATGTCTATGACTGGAACATGGGTTATAACAGTACCATTGAGCACTTATGGGAAGGCGCACAACTGAACCTGTTGGAGGTGTATATTGATCCGGATGGGGTATATGTACCCAAGCATTTGGTATTGGAGCCGGATTACCTGATTGACGTATCAGCGGTGGCAGAGTGTTTTCAGCGTGATGGAATCAATCCTTTGCTGTACCTGAACAAGAAGTTTGACGAGACGGAAACCAGTGCAGCCATGCAATTGGGTAACGTTGCCAACTTCTTTCTGGATGAGCTGTTGAATGAAGATATCCTTGAGCCAGTAACATTTGCAGATACCTTTAAAAAGACTTTTAAGCTATATCCGCTTCAGTATTCTACCATCGGCGAACTGAATGACCGTGATGCCTTTATGGGTTTTTACAAGAAGGCAGAAGAACAGTTCAGTAATATCCGCAGGGTAGTGAGGGAAGATTTGAAAGCGGAAGGTGTTAATGAGAACAACTATTATATAGAACCTGCTTTTTACTCAGAAAAATATGGTTTTCAGGGACGATTGGACTTGTTGCATCTTAAGGAGGAAACTGAGGAGCCCCATTTCGATATCTTTGAATTAAAGAGTAGTAAGTCTGTGCCGCAGTTGGGTTTGAGCCGAGATGGTATGTGGAAGAATCATCAAGTGCAGGCATTGATCTATCGGATGCTGTTGCAATCCGTGTTTGATGTGGAAGCCAATCAGGTGAACCCTTCTATTTTCTACTCAGCAACGACCCAGCAAAATTTACGATTTGCTCCCGCAGTACAGTCCTTGGAAAAGGAAATCCTGAATGCCCGTAACCTGATTGTGGCTAGGGAACTTCAACTGGCCCGTTCACCGCACGGTGAGGATGCTGCCAATACACTAAGGCTGATTTCTGAACGAAACTTCCCGAATGCGCCAAGCTTTGTTTCAACTAAAGTAAGAGACTTTGAGCAGGGATTGCGAAATATGACACCATTGGAAAGGGAATACCTATTCTCTTTTGTCAGCTTTATAGCAAAGGAACAGCAGCTTTCCAAGATTGGAGACACGGAATTCAGTCAGGGCTTGGCTTCCCTTTGGTTGGATGATTTTGTTTCAAAGGCGGACTCTTTCAATATCTTCTATGATTTAGAAATAGAGGAAAACCATGCAGACGAAGAGTCACCTTACATCATCTTCAAAAGAACCAATGAGGAAAATAGCTTTGTCAACTTTCGTGAGGGAGATATCGGAGTGCTATACCCAAGGGAAAAGGATGGGGATAGTGTATTGAAGAACCAGATCTTCAAATGTTCCATTGCGCAGATCACCAAAGACCAGATTACGGTCAGGTTCCGTTTCAGGCAACGTAATATTGCCTTCTTTGAGCAGCACCAGCGTTGGGCAATTGAGCATGATGTGTTGGATAATGGTTTTACAGGAATGTATCGAGGACTTTTCAGCTTCCTGAACCATACCTCAAAAACCAAAAAGGATATACTCCTAGGTATTGAGAAACCAAGGAGAGAACCTATCGTGACAGACTTCCAAACTGAAGATGTGCTGAATGAGGAGGAGAGACGCATTATTGGAAAGGCTTTGGCAACCAAGGACTACTTCCTAGTGGTGGGACCTCCAGGTACTGGAAAGACTTCCCGAATGCTGAAGAATATGACTGCCAACCTGCACGCCAATCCTGATACCAATATTTTGTTGTTGGCATATACCAATAGGGCAGTGGACGAAATCTGTGAATCAGTGGACGAAGCCATCAAGGAAACGGCAGATGGAAAACGTAAGTTTATTCGAATTGGGCAGGAATTTTCCACCGCACCGCACTGGCGCGATTGCTTGCTGGACAAGGTAGCGGCTGAAGCTTCCAACAGGCAGGAACTGAAAGATACCATCGGTAAGCATCGCATCTTTATTGGGACGCTGGCTTCCATTACAGGAAAGCTGGAATTGTTTAAGCTCAAGGATTTTGATATTGCCATTGTGGATGAGGCTTCCCAGATTCTGGAACCTCAGATTGTAGGACTGTTGCCTAGAGTAAACCGCTTTATCCTGATCGGTGACCAAAAGCAATTGCCAGCCATTGTACAGCAGGAGCCAGAACTTTCGGAAGTGCATAGTGAGCTATTACAGGATATCGGGCTTTACAACCGCCGAAACTCCTACTTTGAACGTATGTTCAACCGATGCAAGCAGTTTGGTTGGGATTGGGCTTACGATATGCTGACCCATCAGGGTAGAATGCATCAGGAGTTGTCCGTTTTCTCCAACCAGTCATTTTATGATAACAAGCTGACGACTGTGCCATTGCCTTGGCAACATGCAGAGTTGAAGTTTGAGCAAGTAGATGAGCAGAATAAGTTTGAGCAATTGTTGAGCAAGCACAGGTTGGTTTATGTGCCATCCAAAAAGAAAACCGACAACAAATCGGACAAGATCAATGAGGATGAGGCAAAGCTGGTTGTGGAGATGGTTAAGGCTGTAAAAGGCTTATATCTACGCAATGGGATGAAGTTTGACCCGATCAAAACCGTGGGAGTAATTACGCCTTACCGTAACCAGATCGCCCAGATCAGGCATGAGTTGGAAAAAGCAGGTGTAGAGGAGGCAGAGCAATTAACGATAGATACAGTAGAACGCTATCAAGGGAGTCAACGGGAAGTCATAATTATGTCCTTCTGTGCCAATACACCTTTTCAGGTGCAGAACCTGATGTCATTGACCGATGATGGGGAAGTGGACCGCAAACTGAATGTAGCCATTACCCGTGCTCGACAACAGATGGTTTTTGTCGGCAACGAGGAGTTGCTATCAAGGGAAGTTATTTTCTACCGTCTGATAGAGTGGGTGAAATCAAGGAATGGCTATCTGGCAGAAGGAATTGACGAAGTACTAAAGCATCAGTTTGAGTTGCCAGAAGTCAGGATGGAAAGCAAACGTCAGCTAATGGAAGAAGACAAAGACTTTGAGGAAGTATTCAAAGAATTAATTAAAGACCCTGTCAACAATCATCCGAGGACAAAACTCCCTGAAATGGTGATGGGTGCTGATGACCATTACCTGCGAAATATTGTACTAAACTATGGTAGAGCCGACTTTGACAAGCCATTGGAGCATGATTGGACGCATTTGCATTTCAGTCCAGCTGAGCGTGTGGATGCTTACGGTTATATGATGATGCTGCGTAGGTTTTATACTGCCAAATGGCTGTTTTCAAAACATAAGACACAGTTTTTGGAGCATTTTGAAGCGAATGGAAATAAGATTTTCTTCTTTGACTTTGGCTGTGGGCCAATGACTTCAGGTCTGGCATTCAATCAGGTTTTTAGAGATACACGGAAGCACTTTGTCTTTAATTATATTGGGATTGACAAGTCTGAAGCCATGCTCAAAAAAGGAAAGGCTTTTGCCAAGGGAGGATTGCTTGAATCCGTTTCCTACTACAATTTCCAGAAAGCACTGAAGGATGCTAACTGGGGATATATTCAGGATTGCTTTAGTCAGCCACATACCGTAATTCTGAACTTTGCTTATATCTTCTCCAGTTTGGAATTGTCGGAAGCGCTATTGCTGGTAAAGGAAATCAACCGAATGGTGACACAATTCCCGCAGAACCGTTACATTCTGATTTCACAATCTTCCATTTCGGATAGTAGAAACTATAATTTCAAGCATTTCTGTGAGCGACTGAAAGGTATACAAAAAGAATTGTCTGTAGGAAGCGGAAGAGTGACTTGCAGTCATGATGCTTTCTGTGATTATGATAAGAGTGAGGAAGTGTATTTTGAGGTATTGAGTAATTAGACTTTAGATTGGAAAAATATGATGATGAAATTTAACCGTAAAGAAGCTTTCATTAAAACGTTCAGTATAAAATAAACCTGCTTATTATTGATCGCTTTACTATCTGTTTCTTGTAACCGCCATGAATATAAATATATAGGATCTTATGAAATTGGTGATACAACGTTGAATGGAGAGTTTAGGGATATTCCATCCTACGGTTATTATTTTGAACTTAAAAGAAACTCAATATGTAATCTTCCATTTGGAAATTGTAGAAATAATGGGAAGTGGAGTTTGGAAAGAAGGGATAGCGTGGATTACGTTACGATGTATTCTGAACATTCATTTTTTAATGGGCCTTTTAAAGTAGAATATATTGGAGATTATGAAGTGAGTCACTTGAATGGATTCATAAATAGAAAATACTCTAAGTATTATTTCACTTCAATGAAGACGAATATAAAAATGGAATGTCGAAAGTATAATAAATAGGCAATCCTCTATTGGTGGAATGTACTGTGATTCAATGCAAGAACAATTCTTGTGTTGAATCACAGTACCTTGCGCTAGTGGTGTCTTAAAAGTCTCCAATTTTACCCCTCATACAACTCGATCGGCAACCCATCCGGATCAGCAAAAAACGTAAACTTCTTCTCTGTAAAAGGATCAATTCTGATCGGTTCGACTTCCACACCTTTTATTGTCAGCGCCTCAGCAGATGCTTCTATATTTTCTACTTCAAAAGCAATATGCCTTAATCCACAAGCTTCAGGGCGTGATGTTCGGGCAGGAGGGTTAGGGAAAGAAAACAGCTCTATTTGGTACATATCGTTTACGGCAAGGTCAAGCTTGTAAGAACCTCGCTCTTTTCTGTAAACTTCTTGCAGTATCTTAAGCCCTAATATTTCAGTATAGAATTCTTTCGATTTCGAGTAGTCCGATACAATTACAGCGATATGGTGTATTTTCTTTGGTCTTAACATGTTTGCTATTGATAATTGGTGTGAAAATTCAGCATCCAATATGGAATCCTGTTAAGATGCAAATATGTGAGATAGGCTTGATTTTATTTTATTGAATGTGTGTTTCCCCGTTAAAAATCTTCATTTTTTCTTAACTTCTTACAGGTTGGGCTGCTTGTTGCTTGAACTATAGAAAAAGCATAAATCAAAAGAAAATACATGAATACATACGTGCTGATTGCTGGAATTGTGGCGAGCTTAGCATTTCTAGGTCATTTGGTCATTGGAGTCAGAAGTTTTCTGGGACCTATTATTTATTCAGGAACAAGGGAGATACCCAAAAGGGTAATGCACAGCCTGTTTCATTATATGACTGTCTATCAACTGCTGACTGCCGTTATCCTGTTGTTGTTTGCTACAGGTAAAAAGATTGTCTACTTGGATGTGGTCAATGAGGGCGTAGTCCAGTTTATTGGCGTCAGTTATGCGATGTTTGCCTTGGCTCAGTGGTATGTAATCAGACAAACTTCGGTTAAGAAGGCTTCAAGGAAGCTATTCCAATGGATATTTTGGTTTGTAATAGCAGTTTGCTGTATCGTTGGTACAGTAGATATTAATATACCTGCTTTGGTAAAATAGCAGTGTAGACAAAAGGATTTAGACTTGAGATATTAGTAGAAAGTCTCGTATCTCAAGTCTAAAATTTCCAATCTTAAATAACAATCTTCTCCATTTTGTTCAGGTATTCAGGGTCAAAGTCTGCACCTACACCTGGACCATCCGGAACAATTACCCTTCCGTTTTCTGCATAGGTAATACCTCCTATTACAGGGTCTTCAGCCAATAGAAGCGCTGTATCCATATCGTGATGTACAATACTTTTTCTTGCAAGAGATAGGTGTGCCAATATAGTAACTCCAAAACGGGTTTCTGACATGCCACCTACCTGACATTGAATACCTGCCACTTCTGCAATATCTGCGATTTTGAGGGCATTGGCACAGCCTCCTGCCTTAGACAGTTTGATATTGAAGTAGTCACAAGCCTGAAGCGTTGCCAGTTTGAAAGCATCACGATGGTCAAAAAGTGATTCATCAGCCATAATTGGAATAGGGCTGTGTTCAGTGACTTTCTTCAGTGCCAAATTGTTCCAATGTGGAACAGGTTCTTCGCAGTGTGTGATTTGGTATTGTTCTAGCATCTTTAGTGTGGAGATTGCTGTAACGGTATCCCACCCTTGGTTGGCATCAATGCAAAGAGGAATCTCCATACCAATTGCTTCACGTATAGCCTTGATACGGGCAACATCTTCCTTTTTAGTGGTTCCTAACTTGACCTTGATAACAGGGTAACCTTGGTCCACAAATTCCTTGGCACATTTGGCCATATCTTCAGGTGTGCTAATACCCACCGTCATGTCTGTATAAAGTTCCTTGTCTTTTTTTCCGCCCCAAAGTGCGTAAAGCGGCAGGTTGGCAAACTTGCCTGCAATATCTTGTAAAGCCACCTCAAATGCACTCTTTACAGTGCTGTTGAAGGTCGTGATCCTGTCCATATCAGCGATGCGTTCCTGAATTTCCAGCGGGTTTTTGCCTTTGAAGTTTTTGGCAAATACCTGAGCCATCTCAAAATCAGTCGCTTGCGTTTCTCCTACAATGAAAACAAAAGGACATCCTTCTCCTGTACCAACAATACCTTGGTTAGTGTGAATCTTTACAACAATGTTTTCAGCATTGGTGATAGTACCTAATGAGATAACAAAAGGTTTCTTGAGAGGAACGATCAGTTTGAATATTTCAATTTGTGTGATTTTGATAGTGTTTGCGTCCAGCTTTTCCGTCTTTCTTTCTTCTATTGTATGTGTTGTGTTCATTTTTTTTATTCTGTGTATTGTGGTTGCTTCGGAATAAAATGTGTGTCCAATATGGAAAAGAATCTTGAAAGTTTCATTAAAATAATCACAAATTATATGATTATATGTTGATGGGTGAATAATGTTGTAGGAGTAGTATTGCAGAATTGCCTATAAAATTTATTACCTTGCGGGGCATTTTCTAATATTTGTTTATAGAAACAGCAGCATAACGCCATTTTGGACTTGTGTCCGCTAAGTAGAGAAAAGGAAACCGCAATGAAGGCAGAAATACGGATACTATCAGATACAGAATACCGCAATCATCCCGCAATTTGTAATTCAGACCTTTCAATTGCTAGAGATATTCTTTCAGGAAGGGTACGCAAGAAACCTGCATTGGCTCTTAGGATAGGGAGTGCTGTCCACATGGCACTACTGGAACCTCAAGTATGGCAACAAGAGCGCCTGAAGATGAAAGATGATGAAGTGAAACGGGTAGATAAGCTGGCTGCTGCTGTAAAACGTAATTCCTTGTTCGGACCCATTATCGAGGATGAGGAAATCTTAAAAGAAGTATGCCTTTTCTGGACGGATGAAGAAACTGGTACAGAATGTAAGGCAAAAGCTGACTTGCTTCAACCTGATCTATTGTTGGGCGATGTCAAAACTACGGCAGCTCAAAACAAGGAACGCTTCCTGATGGATGCCTTTAGGTTTGACTATGACCGACAGTTGGCTTTTTACAATTCGGCGGTAGGAGCTGAACGGTTGCTGCTGATCGGTATCAGTAAGAAAAGCCGAGGCAGTGTTTACTTTTCAGAGTTTGATGCTGAAAGTGAATTTATTCAAGTTGGTGTTGCCAAATATAGAGCCTTACTGAAAGCTGTAAGTGACTCACCTGCCTTAAGAAAAGAAGTGTACAACCTCCGTTAGGTGCTAATCAAATATTACTCCTTCTCGTTGTTACTACTATAATAGCGTTAATAAATGTGAATGATTTTTCATGCAATAGTGTGATAAATACTCTAATTATTCTTATACTTGACAAATTTTATTATGAGAATTCTTAGAAAAACTATTCATACTCATTGCTGAATAGATTTTACTAATACAGAAACCATTACATTACTAAACTGACTTAATCGGAATGAAAAAGTTTTTCTTAACTGTGGCTGCAGTGTGTGCGGCTTATGGGTTTGCGTCTGCGCAATCAATTCACTTAAAAGTTAGAGGCGGTACAAACGTTGCATTTTATCAATCTGATTCTCCAGCAACAGAAGTAGGACCTAGAATTGGTGGTCATGTTGGTGCTGAATTAGAGTTAGGCCTTACTGATAACTTCTCAATTTTGGGTGGTGTACAGTACTCACAACAAGGTCTGAAAATCAATGGAGAAAGCTCTGCTACAGATTTGAATGTAGAGGTAGCTGGTATGATTGCTAGCGGTGATTTGGACCCTTCAGCTTTCGGTCCTGCGGATCCTTCAAACCCTGCATATCCTTTGTTGGTGGCTATCCAAACAGGTGCACTGCCATCAGTAAATGTGAAGACTGAAGGTACTCAGATCAGAAATTATTTTAACATCCCTGTACTTGCTCAATATAAGCTTCCTTTCGGATTGAGAGTATTAGCTGGTGCGCAAGCGGGTGTATTGCTAAGTGGTAAAAATGACTACAAGCACACATTGGAAATTTACCAAGGTGAGGAAATCATTGCTGCAGTAGCTAATGATGAAACATTAAATGCAATGGTAGCGCAGTTGGTAGCTTCTGACCCTGATTTGGCGAGTGATGTAGATGACGTACTTAGCCTTTACAAAGAAGGTGGTGTTGTTGAGAAGAACAAAGACATTAAAGACACTACAAATGAGGTTGATTACTCTTTTGTAGCTGGTGCTGGATATGAAGTTGGTCGTTTCTCAATTGACGCTAGATATACTCAAAGTATGCAAAACCTGTACAAAGAGGATCCAGATAATGAGAAGACAAGAAACGCTTATGTTCAAATTGGCGTAAGCTACAAACTGTTCTAATCAGTTATTCTGATATACATTTGCAATAATCTTAACAACCCACAGCCGTAAAGTTGTGGGTTGTTTTATTTCCGGTCATCAATCAGAGGGAACTCTTGCATAATGCGGACTTCATTGAGTGTTTGGATTTGTCTTTCTACCTGAAAGAAGCGTGCAGCCGTTTTGCTCGAAAGCTTTTCCTCCATCAGTTTGAAGTACTTCTCCCGAAGGGCTATTCTTTCTTTTGCCAGTTCAAACCCATCAACTGCCATCTTGTGGGCATCCTCATCTGTGAAGTTATCATAGTGTTCCTTATAGGCTTTAAACCTTTTCAGTTGCTTGTCCAGAAGGGGTTCTTGCTCATCCTTAAACTGCTTGTACAGTTCCCAAAAAATATCCTTTTCATTTTCGGGTAAATGCATGGTCTGTTCCACTGTATTCTTGTCATCAGCAAGTACGGCAATCTTGATCATGGTAAGGTCTTCATCGGTTTGAGCATAAAGAAAATGGCAACTCAGTGCCATTAGTACAGCAAGTATAATGGTTTTCATAAGTAGAATTTGGATGTGGAAAATTACGGTAGTGTAAATAGGGACTATTTATTAAAGAAGAGCTTTCTAAGTTTGGTTCTGATCAGGTTGTCAACCTGTTTTTGAGCTTCCCTCAAGGTGTGAGCAAAGCTGACAATTTCATACCTGTGTTCACTCATGTCATAAATTTGCATGACCATATAGTGGAATTCACCTTTGTGAATTTTGAACCCTCGATAGTAAAAGTTATTGGCGTTGTTCATGGATTGACGGATTAAGCGTGAATTTTCTTCCATAACAATCAGAGTTGTTTGTCGGGTTTCTTTTCTGCTGATTTCCTGTTTTTTATCATCTGATTTTGTCTGTGAAAGCATTATTATTGCATCTGAAGTAAATTGAGATGTAATAATTTGATGAACACATTGTATTAACCTAATATGATCCGTTACCTTTTTATAGTCTGTAGCTTTTTGATGCTAAGTACAGCATCAGCACAAAATACCCCTGCCTACCTCAAGAGTCCTTCGGACTGGAAGTTCGAGAGGTTGGATTTTCCATTGGCTTTTGCCCCTGATCTAGGCTATCAGGGCTATGAGGAAATCAGGTTTGCACCGGGGATGTTTGACCGCACTTCTGAGATGTATTTTACCTATATGTTTGTATTGGCTTTGGATGGCAGAAACAAGATGGATGAAGTGGTGCTTTGCCAACTGCTAGAGAAGTACTACAAAGGTTTATGCAGGGCAGTTGCGGAAGAAAAGCAGCTTGATATCAACCTTGATGAAGTCACGGTACAGGTAGCGCAACATGGGAAAGAATCGTTTGGGGCAGTGGTTGATCTTTTTGATGTCTTTGGCAATGGTAAAAAAATGCAGGTCAGCATGGATATCAGTCTTTGTTTGCCTCAAAACAACCAACAAACATTATTGATTGCCTTGGCATCTGCCCAACCGAAGCAGAGCAAGGCATGGGAAAAACTCGCACAAGAGCGAGACAGAATGGTATTGTAATTATATAAAGCAACACGAGCCATCTTCATTAGATAGCTCGTGTTTTTTTATGTCTTGGCATTAATATCAGTAGACATTCGTTCAAGATGTGTGATTTTTTCAGCTACAGTACCTTTTTCTTGCCACCTTATAAACCGCAAAATCCACTTTAATGGAATATTGGGGTACGCCAACCTGCCTCCGAACAGGCAAACTTTTTCATCCAAATGGGCGATAAATACATGTTGCTCATTGGTATCTGTTAGCTTGGCATAGTCCATAGCAACATTCCAAGCCTTGTCTCGCGCATAGTTCATGCTGAAGTCCGCCAAAGCTTCGTCCTTGTTACCAAACCATTTATCGATCAGCCGCATACCAGTCCATATCTGGCTCAGGTTATCCTGTACCTGGTTGACCAGTGAAGCCAATACCTGATTGATCATATAAAAATCATCTTTGAGAGAGGCGATCTTATTGCCATTGGCTACTGTGGCAGCCGCAATTCCTAAATCCAGACTGATATGGGCATTCATACCTAAGAACAGGTGCTGCAATACAATAGATGAATTGTTCTCTGCTATCCTGAAGGACAGTTCCCAAGACTGTGTACAGCTTCCGTTCCGCATATAGCTTTTGTATGCCTTGATATATCGGTAAGCAAATTCTTCCACCAATTCTTCCATCATAGTAGGATTGGTAAACTGATGTTCTGCAATCTTGTCTTTAACTGTTGTGGTAACCTGCTTGTACAGCGCCGGAAAATACCCTAAGGCACTTTGATTCTCTTTTGCATCTTGAATGATCTTATCCAACTCAAGAATAACTTGATCGATACGGGTAGGACGGTTCATCAAAAATAGATTTGAGCGTGGTAATAAATGGATAGCAATGCTATCGCCTTCAGTTTATTAGGTTTATGTTTAAATATACATTAAATCACCAATCTGCACAGCTATTCACTTCTTTTAAATAGACTATTCTAAAACTGTTCCGATTCGGAGCACTCTGCTATAAAACGAATCATTTTGTGTAGGGAGATAATTAAGATTTTTTGTTTGTAATTGATTGATATTCATTTGGTTGATTTAATTGGTCTGTTCTTTTCATCTATAACAAGCAAATTGTAACAAAGATGGATAGAGTAATACCCGAAAAAGAACAGATAAAAGATAAACGGAAAACCTACTTCCGTTGGCTGTTGGCGGCAGGAGCCGTAGCGCTATCAGTATATGGAGTAAGTCAGCTGCTGACCAAAAGCGTAGCCCGTCGTGATATCCTGATTGGCGTTGTGCAGCGTGGGGAGATTTCATTGGAAGTGTCAGGAAGAGGAAGGATTGAACCTGTGTACCAACAGGCACTGACTGCCCCTTTCTCAACAGTTTTGATTGCTTCCTTGAAAACTGTCGGAGATCAGGTACAAGATACCACTGCCATTCTGAACCTGGATAGAACAGCAGAGCAGAGCAGGCTTCAGCAGATGATGGATGAGGCAGAACTGAAAAAAACAGAACTCCGCAAGGAAAAACTGAGGCTCAAAAAGGAACTGTATGAGCTGGAAACGGAAACGGCAGTTAAGTCCTTGGAGTTGGAAACGCTGTCTTCCAACCTGGCGAGTGAACAGAAGTTGCTGGAAATAGGGGGAACTACAGAAGAAAGTGTTTCGCAGGCTGCAACTGCCTTGAAAGTGGCAAAGCTTAGACAGCAGAAACTTCAGAATGACTGGCAGGTAAAACAATTGGCAGTAAAGGAGGAAATCAGGGCTTTGGAGATTGCCTTGGAGATTCAGCAGCAACATATCGCTGACCAAGAACGGAAGTTGGAAAAAGCAAAGATGCAGGCAGGTATTGATGGTGCCATCACTTTTGTCAATGATAAGGTGGGTGCATCCATACAGGAAGGGGAAGTCCTCGCCCGCATAGCCAACCTAAAAGCCTTTAGGGTACGTGGTTTGGTGGCGGAAAGCTACAGTCAACGGGTGTCAGTCGGGATGAAAGCCCGTATCAACACCTCACAGGAAGAATACTTGGGAGAAGTAAGCAGTATGTCACCTTCCTCAGAAAATGGAATGGTCACTGTATTCCTGAATATTGACCCGAATAGTGCAATAGAGAAATTGCGTCCAGACATGGTAGTAGATATAGCCTTGATGGAGGAAACCCGTGACAGCGTACTGAAGGTTGAAAACCGTGGCGCATTCAAAGGTAAAGTAAGTGAGGAACTTTTTGTGATCAGAGGGGATAAAGCGGAAAGAGTAAAAGTAACGACAGGTTACCGCAATGATGATTGGGTGGAAATCAAGACGGGATTGCAAGAGGGAGACTCTGTGATTGTATCCAATACCGAGCGCTTTGAGCAGTCTCCTTATGTTTCAATTGAAAACTAGACAGCCATGAAAAAGATATTACTAATAGGCTGCTTGTTGATGATCGGGAAATGGGGCATTGCCCAAAAGGAATTGACTTTGGAAGATGCCATCAGCAGGGCACAGTCAGAGTCTGTGGAAGTCAAGCAAGCACAGGCAAGGCTGGAAGCCCAACGCTGGAACTACAAGTCTTTTCAGGCAGGACTGTTGCCGCAACTTTCGGTAGAAGGGATTATCCCTGCCTACAATAAAACCTATAACCCGATCACGCAACCTGACGGAAGTTTGCTGTACCAATCCATTGAGCAGAACAACCTGAACCTCCAACTGAACCTTGAGCAGCAGATCGGTTTTACGGGAGGAAGTGTATTTGTCGGTAGCCAGCTTAGCCGTTTTGATGACTTGCAACGGGATACAAGACAGTACAATACCCAACCATTTTATATAGGCTACAGTCAGCCATTGATGAAATACAATGCCTTGAAATGGAGTAAGCAGATTGAGCCACTGAAGTTGCAGGAAGCCGAAAAGGCATACAATGAGCAGATGGAATCGGTAGCTTACCAGACTGTTCAGCTATATTTTAATGCCTTGAAGGCTCAGTGGCAAGCCAATATCGCAGCCAACAACCTTCAGGATAACCAAAAGATTCTTGAAATCACGAAGGAGAAGAAATCATTGGGAAGGGCTAGTGAAAACGATTTGCTGCAAGTGGAGTTGAACGTACTCAATGCAGAACAGCAGGTGACTTCCGCAGACCTTACTTATGACAAGGCTATGAGAGCCTTGATGAACTACCTGAATATCGAAACAGAAAAGGAAGTTGAATTGGTCTTGAGCAAAGAACTGCTGCTGACTTCGGTGAATAGCCAAACCGCTTTGGAAAAGGCACAAACCAACCGACAAGATTTGGTGGCATTTCAAAGAAATATGCTGGAAGCGGAAAGCAAGGTGGCAAAAGCAAAAGGGGAAAACCGCTTTCAGGCAGATCTGAGTGTAGCGGTGGGTTTTAGTAATCAGGCGCAAGTACTGTCCGATGCCTATCAGGAACCGATACAGTCACAGCAAGTGAGCTTCACCTTCAGAATGCCACTCTTGGATTGGGGAAGAGGAAAGGCAGCAGTCGGCTCTGCACAAATGGAGCGGGAAGTGACCTCCCAGATGATCAAGCAGTCGCAGATGGATTTTACAAGAGAGATTCAGGATGCTGTACAGACTTTGTCAACCGTGGTAATGCAGGCTCAAAACAGCGAGGCTGCTGACCGTATTGCTCAGAAAAAGTACGATATCTCACTGAAGCGGTTCCAGCTTGGTGACATCAGTATCAGGGAACTGGTGTGGAGTGCAGAAGAAAAGGACAGCGCCAAAAACAGGTATATTGCTTCACTGGAAGCCTACTGGCTAAGCTATTACCAATTACGTATGCTGACCCTATTCGACTTTGAAAAAGGAACAGACATTGAATATGCGATGCAGTCTAAAATCTAGTGTCAAATTATCTAACATTTAAGTAAAATGATTGAGATCAAAAACATCAGCAAGGTCTTTAAGACCCAAACTATTGAAACATGGGCTTTGCAGGAAGTGTCCCTAACAGTTGAAAAAGGAGAGTTTATCTCCGTTATGGGACCATCAGGTTGTGGTAAGAGTACCCTGCTCAGCATTATTGGTTTGCTGGACAGACCAACCTCAGGACAGGTACTGATCAATGGGGAAGACCCTTTCAAGCTGACTGACAAGAAGCTGGCAAAATTCAGAAATGAGCACCTTGGTTTTGTCTTTCAGAGCTTTCACCTGATCAATGAATTGACAGTAAAGGAAAATGTATCCATGCCGCTGATGTATGGCAACGTAAGTGCTGCCGAAACCAAAAGGAGAGTGGAAGAGGCTTTACACAGAGTAGGACTTTCCCACAGGATGAACCATTTGCCATCACAGCTTTCAGGGGGCAGCGTCAGCGTGTGGCTATAGCTAGAGCCTTGGTAGGCAGACCGTCCATCATCTTTGCCGATGAGCCAACAGGTAACCTTGACAGTGTAATGGGAGAGGAAGTGATGAATCTGCTACTGGAGCTGAACAAGGAAGGTGCTACTATCGTGATGGTGACGCACGACGAGCAACAGGCAAAGATGACTGACCGTATCGTCCGCATCTTTGACGGAAGACAGGTATCTGTTCAACCTCAAAATCTGACAATGGAATCATGAGAACTTATATAAAACTGGCGATTATTTCGCTGAAGAAGAACCCGTTTTTCTCCTTTGTAACCCTTTTTGGTATCAGCCTTACGATTACGGCACTGATGGTGATAGGTTCCATTATAGACTCTTCGTATGGAACACATGGATTGGAAAAACGAATGGATCATCTCTTGATTTCTAAAATGATGGTAGTCGAGCGAGAAAACAAATACTACTCATCATCAGGGTATTCATTTAACGTATATGACCAATATTTTTCCAAAATGAAGACACCTGATATGATGGCGGTGTGTTCTGGGTTGATGAATACCAACCTATATTATAAGCATGTCTCTGAGATGATAGAAAGGAGGGATGTTAGTCAGAGCTATATGGAGATGTTTGATTTTGAGTATGTCAATGGGAAACCCTTTTCAGAAGATGATTTCAAGCAACGCAGTAAAGTGGCGCTGATTACGGATAAGTTGGCAGCTGATGTATTTGGAGCAGAAGATTGTATCGGGAAGAAAATTAAGGTCAATTCTGAGCTTTTGACTGTTAGAGGTGTCATCAAGCAAGGTAATAGGCTTCGAAACTATTCTTATGCAGATGTTTATGCACCAATAGATGAAAGCAGTGCTTGGTATTTAAATCAATACAATAAGAAGCTGGGGAACTTGAGAATCCTGATGTATTTCAACGATACAGGTATGGTTGAAAGTGGCAGAAAGGAGTTTGACAAAGTAATGGCAAGCATTCCGCTGGATAAGGAGAAGAAAGAAGTGAAGTTGTCCGGAGAGGCATTGAGGCATATAGAAATGCCGGTTTATGATTTATTCGATCTAACGTCTGCGACAGCATTATATGGCATTGTGATATTGATTGTACTGCTGTGTATGTTTTTACCTGCCTTGAACTTAGTTAATATCAATATTACAAGAATGCTTGAGCGTTCAGGGGAGATTGGTATTCGCAAGGCTTTTGGCGCTTCAGCAGGTGAACTGATCAGGCAGTTTCTTGTGGAGAATACCGTGATTACCATTATCGGTGGTTTGATAGGTTTTGTCATTGCGACAATCACCATTCATGGGATCAATTACTTTGGCATGTTCAATGCCAATGAAACACTGGAGGTAAACCCCATCCTTTTTGTTTACGGTTTTACCGTCATGCTGATTTTTAGTGTGATGTCAGGTACTTACCCTGCGATTAGAATGTCCCGTTTTGAAATTGTCAAATCCCTAAAATCCGAAAACCAATGATCAAGCATAGCATACAACTGGTATGGGCAAGAAAGAAGAAAAACCTGCTGATGGTGATTGAGATTGCCTTTTCCTTTCTAATCCTGTTTGGGTTGTTTACAGTACTGTTTGAGAGATACAGTAACTACGCCCGAGAGCGAGGTTTCGATACCGAAAATGTATTGATCCTTCATGTATCAGAAAACAGAACAGACTACGAGAAGTGGAAAGAAGAAAGAAAGGATGTCTATAGAAGTATTGAGAATTACCTTGATGCAAACAAGGATGTTGAAAAGTTTGCCTATATGGATAATACCTTTCCGTTTAGTAGCAATAACAATACAGAGGGTTCTACATTTAATTATGGATTATCCTTCAACTATTACCGCCAGTTACTTTCACCAAAAGCCATTGAGTTATTAAACTTGCCGTTTGTTCAGGGCAGGACCTTTAATGAGACAGATTATAACGCAGACACAAAGTCCATGATTATCAATCGGGTATTCTATGATCATCTGAAGCCATACCTCAATGAAAAAGATGAACTGCTTGATGATGATGGACAGCTGAATATGAAAATCGTTGGCGTGATCGAGAATTATAAGAAAAAGAATGAGTATGAGGAACAGAAGTTTGTTGGGATCTGGCCTTACAACAAAGAGCGTTTCAACCAGACCTTGTTCTTTATCAAAACCAAAAATGATCCTACAACAATAGAGGCTCAATTGGTCAGTGACTTGGAGAAACGTTGTCCTGACTTAGCATTTGGTGTAAACTACTTTGACACTCAACGAGTACAAGCCAATAAGGAGGTTTTGCTTCCGCTGATTCTGCTGACAGCAGTATGTGTTTTCCTGATAATAAACGTTGCACTGGGGCTTTACGGAGTACTTTGGTATAACATCAGTAAGCGAAAAAGTGAGATTGGTTTGAGAAGGGCCGTTGGGGCGAGCAAAAGTCTGATCCGAAAGCAGATGCTGATAGAAGTGGGTGTGCTGCTGTTGGGAGGATTCTTGTTGGGAGGTTTGTTTGTAGTACAATTTCCTTTGCTTGGTGTTTTCAATTACACCGGAGAGCAATACCTGATTGGTACCTTGCTGTCGGCATTTTTTGTAGGAATCATTACCTTTATCTGTGGATATTATCCAAGTGTACTGGCTTCAAGGATTACTCCTGTAGAAGCGTTGCATGAGTTATAGGCAATATTGAGGCGTATTCAATGCGTCTCTACATCAGTCTGTCTTGAAGCTCATATCTAAAATCTCAAGTCTGTAAATATATAATGAACCAAAAACTTCCTCTACTGATCATTGATGATGACGAAGCAGTTCGTAAGTCACTAGGCTTTTTCTTTAAGCATAAAGGGTTTGCTCCTTTGCTGGCGCCAAATCCTCAGGAAGGTATTGCCTTGCTGGATGAGTTCGACTTTGCATGCGTCATACTGGATATGAACTTCAAGGTGGAAACTTCAGGGGAGGAAGGACTGTCAGCATTGCAACAGATCAAGCGGCAAAGTCCTAAGTTACCTGTAGTGTTGCTGACGGGCTGGGGAACCATGGAGTTGGCAGTCGAGGGAATGAAAAACGGGGCAGCTGACTTTGTCAACAAACCTTGGGACAATGAACATTTGCTTCGTTCGGTGCAAACGGCAATGGCTCTTTCCAAACAGAAGCCTGAAGTGAATGTAGTGCAGCAATCCCCTTCACGCAAGAAACTGGACAATCAGTTTGATTTCAGTCAGATTATCGGTCAGGATCCGAAGCTGCTGGAAGTCTTGGAAACGGTGGGGCGTGTGGCCAAAACGGATGCACCAGTACTGATTATGGGTGAAAGTGGTACAGGCAAGGAACTGATAGCGGAAGCCATTCACAGGAACAGCAAACGGGCAGGGGAAAGCTTTGTCAAGGTCAACCTGGGCGGTATTTCCAATTCCTTGTTTGAAAGCGAGATGTTCGGTCACAAGAAAGGTGCTTTTACAGGCGCTTATGCCGATCGGGAAGGGCGTTTTGCGATAGCCAATAAAGGCAGCATCTTTTTGGATGAAATGGGTGAACTGGATCTGAACAGTCAGGTGAAACTGCTGCGGGTATTGCAGGAACGAAAGTTTGAACCTTTAGGCAGCTCAAAGACACAGTCTGCAGACTTCCGTATTGTATCGGCTACCAACAAGGTACTGCCTGAGTTGGTCAAGGAAGGGAAGTTTCGTGAAGACCTTTTCTTTCGAATCAACCTGATTACCGTATGGTTGCCGCCACTTCGGGAGAGGAAAGGGGATATAGCATTGCTGGCACAGCATTTCCTTCATCAGCTTTCAGAAACCTATGGCATTTCGGGGAAAAGCATTTCGGCAGAAGCATTGAAATGGTTACAGAAACAGCCATTGCATGGCAATATCCGTGAGCTGAAAAACTGGGTCGAAAGTACCGTACTGATGGCGACCAATGAGGAATTGCAGGTAAGCGATTTTCAGCACAATCCAACTTACATCAATGCATTCCAGAATGAGGAGGTCAAGGAGGAACTGATTCCTGAAGGCGTTACACTGGAGGAAATGGAAATGATGATGGTGCGTAAAGCCATGGAAGATCATCAGTACAAGGTGGCTCCTGCAGCCAAGGCATTGGGTATCTCAAGAAATGCCCTTTACAGGAAACTGGAAAAGTATAACATTTCAAATGCTAAGGATTGAATATAGCTTGCTGACAGCCCTGATTGTTGGGACATTGCTCGGCATCACTTTTACGATAAGGGAAGAGTACCCTTTACTTTTTATCGCAGCAGAAATTACCTCAGCCCTGATCGTTCTCTGGATGATCAGGCTTTGGCGTTTTGTACACCGTCCTTTAAAGGAACTTAACAATGCGTTGCTTCAGTTGGAGCACAATGACTTCCAGTCGAGGCTGAAAGCCACTTCTCATCCAATGGTCAACAAGCTTGTACTGGTATTTAATGCCATGATGGAAAGGCTTCAGTCCGAACGGGTCAAGCAGCGGGAGCAGAGTTATTTTCTGGATCACCTGATGCAGGCATCTCCTCACGGAATTATTATTCTGGATTATGATGAACGGATTTTGCAAGCCAATCCAAGTGCGCTGCTGATGACTGAAATGAATCTGGAAAAGGAAAAGGGAAAGTTACTCACAGAAGCAGAAAACAACTTTTTGAAGCGGCTGGCAGATATTCAATTGAACCAAGTAGGAGAAATCAACCTGTCAGGTGGAAGGCGTTACCGTTGCCAAAAAGCCTCCTTTATTTTCAAAGGCTTTCCTCAGTATTTCCTGATTATTCAAGACACTTTTGTAGATGATGTTCGCAAGGAGAAGCAGGCGTACAGCAAGGTAATCCGAATGATGAGCCATGAGGTAAATAATACGGTCGGTGCGGCCAATTCTTATCTGGAAACACTCAAGGTATTTGCACCTGAAGAGGAGGAGTCAAAGGAAGATTACCTGGATGCTTTACAAGTATTGCAGAGAAGGAATGAATCTATGGCGACGTTTATGCGGAATTTTGCCAGCGTTGTCAAACTGCCGGAGCCGGATAAGCAGTGGATAGATTTGGCTGAGGTTCTTGACAGGGTTTGCAGGCTTTATGAACCAAAGTTGGAGCTTGCACAGATTCACCTTTCAAAACAGTACAGGGGTAAGCCAATTGGGGTATATGCAGATGCATCATTGTTGGAGCAACTTTTTATCAATATCCTGAAAAATGCTGTTGAAGCTATCTCTGAAATTTCAACAACAGAAGAGAAAACCATTGAGGTTAACTGGAATGAGAAGTCTAACAAACTTCAAATCTGCAACTCAGGACCCGTTATTTCAAAAGAAGTAGAGGAGAAATTGTTTACGCCATTTTTCAGTACCAAACCGACAGGGCAAGGAGTGGGTTTAACACTTTGCAGGGATATTCTGGTTAAGCATGGTTGGGATTTTAGGCTCTATTCTCCGGATAATCACGGAGCTGTTTTCGAGATTGAAATAAGGTGATTAAAGTCTTTATAGCTTTCAATGCCGTCTGTAATGATTCTATCTTTTCATTTGTTTCATAGTTATCAGTCAAAACTTAATAATGGTTAAGCTTTGATTGGTACTACACTTCAGAGGAGGTTGTATACCTCTGTGGAAAACTGGTAGTGAAGAAATTGAATTCAGAAACAAACCGGTTAAGCGATGAAACTGAAAAAAGTGCTCTTTATTTCGATGCTATGTGCCATTTGTGCCTTTAGCTGTGATGATGACGATGACAATGGGGGCGGTACACCTTCTCCAAATGACAGCCTTCCTGAAAACCTGCCTAATGTGGAAGATGCCACATTTTCCAACTCCACCAATATAACAAACCCTTATTATGGACCTCCAGCAGACATGGTTTATATCTATGAAGGTGGTGAAATTGGTGAAGACCCTGAAGAGGAAATCAGGATAGAGCGAAGGGCTGACACCCGTGAAGTAATGGGGGTAACGACTATTATTCAAAACGATCAGGTTTTTCTGGACAGTGTACTTATTGAAGACACAGATGATTGGCTGGCACAGGATGACGACGGCAACCTTTGGTATTTTGGGGAAGAAGTGAAAAACTACGACGATGAAGGCAATTTTGAAGACGATGAAGGCTCGTGGGAAGCCGGAGTAGAAGGTGCCTTGCCGGGATATTGGTTGCCTGCCAACCCAACTGTAGGTCAAAATTACTATCAGGAATATTGGGAAGGTGAAGCAGAAGATCAGGCAGAAGTGATCAGTGTGGATACCATGGTTACGACTGAATTAGCTACCTATAATAACTGTCTGGTTACAAAAGATATCAATCCGTTTGATGAAGGAGAGTATGAGCTGAAGTTTTATGCCCCCAATATTGGATTGGTAAAAGAAGAGAAATATGATGACAGCGACGTGCTGATAAAAATGGTAGAGTTAGTAGAAATAGCAGAGGTGGATACTACCTCAACGATGCTACCTGAAGACCTGCCTGATATCACAGAGGCAACTTTCACTAATCCAACCGATATAACGAATACATATTATGGTCCACCTGTCGGTTCGGTCTACATTTATGAGGGAGGTGAAATTGGTGAGGATGCCGAAGAAAGTATACGACTTGAGCGAAGTTCAGAGACCCGAGAGGTAATGGGTATAACAACCATCATTCAGAATGATCAGGTGTTTGTGGACAGCATATTGGTAGAAAATACTGATGATTGGTTGGCACAGGACGATGATGGTAATGTCTGGTACTTTGGTGAAGCGGTTGAAAACTTTGATGAGGAAGGTAATTTCTTGGACAGTGCCGGTGCATGGGAAGCAGGTGTCGATGGAGCTTTGCCAGGTTATTGGTTACCAGCCAACCCTGAAGTAGGACAGACCTATTATCAGGAATACTACGAAGGGGAAGCAGAAGATCAAGCAGAAGTGGTTAGTCTGGATACAACGATTACCATCGGTCTGGGAACTTATGAAAATTGTCTGGTCACCAAGGATATCAACCCTTTTGAGGAGGATGTGTATGAACTGAAGTTTTATGCACCAAATGTTGGCCTTATTAAGGAAGAAAAATACGAAGGAGATGATGAGTTGGTGGAAGTAGTGGAACTGGTGGAAATTGAATGATAGGTAGGGTTGTGAAATAGAAAAGGCTGGGGATATTTTCCTCAGCCTTTTCTTTTGTCTAGCGTCTAATGTCTATAATCTAGTATCTACTATCTCATCATTAAATCTTCACCTGCAAAGTCAGGTAGAAGTTCCTGCCATCAGATGGGATAATACCTGGTCCCGGATAACCTGTCGCACGGCGTGTGAAGTACATATTGTCGGTCAGGTTGTTGATACCTGATTCAACCGTAAACTTCTTGATACGGTATTTCAATGAAAGGTCTGTGACATAATAAGCAGGAATAGGTCCGTAGACAGCATCCGAAAGTGGCTCTTGTGTATTCAATGCATCAGTGTACTGCTTGGCTACATAGCTATACTGCCAGCTTGCGGACAGGTTACCATAATTTACATTCAGACCGGTCTTGAAGTTGAATGGTGGTACCAGTTCCACTTCATTTCCATCATAAATGGATTCATCAGAAATGTATCGCCCCCTGATTAGGGCAATATTGCTGAACAGGTTGATATTGGTTTTGGACTGCTGGTTAAACAGCTTCATCAGGTTGATCTCTGCATAGGATTCCATGCCCAATGTATAGGCATCTGAGATATTGGTACGGATTGGGTTGGCAGGGTTTGCCAGACCAATCTTATCATTGTAACGCAGGTAGAACAAGCTGATGTCATAGTTGAATAACTTTGTAGTACCTCTTGCTCCAATATCTGCACTGTAGCCTTTCTCATCCTGCAAGTCAGGATCTACGCGTACATTTGAGTTAAGTGTTCTCAAGTCAGAAAATGTGATGGCACGGTAGTTCTGTGAAAGGTTGGCGTAGATCTCATGACCTTCTGATGGTTTGAAACTGGCACCAATCCCTGCCATAAAGATTGAGCGGTAATTGGTGATAGAATCTTCCTGCTGAACATAAACGCTTTCCAGCAATCCATCCTGATCCAGAATCTGGGTAGGCTTTTGGTAATAACCTTCTCCAATGGTACCGATTCTTTCAAAACGGATACCTGGTGTAATGCTGAACTTGTCAGAGATATTAAAAATATTCTCAGCAAACAGCGCAAAGTTCTTGATATAGAAATCGTGATCTGAAAGCAAGTTGTCAGGAGTTGTAAAGCTGAAGTCAGCATCCTTTCCATTGCTGGCATCTCCCTGCATCTTGACGTCAAACCCACGGTAATAGCGAGCACCAACCAGCAAGACTGATGTTTGGTCGCCTAGATTGTAACGTTGCAAGAAACGCAGCTCCGAACCGATATTCCTGAAATTGTCATCTACCAGTAGTCTTGGATCATTTTGAGGATCTTCTGCTCTCAGGTTAATTCCCAGTGCTTCACGGCTCGCATATAACCCAAAGTTTTTCCACTGAAGTTTGCTGCGGTTACTGAGCTTGTATTCCATCAGGATAGCTGCAATGTTCCAGTCTATCTTGAACCAGTTTTTGTCGGTATAAGAAGCCCTTGGATCCAGTGCAAACTGAGGGTCTGTCAGGCCGCCCGGTTGCTTGGCAAGGTAATCCATATGGGTCAGTTCCAATCCAACCTTGAATTTTTCAGAGGCATTGTAAGTCACATTGCCGTAAGCTGTGTTTACCTCAAATTCCGAATTGGGTCTCCAACCATCTCCTCTCTTGTACTGGTAAAAGGTATAATAGCTGACTTTCCCTACTGTTCCACCCAAGCTGTTGAATGAGTTGAAGAGTCCGAATGAACCGGCTGTCTGTCTGGAAACGAGTTCGATCTTCTTGTCAGGGTTGCCTTCCTTCATGACAAAGTTGAGCATACCGCCAAACTGTGTACCATATTGCATAGCCGCTGCACCACGCACCAACTGGATTTTTTCTACTGATTCCAAAGGTGGCGTGTAGTAGCTCTCAGGGTAACCAAGCGCATCCGCTGCAATATCATATCCATTCTGTCTGGTGTTGAAGTTGGATGTACGGTTGGGGCTTAGACCTCTACCGCCAATGCCTAGTTGGAGTCCTGCTCCGTCACTTTCCCAGATATTCAGCCCCGGTACCTTGTTGTACACCTGTCGGCTATTGTTGGTCGCAAGGTTTGCTGTTACGTTGTTCAGCACGATTACCTCACTTTTCTTCCCCTCATAGATGGCTGTTCCTTCGACGGCATTTAGCCTAACGATATCAGAGGATTCATAGTCACGGACAGATACTTCCTGCAATACTTCTTCAAAAGCAGCCATGGAAAAGTCAAGTGTATTTACACCAGATTTGGCGGTCAATGGCTTTTCCTGTGTTTTCAGCCCCATTGCAAAAACGACAATGGTGTAGCTTTTCCCTACTTCTAACTGGTCAAGTTGGTAAGTACCACTTTTAGTTGTAACGGTATTTTTTGAAGTGTTTTTAATAAAAACATTCGCCCCTTCTACAGGCTTTCCGTTGCTGCTGATTTTACCTTTTAGTACAGCATCCTGTGCAGCAGCTGAAAAGCCAAAGCTCATCAATAAAAGTGTAAGTGCGTATTGATATAGTTTCATTCTATAATTGAATAAATGTTATTCTGCCTCCATTGGTAATATCCAGCCCTTGTTTGCAAAGGAATCGTATTCTTCTGCCAGATTTACAGTCGGGTCAATAAATGGTTTGCTTGGTCTGCCATTCAGCGTGACATAGCACTTGGCATATACCTTAGGCTTTTCAATGCCTTTTTCTTGGTATATAGCTGTCAGATGATGGGCAAACTGCAAAATCATATCAGGTTGTGTTGCCATCATTTTTTCCTGAAGCGGCGTTAGGTAGTCTGAGTTAACTATCTCGACCCTGTTCCCGTTTTCAGGATTTTCTACATAAAAAGTAATATGTCCGGCTTTTTCCATCAGCATAACACGCCATGAGAAACGGAAACCTTGTTCTGTCCAGAAAAGGTTACCGGGATACAGGGCATAGCGGAATGGAAAAATTAGCTGGAAGGTGAAGAATACAGCCAAAAGTAATGTCATTACTATATTGGCGATATTGTCTGTGTTTTCCAGCGGGTTCTTTGCTGCGGCAAACTTAACATTTCCCCATATCTTTTCATGAAAATCAGCTGAGAAGAAGATCAACGTACTCAGGATCATGATATATGGGAACATTCCAATAGGGAACAGCATAGCCGTCATGACATGGAATGCGATTACTGCCAGATAGGCAAAAGGTCTTGTCTTTCGATTGATCAGGAAGAATGGGATAGTCAGGTCGTAGATTGCACCAAACCAGCTAAAGAAATAAGCCACCCAAGTGTACTTGAACAGGAAACCGATATAAGGCATGTCGGTATGTGCTGCCAGCCAGATACGTAGTGGCTGTGCTTCCAATAACCAGTCAGGGTGAAGCTTGGCAATTCCTGCATAGAAATAAACAATTGCCAGTTGTAGCCTGATGGCTCCAATAGCCCAGAAAGGAATCCGTTTCGCCCTGTTTTTAGGCTTGAGCATCGCATCAACGGAGTAGGCTTTATTGGCTGGTACAAATATCATCAGCAAGCTGACAAGGCTGACAAAGTAGTAATGGTTTAGGTAGGTGGTCAGGTCAATCAGCTCTACATAGGTGAAGGCAAGGAAAAACACAAAGGCTGCATAGTGGTAAAGGAAACCAACCATGATAAAAAATGCTGCTACAGCCATTGATAAGAAAAGAAGATACATGCCATACTCACCCAACGGCTTGACCCATTCAAATCCGTAATAGGTGAAATGGAATTGGGGTTGGAGATACAGCTCTTCAATCCAGCCTTTCAGCCAGAAACGGATGACGCTGCCTAACATCATACCTCCGAAGATCACCCGAAATGTGATCAGCGGTGCAATAGATACTCTCTTGAATAGAAGATCCTTCATTCCTTTCCTCACTCAATTTATAGAATAGTAGAGATGCTTTATTGGGCATCTCTACATATTAGCTCGAAATTAATCGCCATCATTATCAGTATAAGTAATGGAAACGCTAAGTGCGGATGGCATTTCCGTCTTGATCATGATAACAAGGTCAGACATATCCTGATATACTTGCTCAAGGGAGTTGTCCTTGTTTTCTATCAGGTTAGACAATGGGCCTTGAAGGTTATTCAAGCCTGACTTGATGCTGCCGATTTGGTTATTGATCTTGCTAGTCAGGTCTTCTTTGATGGCTCCTGCTTCATACATAGCTGTCAAGTAGTCAGCAAGTCCTTCGCCATCTGTACTTCCTTTTCCAAGGAATATATTTTCAATGGTGGTTACATTCGCTTTCAGTAATTCCAGAGAATGTGCGCTATAGTAAGATTCCAAAGACTTAGGGCTTACCTCACCACTCAAAGCGTTTTTGCCCATTGGGTACCCCAAACGGTTGTTTTTGCTTCTCTCATAAGCCTTGTTCATCTCATTGACAATCATGCTTATTGCACTGCTTGGGTCGTTCCCTGTTTTTGTGGCAAAATCAGTAGCGTAACCGTCTTCCCATGCTGTACTTACAGAAGAGGCGATAGTTGAAACTTCTTGGGTAACATCTGCCAAAAACTGCTTTCTGTTTTCAGCATTGGCATCTGCGGTAAAGCTATCCAATGCCTGCTCATTGAAAAGCAAATACTCAATGGCAGGAAGCCCTTTGATTTCATTGTTGTAGATATAGGTTAGATCCCAACTGCCAGTTGCAATAGTATCATTTAGGGCAGTGATACGAGTTGGGAAAGAGTTGATATTACGAAGGAATGTACTCTCATTTACAGGGCCAAACTGGTAAGGATTTACCTCAGCCCAAGCTTCGTAAGTTGCTGTCAGTGCATCCTGAGCAGCAGTTAAGGTTGTATTGTCAGGTGTGTCTACAAATGCTTGGACAGCGCTGTTTAGTGCATTTGCTGTTTCACTGAACTGTTGTGTAGCAGGAAGGATAATATTGGAACCATAATTCTCCAACATTTTAGAACGTTCAAAGTCCACCTTTACCTCATTGTTACTGTCGTCACAGCTTGTCTGAAAGATGGAAAGTGAAAATAAAGCCGCGATTACCCAAGATTTTCTCATAATACTCCTTTTATCACAATAGGGTACAGCGCAACAAAGAGTTGTGCTGTACCCCACAAATTTAATGTATGTTTTTAAAAGAATTACAGATTCAGGATTTCTGCATCTGTAAAACCGTAAACGTCTTTCAGTATCAGGTTAGCTTGCTGTAGGTTCGGAACCTCAGCATCATCCGGTTTTTCACCGAAAAGGCTGATCACTTGGTTGAATTTTTCAGTAGTGATTTTCTTGTCCAGGTTGTAAAGAAGTCCTTTAGCGAAAGCCTGTCCTTCAGACCAGTGGTGGTAAAGGCTACCTGTATCGTTTGCATCAATATCAGCAATTACATTGTTGATGTAGTGAACAGCGCAAGCAGCTACCAGTTTCTCCCAGTTGGTCTTGATTGTTTCAATGGCAGCGTCTCTTGCTTTGTAATCTTTGTTTCCGATAGCAGTTCTACCTTCAATAAATGCATCGTAGATAGTAGCTCTTACATCAAATGCAGGAGACATTTCCTCAGCATATTTAGCCCAGTACCAAAGTGCTTCGTCTGTTTCAGGGTAGCCAGAAGCAGGAGCGCCAAAGTAACCGAATGCTTCATCCCAGTGGTGTTGCATTGTTGTACCTTTTCCTTCTGTCACTTCCTCATTGTCTACGTTCATTTTCTCTTCACCCAAGTAAACAGAAGTAGCTTGGTAATACAGTAATGCACCCATCAGACCTTTAGCTGTCATTTGAGCCATTTCATGACCATCATTGTCGAATAGGCGACCATCGATAATGTTGTCACTGCTGCCACTGTAAAGTTCTACTTTCTCGAAGATGTCGTAAGCCTCAGACTTGAAAGGCTCAGCCGTCTTACCTGAAATATTTTTATCAGTATCGAATAGGTTGTTTGTGTTCTCGTAGATCGCAACCAGTTCGTCTTTTGTAACTTTTGTAACACCGTCATTTGCTGACTTGATTGTTGACTCAAGTGTGCTCAGCAAGTTAATTCTTGCAGTTTGACCTGAGTAGTCAACATTGTCAAAGCTGTAGTTAGTTGGTAATGTTAGCGTTGTTTCCTCATCATCACATGAAGTAAAAGTGCATACCATCATGGCTGCAGCTGCTACTGATAAAAACTTTCTCATCGTGTAATAGGTGTGCTTTTATTTAGATTCATTTAAAACAATGTGGCGCAAATGTATTTTTTACTTAGAATTATTCCAAATAAATATAAATAATTGTTTGAAAAGTGAACTTTATGAGAAAAGCGAAAGGGGTAATGTTTTATTAAACAGTTGTTTAAGTGTACTGTTTAAATGTTGTAACATAGACACTTTTGTAGACCTTTTAAAAAGTGCATTAGAAGTACTAATCAGGTATTTTACAGTCGAAAAACCCTCGTATTCTAAATGTTAAATGAAATAATGATGGCGTGTTTTCTAAGCTTTTATCAGGATAAACTGAGAAGTGTTTTGCCACGTTTATTTATTCCTTACAAAAACAATCTTGGAGTTTTGAGGTCCACTGTCTCTTTGTTGAATCTCGAAATACTCTAATGACTTAATCAGGTCAGTGAGCTTGGCAAAACCAAAGTTTCGAGGATCAAAGGTTGGCTGTTTCTTACCAATCAGGCTTCCGACTTTAGCCAAAAGTGCCCAGCCATCATCATCAGCTAAGTCATCAATGGTGTTTGCAATCAGGTAGATGGTTTTCTTGTCTATGCGAGTGACTTTTTTACGACGTCTAGGCTTAGGGGCTTTAGGTATCCCAGCTTTAGGTTTTTCATCTTCTTCTTCCTCGTCTTCATCTTTAGAGGAGAGAATTTCCAAGTAGATAAACTTGTCGCAAGCAGTCAGGAAGGGTTTGGGTGTTTTCTTTTCTCCAATGCCAATTACTTTCATACCTGCTTCACGAAGCCTTGTGGCTAGACGTGTGAAATCACTGTCACTGGAAACGATACAGAAACCATCCACTTTTCCTGAGTAAAGGATATCCATTGCATCGATGATCATGGCAGAGTCAGTCGCATTTTTACCACTGGTATAACTGTATTGCTGGATAGGTGTAATGGCATTTTCGAGCAGGACATTTTTCCAACCACCCAAATTGGGCTTTGTCCAGTCGCCATAAATACGTTTGAAGGTAGGAGTGCCGTATTTAGCGATTTCATTCATCATCTCGCTTACATTGGCGGAGGGGATATTATCGGCATCTATCAGTACTGCCAGTCTTAATTCGTCTTGGGTAACCATAAAAAGTATTTTGTTGGATTAATTTGCTTGAATATACAGCTTTTTGGATTGTAATAAGCATCACCTCTCTGTACACATTCTGAAACAGGATATGCAAGAAGCAAAAACAGAGCAAAAAAATAGAGACGCATGGAGTGCGTCTCTATAAGTCTAGTGTCTAAAGTATAGCCTCTAGATTATGGTATCCATTTGATATCCTTGAAGTTCGGCTTTCTCTTCTCAAGGAAAGCGTTACGACCTTCTTTAGCCTCTTCAGTCATGTAAGTAAGACGGGTAGCCTCACCTGCAAATACCTGTTGTCCTACCATGCCATCGTCCGTTGCATTGAAGGCAAACTTCAGCATCTTGATAGAAGTAGGTGATTTTGCAAGGATTTCCTGTGCCCACTCGTAAGCAGTATCTTCCAGCTCATCGTGAGGGATTACTGCATTGACCATACCCATTTCGTAAGCTTCCTGCGCTGAGTAGTTTCTACCCAAGAAGAAAATTTCACGGGCACGTTTCTGTCCTACCATCTTCGCAAGGTATGCTGAACCGTAACCACCGTCAAAGCTGGTTACGTCTGCATCTGTTTGCTTGAAAATAGCGTGCTCCTTACTAGCAAGCGTAAGGTCACATACTACGTGCAAGCTGTGTCCGCCACCAACAGCCCAACCTGGAACTACAGCGATCACAACCTTCGGCATAAAGCGCATCAGGCGTTGTACTTCGAGAATGTTCAGGCGGTGCATGCCGTCATCGCCTACATAACCTTGGTGTCCACGTGCCTTTTGGTCACCACCGCTACAGAATGCCCAACCACCATCTTTAGGAGAAGGTCCTTCACCTGAAAGCAGTACGACACCGATGCTTGTATCTTCACGGGCATCCAACATGGCCTCAAAAAGTTCTGATACTGTTCTTGGGCGGAATGCGTTACGTACTTCGGGACGGTTGAAAGCGATACGTGCTACGCCATTCGCCTTTTTGTACGTAATGTCCTGATATTCTTTTACTGTTACCCAATCTATCTTGCTCATATATTCAGCTATAAGTTGTTAGACATAATTAGTTGCATTGGATAAGATGCACAAACATCCTGTCCAATACTTGAAAGCCTTGCAAAAATAATATTTTTTGGATGCAACTGCCTGTACAGGCGAGGATTCTTTGGCAAGGGGTGTTACCAGACTGATTTTGACCGCCAACTTTGTCTGTTCAATTCCTTACCTTTGCGGCTGAATTTATTTGGCATTAGCATCTGAAAAATGAAATTCCCATACGAAGGAAAAACATACAGCATTATACGTTACCCTGAAACAAGTAACCGTTCACTTCGGGCATGGAGTGCAGCTGACGAATTGATGGTTAATTATATAGCGGAGGAAAAACTTACGCCTACATCTCCTGTAACCTTTAATGACAGGTTCGGCTTTTTGGGTAGCCTGTTGGAGAAGTTTCAGCCTGTATCGGTGATTAACTACTGTTCCCAGCAGAAAGCCATTCAGCAGAATTTTACAGCTAATAAGGTTTCGGTAACAGGTAAAAGTTTTGCCAACCCTTTGGAGAAATTACCTTCCACAGATTTGGGCTTAATTAACGTGCCGAAGTCAATGGATTTGTTCCGACTTTTTCTCTACCAGCTTTCGCAGTCATTGACAGGGAATGGAACTGTACTCTGCGGATTTATGACGAGACATTTCACGCCACAAATGCTGAAGATTGCAGAAGCGTATTTTGAAGAGGTAGGACAAAGCCGTGCTGTCAAGAAAGCACGCTTGCTGATACTGCGAAAACCTAAGAATTTTGAGGAAAATAATATCCTGAACGAGGTGAGGCTGGATGAGCATACGGTACTGAAACAGTACTTCGGGGTGTTCTCTGCCAACAACATCGACTATGCTACCCAGTTTTTTATCGAACATCTGGAAGTAAAAGAATCGGATCAGAAAATACTGGATCTGGCTTCAGGCAATGGTGTGTTGGCATTGGCAGCAAGAAGGCAGCAACCTGCAAGTGAAATTCACCTGATGGACGATTCGTGGTTGGCTGTGGAATCTTCCAAGCTGAACTTGCCAGAGGAAAATACATACTTCCATTTCAACAACAGCATGGATGAGCTTGAGAAAGGAAGCTATGATCTGGTGATCTCCAATCCACCTTTCCATTTCGAGCACGAAAACAATATTGAAGTTTCGCTGACCCTGTTTGAAGAGGTGGCACAACGCCTGAAAAAAGGAGGGCGTTTTGAACTGGTTGCCAACAGACACCTGAACTATAAGGTACATCTTGAAAAGCTGTTTGGCAGGGTGGAAACGGTAGCCGAAAATGAGAAGTTTGTGATTTACCGTTGTACCAAAATTTAATCACCGTGCAAAAGCAAAAACCACAATTGCATCCACGCAACCAACACAAGCAGCGGTATGATTTCAGTCAGCTGATAAAAGCCTGTCCGGAACTGGAAAATTATACCCTTCAGAATCCACATGGAGAGGAAACCATCAATTTTTCAGACCCAGATGCGGTCAAGGTATTGAACTGTGCCTTGCTGTCCCATCATTATGGGATAAAATATTGGGATATTCCTGAAGGCTACCTTTGCCCACCTATACCGGGCAGGGCAGATTACCTACACTATCTGGCAGACCTGCTGGCAACGTGCAACGGTGGCAAGATACCGGAAGGCAATCAGATCAGAGGACTTGATATTGGTGTAGGTGCCAACTGCATTTATCCTCTGTTGGGAAATAGTCTGTACGGTTGGTCATTTGTGGGAGCCGAACTGGAACCGGATGCCCTGCAATCGGCAGAAAATATTGTGAAGCAGAACGGCATCACTGATATAGCACTACGCTTGCAGCCATCAGCAGCTGGTATTCTGGATGGGGTGTGGAAAGAGGATGAGAAATTTCACTTTACGATTTGCAACCCACCTTTCCATGCCTCAGAAAAAGAAGCGGAGAAAGCTAACCAAAGAAGACTCACTAAGCAGGGTGGAGAAAAAGCCACCGAAAAAGCTCTGAACTTTGGCGGACAGTCAAGAGAACTTTGGTGCAAGGGCGGTGAAGCATTGTTCCTGAAGAAGATGGTCAAGCAAAGTGCTACTCGACCACAACAGTGTATCTGGTTTACCTCACTGGTGTCCAAAAAAGATACCTTGCCTGATCTGTATAAGCATTTGAAGAAAGCAAAAGCGAAGGACATCCGCACCATTGAAATGGGACACGGCAACAAGTTGACAAGGTTTGTGGCTTGGACGTTTTTGGATGCACACGAGCGCAAAATTTAGTAGAGGATAGTTCTTTTCTGGTCTTAGCGTCTCACTGAATGCTGTCAACTTTAGTAAAAGTGTGGGAACAGAGCCTTGCTCTGTTCTTGCGAAGCACCACGAAACACATGCTCGTGGGACATTTGTGACACGATTGAACACGGCAAGGCCGTGTTCCTACAGTGGTTCGTGTTGTTAAGTTGACAGCATTGAGCGTCTCACTTCATTGAGCGAGACGTTCACCATATTCATTAGTCGTAGCGGAGGCTACGACCAGTTACGAGTATTTCGTCAGTCCCGAATTGACAAAATATATAAGCGATGGATTTTAATCCATTGAAATGGACGATGAAAAATGAACAATCAAAGAGGCTATAGAAACTGGATTTTTTACTATTCTTCATTGTATATTGTTTAGCTAAAATAAGAACTGTCTAACATCTTAAACCTGATACCCCAATACTATAATCATGAAATCTGATGCTACTACACCCGAATCATATCTGAATGAACTTCCCGAAGACCGAAGAACTGTAATGCAAAAAATCAGGGAAGTAATACTTGAAAACTTGCCTGAAGGTTTTGAAGAAGTGATGAATTATGGAATGATAGGCTATGTGGTGCCACATTCCATTTATCCTGCCGGTTATCATTGTAATACTGACAATCCTCTTCCGTTTATAAGCCTTGCCTCGCAGAAAAACTATATTGGACTGTACCATATGGGTATTTATGCCGATGTGGAGTTGATGGACTGGTTTAAGGCTGAGTATGCGAAGGTCATTACAACTAAGTTAGATATGGGGAAAAGCTGTATTCGTTTGAAAAAGATGGATCAGGTTCCTTATGAACTTATAGGAGAGTTGGTTAGTAAAATAACGCCTGAACAGTGGGTGAAGACCTATGAAGCCGCATTGAAAAAACCTATGTAGATAAGTCAAAATATATTCATGGACAGGGTGGACTGATATGTTCGCCCTATTTTTTTGATTGCATTTTCCTGCCCCATTCCGTATTTTCTAAAAAAGAACCCCGCATTTTATTCCGAATAGGCGCTTGAAAAATCTTGATCTCCAAAAACGTATCACCATCGAAAGGCTGCTTGGTCAGGCTGATTCCTTTGCTGCAATCGCAAAGGCAGTTGGTGTACATCGTGCCACGATCATACGGGAACTGCACCGCAATTCGGAGGACGGGATTTACTGTGCCTTGAAAGCCCAAGAAAAAGCTCACCTCCGGAAAGCCATCGCCAGTATCAGGTCAATTATTCGCAGGAAAAATCACAGCATACCCCTAGGAGGCAGGAGAGGTAAAGCCAAAAAAGAACGTGATCCGCTGTATCTTTCAGTTTACCGCATTGCAAAGCACCGCTATTACCTTTACCATAAGCGTAAGGATTTCAGAAGCCGTTTGCAGCAAGGCAGCCGTTTTACGGGCGAAGCGCAACGCACATTAAAAGCTTATCTGGATGCCCGCAGGAAAAGGGATTGGTGGAAAGCGTACCGTCATCGGAAACAGAATAAAAGCATCCGCAGGCAATGGCAGGAAAAAGCAGCTTATACCTACAACTTTTTCAGAAGCGATTACTGGCAACCGGACAACAGGGTGTACCATTATCGCAGACGCTTTAACCGTATCTTTTGGGAGCCTCGATTCCACAGGTGGTATTGGAGGCAGGAAGTAAAGCGTCATACAAAAAGGTATCGTTATTTCTGGACTCCCACCACTGTTGGTTTTGCCAATGCTATAAAACAAAAGCCATTTAGCCAACAAGTCCTTCAGCTGCTAATTCACCCAATCCAAAAAACAACATTCCTGCCGACCCCATTGGCAGGCAAGGCTTTTATGTGCCTAATTTTTTTAACATGGGGTAGTTTACCTGTTTCCAATACTTTTTTCAAAATGCCATTTCCAATCAGGGTAGCCTGAGACACACATTTTTTCCAATCCGAATAAAACCTTCCATTTCTTTTCAAAAAAATATCTACCTGATTTGAAGGTATTTGAATTACGTAGTACAGTTGCATTTGCTCCAGAATGGTGGATGTTCGACGTGAAATTTTATGGGTGGTGCACGGTAGGCTTCTTTTGTATATTAAAAAGAAAAGACAATTATGGAAAGCGTGATTTTTTATACTCATTATAAAGTAATAGAAGAGTCTGATAAAAATGAGGTGACAAATATTGGGATTTATTTTGGGGAAGGGAAAAAGATTTATATTTCAGATATTGCTGATTAGTAGTTTGACAAATACACCTGTCTGTCAGTTGTTTACATTTTTAATTATTATAAACCCAATTCATTATCATGAAAAAGATTTTCACCTGTCTTCTTGTATTCTTTTTGCTTACTCATTTGGTATCTGCTCAAAAAGTAAAGTATTCTTTTTCTGAAGGTTATGAGAATGTTTTGACAGCAAGCAAATATAAAGTATTGGTGGACAAAGCTGTAGAACAGATTTCTGAAAGATATAAAATCAAATCAGTTAAAGACGGAGTGATCCGATTAAAAGATGGACAAGGAATGACGGAGTTTAATCTTCATAATTTACTGTTGATTTGCAAAGATGAAGAATCAGACCAGATAGTATTATTGGTAGAGGATCACTTTAAAAAGCTGTTTGATACGATTGATGCCCAAAGTAAACTCAACCCAGAAGATTTTGCTTCCATGCAGGATCGATTAAGCATTAGGGTATATAATGAGGGAATTATAAAGTCTATGGGAAATAAGGAAATGTTGATTACCAAAGAAGATATGGAAGGGACAGTTTCTTTATTGATGTTTGATTTGCCCAGTGGTTTTACACCTGTTCCTAAAAAATTACTGGAATTGTGGAATCAGAAAGAGGATACCTTGTTTGGATTGGCCCAGCAGAATGTAAATAAACAAGAAGTTATTCGGGATTCTAAAAAATTGCAGGCACAAGGAGATAGTATGGAAGTGCATATAATTGAAAATGACGATTACTGTGCGAGTTATGTACTGGATTTAACGAATAATGCGCCCGAACTGGTAGGCGAATGGGGATCGGTGATCACTATACCCAACAAAGGGGTTGCGGTGATCTGTACCATTTCTGAAGAAACACCAGTTGAGTTTGTCAATTTCATCAAAATATTAAGACCAATTGTAGCTAAGTTTTATAATGAACATCCACAACCTGTGTCAAAAGAATTTTATTGGTATTACAATCAGACTTTTACTAAGATCACAACCTTTGAAGATGAAAATGGACAGGTCAATGTCATTGCGCCAATAGGACTTTCACAATTAATGATAGCAGATCAGTCAAGTGATAAATGATATTGTTTTTTACTTCCAATTCCTTGTCAGTTAAGGTGTTGAATTAAGATTAAGTGAAAAACTAAATGATAGATGCTTCGATTTTTTAAAAACTAAACCGATTAACGAGATGGAAACCTGTAAAAATTGTAAGACTGAAGTAGCTGTACATGATGTAACATGCGGATTGTGCGAGTATCCTTTGCAAGGAACAGAACAGGAGCAGTCAACCTTTATCGCCAAACAAATTGTACAGAAAAGTGAAGTGCAGTCCTCTGTTGAAAACCTGGACAAATCAAGGTGGCTACTGTTTGCTATAGGCATTTTTAACCTGATATTTCCCTTTCTGTCTGGGGCTGATACGACAACGCTGATATTTAATGCCATTTTGGGAGGCATCTTCTGTGGCTTCGGGTTTATGACCTATATATTACCTAAGCTGGCATTGACAGTTCCGCTTACCATTACTGCTTTATATTACTTATTTTTGCTGCTGCTAATGCCTCATATGTTTTGGAGTGGAATTGCCATAAAGGTAGCCATACTGCTGGGGATGGGTTATGGCTTATTCAGTGTATGGAAGGCTGATAAGATCCTTAAAGCAAATCCATATCTGGCATCTGTCATGATGAAGAAGAAATAATCAATCATGCAGCGAACAATCAAGCTCAAAAAAGTGCTTCCATACACACCGGATGTTGTATGGAAGGCGCTTACCGATTCAAATTTCTTGGGACAGTGGTTTATGGAAAATGACCTTGTACCAGAAGTCGGTCGTGAATTTACTTTCCGTATGGCTCCCCAAAAAGGCTGGGACGGTATTACGCATTGTCAGGTCATAGAATTGGAGCCTTTGAAAAAAATCAGCTATACCTATCGGGGTGAGGCAACCGGAGAGAAAGCGATGGCTTGTGCGGGTATCCATTCCGATACGGTAGATCGGGCAGCCAAGGGAATCTTTGCCAAGCTGGACACTGTGCTAAGTTTTACATTGGAGCCAACTTGTGGCGGCACTATCCTTCAGATGGAGCATTCGGGTTACAGAGGATTCAAGATGGTGCTGGTTAGCCTTATTATGACCATGGGATGGAAAAAGCAGTTGGGAAAGAAACTGCCGAAATTGTTGGAGAAATTATCGGATCGGAAGATATCGGTAAGCTAATAGCTAAACAAGGCTAATGTTGTGGATATGAATGGTTTTTTTAACCAATAACTCGCATCGTTTTTTATCATAATGAAATTAGATACAAAATGAAAAACAGCTTTTTTATAATCACACTCTTGTTGATTACCACTTTTTCATCTGCTCAGAAAATAAAGAAAGTTTCAGTGAAAGATGAAAGCGGATTAAAAGAAACCTACAGTGTCTTGAAGTCCGACCCATCAGTCAGGCATGGCGAGTACAAGAAGGCTACAAATTATTTGCTGGTGAAAGGTCAGTACAGTCATGGGGAAAGAAGTGGCGTATGGGAGTACTATTCACCTAAATCAAAATTGGTTCAGCAATATGATTTCACTTCTGATACGCTTCTGTATAATTATAATGGACTCGAATATGCAATGGACTCAACGCAGTACACTAGGTCCATTGTCATATTGGGAGGTTTGTACCCTGTCCTGAAGCAGGTTGGAAGATCAATAAGGTATCCTGCTGAAGCAAAAAAGAATCGTACAGAAGGAAAGGTCAATGTCAAGTTTGTGGTTGATGCAAAAGGAAATGTAAAACAGATGGAGGTAGTAGAAGGAATTGGTGATGGTTGTGATGAAGAAGTGATGAAGGCATTTCAAGGTGTTGAATTTGAATGTATTCCGGCTCTTGACCTGAAGGGAAGCCCTGTCGAGAGTGAGTTTGTATTGCCGATAAGTTTTAAGTTAGACTAACGGGAATAGTAAAAAACAACTGTATATGAATCATCCATATACAAAGTGATTTATGTGAGGTGTCATGTCCGAAGAAATGCATTAATACTAACTGATTATTATATAAACTAACTGACAAGAGCATGAAAAAACAATTACTGTACTTTGTTGCCTGTGTATTGCTGGTTGCTTGTAAGAACCAATCTGCACAGGACAAACAAGATACGCCTGTTCAGGAAGCAACAACCAACCACAGTGAGGCTTCAGCACAACCGATGAGGCTTTCATTGGAGAATGCGAATGTATTGGCAGAGCTTCCGTTATCCTGTATTCAAACAGAATATCCGAACATGATTCATCATAGGATGAATGAGAAAGATGAAGCAAAGCAACCGCACGAACTGTATCCGGCGTTTCATGGATGTTATGACTGGCACTCGTCAGTACACGGACACTGGTCACTGGTTAAGCTGCTGAAAACGTATCCTGAACTGGAGAAGGCGGAGACCATCAGGTTTGCATTGCAGCAAAACATGACAAAAGAAAATATCCTGCAAGAAGTGGCTTACTTTGAGAAGGAGCACCACAAGTCTTTTGAGCGTACATACGGCTGGGCATGGTTGCTGAAACTGTCTCAGGAATTGTACACATGGAATGACCCGACAGGTAAGCAGCTAAAGGAAAACCTTCAGCCATTGACGGATGTAATCAGAAACAATTTTATAAACTTCTTGCCAAAGCTGAAATATCCGGTGAGGGTTGGTGAGCATACCAATACTGCCTTTGGACTTTCACTGGCGTGGGACTATGCCCAAACGGTAGGAGATCAGGAGTTGTCAGCATTGATTGTATCCCGTGCCAAGGATTTTTATTGGCAAGACCAGAACTGCCCGATGTCGTGGGAACCTAGTGGGTATGACTTTTTGTCGCCATGTCTGGAGGAGATGAATCTGATGCGCCGTGTGCTGGATGAAAAAGAGTTCAGCCAGTGGGTAAGCACATTCCTGCCTGCTTTGGTACAGCCCGATTACAGTCTGGCGGTCGGAGAGGTTGCTGACCGTACTGACGGAAAGCTGGTACATCTTGATGGACTGAATTTCAGTAGGGCATGGAGCTTTTACGGATTGGCAAAGCAATATCCGCAGTATAGTTACCTGATCGGTACAGCCAACAAACATGTGAGCCATTCATTGCCGAACCTAGTAGGTGACCACTACGAAGGAGGACACTGGCTGGGTACTTTTGCTATTTATGCACTTGAAGAAGGGTTTGTTTTACAGTAGTAGTGTTGAATTTTTTAATGTATTTATAAATGAAAAGATACCTGTTAATTTTTTTGATATTAGTCAATTTTAGTGCTAAAAGTTATACGCAAATTATTTTTGAGAAAGGTTATTTTATTGATAATGATAGTCAAAAAATTGAATGTTTAATCAAAAATATAGATTGGAAGAATAACCCGATTAAGTTTGATTATAAAATATCAGAAAGTCAGAGCAGTGAAAGTATAGGGATAGATTCAGTTTTAGAGTTTGGTATAGGAGATGTGTCCAAATACCGTAGATACACTGTTGAAATTGACAGGTCAAGTGAACTACTTAATAATTTATCAATACACAGGAATCCAACTTTTCAGAAAGAACAACTCTTTTTAAAAGTGTTGGTGGAAGGAGACGCAATTTTGTATGGTTATGAAGATGGTAACCTGAAACGTTTTTTCTATCAAAAAAGAAATGAAGAAGAAGCTCCTAAGCAATTAGTATATAAAGCCTATCAGAATAAAGGAGGTTATATAGGGTACAATAACCAGTTCAGGCAACAACTATGGAACCATTTAAAGTGTGAAAAAATCTCTCTAAAGGATATTGAACGCCTAGATTATGAAAAAAAGGATCTGATAGGGCTTTTTGTTCAATACAATGGTTGTAGTGGAGAGGCTGCTGTTGTGAGCTATGAACCAAGCAAAAAAAGGGACATATTTGATCTTACCTTACGTTTAGGTATGGCTTATTCACAGCTAATGGTTAAATCAAGTATATATGGGGATTATACATCTACTGTAAACTTTGAGGATAAAATAACTTTTAGGGTAGGTTTACAGGCTGAATTTTATTTGCCATTCAATAAAAACAAATGGTCTGTATTGACTGAGCCAACTTTTCAGTGCTTTATTTCAGAGGGAGTAATACGTGATAATGTGAACAAGATACATTATCAATCAATTGAAGTGCCTATTGGACTGAGACATTACTTTTATCTGAATCATAAAAATAAGTTATTCCTTAATGGGGTGTTTCTAGTTGATTTTAGTAACAATTCAAAAATCGATAGGGAAAATGCAGTTGATTTAGAAATAAAAACAAGAAATAACTGGGCTTTTGGTTTCGGGTATAAATACAGAAATAAGTATAGTTGCGAAGTAAGGTATCAAACTAACAGAGAGTTATTGAGTGATTACCTTTATCATAGCGCTAATTACAGCACATTGTCATTAATGCTTGGTTACACCTTATTTTGACAGTATCTGCTTTTTTTAAGAATAAACCATGAATTATAGAATCGATTATGTAAAGCAGTCGGAGTACCCAAAAGTGGTAGATGTTTGGGAAGCTTCTGTGAGGGCTACGCACCATTTTTTGGAGGAAGGAGATATTGAATACTTTAAGCCACTTATCTTAAACAGCTATTTGGATATGGTAGAACTAAGGTGTGTCAGAAATGAAAGGAGAGAAATTCTGGCATTTCTTGGAGTAGCTGAAAATAGTCTCGAAATGCTCTTTATTCACCCTGATTCAAGAGGAAAAGGTATCGGAAAAGCATTAGTGGAGTATGCAATTAATGAGTTTAAGATTACCAAAGTGGATGTCAATGAGCAGAATGAACAAGCTGTTGGTTTTTACTTCCATTGTGGCTTTGAGGTAGACAGCCGTTCTGAGTTGGATAGCTTAGGCAAGCCTTATCCAATTCTGCATATGAAGTTGAAAACTCAATCCTAATCAGATATACAAAGGTTTTGAACTGTCAGGACTATATTTCCTGACAGTTTTTTTATATGATTTTCAGTAAGAGTTTTTCTTCAGCCGAATGCCCAAAAGGTTTGATACTGTCCTTGTAAGTGTTTTTTGGAAAAACTTCTTGCGCTACAAGCTGCAAAATGTTTGGGTGGACATAATATTCTCTACAAACAGATTCGGTATTGCCGATCTGCTCTGCTACTAACCTGATGAGTATGTTTGGCAACTTTTTCTTAGGTGCTTCCTTGTAAAGGCTAACAGCATCAGGGTAACACTCAATCGCTGTCCGACTTGCAGCCCAAGTACGGAAGTCTTTACAATAAAATTCTTCTCCTATGGTCTGGTGGATGTATTCGTTTACCTCTTCGCTGTTTACAGTATGCCACTTGTCTGAGTCATCCTGATAGCGGAAGAGTTCATAGCCGGGAAGTTCAGCGGACTTCTTGATATAACGAATCAGCTCATGGTTTTCAATATGAACCTCTTGCTGTTGATTACTTTTGCCGTTAAACTTGAATAATAACTCCTTTCCTTTCAGATGCAGGTGTTTACGCCTGAGAGTAGAGAGTCCATAAGAATTGTTCTGTTCTGCATATTGCTGGTTACCGATACGTATGCCAGTTTCATCAAGTAAAAGTACCATCAATGCCAGTACTTTTTCTTTTTCCCAATCTTTTTGTTCCAAATCCATCAGGCAACGCTTACGCATATCAGGTAAGGCATTGCCAAAAGGCTTCATCCTGTCAAATTTTTGCTGCTGTTGCTGGCGTTGCCATTCTTCATGATAAAGATACTGTTTGCGCCCTTTTTCATCCCTTCCTGTGGCTTGGATATGCCCCTCTGAAAATCGGCATATCCAGACCTCTGACCACATGGGAGGAATCACTAAAGCTTCGATTCGTTCGATTGTGTCATGGTCATTGATTTTTTTGCCATGCTCATCCAGATAGGTAAAGCCTTTTCCCTGCTTTTTTCTTTTATAGCAGAGTGAATCATCATCAGTATGTTTAAGCTTTTTCACCCTTTTCAATGTTAACTCAGTACAGCTACACCACCGTCAATATTGTATTCTGCTCCTGTGATAAATGCAGCATCATCTGAAGCAAGGAAGGTAACGAGCTTTGCCACTTCCTCAGGTTTTCCAAACCGTTTCAGCGGAATCCTATTTTCCAATTGCATCGTCATTTTTTCAAGCTGTTCCTCTGGCATACCAATTTTGCCAAATATAGGAGTTGAGACAGGACCTGGGTTGACAGCATTGACTCTGATTTTTCTGGGAGCCAACTCAGTAGAAGCGGTTCGGGTGTATGAATTCAGAGCGGCTTTTGTTGCCGCATATATAGCAGTGCCATATGAGCCTGTGTAGGCATTGACAGAAGAAAGGTTAATGATAGCACCTCCGTCATTGATGATGGGAATAAACTTTTCAATAGTGAAAATAGCACCCTTAAGATTGATATTCATTAGCTGGTCATAGACTTCTTCCGTAACCTGACCAATTGTAGTGGGCGTAAATACACCTGCATTTACAAAAAGGATATCGATCTTGCCAAAACGTTCTTTAACCTGATTAACTAATTCATCTAGGTGAGACAGGTTACCAACATCTGCAATCATTCCCGTTACACCTAGTTCGGAAGCGGCGCTTAAGACTTTTGTTTCAGATCTTCCGGTAATGATGACTTCTGCGCCTTGGGCTTTCATTTCCTTTGCCGTTGCGTAGCCAATACCGCTGTTGCCTCCTGTGATTACTGCAATTTTCTGGCTTAATTTGCTCATAGAATATTTGGATTTGGGTTGTAGGTGTATGCTGTAAACTAAATTTAAAGAGATCTTTTAGCTTTACAGGCTAACACACTGATCTTTATTTTATGAACTTGTACGTTTGTTGAATAAGAACTTTTTAAATTTATAAGCTTGAAGAGAGATAGCTTTAGTAGCTCATTTTTAGACATGGCTACAGGAAATATGATATTGAAATAAATTGAACATAACAGCGATAAGCTTACAAATAAACTGACGGAAATATGTATTTGTTTTTTGATACAGAGACTACTGGCTTGCCCTTGAACTGGAAAGCACCAATGACTGATTTGGATAACTGGCCACGAATTATACAATTGGCTTATGCCAGCTATGATGAAGGTGGAAACTTATTGAAAAAGCGGGTAGAACTGATCAAGCCTGATGGTTGGATCATGCCAACTGGAGATTTCTGGATTGAGAACGGATTCTCTCAGGAGCAGAGTGAGGAGTTGGGATTACCAATTCTTGAAGTATTGCAGGATTTCATCACTCAGGTGGAGCAGAATCCATACTTGATCGCTCATAACATGAGCTATGATTATAATGTTGCAGGTGCTGAACTGATTCGGGCTAAACTGTTTGCCAAGAAAAAACCTGTGAAGATCTGTACCAAAGATGAAAGTACTGACTTCTGTAAGCTGGAAGGTCCTTATGGTTATAAATGGCCAAAGCTGGAAGAACTGCACCATATCTTATTCGAAGAAGGTTTTGATAATGCACACGATGCTTTGGCAGATGTAGAGGCTTGTGCAAGATGTTTTTTTGAATTAGTTAGAAGAGGTGTGATCAACCTGTAACAGTGTTTTTTCTGACTTTTTTAGAAAAAAATTGAAAATCAACATTTTAACATTGTATAAAATGGTTTGGTGTTTGTCTATCTGATAAGTAACCCAATTGAAGTAAAGTTATTCGACTACATCCTGCTGGTAATGTGTATTGAAATGTTATCGGTATCATGTTTTGCTTATGTATATCACTTTACAAATGAAAAACTTATCAGATAGAAAACAACCCAAAAACTTTTACAATCATTTCACCTTTTATCACTTTCCATTAAGAGTTTACCTGCTGTCGGCATCAATATTCCTTTTTACAAACTGTAATGATGACGGTGATTTTTCCCATTTGAATAATGGAGATGAATTGATAACCGATCTCGAATGGGCTTCATTGAGAGACCTTTCCAGTGATGCTTTTGGAGAAAGGTTTGAGCAGTACAAAGAACGAGGCTGGATAATCAAGGATATAGATGCCTATCAGGGAAGAGCCAATATGCTTTACTCCATGGTTTGGGAAGAAAACCATGACAACCGCAAGTGGCAGGAATGGCGTGACCTTACCAATGATGGCTACCATGCAAAGTGGGAGGAGCTGAAAGGAAAAGGGTATAGGCCGAGTGATATAGAAGCCTATCTTACAGATAACTCTATGCGTTATGCGGGAATCTGGGAGGAAAATGTAGAAGGGCTGAAATGGTCTTCTCATCGTGACCTGACAGCAGAAGAATATGGAGAACTCTTTGATGAGCGATCGGGCGCGGGGTATCGCCTTGTAGATATGGAAGCCTACCAAACACCATCAGGAATCAGGTATGCCGCCATCTGGTATGAAAACACGGATAACCGTGGTTGGGCACAGTATCGGGACATGTCAAGGGAAGTCTATCAGGAGCGTATAGACGCTTTTCTGAATGACGGATACAGCGTAATTGATTTTGAGTCCTATATGCTGAACGGTCAGCAACGGTATGCCGCAATATGGGAAAAGAATCGCTACAATCGGGCGACGGCTGTACGTTCAGATAGGACAGAAACAGAATATGCCAACTACTGGAGGTATTATAGGGATCTTGGTATGAGGCTAATTGATTTTGAGCGATATGAAACACCAAATGGTACTCGCTATGCAGGTGTATGGACTGAAAATAATGCGCGTTACAGTTGGGCTGAAAAGGGAAATATTGACAACATTATTGAGGACTACCGAGAGGCTAATGATATTCCTGGTATTTCGGTAGCCATTATTCACCAAGGAGACTTGGTATACCAGCGGGGTTTTGGAATGGCAGATATTGGCGCTTCTAAGCAGGCACATGGGAGGACGGTTTACCTGGCGGCTTCTGTTTCAAAAGTGATAGGAGGAACCTTGGCTGCCAAGATGGAAAGTGAAGGCAGGTTGGCAGATGGTACAACGGTAAATCTGGATTTAACTAAAAAGACTACAGATTACCTAGACATTCCTGTAGAAGGGCATACGCATAGTGTCGAGGATTTGCTGGCTCATTTGGGGTGCATATGGGAATATGATAATGGCCCTGAACCACCTATTGATCACTATAATACATCTCAACTGGCTCTGGAGGAAATATGGAATACTCCTCCTATGTCAAACTGTAGTATCGGTAGTAGCATAAACTATTCTACTCATGGATTCACATTTGTGGGGGCTGTATTGGAAAAGGTGTCTGGTCGACCGGTAGCTCAATTGGTAGAAGAGGAAATAGCAGACAGGTATGGCTTTAACAGTATGAGGGTTCAGTACCGGACGCAGAACATGCGATCCAACTACGAAAGAGCAAAACCTTACAGCGATGATAATAGCCAGACAGAAGCGACCTATGAAGATAATTCTTGGAAAGTACTTGGAGGAGGAATAGAAGTGGATGCGGTTGATTTGGCTTGGTTTGGCTGGAAAACCCTCAATGGTGAAATTGTAGATGCAGATACAAGAGACAACAGAATGTGGACACGCATGTTACCTGCTTCTCCATATGGGTTGGCGTGGGCTATAGGGACAGATACCTTTGGTCATTCTCACCAATTGGTAGGACATGAAGGGAGCTGGGCTGGAGCGAGGTCTTCCCTTATGATATACAGAGGCTCAGATCAGCTGGTGATAGCAATTCTTTCTAACAGAAGAGGACATAACCCAGGACAGGATTTGGCTCAAGTGATTGCAGAAGAAATTTTGCATTAACCTTTACAAAAATGGAAAAGCAGCAGTCTTACTCAATAAGACTGTTGCTTTTATAATTAGGACTCTTTGACATACCCAGCATGCCTTTCCTGCATAGCCGAACGGTACTTTTTACCCAAGGAAGATTTATGACCTTCAGTCAGTACTTTGCCTGCCAACTGGAAGAATTTGTGTTCCTCATCGTCCAAATGGTGACAAACCTTATCCTTTAAATCTTTGGCATATTGCAACCATGCAGCATTGCTCATATCCGTTTTTTCCAATTTCTCAATCAGCTCATCAATCTCATGGTGTTCGGCTACTCCATGCCTAGCATGATCTTGTGTCATGTCCTCCTGAAAGAGAGGGATATAAAAATACCGTTCTTCAGCTTCTGCATGTGCCTGAAGTTCTTTCTTGAACTCCTCAAAAACCTCTTTCCTTCTTTGGGAACTTCCTGAGGTCTGAATCAGTTCGTCAGCAAGTTTCCGCTGAATGTCATGATCTTGTCTTATCGATTCAAATATTGTCATGGCTATCAGGTTTAGGTGAATATTCTGTTGAGTTGTATATTGTGGTCAATTACTTCTAAGTGCTACGATCAGTTCATCCTCTTTCTTTTCGACCTAGCTTCACTTCTATTTTCTTGGCTTGTTCATAGAGATTCTTCAAAGGGGTAGCCTTGCTACCGCATTGGTATTTAGAAGGGGCTTTATTACCTGTTCTTTAAAATTGTTGGTGCATATAATTTAACCACTATAGACAAAACCAAGTTCAGAATCAGAGGGATTAAAGTGTCAATTTTACGATTGAATAGGGAAGAAGCTGCTTGTATGGTATCTCAATTTTGAGATAGGATAAACCAATTAGATGCCAAGTTTGAAAATTCAATTGATCACTCAGAATAGTTATATTTTTTCCATAATTTTCGGCGATTAATGTGACGTTTTTTTAAGAGCCATGAAATGTTTTGAAACATAGAATAGGCTCATTTTTCATTTTTAAACCTATCTAATTAAGATGAATTCAATCCTTAACAATAACCTGTTTTTAGTAAAGGAACATGTTGGTATGTTCAAGGCATCCAACAATTATGATATCCATGACCCTGAGACAGGAGATATCGTACTGCACTGTAGAGAGGAAAACCTGAGTATTTTCACTAAGCTTTTCAGATTTAGTGACTACAAAAGAATGACTCCTTTTAACATTGAGATCAGAACACCTGAAGGAGAAAAAATCCTGACTGTAAGAAGAGGAATCTCTCTGTTCCTGTCAAAAGTGGAAGTCCTGAATGAAAAGGATGAAGTGGTTGGACTGTTCAAGCAGAAGTTTTTCTCTATTGGAGGTAAATTCAATGTTTTGGACCCTAGTGAGCAGGTACTTTGTTCACTGAAAGGAAAATGGACTAGCTGGGATTTCAGATTTGTGAAAGAGAATGAGGAGTTTGCTACTGTGACCAAGAAATGGAGCGGACTGGGTAAGGAGCTTTTCACTACAGCAGATAATTATGTTTTGCAGATTGATGATAAAGTACCTTCAGATCACCCACTGCGTCTACTGATTATGGCTGCCGTAATGTGTATCGATATGGTATTGAAAGAATAGTGAAAGTTGTTTTTCATAAAAAAGGGCTTACTCAAGTTTTTTTGAGTAAGCCCTTTTTTATGCTCCAATATTTGCATTTAGTAAGTTGATATCCGTTGTTTTTGCTTTTTCTTTCTTCCAAGGTAAATGACTAGCCCTGTAATGGGTAAGGTTGCAATCAATAGACTTGTCAAAAATGCCAACACCTTTGTGGGTAATCCCAAAATTGCTCCTACATGAATGTCATAGTTCATTCGAATAAGATGGTCTTGGAAACTTGCATCTTGGTACTTGCCATAGACACTTGGAGTGGATACATCTTCAAGTGTATACTGATCAAAGAACAGGTAATCGGCATCAGAATAGATTCCATCCTGATAGGAAACTTCGACATAGATACTGACTGAGTCTGCATATGGAAAGTGAATTTCATAGTCCTTAGCGGTTGGGTATTGCTTTTCGAGAAAATCAGGTAGTTGGTCAATGGGCTTCAACTGGTTTTCTGAAGGGATTTTCTCAGAGGTATTTTTAGGGATAATAAAGGCAGTTTCTTTATCACCACCAATTGAACTGTAAAACAGTACGTAAAACCAGTTAAGCGCCATAACTAGCCCAGTGATGGCAAATACTAATGCCAAAGCAGAAACATAAAAGCCTAGGACTGTATGTAGGTCAAAGTTTTTTCGTCTCCATCGTGTTGACGGTTTCCAGTCAAGTTTGAGGCGTTGCCGTCTCCCTTTTCTGTTTTTGGGCCACCATAAGACAATGCCAGTGATAATGGAAAATAGAAATAGTAACGTACCATAAGAAACGATGGGAGTTCCAATCTTGGGAGGCAACCACAAGTGTAAATGCCCATCCAACACAAATGAGAAGAAACTATCTTTGTGATTTTTTCTGTCAATTACTTTTCCACTGTAAGGATCGAGGTAAATGGAATAATAGAACTCAGGTTCTGCCTCATAAAAGATGACCTCAATAGGTTTTGCCTCATTTGAGTATAAGATACCATGAACAGCACGGTTAGGAAGTTCATTTTTTGCAAAGGCTACTGCCTCAGTTGGTGAAAGTTTTGGTGCGTCTTTCATTTCAACTGTAATGTCCTCTTTGAGGAGTGAGGAAATTTCCTCATTAAATACCCAAATAGCTCCTGTAACTGCTTCAATAAAAACAATAAGCCCTGAAGTAAGCCCAATGAATAAGTGAATCAACCGAAAAACCTGACGTGTATTGAAACTTCTCATATTGCAATATTGATCATATAAAAAGGTGTAGTCTATATCCTAGACTACACCTTTTACTTTAAGACTAGATCTTAGTAAAGGTTGGAGAATCCTTTAATTGTTTTGCCTTCAATTTTAGCGCCTTTTACTGCTGTAGCAGATTCAATGTCTACTTGGTAAATGTATGCATCATCAGCTGTTTCGATACTTACATAAATTTTTCCATCTTCTACATACACAGGCGTAGTATATCTCTTGGCATGTAACGGTACATTTTCCACTGGAGTAATGGTTTGGTTGGCAAGGTCAATAATTACCAGCTTTTGGTTAAAGATTGATCTACCAAAGGCTCCCCAGTAGAGCTCGTAATCAGGGTCGCTGGCAGGGTCAACGTCCTCAGTCAAGATTCTTGCAATGGCCTTGTTGTCTCCTACATAGTCAAACCAGAATAGGTTACCACCATTTTCAGCGTTTTCAATATCAAAGAAGTAGTTCTCATCAAACTCTGTTGAGCCATTTGGAATTCTTAAAATCCCAGAAGGTTTTTCAGCTACAGGCAAGAAACCAGACAGGTAAGCGCCAGATGAGAATGAGTATAGGTCGCCATTGTCAGCTTGAATAAGACCAGTAGTTGTGCCGTTTACACCAATGTTACTGGTTCTGTCATCTTCGATGATTTTGATTGGCTCACTTTCTACGTTAGGGTATGAGTATACTGCTACGTATGCCTTGTCAGGCTGAGGAGTAGTGTAGTAGCCATTGTCATCAACCAGATAGAAAGGAATAAAAAGCTTGTCGCCAACTACCTGCAATGCTGTTGGCCATGCCGTAACACCTTCACCTGCTGTGCCTGTATCAACATCGTAGATTTTGATCTCTTTGATACTGGTTACAGCGCCAGAAGCAGCATCTATTGAATAAAGCTTTCTCAGGCTATGCGAACCATCTCTAGGAGGATCCATTGCCAGCATGGTTTCGTTATTTACATTACCGAATACTTCTAAAGGAGCTTCCAGTAGGAATTTAGCCGCTTCGTAAATCTCTCCTTCGTCATTGACCTGATATACCTGAGCCTCAAAGTTGGTATACCCAACAATGAAAAGTGATTTACCTACCGTATAAGAGAAGTTCCAGTCAAATGACTCAAAACCTGTCCCCTCAGCAGAAACAGTACCTTCCATCAGGTTTTCTTGTGTAACCACATATTCAGCTTCCTGATCACCTTTGGTTTTGAGGGTAAGTGTGATGCCTTTTGCTTCTTCTGTAGTCACTTCAGGTTCATTATCATCATCACAGCTTGCGAAAACACCAAGCGCTAATAGTAGTCCAATTGAAATGTACTTCTTCATCATTAATTTAATTGTTGTTTAAGTAGAATCTGAATTTTAGATAAAATGCTCTTCCAGGTTTTTGAATGCTGAAATTGTCATAAGCTTTTGCGTCAAAAATATTTCTGGAAGCCAGCGAGACACTGTATTTGCCTTCTTTAAAAATGTAGCTTATGTCAAGGTCGTTGGTGAATTGAGTGGGTATCTTATTTTTTTCACTTTGTTCTCCCATACCTTCCCAATACAGGAAAAATTCATGAACGTAGGAGGAGGTCCAGTTAAAAGTCATTCTGTTGGATTGTGCAAGGTTTAGGTTATAGCCTAATCGGATATTCCAGAAAAAATAAGGGGTATTTGGAACTCTGTTTCCTCGATTTTCATTGATAGTTCCTTGACTATATTTGGATTGGTCCGTAATTGACTGGTATGTCCAATTGAAGTCTACAGCGTATTTATTTTGCCATTTCCAGAGGGTTGAAGACTCAATGCCGATGATGTTGACATCTGCAATGTTATGGTAGCTGCCATATACCCCTCTATCATTGACATATCTGATGAAATCCTTTGCAGGTCTAAAAAACAGGTTGGCTTCAGACTTTAATTTATTGGCTTGTGTATCTTTTTTGAATATGATACCATAATTCAAATTGTGAGAACTTTCAGCGATCAGGTCTGGCGATGGAAGTACAAACACGCCATCACCTAAAATTTCAATAGACTCAGGAAGACGATATGCTTTTTCAAATGAAAGCTTCATAACCCATGATGGGTGAAGCATATAACTGGCTGTAGCGCCATAGCCCGTCTTAACTAGATCTGCTTTTGTTTCTACATTTTGAAATTCACCTTCTAGGTACTCTTCAGTATTAATTATGCTTTTAAAGAAGTATTGCTTTGCAAACAATGATGCCCGAAGCCTTTCATTTAAGCTGGTATGATTTCCTGAGATACTGATGATATCTTTACTAAGTTTATTAGGGAATTCAAAGGCGTGGTTATTCTCATTGATTTCGTCACTTCCTTGACGGTTTACCTGATGGTGAAAAGCATTAAAACTTAAGTTTTTCTGATCTGTAACCTGATATTTAGCATTGAGAGAAGCTGTGAATATCTGGTCATCCATATGGAAGATGGATTTTTGATCATAGCGTTCACTGGTGACGTATTTATATTCCTGTGCCCAATTATACCTTCTGGATAAGGTATCATAGATTACGGAGTTCTTTTGACTTGCGACTGTTTTTGCCTCGATACTGAAATCCCCCCATTTCTTTAAATAGTGCATCATTGCCGAAAGGGAGTTTTGTTGAGAATGTAATCCTCCATAAACACGGTTGATGGATACTTCAGGGTGTTGCATGTTGTTTTTTTTCCCTGAATAGAAGAAGTCTACACTTAGTATATCGGCTATTTTTTTATCTGTAATACCAAACTTCAGGTTTGCAGTACCTGATGTATATTGGTCATGGAATCTTCTTACACGTGAGTAGGTGGAGATGTTTCCTAGGCTATCGGCAATGGGCATCCCATCCATCCAATAGTTATTGTCAGAATGGTTGAGAAAAGTCAGTAACCTCAAGAACAGCCCTTTATTATTGTTTTTCTGTAATACAATAGAGGAGCGGTGCGTATTAAATGAACCATAGGAATAGGAAACATCCAGCAATTCTTCTTTCGGGGGCACAGTTCTAATATTGATTGCACCACCTAATGCATCTGATGCCAACTCGATGGGAACTACACCTTTATAAATTTCAACTGAACGAATGATATTGGCAGGGAGATCATTGAGTGTAGTCTCCAAAAAATCCATAGATATACCATCTATAAAGAACCTTACTTGCTTTCCAGAAAGTCCATTGATAGATACCTGATTGGTAGCACCTAAACCACCAGACCTTCTTATATTTACTCCTGCACTTGCCTCAACCAGCTGACTGATATCCAGATTCATATCCTGAAATTGAGAGACGTCAATAATAGAGGTATTCAGCCCTGATTCCGTGATTTCTTTGGCTTGTTTATCTGCATTTACATCAACATTCTGAAGTACTTTAGCATCGTCTTTTAACGTAATTGTAAGGTTTCCTGAAAAAGGATATGAGATGCTTATATGTTGATTGATAAATCCAACCCCTCTGATAATTAGGGTGTAATCTCCTTTTGGAATATTGCGGACTTCAAACTTCCCTTCCTCATTCGTGATAGCGCCTTTACTGCTTATTTCTTTCAGTTGAATGGTTACTCCAGGCAAAGGTTCACCATTACTATTCACGACTAATCCTGTGAGTACAGCATTATTTTCTTGTGAAAGCGAATGGAAGGAGATTGTTGAAGTACAGATCAGGATAAAAAGTATTCTCAACATTTTATTTAGACTAATTATAAATTAAAACAAACATAATAGTTGTAATGGTTTTATAAAAGTTTATTTAGACTAATTTTAATTAACAAGTAAAATGTTTTCTGTTTATCTGTTAAAATCGCTGTAAGCTTATAGGGAGTGAAGTCGTTATGATCGGGGTTGGTTTAGGTGTAGACAGAATGGGTTCACATTTATTTTGAAAAGGCTTTAGCCGTTATAGGGAAAAGGAGTAGGAAAGTATGTAAATATGTATTTTGATAGAGATAGCTGTGTTTTTCCAATTTTTTAAAAATGAATAATTGAGGGGAGACACAGGTGGAAGCCTTTTGATATATACTCAAGTGAAACTGTGTCAGCGATATGTTTCAGTTAGATTGAAATGTATAATTGATGGATGGCAGTTTATTTTTTAGAAGAAATTTTTACTAAAAAAATTAGACCGTACTTCTTTTACGTTCTGCGGTTTCAAATTTGTATCACAATCATAAACATTCACCAGTATTTAAAATTTTTAGTATGGACTTCAAAAATGTCGCTTTGTTTGATCCTGCAAAAGGGATTGAAAACCCAACACAACCCCAAAAAGTATCCGTTGATTTCGATTCTGAAAAGCCATTTTCAGAAGTATTTGATGCTTTCCTGAATGACCCGAAAGTTGGTGAGGTTCGTCAGCTGCATATTGGTCAGTGGTTTGATGAGGTCGCGGAAGTGTTTAACGAAGTTGTTGATCAGCTTCTTGAAAACAAGGACAAGCTTCAAGGTCTTGAAACGCTGTTTATGGCTGATGTAGATCAGGATGAAGCTGAGATTTCTTGGATTGAGCAGGAAGATATGGGACCAGTACTAGTGGCTTTCCCTAACCTGAAACACTTTATCGTAAAGGGTAGTAACGGATTGATGTTTACAGACCTGAAACATGATAACCTTGAAACACTGATTATCCAGACGGGTGGTTTGGGAAGTGAAACATTTGATCAGGTACTTCAGTCATCTTTACCAAAGCTGCAAGTATTGGAAATTTGGACTGGAGACAGTAATTACGGTGCTGACATTGAGGCAGTGCAAGTGCGCCCTCTGTTGAAAGGAGACCTGTTCCCAGAACTGAGAGTGTTAGGTCTGAAGAACAGTGAAATTGCTGATGACATTGCCAAGGAATTGGCAGATGCGCCTGTACTGGAGCAACTGCATACACTTGACGTTTCAATGGGTATCATGAAGGATGAAGGTGCTGAATACTTGCTGAACAGTAAGTTGGATCACCTGAAAAAACTGGATGTTTCCAGCAATTACCTTTCTGCTGATATGATTCAGAAGATTGCCCAAAAATGGCCTAACCTAGAGCTTATCAGTGGTGGACAGAAATCTCCTGATGAATATCACGGTGAGGTATATTACTATGTGGATGTAAGTGAATAGTATTGGACTTATGAAAATTGCCATTCTCGGAAACCCCGAAAACAGAAGAGTTCAGCAATTTGCACAGTCCTTTGGAGAGAAAGAACACTGCGGTGTTCTTTCTTTTCTGGAAGTATTGGAACACCCTGACCGTTTACCAGAGCTTTTGGCAGGAGTTGATTGCCTCAAGATTGAATCATCGGGTGAAAACCACGAAGTGTTCCAACAAATCCTTGCTTGGGGAGCCGAGGAGGAAGATAGGATTGTCCAAAACCCCATCAGTAAAGCGGAAGCATTGTCATTACCATTTGACATGGGACTTATCCAACATTCCAGACAGTGGTACTTGGGACTGCAAAAGTTTTTGAGGCAAATTGAAAAAGTGGCTGAGCAGCAGCATATTCATTTGCTGAATACACCAAGAGCAATCTTGCAGATGGCTGATAAGGTTCAGACACACCAGTTGCTGGAAAAAAACGGGATTCCAAAAGTGCCTTATTTAGGGGTAATTGAAAACTATGAAGACTTAAGGAACCTGATCAGTGATACTGGTTTTAAACGGTTGTTCCTAAAGCTGGCACACGCTTCTTCTGCTTCCGGAGTAATGGCTTACCAATGCAAAGGCGAAAAGGAATTACTGATTTCTTCGGCTACACTAGTAGTGGAAAATGGGAAACCTAAAGTGTATAATTCACTGAAGCTGAAAAGGTACACCAACCATCAGGAGATCAGGATACTGATCGATACTTTGGCGAAACAATACCTGCTGGCAGAAAGGTGGGTGCCCAAAAAAGAATTTGAAGGGGATACGTTTGACTTGCGTTTGGTGTATATCAACCAGGAAGTGGAACATGCTGTGATGCGTTCCAGCAAACAGCCCATGACAAATCTTCATCTAGGAAACAAGCGAGGCAATCTTGAAAGCCTGAAGCTTAGTTTGGGCACTGAAAAATGGTGTGAAATACAGGAGGTAGTACAGAAAGCAGTAACGGTCTTTGATGGGGCACATGTAGCAGGAGTCGATCTTTTGCTTACAGGAAAACACTATAGACCTAAAGTGATAGAGGCCAATGCCTTCGGAGATTTGTTGCCTAACATTGTTAATGCGAGAGGAGAAAGTACTTATCAATCTCAAATCCGATACCTGAAGAATAATGCCAATTAGATGTATACTTTTTGATCTTGACAACACCCTTATTGACCGTGACTTTGCCTTTGAAAAATATATGGAGGCAGCTTTTTCTGAAGGGGGAAAGCCCGAAATATGGCAACAGCATAAGGTTACTATATTGGAAAAGGATAACCACGGCTTCACAAGTAGGAGGGATTTTTTTGACTGGCTGAGAAGGACTTATCAATTGGATGATTCTTTTATGCAATTTTTTGATGGGCATTTGGTCGGCACATATACAGCACCATCGTGCAAAGGAATTGTATCAGTTTTGAAGCAGTTATCAGCTTATTACAAGGTTGGCATTTTATCTAATGGAGGAGTTCAGAACCAGCAGTTGAAATTGAAGCGATCAGGCTTGGGTGATTTTTTTGACTCAAACAACATTTTTATATCAGGAGCCTTGGGCTGTGCCAAGCCTGATCTTCAAATTTTCAGAAAGGTAGAAAGTCAGTTGGGTTTCAGTTCTGATGCACTATTGATTATTGGGGACGATCCTCAAAATGATATTGAAGGAGGCGAGAAAGCAGGTTGGAGTACCTGTCATTTTGAGTACCGACAGGGAGCACAGCAGTTACGTCAGAAGGTAGAGGCAACCCTGATTTGACTGCAGAGTTACCTGTATATAATTAATGGTTAGTTGTAATTAAATTTTTTCTAAAAAATTCATACCATACTTCGTTTACGGTTTGCTCGATCATATTTGTATTATATTCAATTCAAACAAATTTTACTTTTTGATATGAGCTTCGTTTTGAGAAAACCTGAAAGGCGATTTCATTAAAAGATCACGGAGTAATAAATAGAACACAGTGAGGCTGTCACCGTTATTTAGTGGAAAGAGCGTAATTGAGTATAGAAACCAAAGAAGATAAATACCATTGAGATGAATGCAAACGAGATTGTAGGGAAAAGAAATATCATCATGCTTACGCTGGATACCCTGCGTTATGATGTAGCTCAACGGCTATGGGAGTCTGGAGAAACGCCCAATTTTAAAAAGCTTTTGCCCAATGGATGGGAGAAAAGGCATACACCAGGAAGCTTTACCTATGCGGCACATCATGCATTTTTTGCAGGCTTTTTTCCTACACCTGTTTCATCTCCCAAAGCGCCTAGACTTTTTGCAACACGGTTTGCCGGGAGCGAAACCTCTACGGATGAAACGTTTCTATTTGACTCACCAACCATTATTGAGGGACTTCAGGAAGAAGGATACAGGACGGCATGCATTGGAGGGGTGGGATTTTTTAATCGGCAGACACCACTCAGCAATGTATTCCCTTCCCTGTTTATGCAGAGCCATTGGAGTCCTGAACTAGGGGTGACAGCTATTCACTCAACCAAGAACCAGTTTGAAAAAGCAAGAGACATATTACTCAGCCCTGCTCAGGAAGAGAGGCACAAGAATGTATTTCTGTTTATCAATGTTTCAGCTATTCATCAGCCAAATTGCTTCTATCTGGAAGGCGCTGAAAAAGATTCGATTGAATCCCATGCAGCAGCGTTGAAGTATGTAGACAGCCAGTTACCTATCCTGATGGAGGCTGTAAAGGAACTGGGACCTTCCTGCTGGCTAATGATGGGAGACCATGGAACGGCTTATGGAGAAGATGGCTATGAGGGACACCGTCTGGCACATGAGGTGGTGTGGACTGTGCCATATGCTGAGATTTTAAACGACTAAAGACAACCAAGTGAGACTTAAAGAACTGATTGAAGACCGCGCTTATTACAATGGGTATGCTTATTCGTATCCGCATAAGATGGCTTACAGACCTTTCGCAACACCTAAATCCTTGAAAGCGCTTTGGAAAGATGAGCTTAAGAGAAACTTGTTTCTTTATGTTCATATTCCTTTCTGCGAAATGAGGTGCGGGTTCTGTAACCTGTTTACTGTAGCCAATCCAAAAGCTGAGATCCAGAATCCTTTCCTGACAGCTCTTTTCAGTCAGATGGAAGCAAGCAGGGAGGCATTGGGTGATGACTTTAACTTCTCCAATTTCGCACTTGGTGGAGGAACTCCTACTTACCTCTCAGCTGAGGAGTTGACATTGCTTTTTGACAGGACAAAGACCTTGTTGAACGTGGATACCAGACAAACCAATTCTGCTATTGAGGTATCTCCCAAGACCATTACAGACGACAAGATTGCGTTACTGAAGGAAAGAGGCATGTTCAGGGTAAGTATGGGCGTGCAGAGCATGATCGAAGCCGAAGTGAAAGCTATGGGCAGACCGCAAAAGCTGGATGAAGTCAAGAGAGCGATTGAGGCACTGAAAGCGGCTGATTTCCCATTACTGAACTTTGACCTGATCTATGGGGCAGAAAACCAGACCAAGGAAAGCTGGCAATACTCTTTGAAGACAATGGTAGACATTGCACCTGAAGAGATTTTCCTTTATCCGCTTTATGTCCGTCCTTTGACAGGGCTTGGCAAACAAGGCAAGGATTGGGATGATTTCAGGTTTCAGCTGTATCAGCAAGGAAGGGATTTCCTGATGGAGAATGGTTACAGACAGCTCTCGATGCGTCAGTTCAAGAAAGAAACAGCGCCGGATTTTATGCACCCTGATTACAAGACGCACAAAGACGGCATGATGGGGTTGGGAGCAGGTGCAAGGTCTTATACAGAGTTTACGCACTACAGCCATGACTATGCTGTAGGTAGCAAAGGGGTGAAGCAGATTATACATAATTACAACCAGTCAACGAAGGCTGACTTTGAGACCGTGAAATACGGATTTAACCTCAATCTGGAGGAGAAGAAAAGAAGGTTTGTCATCAAATGTCTTTGTGAGGGAGCCGGTTTATCATATCAGGAATACCAACAGCTTTTTGGTGAACTTCCAATAGTGGATTTTCCTCAGTTACAGGAATTGATAGACCTGAATCTGGTGGAAGAAAGTACAACCCACTTGCAACTCAATAAGGAAGGTAAGTCTTTGGAAGATGTAATTGGCCCTTGGCTGTATTCTGAAGCAGTGGAAGAGGCGATGGGTAAATTCGAACTGTCTTAATAAAGCGAACCAATATGAAATGGAATATACTTTATAGGGGACCGCTCTCCAGTTGTAATTATGAGTGCAGCTATTGTCCGTTTGCCAAAACCAAGAATACAAGGGCTGAACTGCTGGACGATGAACAAAAACTGCTGAAGTTTGAAGCTTGGGTAAATGCACAGCAACAACACAATATCGGTATCCTCTTTACCCCTTGGGGAGAGGGACTGATCAGAAAGCATTACCAGCAAGTGATGACTCGCTTAAGCCACCAGCCGATGGTCGATAAGGTAGCGATTCAGACCAACCTTTCTTCCACTTTGGATTGGATGCGTGAGGTCAATACGGATGCATTTGCCCTTTGGACCACTTTCCACCCAACGCAGATAAGCCTGTCGGCTTATCTGGATCGTTGCGAAAAACTCAATAGCATGGGGATTAACTACAGCGTAGGGATGGTTGGGTTGAAAGAAGATTTTGAGCTGATTCAGGAGATGAGAGATCGGCTTGCTCCCCACGTTTACCTTTGGGTAAATGCCTACAAAAGGGAGGAAGGTTATTATACTGAAGAAGACCTGAATTTCTTGAATAAGATTGATCCTCATTTTCATTTCAATGCAGTCAGGCACCCAAGTTACGGAGAGGCTTGCAGGGCAGGATATTCTTCCTTTTCAATTGATGGGGATGGAGCAGTGACAAGATGCCATTTTATCAAAAACAAGTTGGGGAATATCTACGAGACTCCACTGGAGGAGATGGTTAAAAGAACCCCTTGCAGCAATGATACTTGTGGCTGTTATATTGGCTATATCAATATGGATAAACTGGGACTTGACAATGTGTATCAAGGAAAAATCTTGGAACGGATTGCTATTTGATTGCATATCGATCATTTAACCTAGTTTTAATAAGGCTTTTCTTAAACGCTATCTGGTCGCTCCTTCTTTAGGGGAGCGGCCTTATTTGTATACAAATCCATGTATAACCGAGAAACATTTGTATCAAATAAGAGGAGCAGTTAGGTAGATATTAAGATCTGTTGATGAGTTGAACATGGCTTTGCAAATTCGTCGCATGGAAAAAGGTGTATATTTGCAAATAGTGAATCGTAGAGCAAACATATCGTTTATACTGCTGCTGATTTATGCCTTCAGCTTTTTGGACTTCCTGATACCCCATTGTCAGGAGTTGGTCATGGGTGAGTTGGGTGGATACCAACACCATAAGGAACACCATGTCCATGAGAAGAAGGAACCAAAGGTAGCGAATCAGTTACAAGCCCAAGCCCAGATTGAGCATGAAGGGCACTTTGATACTGACTTGTATGATCTAATGATATGTGTACTTAGTGAGATGGAGCATGCAGCAGATGACTGCAATATTGTTCACTATGTCTTCTCTAAACTGGATGGTAAGCTGAAGCTGGATGTCAAAGAAAAGTTGGCGACCATCCTGCTTTTTGTCTTCTACCTTACAACGTCAAGTAGTGCTTCAGCAGCATATACTTGTGAAGATGTTTCACTGCTTTACCTTTCCCCTCCACTTGATTCCATTTCCCTACGGGGACCTCCCGTCATTTCTTGTTAAATCAGCTATCGTCACATTTTATCAGGTAGGTTTTCAATACTGAGTACTCATTTTTCAGGGGCATTATATGCTTGTCCTGAAGGTTTGAGGTAGCTTATGGTATTGGAGTATCCTGTCCTGAGGTGACATTTTTTATTGTCTCAACAAGAAACTGGCTAATTATGATTAATCAGATTATATCATTCTCCATCCATAACAAATTGATTGTGGGACTGCTGACGCTTACCCTGATCGTTGGTGGGATTTGGAGTATGACCAAGGTACCGCTGGATGCGGTGCCAGATATTACCAATAACCAAGTACAGGTGATTACACAGGCACCTAATCTGGGAACAGAAGACATTGAGCAGTTCGTGACTTACCCTGTAGAAGTTGCGATGGCAAACCTTCCAGGTGTAGTGGAAATTCGCTCTATTTCCCGATTCGGACTATCAGTAGTCACAATTGTTTTTGAAGACGAAATGGGGACTTATTTACCCCGTCAATTGGTATCGGAAAAGTTAACCGAAGTCAAGGAGGAAATCCCTCAAGGATTTGGTGTGCCTTCTATGGGCCCTATCTCAACAGGACTAGGTGAAATCTACCAATATACATTGAAAGTAGATGATGCCCATAAGGGACAATATACTGCTACTGACCTGCGAACCATGCAGGATTGGATTGTACGTAGGCAGATGTCAATGGTGTCGGGTGTTGTGGAAATTAATGCGATTGGTGGCAGTATCAAGCAGTATGAGGTAGCTGTATCCCCTGATGAGCTGAAGGCGATCGGACTCACTATTTCCGACATTTTCAATGCCTTGGAAAGCAATAACCAGAATACAGGCGGAGCTTATATTGAAAAGGATCATTACGCCAATTTTATAAGGGGTGAAGGGTTGGCTCGAAGCCTTGATGATATCAGAAATATCGTGGTAGACAATGTGAATGGCTTGCCAATACGTGTGGGAGATGTAGCACAGGTACGTTACGGTTCGGCTATTCGCTATGGAGCACTTACGCAGGATGGAGAAGGTGAAGTGGTAGGCGGACTGGTTATGATGCTGAAGGGGGCTAACTCCAATGACGTGATTGAAAGAGTAAAGCAACGCATGGATGAAATTCAGGAGTCTTTGCCTGAAGGGGTAGTTATTGAACCGTTGCTTGACAGAAGTAAGCTGATTGCCCAAACTACGGATACTGTGAGCAGTAACCTGATGGAGGGTGCCTTGATTGTGATCTTTGTCTTGGTTTTTCTGTTGGGAAACTGGCGTGGAGGTTTGATTGTCGCTTCTACTATTCCTTTGTCTTTGCTGTTTGCCTTTATCATGATGCACGTCTTTGATGTATGGGCAAACCTGATGAGTTTGGGGGCTATCGACTTTGGTATTATCGTGGATGGTGCTGTGATTATCGTCGAGGGGACTGTATTTCTGTTGCACAATAAAGTGTTGAAGAAAAAGCCTTTGACGGCTGCACTCAGGGATGAAACAGCTTTTGAAGCATCAAGTAAGATGATGAACGCAGCATTCTTTGGGCAGCTGATCGTGCTGATTGTGTTTATTCCTATTCTTGCACTGCAAGGTGTAGAAGGGAAGATGTTCCAACCAATGGCGCTTACCTTTATGTTTGCCATGCTTGGAGTGATGCTGCTTTGCCTGACATATGTACCAATGATGTCAGCCTTATTTATCAGGATTGGTCAAACAGAAAAAACATATTGGGGTGATCGTTTTGTGAATTGGTTGGAGCGTATCTATGAACCAGCTTTGGGTAAGGCGCTTGCAAATGCCAAATGGGTGGTAGGAATAGCAGTCCTATTGTTAGGGTTGTCGGTCTTTTCCTTTTTCCGAATGGGAGGGGAGTTTATCCCTCAACTAGATGAAGGGGATATTGCATTTCATGCCATTCTAACGCCGGGAAGTTCACTGACAGAAACTATCGAGACAACAACCAAAATTGAGAAACTGGTTAAGGAGAATTTTCCTGAAGTGGAGAAAATTGTCAGTAGGATAGGAGTGGCAGAGGTGCCTACTGACCCTATGCCGATGGACATTGCTGATGTGATTGTCATTATGAAGCCAAAATCCGAATGGGTGTCGGCAAGTAGTAAGGACGAGCTTTTGGAGTTGATGAAAGAAAAGTTGGAGCAGGTCCCTGGTGTAAACTACGAATTTACACAGCCTATCGAAATGCGTTTCAATGAGTTGCTTGAAGGGGTAAGAGAAGATATCGCGATCAAACTGTATGGGGAGGATATCAATATGCTGGCAAGTAAGGCAGAGGAGGTTTCCAAGATAATTGCCGGTACCAACGGGATCGGTGATATGCGGGTGGAGGCTACCACAGGCTTACCCCAAATGACTGTCCGGTACAATAGGCACAAGTTGGCTCAATATGGATTGAATGTCGAAGACCTGAATACAGTTATAGAAACGGCTTTTGCTGGAGGAAAAGCAGGAGTCATTTTCGAAGGGGAAAAACGTTTTGATTTGGTGGTAAGGTTAAATGAGCGTTATCGCCAAAGCATCGACAACCTGAAAAACCTTTACGTCAACAGACCTGATGGGGCACAGATTCCGCTGAAGGAAGTAGCGGATATCAGTTATCAACCTGGTCCAATGCAGATCAGTAGAGACAATACCAATAGAAGAACCTATGTCGGGATTAACGTTAGAGGACGTGATATCAAATCGTTGGTGACGGAAATTCAACAGAAACTGGATGAAAAGTTGGTCTTGCCACCGGGTTACTATATCCGTTATGGAGGTGCGTTTGAGAACCTTGAACGGGCAAGTAAAAGGTTACAGGTGGTTGTGCCTATTGCGCTAGGACTGATCTTTATCCTGATATTCTTTGCCTTGAAATCCCTAAAGCAAACAGCCATGATTTATATCGCTGTGCCAATGGCCGCCATCGGTGGTGTTTTCTCCCTTTGGTTAAGGGGAATGCCTTTCAGTATTTCGGCGGGTGTAGGCTTTATCGTGCTTTTTGGTGTGGCTGTACTGAATGGATTGGTACTGATTAGCAGCTGGAATGAGTTGAAGGAAGAAGGGGTGACCGATCTCAATGAAAGAATACGTTTGGGGGGCAGAAGAAGGATAAGACCTATTTTGTTGACAGCCTTGACAGACGTACTGGGCTTTTTGCCGATGGCAATCTCTACTTCAGCTGGGGCTGAGGTACAACAGCCTTTAGCAACGGTAGTAATTGGTGGAATGCTTTCCGCAACAATGCTCACCTTATTTGTATTGCCGATACTTTATCAGTGGATGGAGTCCAGAGATACAGCCATCAGTCTACCTAAAACGACAGCGGTGATACTGTTGGTGGGAAGTTATATCATTTTTCCTGCTGGAAAGGCGAATGCGCAAGAAGTACAGCCTAGGGTAGTGAATACAGTTGACGAAGCCATTAGTTTGGGATTAGCCAATAATGGAGATGTTCGGGTAGCGGAAATACAGGTGAAGGTGCAGGAAGAACGAGAAAAGGCAGCTTTCAACCCTAAGAAAACAGATATCGGAGTTCAGTATGGACAGTACAATAGTTTTGAGAATGACTTTGCATTCAGTGTTTCCCAAAACTTTGCATTCCCGACGGTTTACTCGAAACAACGGAAACTCGCAGAAGCCAATACCGAGGGCAGTCGTAAGCAGTTGGCAGTTCAGGCTAATACCTTGAAGCGAGACATTCGACAGCATTGGTATCAGTTGGCTTACCTGTATGAAAGGCAAAGGCTCTTATTGTATCAGGACTCACTTTACAATAGGTTTTTGCATGCCGCTACAGTGCGGTATGAGACAGAAGCGACTAATTACCTCGAAAAGTCAGCAGCAGAAACGAGCGTGATGGAAATCCAGAATATGGAGAAGGTGGTAGCTGCTGATATTGCCATTCAGGAAAGGCAATTACAGGTGTTGTTGAATGATATGGAAGGGCTTCATTTCCGTCCGGATACCTTGAAGGAAATCAAGTTAGATCAGGGGTTGATCAGCCGTGCGGTTTCAGAAAACCCTTCTTTGGTATATGCAGAGCAGCAAGTCCAGATTGCAGCTGCTGAGAAATCAGTGGAGTCTTCCAAGCTGCTGCCTGACCTTTCCATCGGGTATTATAACCAGTCATTGATTGGTACACCTACGGCAGATGGAAATGTTGCAGGAGGCTCAGATAGGTTCAACAGTGTGCAGGCAGGGATATCTATCCCATTGTTTTTTGGCTCTTACAAGTCTGGTGTAAATGCTGCTAAACTGAAAACACAGATGGCAGAAGTACAGACAGACTATTACCGGAATGTTTTGAAAGGACAGTATGAACAGCAGATGTCGGAGGTCGCCAAATATCAGGAAAGCCTGAAATACTACAAGGGACAAGCCCTTCCACAATCAGAGCGAATCATTGACAATGCACAAAAAAGCTTTGAGCATGGTGCGATTGGCTATATCGAATACTTCCAGAACATCAACTACGCTTTGGTGCTCAAATTCAATTATCTCAAGACCTTAAACGACAGTAATCAGGCAGCTATTCAGCTTGAATACCTGATCGGACAATAATATTAGGAATTATGAAATCATACATGAGAATATATAACCTACTGTGGCTAGTCAGTTTGTTGACGCTAGCTTGTAACAGTCAAACAGGAGAGGATCATGACCACGATCATGAAGCATCCGAAGCCTCGTTGCAACATGAAGAGGCAGGACACCAAGAACATCAGGATGAAGTCCATTTTTCAGCGCAACAGTTTCAGTCCTTGTCCATGAAAGTGGATACGCTACCGTTCAGAAATATCTCCTCTTATGTAGAGGCAAACGGTCAGTTGGAAGTGCCACCTCAGAATGAGGCTTCCATTACGGCTATCATCGGTGCAAATGTTCAATCCATTAAAGTGATAGAAGGAGATGAGGTGAAAAAGGGACAAGTATTGGCTTACTTGAGTCACCCTGACTTGATCAGGCTTCAGACAGACTATCTCAATAACTGGAACCAACTCCAGTATTGGGAGAAAGAGCTGAAGAGACAGCAAAAGCTGTATGAGGAAAAAGTAGGTTCAGGCAAGGAACTTCAAAAGGCACAGGCTGACTTTCTTTCGCTAAAAGGGAATGTACAAGGACTGGAGTCACAACTGAAGTTGCTCGCCTTATCTGTTAGCAGGATACAGCAAGGAAAGATTTATGAACAGGTTCCGGTGAGAAGCCCGATTGACGGTTATATCCGTTTGGTGGAAGTCAAGACAGGACAGTTTGTACAGCCGCAGACAGAGATGTTTGAGATAGTCAATATCGACCATATCCATGCAGACTTGATGGTATACGAAAAGGATATGTACAAAGTGAAGAAGGGGCAACAAGTGAAGTTTACCGTTGTTTCGTTGCCTGATAAGGAGCTTGAAGCCAAGATATATGCCGTAGGGAAATCTTTTGAGGAAGGACCAAAAGCCATTCACCTTCATGCCGAGATTGAGAACAAGGAAGGACTGCTGTTACCTGGAATGTATGTTAGGGGTAGAATCATGACCGATGATACAGCACGCTTGGCTTTACCTGAGGGCGGTGTGGTCAGGCAGGGTGACAAGTACTATATATTCAAGGCAAAACAGGAAGAAGAAAATGGACAGCAAGAGTGGGCGTTTGAACCTGTTGAGGTGGTTACAGGAACCCAAAGCGATGGGTGGATAGAAGTCAAGCTGTTAGCGCCACTGGAAGAAACAGCAAAGGTGGCATGGAACAATGCCTATTACCTTTTGGCTGAAATGAAGAAAGGAGAGACAGAGCATAGTCACTAAGTTTTTCAAAAGTCAGGGATTGCCATAAACAGGTGATCTCTGGCTTTTTTAAAAGCGTAGGAGATCATTTATGAGATATTAATAAACAGGAATTTTTTCTAATGCCATTCTAATCCCCCCTAGTAAGGACTCCCCTCATTTTTTGCGTAAATTGTATTTTTTGAATTGGAAGGGATATGAATACAATCTTAATTATAGAAGACGAGCAACGTTTGGCTGACCTGATCAAGAAAGGACTTGAGGAGGAGGACTATATGGTGTACCATACTTTGGATGGTTTGGCAGGCATGGAGTTGCTTCGTGAAAAGTCAGTAGACCTGATTCTTCTGGACATCCTATTGCCAAAGATGAGTGGCTTGGAAGTTTGCAGAAAAATCAAAACAGAAGGGCATGCCGATGTTCCGATCATGATGCTGACGGCTTTAGGAAGTGCCGAAAATATTGTGTTAGGACTGGACAGTGGCGCGGATGATTATTTGTCTAAGCCATTTAAGTTGATTGAGCTTAAGGCAAGAGTCAGGGCATTGCTTAGAAGAAAGTCCATTAGTGTCAAGAGTGAGTCAGATCACCTGTATCGCTTTTCAGGAGTGGAAATGGATGACGAGACCAAGACGGTTAGACGAAATGGTCAGGAGATGTCTTTGACTTCTACAGAGTACAGGTTGCTGCTGATGTTTATGAAAAATCCAAGGAAGGTGCTGTCTCGTACAGACTTGCTTGATGAGGTCTGGGGAATCAATTTTGATATTGGTACCAATGTCGTGGATGTATATGTGAATTACCTTCGGAAAAAACTGGACAAATGTGGTGACGGTAAGCTGATTCATACGGTTATAGGAATGGGATATGTACTAAAGGAGGCAGAATGAAAATTCATAACAAGATCATATTACTACTGTTAGGTATCTTTTTTACCTATACACTGTTGTTCAGTGGCTTTATCTATTATTCCATCTCAAACTATGCGTTTACCGATTTTTATAAGCGATTGGAAATTCGGGCAGCGAGTATAGCCAAGATCAAGCTGGATAATAGCAACGATGTAAGCAGTATAAGGGAAGTGCATGACGATTTTCTTGAGAAGCTGCCAAGCCAGAAGGAGTACATGTTTCGAGTGGTAGATGGAAAAGCCGAGGCGGCAGCCTATCAGGGAGAATTGCCAAAGCATTTTATTCAGGATCTGATAGAAGATCAGGCTGCCAAATACAGCAAAGGCAATAAGTTTTACTCCGGTATTTTGTATGAGACAACACTTGGTGCTAAGTATCTGGTGATTGTTGGGGCTGATAACTACTTCTATGCGCACCACATTGCGTACTTGCGTAACCTCATCCTGACCTCGCTGATGTTTGCCATCCTGATTCTGGTCATTATTTCAATCTTGATTTCAAGAACACTGACAAGACCTGTCAACAATATCATTTCTGAGGTAAAGGAAATCAGCTCTGAAAATTTACACCTTAGGCTAAAAACATCAGACAACAATGACTCATTGAGTGGGCTGACATCGACTTTCAATGATATGCTTAACAGGTTAGAGACTTCCTTTGAGACACAGAAAAACTTTATCAGTAATGCTTCCCATGAGTTGAACACACCACTTACGAGTATCATAGGTGAGGCTGAGTTGGCGCTTTCTAAACCAAGGGACGGAGAAGAGTACAAGACGTCAATCAGTAAAATATTGGAAGAAGCTGAAATGCTGGACAAAAAGACCAAGGCACTCTTGTTTTTGGCACAGACGGGATATAACGGGAAGGCTCAGAAGTTTGATAAGGTACGCATTGACCAACTGATCTTGGATATAAAGGAGACGGTACATAACATCAATGCCAACTATCAGATCAAGATAGATTATAGCCTGTTGCCTGAAAGCCCAGAAAAGCTGAAGGTGAAAGGCAACGAACAATTGCTTCATTTAGCCCTTTCCAATATTATTATCAATGGGTGCAAGTATTCGGAAGCTAATCAGGTACAGGTCGGATTGGCAGCATCTGATAAGGATGTTATCATTGTGGTTCGGGATACAGGCATCGGTATTCCAGAGGATGAGATGCAGTATATTTACGATCCTTACTTCAGGGCTTCAAACACAGGGGACTTTGAAGGGTATGGTATTGGTTTGCCTTTGAGTCGTAACATTATACAGATGCATGATGGGAGGCTTATTGTCAACTCAGTATTGGAGAAAGGAACCACTGTTCAAGTCAACCTGCCAATTGGTGGCTACTCGCTCTAATGTCATTCTAATGTGAAACAAGACACTCTAATGTGATTCTAATCTGGTTATAAGCTGTCTGTAATCTCTCAACTCTACTTTTGTTTTCAAATATGATGATTATGAAACAGGTAGAGAAAATATTAGTCCCGACAGACTTTACGGTAAAATCACTTAATCTTGTTCGTGAAGCGATCGAGCATTCGTCAGCACCGCAGCTGGAGATCGTCTTGGCGCACGCTTACCTTCCAAGTTCAATTACAGACTTATTATTTTTCTCTAAGAGTAGGCTGATAGAAAAGTTATCCAATAAGGAGTTTACGGAAGCATGCAAGCTGATCAAAAGCAAGTATGATACACGTATCCATGCCATGTATGTGGATATACTGTCCAGTAATCATGCTTCTTACTTGAACAACTATTTGGAAGGTAACAAGATCGATGAAGTCTACCTGCCTGAGAATATGGAGATGAAACCAACTACAACGGATAGTATTGATCTGGTGCCTATCCTAAGGAAGTGCAGGCATACGACGGTGATGATTCCGTTACCCAAAAGCTTGGTATTTATCCCAAACAGGGTCAATCAGGTTTCTGACCTGTTTCAGTAAACAGCTTAACTATGAAGTTTATATATATCACTTATGTCTTGTTTGTACTGTTAGCGGTATCGTTTGGTAGTGTATTGCTATCGGGAGAAAGCTCACAGGAGTTACTGGTTGGCAAGTGGCAGGAAGTCTCTTGGGAGTACGAAAAAGTAGACAAGCATAATGGTGCTGAATTTGAACTGAATGAAGCCCAGATTAACGAAATCTGTAATCAGCTGGTAATTCACCAATCAGAAATATGGGAATTTGCACCAAGTAATAAGCTACACCTGCATAACAAGGAAAGTGGTTTCAGTGAAGTACTGGATTGGAATGTCAAAGGCAGGGGACATATCCTTGAGCTGAAGCATCAGGACAGTCGATTGGAAGGATATCAGGTTCAGGAAATTTCAGAAGACAATTTGGTCATTCACTTCAATTTTGATTTGCGGGTGCGTGGCATTGTAAAATTGACATTCAAGAAAATCTCAGAACAACAATATGCTCAGAAAATATAGCAGCTTTAGGTCGCTTTCAGACAATATAAAACTAGGTTCCCTGACAGCATTTTCGGCAGGTATGGTCAATGTGATCTCCGTGATCGCATTTTTTGCTTTTACCTCCAACGTGACGGGGCACTATGCGATTTTGGCACAGGAAATCGCAAAAGGGAATTGGTATCAGGCGGCAATTGTGTTTGTCTGGATCTCCCTTTTCTTCTTGGGGAACTTTGCCTCTAACCTGATGATTATTCACAATAATAAACAGGAAGATAGGTATAAGGCACATGCGTTGCCTTTGGCAGTAGAGATACTTTGCCTGTTAGGAGTCGGTTTGTACATGCAGTTTTATTATTCGGAGACGCTTCAGGAAACCGAAACACTAGTAGCGATACTACTATTTGCAATGGGATTACAGAATGGCTTGACTGCAAGCATTTCCAATTCGGCAGTAAAAACCACTCACCTGACAGGGCTTACCACAGATTTAGGAATCCTCTTTTCGATGTTTACCAAGAAAGAGTTTAGGTCAGATAAGGCTTTGCTTGACAAAGCGCGATTGCTGCTCTGCATTATGGTATCGTATATGACAGGAGGGATTATCTCAGGGGTGATCTATTATGAGTTAAACAGCATGGCGTTTTTCGTCGTATGTTTTGTGCTGTGCATCGTCATGTTCTATGATTATTACCACCTGAAGGTCACTAAAGGTAAAGGCTCAAGCGCCGGACTTGTCCATGAACAGCTTACCGGTGCTACACTCGAAGCACAAAAAGGAAATATTTAGTGTAAACATTTGAGAGCCAATAGATATTCACATTCAATTCTACACATGTTGAGATCGCTAATATGATTTTAGCAAAATAAAATACCTGCTACATTGTGGCAGGTTTTTGTCTTTTCAACAGTTTTAACCGTTTAGTGTAGCCAATTTATCTAAAGCAGGTTATTGATGTAATTACAGAATATCAGTAGGTTTAACTTTTTGAGGAGCGTACATATTTAAACAATGACGTTAGAGAAGGTCAGTTTCACTATATGGAAAAATTAAAAGAAGCCATCCTAAAGCACCATCATATAGAACAGGATATACTAGATGATTTTGTTCAGTATTGGGAAGTTGTTGATTTCTCTAAAAATGCGATTATCTCGGAGCAAGGAAAAACCGACAACTACCTTTATTTTACGGTAAGTGGTTGTCAAAAAGCTTATTACCTAAACAACGGAAAGGAAAGCATCATATCATTCACCCAACCCAATCATTTTACCTGTGCGCCTGAGTCATTTCTGACGCAAAAGCCATCCAAGTATTACTTTCAGTGTATCCATGATAGCTCTTTTTACAGAATCTCCTACCAGCATTTTAAGCGTCAGGTAGATAAACATGTCGCTTTGCAATACTTCTTGACAAACTCACTAATGGGACTGGTCAACAACATTACTGACAGGTTTATCAAGCAGGCAACCTATTCTATTTCCATGAAGTTTGTTGATTTCATGCATGAACATGGCAATCTAATAAATCATATTCCTCAGAAGGATATCGCCAATTTCCTGAATATTAACCCAACGAACTTTTCTAAGTTGATCAACTCCGTAAAGGTTGAGTAAAAAGGTGCTGTCATTTATCTTTATTGGTATAGACCAAGATTTACATAGGCTTAATTTTTCAGCTTTGTCCCATCTAAACAGAACAAGGGCAAAAGGCGGTCATAAGGTCTTTATGTCACAAACTTCTATACCAAAATACGAAAGAGATGAGACAGGTAAATTATTCAAAATATGGCGACAGCAGTGTTTTAAAAGTGACAGAAACGCAAGCGCCTTCCATAACAGGTAAAGACCAGGTATTGGTAGAAGTCCATTATTCATCATTGAATGCCATTGACTGGAAAAATAGAAAAGGAGACTTCCGCTTTGTTAGTGGGTGGTTTCATCCAAGGACAAAACAGGGATTTGATGTGTATGGCATTGTGGTGGACAAGTCAGAAAACCTAAAGGATATCAGTATTGGTGATAAGGTAGTAGGTGAACTCGGTAATTTTTCGGGAGGTGCGTTAAGTGAAAGGGTGATGCTGACAAAAAATCAATTTGTAAAGGTCATTGGTAACTTGCCTGAAGAACAACTGGGCGGATTGGCGATGGCAGGTTCTACAGCGTGGCAGGCACTTTTTGAAAATGCACACCTCAAAAAAGGGGATAAGGTGCTAATCAATGGAGGGAGCAGTGGCGTAGGCCATTTGGCAATTCAGTTAGCAAAAGCACATGGAGCAGTCGTTACCTCAGTGTCCAGTACAAAAAATCTGGACTTTTGTAAGGCATTGGGCGCAGACAAAGTCATAGATTATACGAAAGAAGATTTTACCACCTTGAATGAAAAATTTGATATCATATTTGATGTGGTATTCAATGCTTCGTTTTCAAAGGTGAAAGGAATTCTATCTGAAAATGGTACCTACATTGGAACCACTCCTTCCCCAACATTGATCTTTGATATAATGAGAGGAAGGCAAGCGAAATTTGTGGCCGTGAAGCCTAATACAATTGCTCTAAGTGAAATGATAGCCTTAATGGAAAAAGGCTTATTGAAAGTCCATGTTGATAAAGTTTTCGATATGGATAATATAGTCGAGGCACATAAACAGATGGAGCAATCAAGAACAAGGGGGAAATTGATCATTAAGGTGAAAAACTAATAAGCTTTGGCTATGGTTAAGCTCCTAACGAATAAGTTAGCAGAAAACCATAGCCTTACTTTTTTATCCTAAACCTGTAAAAAATAGCGATTGTACTTAGTCATGATAAGATACATGCTGGTTTGAAATTGATATTGCTCCAATGATGATTACACATTGATTAGAAAGTCTTCCCATATACCTGCTTCCTGAAGCAGTGTTTTCATTTTGGTCTCAAGCTTACTGTTTGAGATACAGTTTTTGTGATATTCTTTTCTGAGTTCCTGTAATAGTTTTTTTCGCTCGTTTTCCTGATTTGGGGCTAGAGATAATAGCTTTTCCACAAGATGAATAAATTGGATTGAGCCAAAAGCATAAGTCTGTTTCATAGCTGTTAGTTTGTTAGTCCTAATAAAAAGTCATCTGGTTGTAAATAGTCTTTAATCAATACGTTGCTATTCTTGAAATAGTGTAACTTTATTAAGAAAAGTTCTAGTGATGTAAGGTTGTAGTGCTTTTTGTCAGAAAATGTATATAGCATTAGAAATGATAGGAAGAGGGGTTTGTTAAAGCCTTACAGGTATAGGTATGATTGACCTATTGTTGAGTGTTAAAGACAAGGTTAAAAGCCCAATGTCCCTAGGCTTGGCGAGTGTAGCGACAGCGACATATAATACAGGTAAGAAACTATGGAGAAAAGATTAGAAGAGCTGACAAAACAAGAATGGGATACACTTTTTCCTGTGGAATTGGTGGAGTATAATCCACGGTGGAAACTAACATTTGACACTGAGCAGCAAAAGATAATAGAAAAAATTGGGGCTAAAGTTATTAGGGTGGAGCATGTAGGAAGTACTTCAATACCTAATATTTACGCTAAACCATATATTGATATTTCAATTGAGATATCAAAGAAGGATTTGTTTAATGATGTCCTTATAAGTGGACTTACAGCGCTGGGCTATCACTATTTCAGACAAGCAGGAAATGGGTCAGACTATATGGTATTTGTGAAAGGGTATAAGTTAAATGGAGATAAGGCGCAAATATTCCACATTCATATGTGCCCGTCAGGTCATGAAATGCTGAATCAAATATCTTTTCGTGACTACTTAAGAGCCCATACAAAAAGAGCGAAAGAATATGAACAATTGAAACTGGATCTAGCCTCCAAATTCAGAAATGATCGAGTAGGGTACCGAATGGCCAAGGATGGATTTGTTGAAGAAACAATGAAGCTTATAGAGCGAAGAGGTAAGGCTTAATTCTAGAAATTCGAAGGGAGGTAAGGTAAAAGAGTTTGGGATGAGATTAGACCCGAAGGGCCATAAACTCATCCCATATACCTGCTGCTTTCAGTAAAGCATCCATTCTGTTTTCAAGTTTTTTGTTTGATCTACAGTTATTGAGATATTCTTGCTTGAGTTCATCAAACAGCTGGCTACGTTCCTTATCCTTTTTTGAGTCTAGATATAAAATCTTTTCTACGAGTTGGATAAATTGAATTGAGCCAAACCTATAGACATGTTTCATTACTGTTATCTGATAATTTTAATGGTATTAATACCATCAGTAGATGGTTATTTATGAAGAGGTGCAAATATATTGATATATACTTTGTTAGCCTATAGTTATTATTTGCGAAATGAGTGAATAAAGGCATAAATATGGTAATAGAAGTTAATAATGCGAGTTGTTATGGCAAGTGATTTTGTAGAAAAACTTGAGTGGGATAGAGGCATGATATAAAAGAGAAAAAGCTATGTGCTTGAAGTAACATTGACAAGGCATTTTAATTGATCGGCTAGAACCCATACCTGACAGGGGTGTTTGTTATAAAAACAAAACCCCTTGTAAAGAACCTGCTTTACAAGGGGAATTTATATGTTCTTATCTTGATAGTATAAAAGAAACTTCCATTCAATAGTTAAAAGTATTCCCTATTGAATTAGCCATGTTGTAGTTTCTCCTTCATTGATCTCAATACTTTCAGATTTTATCACACTTCCAGACTCTGGTCTTACTGCTTGCAGCAGAATTTCTCCGACAGGCAGCTTAACTGTCAGCTGACTAGCATTACTATCAGTACTACCTATGTAAGACATTCCTTTTGTTGACTCTTGCTGAATGATAAAGTCTTCGAGTAATTGCCCGTTTGCTTTAAGTAATAAAGAATACGAAGAGCTGTTCTGAATATTCAAGAAACCTGTTTTCTCATTGTCATATTCATTGAAATACAAAGGTATCTCAAAGTCAATTTCCTTATTAGCATTATTGGCTACTACAGAATAGGTGGTTCCATTAGGCTTATGCTTAACCCAACCTATTTCTTCTATTCCTGCATTGGTGGACTTGTCTGACACCCAGTACTTGAATATCAATACCTGATAGCCATAATCCAAGGCGATTTTTCCAGAACCGGCAGGGTTAAATGAGGCCAGCTTAGTACCTGTTTCGCCATTAAGGTAGACATCGACAGAGTAAGTATTTGTATTACCGTCAACGCTATAGATCGGATACTCAAAGTTGACGATTGATTTTTCAAGTTCGCCTTCGCTATTGTCTATTACCCAGGAAACGGCATCATAGCTATTACTGGACAATACAGCATCCCATTGTTTAAAAATCTTATCTGATGAAGGAGCACTAACTTCTTCTTTGGAAAGGTCTTCTGCCTTATAAAGTTTCAGGTTAATTGTTTCAATACCTGTAGTAGTAATAGCAACGCCAAAATTGTAGGAGTGTGATGGTATAATTCTTTCGAATTGACCTTTTACATATAGGTAAAGGTCATAATCAGTATCGTTGGTAAGTAGCAGGTTAGGTTGGGGATCCTGCTGAGCTAAATATCTATCATCTATAGTGGAGTAGCTGCCTTCTTCAATAGTGAGGGTGTCATCATATGCTCCTTCAAATGTAGAACAAGAAAAGACAAAGATGGAAAGCAACCAATATATAATCAGGGAAAAATGACGCATGACTTTCAGTTTGTTTAAGTGAAAACTTAATAAAATAGAGTCAGCCCTATAGTAGGGTACTGACTCTATTTATTGCTTGTCACTGAATTTTCATTCTAATTATTGAGCTTCTTCAGTTACAGGCTCTTCGTCTTTTACTTCAGAAACTACTTTACCATCTACCACTTTAATCAGCCATTCAGCATTTTCTCCTACTGAAAGGTCAATAGTGACATTTGCAAGTGTTCCGCTACCGTTCAATGTAGAAGCCTCTAGCGTATAAATGTTTTCATTAAGGATAAAGTCGATTGCATCACCATACGACAGAATTGAAGCCGCTTGTGCATCACCATCCAAGTACATTAGTTCTTCGATATCCTTACCGTTAGCTCTGATAACGATTGGCTCAGGATACTGGTTAATGATCTTGATAGTACCTCTCTTATCAGGGACAGCGTTGATCTGGTCGTAATGAGGAATGAACATGTGCATTTCTGGTCTGTTGGCATTGATAACTGCCCAGATATCTACCTCTGTACCAGCAACCACTTCTTTTTCAAGCCATCCAGTGATTTCCATGCCGTCAGGTGTGTTTGGATCAGAAATCCAGTAACGGAAATGCAGTGTGTATGCACCATAGTCAACACCAACAAGTTTCTCATATTGGTCACCTGGCTTCATTGTCATGATTTTAGCACCATTTTTACTGTTCAGGAATACGTCTACCTGATAGTCAGTACCACCAACATAAGAGAACTTCAGGTTACCTGAGTTGATCTCAGAAGGGTTGTTCGTGATGTGCCATGTAACACGCTTTTCTACTTCTGTAGAGTTTGACAAGTTAATGCTCCAACGCTTAAAAACTTGTGACAGATCCGGGTTGTCCGGAAAGTTGTCTTGTGCTACATCATCATATCTGTACATCTGCAAATCAAAAGTCATGTCGTTATCGTTTGGAAGCCAAACAATGAAGTCAGTAGCACTGTTAGGGATTTTCTTGATCATTCTACCATTATGGTAAAGCGCCAAAGCGTGGTCAGAGTAGTTGTTGATAACAAGGTTACCTGAATCCTCTGATACATCAAAGCTTGCTACCTCATCTTCACTGTCCCAGAAACATCCGTTCAGCACAAACATAGCTGACAGAATGCACATCAATTGTACAAATTTTTTCATCTTGATTTGTTTTTAGCCTCAGTTTATGAATTGATTAATATTTTTTCTTTCCTCCTAAAATGATCGATGTTGATAACTTCAATACAGGCTGTTGATCCATGGCCTGATAAGGTCGCTCAAATACATCGTTTACATAGCTGCCATTCATGCTAGACGTTGGGTAGTATGCAAGTTCAATGTTAACGAAACTGATATTGATACCGCCTACTAACGATGTGCTGATCAAATCGAATTCTTTGTCCTTTGCAGATAACGAACGCTTTAATACTACCTCATCATTCCAGCTACTTTTTTGGAGCTGACTTCCAGCAATGTTAAAATGAATTCTCCCCCCTGCATAAAAAGAGAATACTCTTGTCTTTCTTCTCAGATCAAGAAAAAGTGGGATAGCAACCGAATGGATTGTATTGTATTCTTTGATATAATAATCTTGAAAAGTACCCGCATCAGCACTTTTGTAAACCGTTCTGGTTGTAACAGGCTGATACTCTAGTCCAGTAGTTAAAAGAAAGGGGAATGAGATATAGATACCCCCTACAGGCAATCCCGGAACAACGAATGGTGTATTCATTGAACTTTTATCATCCGAAGCACTTTCAAGGGCATTGTATGGGATCACTCCTTCAGGAGAGTCCATCAACCTTGAGGTTTCGTATGAAGCTGTTTGGAAATCACCAATAAAGTTGATTCCTCCTTTGACATACCATCTGACTCTTTTGTCGGTTTGTGCCCCAGCATTTGACGTATAAAAAGTCAACAGCCCACAACATAGAATTATGAGTAGCTTTCTCATCATTGATTATTAGTGTTAGTTTTTAGCAGTTTTGAAAAATACTTGAACTATCTCTCCTGCAACAAAAGGACAAACGAATTCATAGTAGAAACAAAAACTTTTTAATATTCTCTTTAATTGGTGTCGTGCTATCACAAGTTATAACAGCACTGTACAGTCGTTATTTTGGGCGCAAATAAAATGTTTTTTATATAAATTTTCTTAAAAAAATTCTTGATTTAATGTTTGGTTGTTATCTACTTCTCATACAATCAACTTGTTATGGTGTATTAAAAATGTCAATTTGGAAACGAATACCACTGATGATGATTTAATCACTTGGAAAAAATGATTGTTTAACACCGGTTTCCTAATTAGTATCAAGAAAAAATAGATTTATCACACGATGCGAGATTTTGTTTTTGTCTTTTGAGCAAAGTTGTTAGCTAGAGCTTCTGTTCTTAGGCATTAAATCAACGGATATATGATCTCGTTATTTGTAGTTAAGTGTTTGATATTTAGATGTATTGCAGATAATGTAAATGCAAGTGTATAGAGATGGATGAAATGGATGTAGAAGCATACCTTTTGAAGCTGAATGATCGTGATTTTGTATTGGATGAAATACAATCATTGGAAGCAAGTCTTGAGCAGTATTTGAATCAGGGTAAGGATATGGAGCTAATAGAGACTGCAGCTCAACTGTCATTAGGCAAGTCAATGAGGTTAGAAACGGGGTTGATTTTGATCAGGTCAATCTTGTTTAGACCTGTATCAGGACATTTCCTAGAACCAAAGTCATGGAGAGACATAGTGAAGGTACTTATTTATCGCCTATACGATGTGCCAGAGATTTTAAGGGAAGTGGAAAATGTGGATCTGGAAGATAAACGTATCCTATTGTTGGATGTAGAAACGGTCTTTGAACCTCTTGAGGTAGCTTCACCTATGCTGGAAGGATATCGCAGTAATGAAATAAAATTTGCTGTGTGTATCTCGGCTATTTTAAATGACTTTTCAACTATCCTTCTGCTTTTGCTAAAAGAAAATCAAGCGTCTAATGGTTTGATAGATAGCCTGTTTCAGGGTGTTGATTCACTGTTGGGCATTGAAAAAAGTAATTACAGAGTAAAGCATTTTACTGACCGTATTATCAGTATCCTTGACCGACTGATTTGAATGTGTGCGTACAAAAGAGATAAACAAACTAAAAAAGAAAATGGAGATAAGGTCACTTAGTGGAGTGGGTCTTGATACAATATACAAGGCTTTCAGTCAGGCTTTTGCTGATTATGATTTTCAATTTAGTAGAGAACAACTTCAAGCCATCTTAAAAAGAAGAGGTTTTGTTTCAGACTTATCTTTTGCAGCGTTTGACAAGGATGAAATAGTTGCTTTTACGTTGAATGGAATCGGAAATTTTAATGGAATACCAACAGCTTACGATACAGGGACAGGTACCTTGAAGGATTATCGTGGAATGGGTCTCGCTACAAGGGTTTTCGAGTATTCTATCCCATATTTAAAAGAGAAGAATATCCAACAATATTTGTTGGAAGTACTGCAACATAATACAAAAGCGGTTTCTGTTTATCGAAATATCGGATTTGAAGTAACCCGTGAATTCAATTATTTCAATCAGAGGAACGAGCATATTAACAGTGAAATCAAGAGTCTTGAAACACCTTATTCAATTCAGCAAATTGATATAAATACTATCAGTTCATTGACAGGTTTTTGGGACTTTTCTCCTTCTTGGCAAAATGACTTTGAGTCCATTCAAAGAGCAATTGAGGGTTTTGTTAGTTTAGGTGTTTTTACAGATCATAAGCTTATTGGGTATTGTGTATTTGAGCCTAGCTCTGGGGATCTAACGCAGATAGCAGTAGCAAAATCCTACAGAAGAAAGGGAGTAGGAACACAATTACTACAAGAAATCATTAAGCTAAATAGCAATGAAAGTATTAAAGTAATTAATACAGACATTGGGTATGACTCAATCACCAATTTCTTGCAAGCAAAAAATATCCTCTTAAGGGGCAAACAATTTGAAATGATCAAAAAGTTATAAGCTTGGTTGAAGTAGCAAGTACCGTTAAAAAATATGATAGAAAAGCTGACACCAGCTTTTCAGTAGAGACTTTGATTAGGTAAGTGAAGGATGGAGCAATTCAAGACATTTTTGGAGAAAAAGTTTGATCTGAAAGGTCGTAACTCACCAACTGATAGAGATTGGGAAATCATTTCTTCGCATTTAAGGAGAGAGGAGTTCTCTAAAAAACATACCCTTATTGAAACAGGGCAAACAGAAAGGACTCTCTCTTTTATTGAAAAAGGGATTATCCGTTTTTTCATGCCTAAAGAAGAAAATGACCTGACATTCAACATTGTTTTTGAAAATGGGTTTTTGAGTGCTTATGATTCACTTCTAACCCAAACACCTTCAAGTTATAGTATAGAAACTTTAACTGATACGGTTCTATGGCGAATCGATTATGACAGCTTACAAGCAGTTTATAAAGAGACAAATTTTGGAGATTTTATTGGGCGTTTGGCAAGTGAAGAATTGTTCTTGAAAAAACAGAAACGAGAACTTTCACTTCTCAATCATACTGCAGAACAGCGTTATCTAAACTTGTTTAATGAACAGCCAAGATTAGTTCAGCAAATTCCATTGAAATACATAGCTGCTTATATTGGAATTACTCCACAGGCATTGAGTAGAATACGTAAACGTATTTATTCTTCATAGTTGTGTTGCATACCTGTGAATGCTTTCATTACTTAACTTGGGTTCATTGTATTGCCTCTCAAATTGTTATTCCTTTGTCCAGTTATTTTAAATGTTTAGATCATTATTATGCAAACAATACTTGGAGCCAACGGGCAAATTGCAGAAGAATTAGCAAGGGACTTGTGTAAGAATTATACGACTGATATAAGGTTGGTAAGTCGAAATCCTAAGAAGGTTAATGAAACTGACCAACTGTATCCTGCCAACTTATTAGATGCTCAAGCAACTGAAAAAGCAGTGGAGGGAAGTGATATTGCTTACCTGACTGTTGGTCTGCCCATGGACTCAAAAATGTGGGAGGATCAATTTCCGATAATGATGAAAAATGTCATTGAAGCTTGTAAAAAGCACAAATGTAAATTGGTGTTCTTTGACAATACCTATATGTATGCCAAAACAAGTGCTCCACAAACGGAAGAAAGTCGCTTTGAGCCAGTGGGCAGAAAATCAACTGTAAGGGCAATTATGGCTGAACTGCTTTTAAATGAAATCAATAATAAATCCTTAGAAGCAGTTATTTGTAGAGCGCCTGAATTCTATGGTCCTGGCAAAACGCAGAGTATTACAAATACATTGGTTTTTGAAAAAATCAAGGAGCATAAAAAGCTGATTGTACCTCTAAGGGAAGATACTAAACGCACTCTGATTTGGACTCCTGATGCAAGTCGAGCGATGGCGCTTATAGGGAATACGCCTGACGCTTATAACCAGACTTGGCATTTGCCTTGTGATGATAATCGACTTACTTACAAAGAATTGATCAAGTTAGTGTCTGAAGGGTATCACCAGAATTTCGATTACACTGTGGTGAAAATGTGGAAGTTCAAATTGGGTAGCTTGTTTAATAAACAACTTCAGGAATTAAAAGAGCTATTACCTCGATACAAATACGATAATATTTTTATTTCAGATAAATTCAAGAAGAGGTTTCCTGACTTCAAAACGACAACTTATCAAGAAGGTGTGACTGTTATGATAAATGAAAATAAAGGCTGATTGCAGATTTAAGAATTGTCAAACACTTTGAGAGAAATACTACCTTGAATAAGAGGGGATTAAATTATAGGATGAATGAAAGTTTAAATGAATTATGACTTTTAGAGAAGCCCAAATAGGTGATATTGAGCAAATTCAAATTGTAAGAAATTCAGTAATTGAAAACACTTTATCAGACCCAAGCTTGGTCAGTGATAAAGACTGTATCCAGTTTATTACTCAAAAAGGAAAAGGGTGGGTTTGTGAAATTGATCAGCAAATTGTTGGCTTCTCAATTGTGGATTTAGAAGGACATAATATTTGGGCTTTGTTTATAAAGCCTGAATTTGAGAAACAAGGAATCGGAAAGAGGCTTCATAACATTATGCTTGATTGGTATTTTGAGCAAACTAGAAGTCCTGTTTGGTTAGGGACTTCACCGAAGACAAGGGCTGAAATGTTTTATCGAAAGGCTGGATGGAGAGAAGTTGGAACACACGGGAAAAGTGAGGTGAAATTTGAAATGACGTTTGAAAGTTGGGTTCATCTAAAAAAACACTAGAGGCGTAAAGTGTTAATAAAATGTCTAGACCTTAGGGTGTTAATTGTTAGTGTATCTATTTCAGTAACCATTCCATAGCTTCAGCCTCTTGGATAAATGACTTGTATAAAATACTTCCATGGCTCAGCTCAAATTCCTCAATTAATAGTTTTGCATAGGTATGTGAATCAGAGGGTGTACATCCTACTAGATAAGCAACCTTTTTTAGGTTAGTCAGTTTCAGAGGTTCTAACCATCTGTGGCTATCGGCTATGACGTTTACGGGTGATGTATCTATCAGAACCTTGGAAAGGTCAATCAGCCAGAGATACGGTTGGAAGCGGAAAAGGTACTGTTGTGAAATTTGTTCTTCTTCCAGCAGTACCTTTTGGTTTGGAGGAATACTAATGCTTCTCGTTATAAAGAGTGTGTTTTCAGCATAAAATTCATACGTGGTATATGCCGTTGTAGTTTTTTGCATAATGAGGGTCTTTTTAGTTTAACTCTCTTGTATTGTCAGCCAAAATAGAGAGGGTAATTTTTTTGATTATATGCATAGAGAATTTTACATATGTCATGACTTTTTTACTTTATTATATGGGCTTATCATCTAAAAGGTAAACTTCAGTCAATTCCTGTTGGTAGATTCAATTGACAGGTTTGAGATCCTTTCTGATGTTGTTTGGGTAAAGCAATTTCAATACTCAAATTTTGAAAAAACGATGTAGTATAAGCATATAAGTTTTTCAGCAAGCGTATATGGGCTATTAACCGTAAACTGTTTATATGGTGGTATTGTTAGTGAGAGAGCCACCTGACCAGCTACTTTTTTATTAATGTGAATACTTGAATATACTTTTATATTTACCACTTACCAATTTTACCTTGATATGTGAAAATCCCTTTATATGGGTTACTTCAAAGTGAAAATAACCTTAAGCTTTGCCTGTTTTGTTTTACCCACTATACCTTTATTAGCGAAAAACTTTAAAACAGGTAATAACACCCACTAGTCGTTTATTAAATCTTGTATTAACTCTATATTGAGGGACTCCAAACTTTAATAAACGATAGCTTTACTTTATTACACATAATCATATGAGGCTCATTCTAACCCTATTTTTATTTGTAAGCCTAATCATAAGCGCTCAGTGTCAAATTACCCTTTCAGGAAGTGTTGTAAACAACCAAACCAAAGCGCACATACCTTATGCAAATATTGGTATAGCCAATACAGAAGTTGGAACCATTTCGAATGAGGATGGAACTTTCTTAATCCATATTCCATCTATGTATGTCAATCAGGAATTATTGTTTTCATCGGTTGGGTATATAAGAAAATCAATTCCCATCGCTTCACTTTCCAAACGTTCGGAACTATTGGTATCACTTGATGAAAACGTAATTGAGTTAAGGGAGATGGAAGTGCTGGCTAAGCGTGAAAAAATGAAATCCAAAGTTTTAGGTAATGGAAAAAGCCTACTGCTTACAGGTCAGCTACATTATGATACACTTTCAGCAGGTAGTGCTATGGCATTGCTAATTGATAAGACAGGTAATGAAGACTTGACCTTTCTTACTGAGGGATCCCTTTATATCGCTAAAAACCTTTCACCTGAGTTTAAAATAAGGTTGAGAGTGATGGCTGTAGACCCACTGTCAAAGCAACCAACTACAGACTTATTAGCAGAGCAAATCATCAAGACTTCAGATCTAAAGAAGGGGTGGTTGGACTTTGAATTAAAAGGATATCAGCTAATCGAAGAAGCGCAGTTCTTTATTGTTTTTGAGTGGATTATGGATAAAGCAGATCGGGAATATGTTGCCAAAAAATATGAACAATATATCAAGTCCTACCCTGATCGGGTATCATTTGATACTGTGATTGTCAACGATGAAAAGGTATCCATTCCTAGAGTCAGCACAGTGGTAGCAGGAACGGTATTTGGCGTTACCAAGTCACAGAAAGACCGTGAAAAGTTTATATGTTATTACCGCTCCAATAGTTTTGGCGAATGGAAAAGATCTTCCGGAATACTTTCAGCAAAAGTTACACTGTCTAATTATCCAGTAGAAAACAGTGTCAGTAAAAAAGAGTCACCTTGTTGGGATTTAGCCTGTAAGGTAGATAGTTGGGCTGAAGCTTTTAAAAATGAATATAGCATTCCTGGGTTGCAGTTATCTATAGGAAAACTGGATACAATTATCGTTTCTAAAGGCTATGGCTTTTCTGATATAAAAGCAGCAAAGAAAGTTGACCGCAATACCCAGTTCAGGGTGGCTAGTGTTTCCAAAACCATGACATTAGCTGCAATAATGCAACTAAACTCAAAAGGATTGTTGCAGCTTGATACTGCCATACAACAATATGTACCTGCTTTTCCAAACAAAGAGTACTCGGTTTCTATAAGGCAACTAGCAGGACATTTGGGTGGAATACGAGGCTATTATGGAAAAAGTTGGGACGAAATATTCATTCAACAGCATTATAAGAGTTTGTCAGATGCGCTGAATATTTTTAAGAATGATCCGCTTGCAGTAAAGCCTGGAACAGAGTTCTTATACTCTTCATATGGATATATTCTTTTGGGTGCAGCCATTGAAAATATAACGAGTCAGCCTTATTTGAGCTATATGAAACAGCATGTATGGAACCCTTTGAACATGCTCTCAACTTATGGTGATGTATCAGATAGCCTGATGGAAAATAAAAGCAAGTTCTATTATCTGAATGGTGAAGAGGCGGCTCCTTATGACCTTAGTTATGCTTATTCCACAGGAGGGTTGGTCTCCACATCTGATGATCTTGTTAAGTTTGGTTTAGCTCTTACCCAAAACAGTTTTTTCAAGGAGGAGATTAAAAAGCAATTTTTTGAAACCCAATACACTGCTAAAGGTCTGCCAACAGGCTATGGTTTAGGGTGGTATGTCACAAAAGACAGTCAAAACAAAACAGTTTGGTATCATACAGGAGAGCTACCCTCATCTGGCTCAATACTATTGATATACCCTGACGATAAAGTAGTGATAGCGCTGTTGGCTAATGCTCCAATAGTAACGGAAACTGAAGATCATTTCTTATCAGAAGTGTTAGCGTTAGTTGAAACAATACAATCGCTTTAAAATACCAAGGCAGTAGTGAATAAGTAGTTATTGATTAGCTACCGTTAGGTGGTTATTAAATAGGAAAGCGTGTTATAGTGAGTGACTTAAGTCCGGTACCATAGCCATTTGTATTGAAATAGAGCCTGTATTCTTTAAAATATATGTCTCAATGTTATAAGGTGAGGTAGGACTTTGACAGAAGTATCTGTTTCATATCAAAACAGGTTACATCTAACAAGTCAAAACCACTATGAAACAACTTAAAAGAACGCTTCTTTTTCTTTCCATATTGATGACAAGTGCCTTGATCATATCATGTAGCGACAATGATGATGATGAAGGACCTACTCAAGGTGTAGTTGAAGGGCAGGTAATGAGTAACGAAGACTCTACTCCTTTAGAAGGAGTTCAGGTAAGTGTCTTTGATTCAGATAGTAATGAACCTATAGGAAGAACTGTAAAGACAGATGCAGAAGGTAACTATTCATTGGACCTGAATCCAGGTACTTACTATTTACGATTGGCTACATTGGGCTATCAGGAAGTACCTCCTTTAGGAGTTCCTGCGATCCCATTTACGATTGTTGTAGGAGAAACGGTTCAACTGGACTATGAATTGGTGAAAAGCGCAAATCAGGATGTTGGTGCGATTAGTGGTAAAATCCAAGGAAATGGATCAGCTCTTTCAGGTGTACTGGTTATTGCAACAAGTGAGGATGGAACTAATGCATATAGCTCAATTTCCGATCAGGATGGTAATTACACGATTTGGAATTTGCCGGCTGGTACTTATGGCGTTAAGGGCTGGTTAAAAGCCTACAACTCCGAAAATGTAAGTACAAGTGTTACTGTGGTAGCTATAATAGAGGAGACCGATATTAATATGTCTGCTGGTGCTAACGGAAGTATCAACGGAACTGTGAAGTACTTGGCGACTGGAAATAAAGATGTAGATGTATCATTGATACATCCTATTACGCAGCAGGTGATTCCAGGCCTTTCTATATCAACCTCTGGAGCATTTACGCTTGAAGGTATTCCGGATGGCAGCTATTTAGCAAGAGCAAGCTTTAATAATGATACTTTGGTAGTAGATCCAGACTTTATTGTGAAATTTGGAGACCCTGTAGTTGCAGTTGAGGGAGGTACTACTTCTGTTTCACAAGGTACATCCATAAAAGATGTCCTTGATTTTGCAGTGACCAACTCAGTACAGTTGGATAACCCTACAAACTCTGCAGATGAGATTGTCCCTGTTGAAACAAATACTACAGGTCTAACATTTTCATGGACGCCATATTCAAGTGCTAGTGATTATGTGGTAGAACTTCAGGACTTAAATGGCAATGTTGTTTGGGGTGGTTTTGATACTTCAGGTGAAATTCCTTTGAAAAATATTACTACAACTTCTACATCTATTACTTATGACGGTCCGGCATTAACTGCTGGGAAAATCTATCGTTGGAAAGTATATGCCAGCAAGGATGATCAAAAAAGTGCGGCAGGATGGAATCTGATCTCAGTAAGTGAGGATCAAATGGGGTTAATTAGAATTACAGAATAAGTATAAAGATTCAATAAATACATTACTATAAAAATGGCGACCTCGTGTCGCCATTTTTGTTTTGTAGGGATAAATTCTCCTTTGACTAATAAATCGAATTGAAATTCCCTTCTGTCTCTCCTCAAATAACAAGAATCCATATTTAGTATTTATTAAACCTCAGTTCAGTACTATATTGAAAGGAGTAAGCTTGAACAAATGATAGCTACGTGATATGTAAATGAATAAGGTTAACACAATAGTATTTGATTTATATAATACTTTAATCAAAATAAAAGAGCCAAGACATTTCTTTCTGAATTTGTTTAATAAGTCTGAAAATGGTTTTGACTTAGATTTAGCAAGTTATACTAGACTCTTAATGACCAAAGATCTACGTGAGGTAGTGGAAAGTTTACCTTCTGAGTTTGAAGAGTTATACAATAGGTATCTGATTGATTTAGAGGATGAATTAAAGTCAGTTGTAGTATTTGATGAGGTGCCGTTTGTACTGAATGAATTGAGACCTGAATTTCAACTCTGTTTAATCTCAAACTTAGCGTCACCATATAAAAAGCCATTCTTTGATAATGGTTTGGAGCAATATTTTGATAAAGTGATTTTTTCAAGTGATTATGGCTTTTTAAAGCCTGAAAGGACAATTTTTAAGAAGCTGGAGGATTTGACAGGTAATAAAGCGGATGAGGTTTTAATGGTAGGAGACTCTTTGAAGTCAGATGTTGAAGGTGCTAAAAAAATGGGATGGCACTATTTGAGAGTGAAAAGAACTGGTATTGTTGAAAATAGGTCTGAGATTAAAGATTTGAGTGCGGTTATAAAGCATATATCAAAAACTGAAAAAGATTAAGTTGATTGTAGTAGGAAATTGACAGTAATAAAAAGTGAGATATAGTAAATTGAAAAAAAAGAGATAGGATTCATTCTTAGATAAGAATAAAAAGAAGTTTATAGTTGCTGTTATTGATCTAGTGGTTATGGTAAATGTGTGAATGATTAATAAGAAAATTGGAGAATTGAAACTAATGAAAGAGTAATAACTATTGATGTTGAAAAGTAAAATGTGATAAAGTGGGTTTTTGAATTTACCTTTTTCATCCATCGAAAATTTTCCAATAAAGAAGATTATTTTATTAATATTGGTTGTGCTCTATTAGGAAATAGAGATGAACCAATTTGTTGAAGGTGTGATAAGAAATGCAATGACTACTGTGTTTTAAATGGTGGGGTTCTTTACATCAGATGAGTTGGCGATATAAGAGTTTTACTTTTTAAAAATAGACATGAAAGCCTTATACGCATATAGAAAAGATTTTTTTCATATCTACACAGGAGTACTTGACAATAAAGAAACCCTTGATCACACCATTCAGGTGATAATAGATGTGATACAAGACTACCTGAAAACGCCTCAAAGTGTTTTTTTGAATACTGCTATCTATAAAAATTTTAAGCAAATCGAGGATAGTGAAAACTCATACAATGAAGCTTTTTGGAGTATAGTAGCCAATTTCCCTCCATGTCATAACAAGGCAGAAGAATACCTTGTATTTGTCTTGGAAATACTAAAAAATGAAAAATCAGATATATGGGAAAATGATGCCTCTCAGCTTGGACAGCAAGCTGCATATCACTTGGCTTTAGCTGATAAAAGGTTTATCCAATACTACGCTCAACTGTTGGAAGTCTGGGATATGGCACATGAAGTTGATCAGGCGGAGGAAATAGATGAAATTATAGACAAGTATGAATGGTGTCCTGAGATTGAGGAGCTTATTTTTATCAGATCTACATGTAGAGGAGCTATAGGACAGCATGGGCGTGAACAGTTTGAACAATTATCTGACCTGATTGTCAAGCATAGTGAACCACTAGAAGAAAATGCTTTTTTCAGGAGGTTGGTATCTGCATATTTTAGGGGTTACTCAAAGGAGACAATTGCCAAAATGGATTTTAACCCAAGACTTATTGAAGCTGCCTTGAATACTATTAAAGTCGAATGACTTTGAAATGATACTTGATATACTTCAAGAGTATTTATCAAAAAAAAAAATTTAAAGTGACTGATGCAAGTCCTATTCATATATAGACTTTTTGTAATAAGGTCTAATCAATCTAGCTATTTTTTTAAGGGAATTATTGGTGAAATAAGGAGAATGAAACTTTCATTTTGAATGATACATGTGCTTAAAAGTAAATGCTCAAAATGGATATACCTATGCTCACCACACATTACTTGATCTCTACATTTAACTAAACTTTTATCAATATGCGGAGTGACTATAAACTTCAGGTAAGACATGAGTCAACCTATTCCATTGTAGTTTTCAAACTTGAGGACAAGTTTGCTATAAAAGAAAAGAAAAAAATCGAATGGATTCTAGATCTGGAAGGAGATGCAGAGCCTATCATTTTTTGCGAACTGTTTGATCCTACCAAGTTTTTGGTGATGAACTGGAATGGTTGGTTGCGTGCCTATGATATCGAGACAAAGACTAAAATATTTGACCGTGACTTTAATTGCGAAATAAATTGTAAGGCACTACTTAATAAATGGCGTAACAGACTTTATGTAGCTGCTGAACCCTATGATGAGGCGCAAAAAGTTGTAGTATTTGACCTTCCTTCTTTGGAAGAAATAGAGGAATATGAGTTGCCAAGGGAAGTCAATGTTCGTGAGATGAGTCTTTTGGAAGGTAATCGTTTCAACTTCTTATTTTACGATGCAAATGAAAACTACAGCATGAAGACCCTGAGGTCTGTCAGGTTCAGCCACGGATTCCACGTCTTCGACCCTGCAAGTAAAAGCTTGACTTACCGACCGCTTCCTTCTCCACCAAAAAGTAGTATCAGCCATCAGTCTCCAATGATCAATACAGATCGAGCACTTGCTGTGATCAAGGATTGGGAAGATGTAGAGGTAAAGGTTGACAAAGATGGCAATCGACTGTTTGTACAGAAGTTGATAGTCATTGATATGAACAATCTGGAGATATTGTATCACTTCCCTGTTCGTGAATTTTATGCATATCAGCTTGATAGGAACGAGGAGGAAAGTTTAAAAATTGCAGACATTCTGGAGCAGCGGAAAAACACAGGGCATAACACTGACGAGTACGATGAGGCTCTGACGCAGTTTAACGAAACACTTTGCAGTACGCATATCGATTCTGATCAGGAGTTTATCTGGATTACTTGGGAGGGCGGTATTGTGAGAAGAATGTTTATTAATGGTAAATACAAGTCACCGCTTTTAGTGCCCAAGGAGTTATCTCATAGCAAAGTACAAGACGCATTTGGTGTTGAATCGTCTCACACCACTTTTGTAAGTGGAAACTTTGATCAGGTAATCCTGAACCTTGAAGGTGATAAAAAAATCATTGATGTAAGTGAGATTGAGTTGGTGAATGAAGGAGATGAATGGCTTCCCGTTGATCTTCAACCTTACCTTGATGAAATAGATAATAGTGATCAGAAAGAAATAGAAAGAATACTCAAAGAACAGGAGTTTATTATCATCGAAAACCCCAACGAATCCACCAACAAATGGGGTTGTTATGATTGTTTAGAGGAAATTGCACGTATAACTGCCGATTTAGATAAATACCGAAGAGGTCATACCCTCAAGTTTCTATTCCGATTTTCGGATGGTGTAGAAATGGATGAAAAAGAATTTTTTATGAGGGCAGTTAAGGTTGAATATACATATGAAATTGTAGAAACCATCATCAAGAATTTCACTTCTTATAAAGATGCTAGTCACCTTTATGCGAGTGATGAAGATTTAGCACTTTGCTATGCCGTCCATTATTTCTCTTGTAGTTTTGAATCTTGTTTAGACCTTGCATTCCGTTATCTGTCCGTTGTAGATTTTCAGCATGAAGTATATTGTTGTGAGACATTTATTCCTGAACTTTTCTATGTCTATAAGAACACAAAGCATTACCCGAAGCTATTGCTGATGGCAGAATTATTGGATGATTCAGATGTTTCGAGGACTTTTCTATACCGAGAGTTTCTGGACACTAACTCCGTGTTTCGTCAGTGGTTTGATAATGGAGGAAAAGAACAAATTCCATCTTTATTAGACGAACTATCAGAGTATGGGTTTGAGGTCGATTTGAAAGTTGGTCCCTCTTCAATAAGTAAACTAGATGGTCTCAAAGAACTAATGGACTGTTTTTATGGTGCTTAGTTTTTCGTAAGTCAGAAAAAATATACTCATTAGTCGTAGGTTTTGTAAAGCAATCCTACGACTAATAGTAGCTTTAGCTACTGTTTGTCAGCATTAGTTAAATTAAGAAGAATGAAAGTATATATTTTCGGAAATGGCAATGTCAGCTATTCAGACTTTGAAAGCTTATACCTAAAGCCAATTAGGAGGTTAGTTATGACTGAAGAGCTTACAATTTTGGATAAACGATAGGTTGATGTTATATGTTAGGTTAAAAAGACAGCGTGCTAATGACAATAGATATAATTCTTGACAACATATATTCTCTTCCTGAAGCTTCAAAACAGACACTCAGAAACCACATTGTTGAAGTTAGTTTTCCACGAGGACATATTCTGTTACGGGCTGATAGGGTTGAAAAGTCCATTTACTTTATCAGGCAAGGAATAGTCCGGGCTTATGCCAAAACCGTTGATAATGACATTACTTTTTGGTTTGGAAAAGAGGGAGATACTGTGATTTCAATGAAAAGTTATGTTTCAAACCAAAAGGGATATGAAGATATTGAACTGTTGGAAAGTTGTGAACTTTATGAATTGAAAACGAATACACTACAAAAACTTTTTGACGAAGATATACATATCGCAAATTGGGGCAGAAGACTTGCGGAGCAGGAGCTTGTAAAAACAGAAGAACGACTTATTTCCCGCCAATTCAGAACAGCAAAAGAGCGATACGTAGAACTTTTGAACCAAAATCCCTACTTAATTCAGCGAGTTCAATTAGGGCACATCGCTTCCTACCTCGGCATCACTCCAGTAAGTCTAAGTAGAATTAGGGCAGAAATAAAGTGACTTTTCATTTCTTATCATTTGTATAATTTTCTCTCAATTCCATTTCTGACCTTTGTGAAAAAATAAAGGATATGAATTGGATTATTTTAATTATCGCAGGTTTATTTGAAGTAGCTTTTGCTTTCTGTTTAGGAAAAGCAAAAGAAGCTACAGGAAATGAGATGTATGTATGGTATACAGGTTTTCTTATTACCATCACTATTAGTATGGGACTATTAATTAAGGCAACTCAAAACTTGCCACTTGGGACAGCTTATGCTGTTTGGACAGGAGTAGGAGCTGTAGGAACAGTCATAGTCGGCATAATTGTATTTAAAGAACCTGCCACTTTTCTGCGGTTACTTTTTATGGCAACCTTAGTTGGTTCAATTGTCGGCTTGAAAGTAGTATCGCACTAAAATCTATTGTAGGAAGCGTACTATTCTTAAAGACAAAAAGAAGGTAAAACCATCAGACATATTTTTGAGAAAGATCTAATAGAAATGAGGTTTTTACTTGGTTCAAACAGCGTTTTTCTGATTGGAGTAATGATTGGAATGAGCTTTTGCGATTGATGATGTTTAGTTTATTGCTAGACCTCAATATTATGTCCCCTCTAATCAATCTTGGAAATCGCAATCCAATCTGACCATAATTGGTGAGGAGTTCAATACAGTACAGGATGCGATTAGCTCATATGAAAAGGAAATGCTAGAAAGAGCTTCAGAAAGTACGACTGAAACGCTAGCGTTTGTAAGCAATATACTTTCCGAGAATAACCTGCAATTTATGTGTGATTTTTTCAATGGGGACAACGCTTAGATGGGGGGTTGTGAAATTTATTCCAGTGTCTAGTTATACTGTTTTACAAACCTTGATGCCTTTATGTAGAATATCGTATGATGTGAAGAGCAGCCCTAGTGTTGCTCTTTTTCTTTATTTTGTTAATAACAAACAGCCCAACAGGTTGTGTTGTTAACTTCCATTTATTTACTATTTGATTAGTACTATATTGAAAGGGGGAAGTTTGAATAAGTGAGGTTAGGTATAGATGATAGTTGAAATCAAAAATCTTATTAATGGACATTACATTTAGACAAATTGAAAATAAAGACATACAGATAGTCTTAGACATGTTTAAAGCAGCTGCTGAAAAAATCAATAAGATGAATGTTGACCATTGGCAGTATTGGAAAAATCCGCCACAGGAAAAGATAAAGTGGGTTGAAGAAGGTATTCAAAATAATGAATTCTTTTTTGTTGATAGAAAAAGTGGAGAAAACTTAGGTATGGTAAGAATACTGAATGAAGACTTATTGTATTGGGGTGAACAAAAAGAAAAGGCAAAGTATGTGCATTCTTTAGTTGTGAAAGAGGAGTATAATGGACTCGGGATTGGTACTAAAGTACTTCAAGAAATTGAATATAGTGCAAAATATGACGGTTGTAAATATCTAAGGTTGGATGCTGATTCTAAAAACATAAAACTCTGTAGTTATTATGAGAATTTAGGTTTTAAAAAGGTTGGTATCAAAGAGTTGCCATTATCTACTTGTAACCTATATGAAAAAAGCTTGTAGATAGAACTATGGGCCAATGCAGTTGCAATTTGGTTTTGAAGAGTTGAAAATTATGAACCAGATCAGATAAATCTTATTTTTTCTCATATTCAACTAGTTATGTGTGGTTGTGGGTTTGGCATACCCTTCTTTAAGAGGGTTTATTTTGGAAAGTTCGTTTACCTTTTTGGTGGAAATGAAAGATTATAAGCCTTTTCACTATTTAAAAGCGAAAAAATAAACTGATTACATGCAGATCTAAATGTTTGTGTATTACAACTGCTTTGAGACAGCGATTGCACTTGTCATTGTAAGTTTTCTAGGTCACGGGTTTGTGAAATTTTATGTGGCTGCTTATTTTGATAATAGCATTTATAATTAGCAGAGGTACTCTTTGTTCTAACTATCTTTTATCTAACCTAAAATATTGTGACTAACCTAAACCTATCTGACTTATCTGATATGGATAAGGTGCGTAAGACACTAAGAAACCCATTGGGTGAGGTTTATTTTACGGGGCATCCTGATGCCAATAATGGGCTGTTGTATGCAAGGTGTGTGGGGGTTGAACTGACGTCTGATGAGTTGATTGCTGCAGGCACCCTGACATTGGAACTGTTGCGTCAATACCAGCTTCAGTGTTTGTTGTTTGATTTGAGTTGTTATTTGGGAGGCTGGGAAGGAGCTTATGAATGGCAAAAGCAAGTATGGATACCGTCTATTCAAGAATTAGGCTTAAAGCGGAATGCGATTGTTATGTCCAGTAATTTTTTTGGGCAACTATCGGCTGAGCATTCATTGACCATGGAAGGTATGCATACTGAACAGTTGAAAAGCCGGTTGTTTATAAACAGGAAAGAGGCTTTGGAGTGGCTTAATGGATGTTGTAGGATTTGTAAGAAGGTAGTAGGTTTTTGAGTTGAGTTCTTCTGATAATGACCTGTATCCAGATTTTATTTGGAACTGCCACTTGAGATAAGGCCTAATGAGGCACAAAAAAAACATGCAGAAGCTCCGCATGCCTTTTCCGATTCTATATCAATCAAAAATAAAATATTGACTTCCTTAAAAGTTAAACATTTGTTTAACGCTTAGTGAAAATAGAAGTCAGGTAATGAAAACCTGACTCTATACACACATTATGGGGATAGGTGAAAACCTAACACCAACTATAACAACACAATAGGAGAATAAATGTTTGAGAAATTTATTTTTTAAGGATAGTACACTCTTTCGGAGTCTTTTGAAATGAAAGGTTGTAAAATATTTTATTTGTCTTCCACTCTTGTTATCAACATTACCAATCCCTACGATGTGTTATCTTTCAAGTAATTTTCAGAAATCATTCCTTAAAGGTCTCTATTGAAAATAGTTAGAAAGAATACCCAAAATATCCTTCCTAACCATTTCGATTGGATCACCAATTAAGAGATCGGTCTTGCGTATATCTCAGCCTCACCCTGTTGGAAATCATCTATTTCAATTGTGACCTTTTGGTAAATTTTGTCTTTGGTTCCCTTAATGACAAAGGCATATATGGCATCTACCTTGTACTTTTTAGGGGTTAGAATAATCTGAGCTTCTCCCACTGAACGAGGTGGAATAGTGATGGTAATCGTTTTTGTGAATTTACTTGTTTCACTCTTGGTCTCCTCTTCCCCAATGGTAAAGGTATTTTCCAGTGTTGTACTGATGGTCTGCGAAATTTCTGCTGAAATGGGTCCTTTTTCTATACCTACTGTTGCAGTTGTACTCACTGTAATCCCAACTAGTGTGGAATTACTCCATGATCTGGTCGTGGATTTGGTCAGTTCCTTTTCAAGTGTCAAGGATGTCTCCTGTTCGATGTCGGTCCCATTTACCGTAGAGTCAGATATTCCTATTGGATTACCATTGGGCAATACTTCCTCGTTTGTATACTCGATCCCAACTAATTCCAATTCTGGACGCAATATTTTCACGCTGGAAACCACATCATTGAATCCATATACTTTCAAGTTTGGGTATTCACCAGGCCCGAATTCTCTAGAGCTTCCCCTTAGTCTACTGTCCTTGTAAAGGACGACATTCACACCATGGGGCACTTTCAATGATGAAATACTATCATTTTTGAAGAAAGGGAAATTGTAGTCCGTACTTTCACCCGTTCCTGCCAGGTTTTGTTCAAAACCTTGATATTGGCTATGCTCATAGAAGCTCACAAGAGGGAAAAGTTTAGCATCATGTTCAAATATTTTCATGGAACTAACCTTGTCGTTCCACCCAGGGAGTGATGCATAGTCACCCTGAAAAAGTACTATATGACTTCCTCTAAAGCCTGAATCTTTATAAAGATGAACAAAGTAACCAGGTGCAATTTTTAGAGAACTCATAACATCATTCCCGATGCCAATGGTTGGGTACTCCCCTTTATCGAGTACCTTTTTTGATCCCTTGAAGTTTGTGTGTTTAAAAACTGTAACTCCCATAAATTTTGTTTTGAAATTGAAGAATGAGTAATGACAAGACCTATTTCTAAGTGTATAGAATAGCTTTGTCTTGTTACTTTAAAAAAGCCATTATTAGGTTTGAATAATTTATTGTAGAAAGTGCTGTAATTTGAATTTTAACAACTTTGACTGAAATTGCCTATGTATGAATTGTAGTCTAATGTTGATTCTTTATAATGTTAGTGCGAAAACTCATTAATTATGATATAATATATTATGAGTTGTCCGATGGAGGTATGAGATAAAAATTTGATAATTTTAAATAAACTAAGTTAATTATTCAAATTTATTTTTTAATAATATGGTTAATTATGACGAGTGTAAAGTGTATATAGTCAGTAAGTTGAATTGTGTGGTTTGTGTGTGGGTTTTTTTGAGTTAATAACCATTTGCATTTTTTGTGTAATCGTGAGTTTACTTTTTTTGATGAATTGTATTCGAAAAAGTGTGGGGGTTGGTGTTAGTTATATTGTGCTGTATTGTAATGTTGTTTATTCCAATGATGAGCTTTGTGAGTTTTAAATGACTCGTTTTTTTTAATAGGGTAGTGTAACTGAATATTCCATTGTGCCTTGCCAAATAAATTCAGTAAAACGATTTATAATACATGGTATTTGTTTATTAAGTATTGGGTTAGTGCTACCTTGAGAAAGGTAAAGGTTAAACAAACGATTGCTCTATGTTATCGTTATTTTCTGACATTTTTTGATAAAAGTAACAAATAGAAAAAGCATTTTTCCATTAAAATAAAAATATTGTATTTTCTTATTTTCATCGTTTTACTGTCTTGTAATGAAGAGAATAACACACTAGGTGTTTCTGATGAATAGTTAAATCAAATTGGGAACAAATTAGCTGAATGGGGAGACGCTAACTGTAGAATAGTTGCCATTAATGAAACATATATTTTGTGGCAATGGCCTAATGCAGGAGGTTGTAGTGATGTTTAATTCGAATTTAAGGGAAGCTTTGATCCAGATAACTTTGAAGAAAGAGCAGATTCAGTTTAGAGTAACTTACGGAAACTGATAAACAACAAATAGTACAATATCTGAAATGTCTGGGTACAGTTGAAATTATTAAAGGGGGAGTATGGACCGGAATAATGCTGAACTTAAAGAAAGATAACAAAGTATAAACGTTAGACATTATCACGATTAACAAAAAGTTGTGAATTAGGAACAAAAGAAGGCGACAAAGCACTCATTTAGTTGTGAAACCTAAATCCATAAGTGCCCGTCGCCTACAGAGTTTAACGTCCTTGACCAAGGAAGAGTTGAGAGAATTGGAAGGAATTTTCTCATATGTTTATGTTGAAGCCTTACAGCAGTATACCATGAAAGGGAGGCCTCGCAGGAAGCCTTTGAAGAAGCTGGATGATTACCGTAACAGCAGTCTCCAAGGGATAGAGACTAAACTCTTTTTTATTCTATATAGCTTGAAGGAGAATCCCACGCAAGAATCACTAGGATTGTATTTCAATATCAGTCAAAGTAAGGTAAGTGAATGGCTATATTTCCTGGAAACTGCTTACTACAAACATTAAATTATGTAGGAGAGCTACCTGCCAATGTAATGGAAGAGTTTCGAAAAAAACTTAAGCCTTACTGGAGTGAAGTATTCTTAGTGGATGGAGTAGAACGCCTCATACAGCGTCCAAAGGACTCGGAAAAGCAAAAGATGAACTACAGTGGAAAGAAGAAGAGACATACTACCAAGAACCTTGTCATCACCGACAAAGAGGGTAAGCAAGTGCTCTATCTTTCTGAGACTGTAGCAGGTAGTATTCATGATAAAAAGCTTTTTGATCAACAACAGTTTGCCTTTCCTAAAAAAGGTATCAAGCTACTGGGGGACTTAGCCTTCAAGGGCATTGATCTTGATAATGTTACATTCATTGTGCCTATCAAAAAACACAAAGGGATTGAGCTACCTGATTTTATGAAAGAGGCGAATAGAAAGCTGGCAAGTATAAGGGTTCGTGTTGAGCATGCTATCTGCGGGATTAAAAGGCTCAGAATCCTCAAGGATATTTTCAGGCTAAGAAGAGAAGGGGCATTAGATAGAGTGATGAAAATTGGAGCGGGTTTACATAACTTCAGATCTCGAAGGAGAAGACTTGTTAATACATAGATTGTTAATCGTGATAAATACTGTTTATTTTGAGTGATATATGTATGACAGTTGCTTGCAGTTAGGTATCAAACTGACTTTTTACTGCATTCAGTGTAATTTATACGATGAGTCTGTCAGGTATGAAAGTTTATTTCTATTACCAAATACACTCAAATTGTTGATTTGGAATTCAAGCAAGTTTTATGCTTCCCACTTGAAGCAACCGAACTGTAAAAGTATAGTTGTAATCGAAACCCGTTATTTAGAAAACAATTTCACTTGAAAACCGTAGCATTTTTTTGCTGCGGTTTTTTTGCTTCAAAAGAAAAGATGTCTCCCCATTGTCCACCATGGCGATTAGCTATATCCGACCTTATCTACCGATATTTGTAAGTATTTAATACTGAATACCAAAACGCTATTAATTAAAACCATTTTTCAGCTATTGATTTTTACCTTACAAATTCCTGTATGAAAAACGTGTACACATTATTAAGTAGAGGGAGTCTCGTACTCTTCTTTCTGCTATTTATCCAACAGGTTTATGCACAATCCACCCGGAATGGGGCTATTGACCTTTCACAAGAGCAAGCGGATTATGTATTGATCAATGATAAGGATTCCAATAAACCCCTTGGGATCGAAAGCTCTCCCTTTACCGTAGAGCTGTGGGTGCAACTGAAAGAGAACAGTAACAATGATATGAACTTGTTCCGGTTCTATTCTAACAACAATCAGCTTAGTTTATCCTATGATGGTGATAATAGCTTTAAGCTAGCCACTGATGGAAATGTGGGGGATGTCTATTGGACACTGGATGGATTTACGCAATCAACTACCTTTCTGGATAACTGGGTACACGTTGCCCTTACATACAATGGTTCAAGTACTGTCCGATTATATATCAATGGTAGTCAGGTATATGGTGCAAATCTTTACAAGAATGGAAGTCCAATCTCGGCACTTTATCCTAAGCCAAGTAACCATAATGGAGATGGTAACTGTCGATTTGGAGATGACGATGCCGATGGTAAAAATTCGGGTAAGTTCTATGCGGCAGAAATGCGGGTATGGAAAGTGGCAGTAAGTAGTACTAATATTAAAAAGTATTACGATGAGGAAGTCAATGGCAGCCACCCGAACTGGAGTAACCTGGTTCGTTATTACCACGGTACACACGAAAATGTGAGCAATGGTAAGGTGTCGATTCCGGACGTGACAGGCAACTATGATGCGACGGTAAATAATAACACAAGAGTAAGGGTAAAAGATTACTACCCACCAATCAAGCCACCTTCGTTTTCGGCGTTTAACCCGAATATTTCGGCTTCTACTTGTCAGTCGGACCGAATCAATGTAAGCTGGAATGATATTGAGAGCAGCAGCTATTCTTATGAGACAGGCAATAATGTTTGGTATGAAGTAGTACGCACAGACAATACTTCGAGTGTACTGTATTCCGGTACCGGCACAAGCTATACCGATACCAATGTCTCGAAGGGAGATGTGAAAAAGTACCGTTTCAGAACATTCTGGGAGATTAACGGAACCCGCTACTATTCGGATGATACCGATACTTCCAATAGTGGTAATGTAAAAATGAGTTATGATGCAGCAACGAATGTGACGGCAACTGAAAGCAATTGTGACCGAACAATCGATATCAGCTGGAGCTCTTCAGAAACTCCTCCTAAATGGACAATCCAACGAGCAACCAACTCCTCTTTTACATCCAACAAGGTAACGCTTTCAAGCAATATTAGTGGAGGAACGACTTCCTATACGGATAATACTGCCTCGATAGACAAAGATTATTACTATCGTGTGATTGCTTCTGGTACGGATGATAATGGCTGTACTGTTGCAGGTACCTATTCAGGTGTGGACAAGGGACGTACTTCTCAAGCACCTCAGGCACCGACAAATCTGGCGCTGTCTCAGGATTTGGGTAGTAAAACACTGACATTGACATGGAGTAACCCATCTGGAAATAATGCGACAGGCTATAAGATCATCCGTGAGAAGTTTGATGGAACAGATCGTGTGGAAATTGATATCAATGATATTGGTACTACTTCCTATATGGATAATTCATTGGAATTGTGTGTAACGTATCGTTATACAGTAGCGGCTACCAACTCTTGTGCGACTGATGGTGTGGAGTCAAGTACCAGTGTGACGGGTAATATCAGTCAGGACCTGACTTCCTTTATAGAGTCTGTGACGACATCCAAAGGCTATTTCTCTGATTTTGTAAGGGTAGAATGGGAACTGAACGGAACGCTGAACCAAGTGGATCGCTTCCTGATTTACAGAAGTATTGCCGGTGAGGGTACCTATTCCCTGATTAAGGTGGTGGACAACGACCTGATCTTTGAGGATGAAAGTGCGGTAGGTGGCGTGTTCTACAACTACAAGGTAGTGGGACAATCACTCTGTGAGGATATAGAGATTTATTCCAATGAAGAAAGTGACTTGGGTTTTGTGATTCCGTTTGGTGTAGCGAATGGTCATGTGGAATATGCCGGCGGTAATCCGGTAGAAGGTGTATTGGTCAACTTTGAGAAGACAAGCGGAAACACCGGGAACAGTATCTATTTTGACGGTGATGCCGATTACGTAGACGCTGGAGATGAGATAGACCTGTCAAATACTTCGTTTACGGTAGAGTTCTGGGAAAAGAGTGAGCCTTCCTCAGGCACCCGCCAGATTTTCACTTGGGGACGGGGCGATGTGAAGAACCGCAAGTTGATGATTGGATATAACAATTCTGATAAGTTCTATTTCGGTTTTTATAGCAACAACTTTGCAACAAGTGATGCTTATGAATATGATGGGGAGTGGCACCACTGGGCTTGTGTTTATGACAAGGATGATACTTCAGGCAAAAACCGCTATATCTACAGGGATGGTGAACTGGTTGCCAGTAACTATTCGAGCAGTGACCTGCTGGATGCCAGCCTCTACAGTACGGTGATCCTTGGTCATTCCAATAGTAAAGATGACAACTACTTTCAGGGATTTTTGGATGAAGTTAGGGTATGGAAAGTGGCACGCTCAGCAGAGGAGATTCAGGAAAACTATAACCGCAGTTTGAATAACAACATCACAGGCATGGTGGCTTACTGGAGATGTGATGAAGGTTTTGGTGATGCAATTTACGATGCTTCAAAAACGGGGGATACCTTCAATAAAAATGATGGCGCCTTTAATGGACAGGTTACTTTCTCTTCAGAGATTCCGACAAGTAATCAATTAGGTATCCGTGCAACAACGGATGAATTGGGTGATTATACCATTGACTATATCCCATATGCTTCTGGTGGACAGGTGTTTAGGGTGACCCCTTCTTTGGGACAACACCAGTTCCAACCTCTGTCCAGAACGCTGTATATTGGTGATGGAGCCAAGACGCACAATGGTATTGACTTTACCGACATCTCTTTCTTTACAGTGAGTGGTAAAGTCAAATATGAAAATACAGAAGTGCCAGTAGAAGATGTGACACTATTGATAGATGGCGTTGAGGCAATCGGAGATGATAATAAGGTGATCCGTACAGATGCTGAAGGTAATTATGAGATCAGTGTACCGATTGGTAAACACTATATCTCTGTCGAAAAAGACGGACACGTTTTTGCCGAGGGGTACTTCCCACAAAGAGATGACTTAGGGGCCATAGAGAAACACGAGTTTGTGGAAGACCTGACTGTGAACTTTACTGACAGTACCAAGGTGAAAGTTGCAGGTAGAGTAGTTGGAGGAACGGTACAAGGAGAGAAGACGATTGGTTTAGGGTTGTCCCTGAATAATATTGGTGTGGCAGATTTGCAATTCAAGTTGCAGAAGGAAGGCTATGATATCGATCTGTCAGATAATGAGATTTACGACCTGATCGACCTGAAAACAGACCCTTACACAGGGGAATATGAAATTGAGATGCTGCCTGAGCAGTGGATCGTGAAGAAGGTAGGAAACGACAACTATTTTATTCCTTCCGGAAATCTAAGCGTGCTGGATCTTCGCAATAGCATCTATCTGGAGACTGTGACGGATTCTGTAATGGTGGATGATGAAAAAGTGGAAGCTTCATATAGTTATCATCACCTGTTGAACTACATCATCAGAGAAGTACCGACGGTTGAAGTATACAGTTCAGACGATACGGAATTTAGTGGGGACTCGGTGTTTGTTTTCACCAACCAAGTGACACAGATGCCGGATACGTTGGTCATCGACAAGACGATGTTGAACTTCCCAATCTTCCAGATGCCGAAGATGTATGGAGTAAACATCTATGTCAATGAGGTGTATCTGAATCCAGACCACCCACTTGACCCGGTAGTAGATAAGGTGCCGGTAAAAGGGGCCGAGGTGACGATCAATGATCAGTTAATGATAAACCCTGCAGCAACAACTGGAAAAACCGATGCTAGTGGATTGCTCTACTATGAGTTCCGTGCAGGCGTACCGAATTTGTCACAGGATGGAGAGAATTCTTATACCAAGACGTTTGAGGTGAATGTGGAGACTTCCAGTCATTCTTTACAATGGGAACCAGAAGGAGGAGCTCCATTCAGAGCTTATGTATTGGGAGAGTTGCCGACAGCGGGAACGGACTTTGTTACTTTTGGACCGAGTGAAGTGGAGATGGTTTTGAGAGACCCTCCGGGTTCTAATAGTTATGCGTATATCGAAAAGGGTTCTACTTTCCAGAAACGTGAATCGTGGAACTTGTATGCCAATAGTACCTCGGCACTAGACTATACCTCACGTACCGGCTTGTTTGTAGGTACAGGTGGTGGATTGGCTGGACCAATGGTACTCTCTGAAACCTTTACGGATTCGGAATATGGGATGGAAATTGTCAAGGAATATGACTTCGAAGGAAATTATACCAAGACTTATACCTTTAAGGAGCGTATAGAGACCAGTTCTGATCCACAGGATGTGGGGTCGGATGCCGACTTGTATATTGGTGAGGCAAAAAATGCCTTCGTGACTAAGTCTCGTAACCTGAAAGTCATGCCTACTGACTATTGCGAGGATTACGGATTAGAACATTTGCCGATTGGCACGACGGGATATTCATTAGGTATCATCGATGGGTTTGTCTTCTCGGATGATCCTTCTTCTACCTTCTTTGTGTACTCTCAGTCACACATTGTCAATAACCTGATTCCGAATCTGATTGAAATCAAGGACCTGCTGTTGACGACTTCTCCGAAGTATGAATCGCATTTGGATATTACCAGTCCGTACTTTGGCCTGAGCAATAATGACAGTACCCTGAATGAGTTAAGGGATTCCGTACGATTGGCAAACCCAGGTGCTGATGTTTCCAACCTGAGTTACACCTTTACACCGGATTCTCCATCAGAAACTGATTCCGTACAGTTTATCAATACGCAGATTACCAAATGGATCAATGCCATCATCACCAATGAGTCAGAAAAGGCAACTGCGGAAACCATCCGTAACATTTCCATTGATGGTTCGTCAGGCGCCCTGACCAATGAGGTGGAGGAAACTTTCTCCAGTGAGTTCAATCAGCGAAGCAGCCGAGACATTACGTTTACTTGGAACAGTGAGTTCCAGAGCATCACGAACCTGAATGGTTTTAACCTTCATAATACATGGGATATGACCGCTCGAATTGCCACAGAGGAGGATAAGACAGTGGACAACAGCGTTCTATTTGGTTATGTAATTGATGAACGGGATGAAGGTGATTACTACAGCATTGATGTGAAGTACAACAAAGGGGTAGCGCTTATGGATCGGAGCAAGTTTACGGACTTCATTACCGACAAGGAGAGCTTCCTGGAAGAAAATGGAACATTGTTAGGAATCGCAGGAGGTGCGATAGTTGGAAAAGCTGTACTGGGTAAAGTTGCCGAAAAGGCGCTGAAAGTTTCTACGACTAGAGGAAATGCCTTGGTGGCAGCAGGTAAGTTCGGACTAGATTTTGGGTACCAGTTGTTGGAGATGAGCTTTATGGGCTATAACTCCCTTAATCTTTTTGATGATATCTCGGGGAATCAGACCTACGACATTACCGGATTTAATATCTCCAGCCCGATCTTCTCTACAAGAGGAGGACAAAGTAAATGCCCTTATGAAGGGGAGCTGTATACGTCCTTCTACCATGAAAATAATCAGGTAGTCAAGTTGAATACGGCAACCCTTAAAAGAGAAAATCCAAAACTGGATGTTACGCCTGCTATACGTGCCAATGTGCCGGAATCAGAAGTAGCCACTTATACACTGGCATTGCAAAACGAGAGTGAGTCCAACACGGACATGTGGTATGAGATCTCCATTGATGAGTCGACTAACCCTTATGGTGCCGTCTTATTGATGGATGGATTAACGGCAGAGCGTTCGTATCTGGTACCTGCTTTCCAGACGGTGAACAAGACCTTGACACTGGCGAAAGGAAGAGCGGATATCATGGATTATGATAGTATTGCTGTGGTCTTGCAATCAACCTGTCAGAATGACCCTACTAGTGACAACGTGGAAGTCATTTCCGATACCGTATTTATCTCTGCTCACTTCTTACCAGAATGTGCAACAGTGGATATTACCAATATGGATGACAACTGGGTAGTGAACTACAATAATGACAACCAGGTGCCGATCACTTTGGGAGGCTATGATATTAACTTGAGTACTTTGGAGCGTATTGACGTGCAGTACAAGAGCTTGAGTGGTTCGCCAGTTGTAATCAAGACTTACTTTAAGGATGACCAAACTGATGCCTACGATGCTTACAATGGTGAGAAGGAATACCTGAACGGAAGAGGGGATGTAAGCTTTAATTGGGATATCTCAGCCTTAACAGATCGTGTTTATCAGTTGAGAGCAAGAGCACATTGTACGGATGGATCCATTTACGAAATGGACTATATACAAGGTACGATTGACCGAGTGACACCAACTGTATTTGGAACACCGCTGCCAACAGATGGTATCTTGAATTATGGGGACAATATCGGAATCCAGTTCAACGAGGAGCTAGAGGCTGGTTTAATCAAGGACCATAATATTACCGTAAGAGCTGCCTTGAATGGAGCAGATGTTTCGCATCAGACTAGTGTGAGCTTAGATGGAGCCAATGATTATTTGCGTTCATCAGCTATTTCGTTGAACAACAAAGCGTGGACGATTGAATACTGGATGAAACGTAACTCAGGTACATCAGGGGTGATTCTGACCAAAGGCAATGGCAGTGAGCAGATACAATTGGAAATGGAAGCGGATGAAACGATGTCGCTTACATTAGGTAGCCAAACGATCACGGTAAATCCTCAGTCCTATTACTCCGATACTTATCCGGTTGACAGTTGGCACCATTGGGCGATTACCTATGATCCGTTGTCAGGTTATGCTACGGTTTACATGGATGACAAGGTCATCGAGGAAACACCTAATATCAACTTTGTGTCCTCAGATATTTCGCCATTGTATGTCGGTGCCGGAAACAATGGAACTTCCGACCATCTTCAGGCTAACCTCCATGAGATTAGAATCTGGGAAAAAGCAAGGACACTGGGAGAGCTTGTGGCCAATATGAACATTACGCTACGAGGCGCTACCCCTTACCTTTATGCTTACTGGCCAGTTAATGAAGCAGACGGAACACTGTTGACAGATATCACGGCTTCCCGTACCATGCAGATGATGGGCGGTACTTGGGATCTGGCACCGGGCAGTTATGCTTATGCCTTTAATGGAAGTAGTGAGTACCTTTCCATTGATGGTGCCAATATCGTACTGGAAGAGGAAAGTGACTTTACCATTGAGTTCTGGTGGAATGCTGCTACCCCTATGGATACTGTAACCTTCTTCTCAAGTGGCAGAGGTGATGGTGTGGAAATCTACAAAGATCCATCACTGGGATTGGCGATCAGTGGACTTTCGGATGGTACGATGGCCATCTTATCGAATGGAAACACTTACAAAGCCACCACGAAAAACTACTTTGATCAGGAGTGGCACCACTTTGCTTTCACTGTCAACCGTAAAGGAAATGCCAAAGTGTTTGTAGATGGAGAACTGCAAAGTCAGACAACCATGTCTACTATCGCGGGACTGGCAGGAAGCAAGATGTGGATCGGTGCAAGAGGCGTGGATGAAAATCCATCTTCCACTTTAATCGATCAATATTTTAACGGTAAGATCGACGAGTTCAGAATCTGGAATACGGAACGAAAACAAACACATCTCAACCTGTACAAGCATCATAAACTACAGGGAGATGAGGTAGGCTTGATCGCTTACTACCCGTTTGAAACTTATACTACTGTAATGGGAGCCACTTTGATGGAGGAATCGCTGGTTGACCAAACAGCCGCTGACAATGGTGGAAGTATGGCGATCGCTACAAGTATCAGTAGTGCATTTACAACAGAAGGAGCAGCCATACAGGATGTTCGTCCGGTACAGGATATTCCATTCAGCTATGTCGTGAATAACGATAGAATTATCATTGTTCCGGATGTGGATGCTGCTCGTATCGAGGGGCAACTGATGGAAGTTACTGTCAGCAATGTACAGGACCTTTATGGCAACCGATTATTGTCACCAGTCAGCTGGACCGTATTGGCGGAACAGAATATCCTGACTTGGGAAGAGCAGGTAATCAATCTGGAAATGCAGGAAGGAGAGGGTCTCACCTTTGAAGCTGTGATGATCAACAGCAGTAATGAAGGATACGATTATCAGCTGGACAATCTTCCGGGATGGTTATCCACAGATGATGCGTATGGAACAGTAGCGGCTAACAGCCGTAAGGTGATTACTTTCCGAATCAGTGAAGGGGTAAATGTAGGTACCTACGAGCAAGGGATTAACCTGACTACCGTACTGGGCTTTGATGAGAAACTATCTGTCAGCCTGAGGGTATTCCGTGCTACACCAGTTTGGGAGGTTGACCCAACGGACTATCAGTATACCATGAACCTAATTGGTCAGGTAACGATCAACGAGGTAATCTCTTCTGACCCTTACGATATCGTAGGTGTTTTTGTGGGAGAAGAATGCAGAGGTGTAGCGAATTTAGCATATGTAGCTCCGTTAGGTACTTATCAGGTATTCCTGAATATCTATAGTAATGAGATTCAGAATGAGGAGATGACCTTCAAGGTATGGGATGCCAGTACAGGTAATATTCATGAGGACGTTACGCCACTGATTACTTTTACAGCGAATACCATTCAAGGAACCAATGATAATCCGGTTCAGATTGTCGCTTCTAATTCAATCACTGCGAATTATCAATTGTCATCAGGGTGGACTTGGATATCCTTTAACCTGAACTCTCCATTGAACTCAAACCCGAATGCCTTATTGGCTGGTGTTGGAGCAGAAGGAGATGTCATCAAAGGACAGACTTACTATGACCAGTACAGTGAACTGACAGGTTGGGTAGGTACCTTGACCAGTTCAGGTGGTGTAACAGGTGAAGAGATGTATAAAGTAAATCTGACTTACGATACGGACTTTAGTGTTACAGGAGCACCGATGACGGCGAGCAGTATGCCAATTGCACTGGATAGTGGCTGGAATTACCTTGGATTTATTCCACAGGTATCCATGACTGTAGCGGAAGCTTTGAACGGTATCAGCCCGATAGAAGGTGATCTGATCAAGAGCCAAAATGCCTTCTCACTCTATAATCCACTATACGGATGGGTAGGGTCCTTACAGACTCTTACTCCAAGAGAAGGATATATGTTATACACAGGGAAAGAGGCTACTTTGACTTACCCAGAGAAAAGTATCTTGAGTAACAGTCGTTTGGCTAGCTTACCTTCGGTCAATTCAGCTCCTTGGGCATATAATGCACAACAGTACAAGGATAATATGTCAGTGGTGGTTCAGTTGACAGCAGAAGAAGAGTCAATCGAGGAAGGCTGGATATTGGCGGCATTTGAAGGAGCACAGTGTAGAGGTATCACCTCAGGTCAGCAAATTGGAGAAGAAACATACTTCTTCCTAACTGTAGGTGGAAACACAGCCTCATCAGCATTGCAATTCAAGGCTTATGATCCTGCCACGGGATATAGCTATGAACTAAATTCTGAGTTGAGTGCTTATACACAGAATCAACATTTGGGAGATCTGGAGTATCCAATAGAAATGCGTTTGGCAACTGAATTATCGGCGGAAGATGGGTTCCAAGTATATCCGAATCCATTTACCTCTACATTGCAATTGCTGGCGCATACAGAAGCGGAAGGAAAAGCAACGATTAAGTTGACGAGCATTACTGGTAACGTTTTGTACCAAACACAAACGGATATTAGTTCATCAGGTCAGGTGAAATGGAGTCATCCAACCCTTGGCAATAACTTGCCTACAGGAACTTACCTGTTGATGGTCATCACAGAACAAAACGTCGAAGTCCTAAAAGTAATCAAGCAATAATGAGAAGGAGCTATAATTATTTACAGTTTGTTATAGGTTGTCTATGTTGCTTGATAAGTGGACAACTGCAGGCAGCTACACCTGATTGGTCGGTAAATGCTGCAGATTACAATTATTCAATGGGAATTACAGGGAGGGTGTTGCTTAACGGCAACACCCAAACTCCCAATGATATGATTGGTGTATTTGTAAATGGAGAATGTAGAGGTGTGGCAAAGCCTATTTATATAGCCGCATTGGACCAGTACCAATATTTTCTCTTGGCTTACAGTAATCAGTTAACTGGAGAGACTCTAAGCTTTCAGTATTATCAGGCTGAGGGGGATCAGGTTATTTCATTGACCAACTCCTTGACTTTTACACTTGATGATCAGGAAGGAACAGTGTCTGATCCTTATATTCTGGCGAATGCACCGCTTGTTAAGTGGCAGGAATCTTCCTTGTCATTTACCATGGTAGCAGATTCCTTGTATACGATTGATGCACTGCTGGATAACTTTGCTGATATACAGTTAGACTACGAACTGGAAACATTTCCAGAATGGTTGGTCTTGGAGGATTCAAGTACCACTATCGAGGCAAATGAGCAAAAAAATATCGCCATCAATATCAAGGAAGGTACCAAGCCAGGCAGCTATCAGACGGAGTTGGTAGTACATTCAATTGGAGGAAGCGATACCTTGCAAGTACAGCTGACCGTGGAGGAACCTATCAGTGTGTTGACATGGGAAGAGTCAACGATAAGTTTGGAAATGCAGGAGGGTGAAGCATTCACTTTTGAGGCAACAATTCTCAATCATAGTGATGAGCAACAGGACTATGAATTGGTAGATTTGCCAGTATGGTTAACAACAACAGAGGATACAGGTTCAGTCCCTGCAAATGGAAATAAAACGATTGCGTTTGAGGCACATGAGGGCATCAATGTGGGACAGTTTGAGCAGGCTATCCGCTTAACAACTACCTCTGGCGTGGATGAGGTATTGAACGTTCAGTTGAGAGTATTGAAATCCGAGCCTGAATGGGGCGAAGAAACGATTCCAGAAGGGTATACCATGAACCTGATAGGGCAAATGACAATTAACGGAGAAGTATCCAGTGATCCTTATGATAAAGTAGGGGTATTTGCAGGAGAAGAACTTCGAGGAACGGCTAACCTAACTTATGATTCCTCTGCTGCTGCTTATTTAGTATTGTTGGAGATCTCCAATGACACAGGCACAGAAGAAGAACTACACTTTAAGGTGTGGGATGCCAGTACTGGACGCTTGCATGAAGAAGTAACACCTTCAATTACCTTTAAGGCAAGTATCACCTTGGGAACAACCACTGAACCCATTGCTATCGTAACTACAGATGAAATCACATTGGATTATGACTTTCCAGCAGGGTGGACATGGGTATCTTTTAACCTGAATGCTGAATCCAATGCCAATATCAATGACCTGTTGGTTGGAATAGGTTCGGAAGGAGATGTTATCAAGGGGCAAGATGATTATGACCAGTATAGTGAAGTAACCGGATGGATTGGAAGCCTGACGAATAATGGAGGAGTGACAGCTGATCAGATGTATAAGATCAAGTTAACCAATGCTTCCAATTTACAGGTCAAGGGTACGCCAGTGGAGGTCAACAGCACAGATATTGCTGTGGATACAGGGTGGAATTACGTAGGATTTACTCCTCAGGTATCCATGACGATTACGGAGGCGTTGGCAGGGATCACCCCTATGGAAGATGATTTACTCAAGAGTCAAGATGCTTTTTCCTTGTACCATCCGACTTACGGTTGGGTAGGAACATTACAAACGTTGCGTCCGGGAGAAGGCTATATGCTTTATACAGGAAATGAAACAACCTTTACTTATCCAGAAACAAGCACACTGAGCAACGGACGTCAAGCGAAGGTGAATCCCGAAATAACAGCTCCTTGGTCTTACCAATCTCAACAGTTCAAAGACAATATGTCTATGGTAATCCAATTAGAAGGCGAGGACATAAGTATGGATGAAAATTGGGTGATTGCCGCTTTTGTAGGGAATGAATGCCGTGGAATTGTATCAGGTCAGCAGGTTGAAGAAGGACAATATTTCTTTATGACGGTAGGTGGGGAGTCTGAAAAAGAAGTAGTACGATTTAAAGCTTATAATGCAGCATCCGACCGTACCTATATCCTAAATTCTGAGGTAATGAAGTTTACTGCTGATAAGCTCTTAGGTAATCTATCGGAACCTGTTCAAATGCGATTGGTTGGAGCGACACTTCCCGATCAGGCGGTGAAGGCATACCCAAATCCTTTTGAGTCAACTATACAGTTGTTGGTGGATACTGAAGCGGAAGGAGCTGTCAGCATAAAGTTGGTGAATATTACCGGAAGTGTATTTTATCAAGAAGAGATGCAAGCGGATGCGTCCGGACAAGCAATATGGAGTAACGAGACTTTGGGTAACCAATTACCTCCAGGTACTTATCTGTTGATGGTCACAACACAGCAGAAAACAGAAGTACTAAAGATGATTAAGAAAAAATGATGATATACAGAAAGTAAATTTAATGGGGAGTTGATCCGTTAGCAGCTTTCTGAAAAGCTTAAGAGCCTGCGAGTTATTACTTGCAGGCTCTTTGGTTTTATAGCTTTCTCTTTTATCAGGATCACTAATAGAGCTGCATCCACTATAGGCGATCATGGCACTATTGTTAAGCGGTACAGGTTGTTCATGATTGAAATTTAAGCCAATGCCATCGCCAAAACACCAATTATTAGCTTGTTTTTGGGAGAATGAAATGGAGCTGAAAAGCAGTAAAGGCAGCAGTAGTTTCTACAAAATGCCGCTTAAAATTAATGGAATCTTTATGTTGAAGTAAAACAATAAGGTAGTCTCAGTCTGCCATTTTTTGAACTCTGATTAGCTTTTCTTTATATCACTCTATCTTTTAAAGTATTACTTCGACCAGTGTGCAGGTATATTGTTATACAAGCTTTAAGAGAGAGACTAACGATACTTTAATATTTTTTTGACTATCAAGTTTTATTTTTATCAAACAACAGCTATGATTAAAAACATTCACACAAACTTCATATTGACGGTAATTGCATGGTTATTAATCTTCAATTTTCAGACAGCTAACGGAAAGACTATTTACTTAAAAGGAAAAGTCTACAATGACCTTAACAGAAACGGTTTCTATGACAAAGAAGAGAAAGGGGTTGCAGGTGTCAGCGTTTCAAATGGTACTGAGGTAGTCGTAACGGATAGCAATGGGGATTATAAAATTCCTGTCTCAGCCTACCAAACCGTTTTCGTTATCAAACCTTCAGGATATCAGCTTCCAATGGATGAGTTTGGAATTTCAAAAGGGTATTATCATTACTATCCTGAAGGAACTCCACCAATGGATGGTCCCGGTATAGCACCGACAGGAAAGCTCCCAAAACAGTTGGATTTCGGACTGTATAAGGTTGAGGAGAAAACGACATTTAAAATAGCATTATGGGGTGATACACAGGCAGGTGGAGAGGTAGATTGGAACCATATCAACAAGCTTGTAGCTGAGGAAATCATTAAGGATGGGGGAGTGGACTTTAGCGTTTTACTGGGAGATATCACGCATGATAATGTCAATATATTTTCAGCGGCCAAGCAGACATTGAAAATATGTAAGATGCCTATGCATGTTGTTCCTGGTAACCATGACAGGGATTATGATGTACTGGCAACTGACCCTGCCTTGGATATGACTTCCTTTAAAAATGCCTTTGGTCCTTCACATTATGCCTTTAATTATGGAAAGGTTCATTTCATTGTCCTCAACGATATTGTAACTGTTACATCAGATTTAATAACAACCAACACACATGGTGATTATGAGGAGAAGCTAAGCAAAGAGCAGCTTGATTTTGTAAAGAACGATCTTGCATTTGTTCCGAAAGACCGATTGGTGGTTTTTTGTCAGCACGCTCCGTTGGCTGATATTTCCAACTATCAGGAGTTACAACAGCTTTTAGCTGACAGGCAAAACTTGCTGGCAATATCAGGTCATAACCATTGGTTACATCAGGAATACCTGTCTGTTAGTGAAGATAACGTCATGCATGAAATCATTGCAGGTGCAACATGTGGGTCTATTTGGACAGGTGCACTAGATTGGGAAGGTATTCCTTTATCCGTTATGAGCGATGGCGTTCCGAAAGGATACGCTTACCTGATGGTTGATGGTACAGATTACAAGCTGCAGTACAAGGCTTCCAAAATGCCTGTAGACAAGCAGATGCAAATATGGATTTATGAAAAAAATAAATGGGATTGGGGAATGAGCGTTCCAGAAAATTTAACCGAAAGGAGCATCGTTGCCAATGTTTTTACAGGTTCGGACAGCACAATGGTAACCATGCGGATTGATGAAGGAGAATGGCAACCGATGGACAAAAAACTTATACCCGACCCATACTTGATCAGGTGGAGATATTTGGAGTCGAAAGGTGTCGGTGTTTCCGATATGACCAATACGCTAAACTTCAGCCCTGTTCAGGAAAACCCTCATATCTGGGTTGGCAGTTACCCTGAAACCCTTTCGACAGGCGTGCATAAAGTGGAAATCAAGACACAAGATCCAATCTTTGGCAATTTCTATGATGTCCGTGTATTTAGGGTGAATGGCTCCGGTGAATAATCATTTCTTTAATGGAGCACAGTTTTATGAAAAGACAACTGTGCTTCATCTTTAGTTTACCAAAGGTTCATCTGAGGATAAATAATTTTTATATGAAAGAACCTAATTTGCCCTGATAACAATTAAACTAAACATGACGCATTTGTAATGCTTATTTGCAAGTGCCAAGGCAGACTTCTTCAGATGAATCAACATAGATATACAAAGACACGATTAGTGATTTTGCTTTGTTTCCTCTCTTCAATCAGCTTGGGGCAAAACCTCAAATTCAGAACACTTCAAGTAGAAGATGGTCTTTCCAACAACTCTGTCAATGATTTTATAAATGATTCTACAGGGGCACTTTGGATAGCAACATGGGATGGATTGAATCACTTCAATGGACATGAATTTAAAATTTACCGACACGATGAAAATGACAGTTCATCAATTCCCAGTAACTTTATTTATGGATTGGATCAAGATAAGGATAAACGTATTTGGGTTAAATCCAGTGTTAATACTATAAGCCTACTGAAAGAAGACCATTCCTTTCAAAACTATACCTTTCATTCCCCAATAGAAACGCATGGAATCAATAATCAAGGGGAAATGATGGTAGTTATTGATAAAGATACGCTAGTGTATGGCGATCAGAAATTTCATCCGTGTGGTGGCTATCACTTTAGAGAAGACAAGACTGGAAAATATAAAAAACTGTTGCTTGACCATTTTCCAGAGGCAACAATTCGGGATGTACTGCTACGAAAAAATGGAGATATCTGGTTTGCTACCTTAACCGATGGACTAATCATTTATTCATTGGAGAAAGGGAATATGGCAACCCCTAAATTTCACCAATACCTCTCTGATAGCTTCAACCCATACAGCTTAAGGAGCAATGAGATATACAATCTTCATGAAGATACTTTCGGTAATATCTGGCTAGGAACAAAAGATGGCGGTATAAGTATTGTACTGAACAACTCAGATGAGATCCATGCCATTTATGCCCATCCTGTAGCCAATCCGAATTTGCCCAGTGAAACTGTAAGGGCGGTAACACAAGATCACCAAAACAACTTGTGGCTTGGTTACTATAATGCAGGTTTGCTCTACAAGGCTCCACATAACACCATGTTTCAGTACATGGATTCCACGATTTATAAAGGGAACAAAGACTGGAAAAGAATCAGAAGTCTATTTACAGATAAGTTTGGGAATGTTTGGGTTGGAACCTATGCCGGCATTATGAGAATTACGCCCCAAAAGCATGTTACACATTTTTCCACTTCCGAACATAAGTACCTACGCAGTAACCGAACCTATAATTTTTGTGAAACAGAGAATGCACTTTGGATTGCAGGATGGGATGGTATTTCAAAATTTGATTATGGAACCAACTCCTTTGTAGCATTTGAAGGGCAGGAAATGTTGGAAGGCTTTCATACCCGAAAGATACTGGCTGACAAGGATACCCTATGGATTGCCACTGAAAAAAATGGGGTGATTGTTTTCAGTTCGGGTAAACTGGATTTTATCAAAAAGCAGCATGGTATCCTGAACGACAATGCATATGACCTATGGAAAGATACTCAAACGGGCAATTTGTGGATCGCTACCCGAAGTGGAATTTCCATTTACCATCCAGAGAAAGGCATTCAGCATAATATTCAAAAAAAAGACGGCTTACCAAGTGAGTTGGTTTACGGTCTGCTGGAAGGGAATGAGGAGATTTGGTCAAGTACTACGGCAGGAATAGTTTCCATAGATAAAAAGAGTTATGCTGCAAAGTTGTACCCATGGAAGCAGGGTTGGCAAGGACCAGAATTTGCAGAAGGAGCGCATTATAAAAACAATGCAGGCGTCCTGTATTTTGGAGGGGTGGACGGAATCAATTATTTCTTGCCTAACAGGATGCATGCTGCACAAAATTTTCCGCTGCTGCATTTGAAGAAATCAACTGATTGGGAGCAAACACTTCAGCATGGAAAATTTTCAGCATCAGTGGAAAGTGTTGGCTTTCTTGAAAAACCACAGAACGATATCGTCTACCGCCTTAAGCCATTGCAAAGCGACTGGCAATTGCTTGACAAGGATGGTAAAATTGCATTTGAACATCTGCCTGCTGGAAGCTATACCCTGCAAGTGGGTAATTCGCAAGAGATAGATCATGGAAATTGGCAACAGGTCGGTTTTGACGTACCGGCTTCCATTTGGGACTCTCCTGCTTTTTGGCTGTTTCTGGCTGGTTCAGTTTCCATTGTATTTCTGTATTGGCGAAACAGGCAAGTAAGGGCAGTTCAAGCAAAACTGGAGGCAAAAGTAGCTGAACGTACAGCAACCATCTTGCAGCAGAAGGAGAAACTTGAGGCCAAAAACAAAGAGATCTCTAGCCAAAAAGGGGAGTTGCTGTCACTCTATCAGCGACATCAGGACAATGAGCTTGAAGTAGAGCAGCTCAAGCAATATTTTATGGGACAATTCCGTAAACCACTATCTGAGTTTAAGGAAGGGTTTGAACAGCTCAGGTCACGTGACAATTCACTGAAAATAGAATTGAACTACTTATTGGATCAGATAGTAAATGAGCTGGATCAATGGGATAGCATAGAGCGGGTTAATGAACCGAATAACCAACTGTCTGAAAAAATGACCGTCACCTCCCTGCCTCATCTTTTTGAAGGTCTGGTAAAACAGGTGAATACCTTACTTAAAAAATACTCCATTGAGTTAAAGGAAGAAATAGAACTATCCCATGAATGGGTGGAGTTACCAGTCCAAGACTGTAAAGAACTTTGGCTCTATACATTCAAGGAAATTATCAAGTACCTATCAAGTCATACGACCATCAACCTAAAAATAAGGGAATTAGACAATAATCATCTCTCTATCAACATACAGGTTTCAAGCACACTTTTTCATGACAGTTTTGAGGAAATCTGGCAGTTCAGCCCTTATCTCAAAAAAGGGAAAGTCATCATGGAGCAATTGGGTGGTCAGTTAACCTATGAGATGACTTCACCCGAACAGGTCAGTATAAAGCTGTCACTCCCATTCAACACTTTGGATCAGAGTGAAGGTAAAGGGTACTTCAAACATTGGAAGTTTTTTGAATTCTCAGAATCATTGAATCCTGACAAACCGAATGTACTGTTGGTAGGAGAGAAGTATGAGCTTGACCATATGCTTTCCCTATTGGAAGATGACCGTTTTGATGTATTGGTTGAGGAAAATATAGAAGTGATAGAGCAGTCCATTCATCACCCAAACATAGACGCCCTTATTATACATAATGGTCATGCCAATAAGCGTTTGGTAAACCTAATCAAAAAGGTGAAAACAGAGCGGAAGGAAATTCCAGTTCTCTATACCTATGATAGACTTGATTATTCTATCCATGAAAAACTGCTGGATCTAGGGGTTGATCTGGTGATACAGTTACCCGCCAATGCAAGTTTGCTGACCAAGCAACTCTCCACCCTTATCAAGAAGAGTCATCAGTTGGTCAGTCATGAGAAGCCGGTTTCTCTTCTGATAAATGATGATAAGCCTTTGTCGTTGAGTCCAAATGAAAAACTGGTTAGGGATGGTATTGAACTCATCAACCAACATATTGATGATGCCGACTTTAAAGTCAATACGTTGAGTGACCTGCTTCAGATCAGCCAAATAAAATGCTATAGAGTCTTCAAGGATGTATTGGGCAAATCACCTTCTGATATCATCATCGAGTTGAGACTTGAAAAGGCAGAGCAGCTGATCAAAGCTAACAAGCTCAATATCGCTGAAGTCAGTTACACCTGTGGCTTCAACGATCCAAGGTACTTCAGTAAGGTATTTAAGAAACACTTTGGTCAATCACCTAAAAACTACCAAAAGGGAGTTAAAGGACGATAAAGTGAGTTCCCTTGTGATTATCCATCTCCCACAATCAAGTTAGATATTTTGAAAACTGAGTATGCTCCAAAGCGGGGCATGCTCAGGCCTGTTCTTTATGCACCGACCTCTGTATTTCTTACTTGCTTGGACGGTTTTATATGAACGGGGTATAAACCATTTGTTGACGTACTGATATGCGATAGTTAAGGCATTGTTGCTGAAGAAAAAGTACCACATCAGCGGTGTTTCAGACCACTTTTTTGAAAGGATATTACAACTATTTGAAATAATAATACCACTGATTTCTGAGTGTCTGAACTTCATTTGCAGTGTTTCAAACACAAAAAATCACTTCAATGAAAAGTAAATTTATCTCGGTTTTTATCATCTGTTTAGCACTTGTCATACAGGTGCATGCACAGTCAGTTATTAAAGGTACTGTGCTGGACAAAGAAAGTGATACTCCTCTACCAGGTGCCAGTATTGTTCCCAACGGCAATTCTTCATTGGGATCGATATCAGCAGCTGACGGAACATTTACCCTAACAGTTCCTGAAGAAAAGGGAGAAATCTGGATTTCCTTTATAGGCATGGAGCCAAAGGCTGTTCCTTACAATGGCGATGCTACACTGACTGTCTATATGGAAGTGGCAGCACACCAGTTGGATGAAGTGGTGATGATTGGATACGGTTCTTCCAGAAAAGAAGACCTGACCTCATCGGTATCATCGGTAGCAGGGGTTGAACAGATCAACAACAGGGCGGTGACGAACCTGAATGACTTTTTGCAAGGTAGTGTGCCTGGGGTGACAGTCTTGCAACAAGGTGGTGATCCTTCCGCTCAGAGCCAGATCGTAATCAGGGGAATCGGTTCATTTGCCAACGAAACACCTCTTACAGTAGTGGACGGTGTCCCATACTACGGTCCTGCCATTAACCCTAACGATATTGCTTCGATATCCATTCTTAAGGATGCTTCTGCAGCTGCTATCTATGGAGCGCAAGCAGCTTCAGGTGTAATTGTAATCGAGACTAAAAAAGGAAAGCTTGGTGGACCTGAAATTACATTCGACACTTATGTAGGTGTACAGCAAGCAGGAAACCTGCCAACGCCTCTTACGGCACAACAACAGTCTGAAGTGTACAACTTGGCGGCTGACAATGCAGGCGTTGAAAGACAGGCCGCTCACAACGCTACCCTTAACCCATGGGGACAGGTCAACAGAACAAACTGGGTAGATGAGATCTTTAGAGAAGCTGCGATCTACAATGCCAACCTGAATGTAAGCGGTGCCAGTGAAAATGTTCGCTATATGTCATCAGTAGGCTACCAGAAAAAAGAAGGTGTTTTGGTTGGTACAGACTACGAACGCCTGAACGCAAGACTGAAGGTTGACTTCTTTTTGACAGACAAGATTGAAGTTGGTGAAAATGTCTATTTCTCGCATACGAATGCCGTTGGTACTAACTCTACCAGTTCTTATTCAGGGTCTATCATCAATGCGATCTATATGCCATCGGCAGCTCCTGTCTATGATGAGAATGGTAACTTCCACGGGGTTGTACCTGAATCGCTATCTGATTATGCAGGTGCTTATGGTGACGTTTACAATCCTGTAGGACAACTACTGAGACCAACTGTAGACAATCCAGTCAATTACCTGAATTCAAATACTTATTTCAAATATGATATTCTGGATGGACTGACATTCAAATCAACATTGAGTGCGAGTGTGTCTAGCTCGAAGTATAAAAAGTTCTCACCGAAAATTCCTGAGCTGGGAAGAACAAACCTTCAAAACTACCTCTATCAGGAATATAGCAACACGAACCGTTGGAACTGGGAAAATCAGGTGACTTACCAGAAGTCATTCGGCAAGCATAACCTGAACCTGACAGGAATTTACTCAGCCCAAAAGACCAACTACGAGTCTTACTATCAGGAAGGAAGAGGATTTAGTAGTGAGGCAGCATTTAACCAATTTATGGGTAATGCTTCTGAAATATTTACACCAGTCACTGATGTGTATGAAGATGCACTGACCTCTGCCATTGGTCGTGTTATGTACAATTATGCCAATAAGTATTTTGTTTCTGCCAGTGTCAGAAGGGATGAAACTTCCAGACTGGCTATCGCAAACCAGGCAAGTGTTTTCCCATCAGTTTCGGGTGCATGGAAAATTTCAGAGGAGCCGTTTTTCTCTTCCAATATCTTCTCTCACATGAAAGTAAGAGCATCTTGGGGACGTATTGGAAATATTAATTCTGTGGGTTATTACTCATTTGATGTGCCATTGAGCACGCAGAATGTGATCATTGGAGAAGATGGGGCACTCAATGACCGTGGCGTGTATGCAGGTCGCCAATCTAACCCAGATTTGGAATGGGAAATTTCAGAGTCTTCCGATTTCGGTTTCGATGCTAGCTTCCTCAACAACAAGGTAGATTTGACATTTGACTACTTCGTGAAAACAACGAAAGGCATGATTCTGCCGGGCTTGGAAGACCTTCATCAAGGTACTGCTGCTCCGGATGTAAATGGTGGAGAAGTACAAAACAAGGGTATTGAACTTTCAATAGGATACAACGGTCAGGCAGGGCCTGTTAAGGTTGGAGTCAGAGGAAATATCAATATCATGAAAAATGAGCTGGTAAACCTTGATGGTTACAACAACAGTGATATCGATTTTATCTCTCACACTGATGATGTAAGAAGCATTTTGCGTCCATACAGGTCTACGGTAGGTCAGCCATTGTATGCTACTTACTTGGTTCCTTACGAAGGTATTTTCCAGTCACAAGCTGAGATCGATTCTTATACTAAAGACGGACAGCTGATTCAGCCGAATGCACAACCGGGTGACTTCAAGTTTACGGACGTAAATGGTGATGGCAGCATTACGGATGATGACAGGGTCTATATGGACAGCTATATGCCTGACTTTACCTACGGTCTGAACCTGACGCTTGGATACAAGGGCTTTGACGCATCCATGATTTTCCAAGGTGTATCAGGAGTGAAAGTGTTCAACGGGTACAAGTTTACCGCTTACAATGCCTCTCAGTCAGGATATAACCTTGATAACCGTGTATTGGATGCATGGTCTGTGGACAACATAAATGCCGATATCCCAAGACTTTCAACCAAGGATGACAACAGCAACTTCAGCACACCATCAAGCTGGTATCTAGAGGATGCTTCCTATGTAAGGCTGAAAAACCTGACCATTGGTTACACTTTCCCTTCAATTGGAGGACTGAAAAACTTCAGGGTTTATGCAGCTGGAGAGAACCTGTTCACCATTACTAACTATAGCGGTATGGATCCGGAAGTTGGAGGCAAAGGTCTTGACGTGGCAAAATATCCAGTTGCCAGAACATTTACAGTAGGCTTATCATTGACTTTATAATCAGCACACATCATGCGTAAAAATATTATTAGATCAGTTTCAGCATTAATGATTGCCCTTTCAGTGGGCGCGTGTTCTGACGAGTTCACTAATCTAGAACCAAAGGGAAGTACTTCATACGAAAACTTCTTCAGAACAGAGCAGGATGCCATAGAAGCGGCAAACAGCATGTATTTCTACATGAAGGATGAGGATATGTTTTCAAGGGGATTCTTCTGGTATATCAATGCATCTGACGATATGGTAACAGGTCGTGTAAATGGTACGGCTGACAATATCAAGAATTTCAAGATGACTGGTGAAGAAGGGTATACGTACTGGATGTATCCACAGAGTTATAAGATAATCCGTAGAGCCAATGACGTATTGTTGAATGTGGCAGATATGGAAATCAGCGAGTCATTGAAAAACAGGATTTTGGGAGAAGCTTATTTTATGAGAGCATTCCATTATTTCTGGTTGGCTCATACTTATGGCGACAACGGTGACAATGGTGGTGTTCCGATCCTTACAGAGGAGAACATGTTTGATGATGCTGGCAGCTACAGCCGACCAACCAGCGTAGTTGAAAACTATGCGCAGATTATTGGGGATTTGGAAAAAGCAGTAGCGCTTCTACCGTTGTTTACTGAATACAGTGCGGATGATTTGGGAAGAGCCCATAAGGATGCAGCGTTGGCTTACATGGCTAAAACATACCTTTATTGGGCGCAGTATGATGACTCTAAATATGAGGAAGTAATCAAGTATGCAGATGCCGTGACTAACTCAGGCTCAGGAAGGGCACTATATGACACAGGTAACCCTGAAGAGGATTTCAGGTTGCTGCATAGCCATTTAAATAACTGGGGACCAGAATACATTTGGACGGTCGATTCAGGTGTCAATGGCGGAAGCAAGTTGCCCGGTGTTGCATTGGAAAATAAAGGTTGGGGTAAATACAACGGATGGGGGTATTATACGCCAACACAAGAACTTTATGATGAATTTGAGGACAATGATCCAAGAAGAGGGGTAACCATTCTGAAGTTTGGTGATTCTTTCAAGTTTTTTGGGGAGGAAAAAAGATACCAGTCCGAAAACTCTTTGTCTGGATTGCAATTCAACAAGTACATGTATGAGTACCAGTTTGAGGATCCAATCGGTAGTTATATCAACCCGAATGGTGACGACCCTACTACGCTGTACAATGTGCCAGTTATGCGATATGCTGAAGTGTTACTGATGAAAGCCGAGGCATTGATTATGCTTGGTCGAAATGGAGACGAGCCTTTGAACATGGTAAGGGAAAGAGCTGGTTTGAATCCTGTAACAGGAGCTACAATGGAAGACCTGAAACATGAAAGAAGGGTAGAGCTTGCGGGCGAGTTTGCGAACAGGCACTTTGATCTGGTAAGATGGGGCGATGCGAAGGAAGCTTACAGCAAGCCACTGCATGGCAGAATCCATGCAGACAAGACTGATCCGGATTCACCTTTCAATATAGGAGAAGTATGGCCTGCAAGAAACTTTGATCCGTCATACATGCACGTATGGCCAATTCCAAATCAGGTTGTAAACTCTTCAGGTATCAGTCAAAACAAAGGCTGGTAACAACTAGCAAACAGGGTGTCGTAAAGAACATGACACCCTGTTATTATCCCAAATTTCTTGACATCAGCTTTCAATCAGCATCAATATATAACAAAGAGATCAGCATCAATATATAACAAAGAGATATCCGTAATTGAGATGAATGGCAATAACAGAAAATTGATCATCCTGCTAATTATCAGTGCAATAAAACTGGTGGTTGGCTTTGCTTGGGCGCAATCACCTCGAATTCATTCACATAATGATTATATTGGAAAAGTACCTTTTTGGGAAGCATTCAATAGCCATGCAGGTTCTATTGAAGCAGACGTAATCCTTTCAGAAGGTAAGTTGATGGTCGCTCATGAAGAAAGTTCAATCAAACCTGAGTGGACTTTAAGTAATGTTTACCTTGACCCTATCCGACAGGCAAAAACATTGGGAATGCTGGAGTCTCATAATTTCCAGTTGGTTGTTGAAATCAAGACCGATGCAAAAAAAACGTTGGCAGTGCTAGAGCCGGAACTGGAGAAGTATAAGACACTATGGTATACTGAAACTAACCCCAAGGGTATCAAGATTGTAATATCCGGAAACAAGCCACCTGTTCAGGACTACAATCAGTATCCTGACTATATCTTCTTTGACTACCAAGGGTTACCTCAGGAAAACCTGCCGCTGGAGAAAATTGCCATGTGCAGTTATGACTTCAAAAACTACTCTGAGTGGAACGGAAAAGGACGCATGATTGAAGCCCAGAAGCAAAAGGTACAAGCCATCATTGATGAGGTACACGCCTTGGGTAAACCTATCCGTTTTTGGGGAAGTCCAGACAAAAAAACGGCATGGAGAGCGTTTCATGCTATGGGAGTGGATTTCATCAATACTGATATACCATTCTTGGCCACTGATTACCTGACAAAATTACCTAGAAACACTTACAAGGTAGCTAAGCAACACAATATTTACTATCCGACCTATCAGGCAGATGGTCAGGGAAATCAGGTGGAGAACATTATTCTGATGATTGGAGACGGGAATGGTCTGACACAGATATCAGCCGGATTGGCTGCCAATGGGAATAAACTGAACCTGACTCAGCTGAAAAATATCGGATTGGTCAAGACACAATCATTTGATGACTTTGTCACTGACTCTGCTGCTGGTGGTTCAGCTTTGGCGACAGGAAACAAGACCAATAACAGGCATATTGGGGTGACACCTGAAGGGAATAGGGTAGAAAACTTATCGGAAGTATTGGCAAAATATGGCTTTGCAAGCGGTGTCGTGACCTCGGATGAGGTTTCTGGAGCAACACCATCAGCATTTTATGCTCACCAGACTGACAGAAACAAAACGGATGAGATCAATACTGATTTGTTGGATTGTAAACTGGATCTCTTTATAGGATATGGTAAGCAAGCCTTTCAGGATAAGTTGGATTCATTGGAAACAAGTGGATTTGATCTTGTGGAAAGCCTGAAAAAAGTAGGAAAAAGCAAAAGTGAAAGAGTGGGATACTTTCAGCCAGAATCAAATATCTCGGAAAGCATAGCCAACAGTTCTTACCTGCAAGAAGCAACCTCATCTGCATTATCATTTCTTTCTGCAAAGAAACAACCTTTTTTCCTGATGGTGGAAGGTTCAAATATCGATTTGGGTGGACACTGGAACAGTACAAAAGTGATGGTTGAGGAAGAACTCAATTTTGACAGGGCAATTGGTGAGGTTATGCGATATGTGGACGAACACCCAAATACGCTTTTGATTGTAACTGCAGACCATGAGACCAGTGGAGCGAGTTTGCCTTATGCCAATGTAGAGAAAGGAGAAGTGGAAATCGACTTTCATAGCTATGACCATACCGGTACGATGGTGCCCCTGTTTGCTTATGGCGCACATGCAAACCTGTTCTGTGGTGTATATGAAAACACTGCCGTATTTAAGAAGATTATTAGCTTAGTTGAAAAATATCACCAACCCAAATAACCGTAACTGAAATGAAAAAGATTGGCTTTCTTTTATTACTTATACTTTGTTCTCCAATACTGAAGGCTCAACAGACTGAAAATGTTTTTGTCATTACCTTGGATGGTCTTCGTTGGCAAGAACTGTTCGGTGGAGCAGATTCCTTGTTGGTAAATGATCCAGACTATGTGGATAAACCGGAAGAACTGACCAAGAGATTCTGGCGTCAAGACCCATTGGAAAGGCGTGAAATCCTGATGCCATTTTTCTGGAATGAGTTAGCCAAAAACGGGCAACTCTATGGCAACCGCCAATATGGAAACAAGGTTAATTGCTCCAACACAAAGTGGTTTTCTTACCCTGGATATCACGAGATACTTTGTGGTTTCGCTGATGATGAGCATGTGAACAGCAACAACAAGATCAACAATCCTAACCAGACAGTGTTGGAGTATCTGAATAACCAAAAGGCATATTCAGGTAAAGTGGCAGCTTTTGGCTCTTGGGATGTATTCCCCTTTATCATCAATAAAGAAAGAAGTGGCATACCAGTCAATGCAGGATTTGACACTGCCAAAGGCAAAAATCTCACTGAACGTGAAAAGCTGCTAAATGAACTGCAAAGTGAAATCAGAGGGCCTTGGTCAGGTGTTCGATTGGATCCTTTCACACATCATTATGCCTTGGAGTATATCAAAAAGAATAAACCCAAGGTGGTATTGATTGCCTATGGTGAAACGGATGACTTCGCACATGATGGAGAATATGACCAGTACTTGTATGCAGCTTACCAGACAGACCAATACATCAAAGCGTTGTGGGATTATGTGCAGTCTGATAAGCAATACAAAGACAAAACGACTTTTGTCATTACGACAGATCATGGCAGGGGCTCATACCCTAAAGAACAATGGAAACACCACGGTCATGAACAGAAAGGTTCTGACCAAATCTGGTTTGCTGTGATTGGTCCTGATACGCCTGCTTTGGGTGAAGTAAAAGAAGAAAGCCAATATTACCAAAAGCAGATAGCCAAAACTGTAGCTGCATTTTTAGGGGAGAATTATACAAATGAGAAGTTTGAAACTGGTACTGTCGTAAGGGATATGATCAGTAACCAAGCCTCAAAATAAGAGAACGAACTGGTCAGTAAGTGACTTGATTCCTTTAGATTGAATGGAGAAAGATGTAAAGAGCAGCCTTAGGGTTGCTCTTTTACTTTATTAAATCAAATCACAAAGTTTATTTCACTTATTCCATAAATTCTTTAGTAGTCAAGTGTTCTCCAAAATGGGGTACAATTTCACTAAGAACATAACCTTGTTGTATTCAGTTGAATGCTGAAGTTGCACCTAATCATTCGTTAAATCCCTTAAGGATTGTTAGATTGAGGCGGTGATGACTCAATGTTAAGAGGGACTGGCGAGTAAAAGGAATTCCAACTGTAAGTCGAACATTTGTACTTCTTTTCCTGTTCCTTAGGATACCGTTAGCCACTATTTAAAGAATAAGAAATGATGAGTTTTACATTGAATCAAAATGAATACCTAGAGCGAATTAATTACAAAGGGTCAACTTCTGAAGATTTTGAATCCCTGAAATCAATTCGTCTTGCTCAACATAGGTCAATCCCTTTTGAGAACTTTGATATATGTCTTGGTAAAGGTATTAGCCTCGAACCGGATGTGTTGGTAGAAAAGTTGATCAAGAATAAACGTGGTGGCTACTGTTTTGAACTAAATGGTCTTTTGTTGTTAGCGCTTAAATCATTCGGCTTTCAAACACAAGAATTATTGGGAAGAGTACACCTTGCAGGTGAACCAACAGGTAGAAGTCATTATGTGATTTTAGTGACAATTGGTGATGAAAAATGGTTGGTAGATGCGGGGTTTGGTGCAGAAACACCTTTAATTCCAATTCCTTTAGTGTGTAATCAAACTGTTTCTTTTGAGGGGCAATCATATCGATTAATAGAAAGTGAATTGTATGGTTTTATGCTTCAGAAGCAGTATGATACAGAGTGGAAAAACCTATATAGTGTCGATTTGAATCATGTTTGCCCTGGAGATATTGATTATGGGAATTATTATACTTCCACTAGTCCAAAATCTATATTTGTTCAAGGAAGAATTGCTACTATTCCTGTGGAAAATGGGAAGAAGACACTCTTTAACATGCAATTCAAAAAAGTAATTGATGGTAAAGAAGAAATAATAGACCTTGAGGAAGGAGAGTCTTATCTGAATATTTTAGAGAAAGAGTTTGGGATTGCACTAGGAGTGAAGTACAAAGATTTAAAACCTTTGCAATAAGAAAAACAGTAGCGATTGCAAGTTCACTGCAATATGGAATTCTATAAAAGACATCAACTACAGTACTTTGTTTAATATGCTGATTCTCTTTTGATAATTTGAAGAGGTGCGAAGAAGATGATGAAAAGGGCTGTAGTTGAGTGAGTCTCTATAAAACTGGGATTAGCTTTAATGTTTAGAAGGTCAAATTTGAATAAACGGTAGCTAGATATATCCATTAAAAATAGTACAAGCTAAAGTATGAAAGAAGTGGAAGATTATTGTCCTCAGAACAGACATGATTGGAGAAAATGGCTTGAGTTAAACCATAATAAGAAAGAAGCTGTTTGGCTCATTTTTTATAAGAAAAAATCCCCTCACTATAACCTAAGTTGGAGTGAGTCAGTTGATGAGGCGCTTTGTTTTGGTTGGATTGACAGTGTCAAAAAAACAATAGACACTGAGAAATACAAACAATACTTTACTAAACGAAAAGCAAAGAGTAATTGGTCGAAGGTCAATAAGGATAAAGTGAAAACCTTAATTGAACAAGGACTTATGAAAGAAGAAGGCTACAAAAGCATTGAAATTGCAAAAGAAAATGGTTCTTGGACAATTTTAGATGAAGTTGAAGCACTTGTAATTCCAGAAGATTTAAAAGCAGAATTTGCAAACCACAAAGGATCAATTGAATACTTTGAGAGTCTTAGTGCTTCCATAAAAAAGATTTTATTGCATTGGGTGGTTTCTGCTAAAAGATTAGAGACTAGACAAAAGAGAATGATTGAAATTGCTGAAAATGCTAGTAAAAAACTTAAACCAAAACAATTTAGGTAGCATAAAAAGCTTATAACAAGGGCTGAACTGTTTAGGTAACGGAGGGTAAGTTTTTTAGCATGCTTATTACCTTGGGATTATAAGCCATTCGGAAAGCCCTGTATTTTGGTAGGGAAGTGGCCTGCAAGGAGTAATCACCTTTATCCAGAAGATACATCAGTCTTGGGCTTGTCAGTAACAAGACAAGTGAATAAAAAATGCCACTATTATCACTACCATATGATTCAAAAGATTTTTGATACTATCATGATTTTCTATTACTTCGATTATCAAAAATTAGTTGATCTTTTCTCCCATCATTATACCATTGGGACCTTGTATTTGAAGACCTGATATTGCACCTGATGTGTCTGTAACAAAAGTAAGTTTCATAGTTTGGCTTTGGTCTAAAAACTTATGCTTTTCATAAGGTTTAATTTCTACCTTTTGGCCTTGGGCATCACCATAAAGTTTATTTCCCTCTTGAATAACCGACAAGGTAAAATCTGAAGAGAACTTATACTGTCCTAAGTATGCTGGAATCTCATCGGAAGACAATTTGATAAATGTAACATCAGAAATTACAGCACTTTCTTTCATTTTATGGTCATAGCTTATCATTCTGAAAGGCTTCCATTCATCATTCTCTAATAGCCATAGATTTGTGAATCTAGCCTCTACACTACCAAAAGAGTGTCTTCCTGTCTGAATAGCACCATACAGCACTCCATTATTATAAAGTGGGAACACCTCCATACTTCCCTGTTCAAGGATTCTTTTGGTTGTGTTCTTGCCCGAGCTGCATAGGTTTTCTTTTAAAGTTTGGATAAATGCAATTCGTGTATTGGTAATACCATCTTTGTCATGATAAAACTCAAAGTGCTCAGGCAATAGTGACTCAATTTGATCCAGATTGCATTCATTAAATCCCACATCAAACATCAAGCTGTCCTTTTCTTTTAGGACTCTGAACAAGTCTGAATCTTCTGAAACCTGAGCGTTTATAGAGTGGCTATAAAGGATACTTCCTAGGATACAGATCAATTGAATTTTTAAGATCGATAATTTCATAATTTTTATTATTAGTTTATTCTTTACCCTTTGGATGAGCTTGAGACTAAAAAGGTTACAACTTTTTTGATTATTTAAATGAAATAAAGGGGGAGAGGTAACAATAAAGATGAGTTGAGTCAGACCTAAAGATCTGATGGATTTAGCTTTTTTGTGACTGAATGATTGTATCTGTACCTTGATCTAAAAGGTCTAAAGGATTGGGAGGTTATGGAATATTGAGCAGCAGCAGAAAAGTACTATTTCAGAGCTTAGGGAGCTAAAGAGAAGGTGAGAAGTTTGGACAAGACAAAGAATCCACTAGCTTAAAGGAGGTTTGACATAGTGTGTGTATATAGTCCATGCACTAAGATCTTCAAATTTGACGAAATATATACCACTGTGTACTTTATATAATTTTTAGCTGTCACAATCAATCACCTTACAATGAAACCTGAAATCGAAAATAAATTATATAAAATCGAAAGTTTATGGAATCATTTCATTTGGGAATACAAGTTCTGCTCTCGTAAAATAAAATTCAATGATGATGTGAAAACCAACTATTTAGGTAGCATACTAGGTTATTTTTCAGATACTTTGGATTTGGCTTTCTCTACAAATAAACCAGTCAGTAATTCAGATAAGTTTTCTTTTTCAATGAGCTTGTTACAAGCCATTTACATCCATCAAGACTTTATTGAGGAACTATTGGAAATTTTCAAAACAGGAGTGAATAAAGGGGATTTAAAGGAAGATGAATCATACAGTATAAACCGAGAGTTACGGAATGAACTAATTGGACATCCAATTAGAAAGTTTGAAGGGAAATTGATCTCATCTACGCTATTTAGCTATCAAGCTAAACAAGATGAAATACAATATTTAAGATATCATAAAGACAATAATTTCGCTTTTGAATGCAGAACTGTTGGGATAGTAGAAATCCAAAAAAGACATCAAAAGTTTCTAGACAAGTATCTTGATATAATACTATCCAAGCTTAACTCAATCTTAAATGAATTTTTACTAGAATTAGATAAAGTAGAAGCTGTTAAAGAAAATAATGATTTTAATACATTATTGAAACTTATTGAATTGTATTTTGAGTCAATTTTCACGTCAGATTTTGCATACGATAAATCGTCATTACTGAGAATTTATAATCGAAAAAACGAACATTTAAGATATCAGAATTTTATCGATTGCTTCTATGTTGATCTCAAAGATTATTTGGAAGATACTAGGAAATATCTCGTTGATATTTTTGAAAGAAAATCAAGAATTGATTCTGATTTACAGAGTTTCAATCCACTAACTATTGAGTTTGTAACTACCACTCTACGGTACACTTTTTTATAACCAACTAAAAACCAGTTTTTCAGATGGTGTTTTGGAACTAATTCCCCTCCAAAACTTCTTCCAAAGTCCTTTGATCTCATTACCTACTTGGCGGGGTCTCGTACAGAAATGCTCCTGCAACAGATCTTTTCCCTTTCTGAAATAGCTGTTCTCCCTGTAACCGTGGTTCTTTACTTTTATGTTTTGTACTTTTTCATGGAAAGCCACGCCAAATAAGTGACAAACAGCAAAGGCCATACACACCACAGCAAAAAGTCTTTCAAGCCGATCCAATTTGGTCAGGTGAGTGGCTTCCAGGTTGAATCCCCGCCCTTTGAGCGACTGGAAGAACACCTCGATGCTCCACCGTTTTCTATAGCTTGACAGCAAGCCGCTTTTCATCAGGTTTGAGACTACGATCAGGTAGTCCTTTCGCCCGTTTTTATCCTTGGTCATCTGCATGGAAAGAGTCAGGTCCATTCCATAGATCGTCGCTCTTCGGTCAGTGCAACGAAAACCTTCTTTGCTCCATACCTCTCCTGTTTTCTCCACACCATCGATGTTGATTTTGTGGTGTGATGGAATCCGAACGCAGAAGACAATCCCTTGCATGGTCATAAACCGAAGCCACTTTTTGCCGATAAACTCTCGGTCTGCAATCACTTTCCCGATCCGCTCGGGAGGTACAATCTGAAGCACTTCCTTCAGCAAATCAATACGCTCCTGCTGGTGGCTGTTTCCTTTTTTGTCCAGTAGCCGAAAAGCCAGTGGGAAACCCACGCCATGACTGTAGGCCGTCACGGCCAGAATATTCACTGCCTGCTTTCTGGACTGCCAGTTGGTTCGGTCAATGCAGAGGGTGATCTTTCCGGATGGCAGGCAGGAAAACAACCATGCCATCAGGGCCTGATAATTGAACACAGCTCCTGACATAAAGCGTTTGACTTGCTTGGTCCGAGAAGCTTTTTGTGCCTTGGATGGCAAGTTTTTGGCTATCTGATGAAATTGCACATTTTCATCTTCCACCAAGGCCGTAATTAGCTTGGCTAGTACCTGTTTGCTTGGTTTGCCTTTGACGATTTGGAAACCGCAGAGGATTTCAAGTATATTTGCAGTCAACATAAAGGTAAAGGTCTGGCTTGTGGTTTTGGCGAACGGCAAAGTTAGACCTTTGCTTTTTCTTGCCCCAATCAGCCCTTAAATAACCTGCAAATATCCTGTAATCCAGTATTACACCCTTAACTCACTTTGTTATTAAAACTGTACCGTAGAGTGTGTAACTACTTCAGAGCATGATCAAACTGAGCAAATTCAGAGCAGAACAGACTATCATTATGAGATAGGTAAAATTGCCACTAAAAGAAATCTCAGAGACTTTGAGTTTTTTGGAGGTATACTAAGGTCTGAGCTGAAAGGAAGTCAATTAATTATTGATGAACTAGATCATATGGAACAAAATATTTCAAATGATATAGAATATTATTCTTCTCTAAAGTTGATTACAAAACAGCTTGAGGAGTACTAAAGTCGAACCACTAACAAATACTATTATCTACTTAGTAATAAGTATAAGGTGTTTTAATAGATTCTTTTATAGAAGTTTAAAAAGTCTAGCCTACGAGTGTTTATTGCGTGTTAGTGTTCATACTGATCAAGATATCAGTTAAATTTTTTGGATACAACAATGATCGATTTGGATACAAGTCGATTATCCTCCCCCCTTAACTTTGTTCCATATTTAGAAACAGATATTTATGGAATATATGGAAGCAACAAAAACAGTCATTATTACAGGTGGAAATTCAGGATTGGGGTTTGAGTGTGCAAAAACAATAGCCAAAGCAAATCAGGGTTGGCATATTGTACTTGCCTGTCGAAATGCCGAAAAAGGAATTCAGGCGACAAAGGTTACTACTGAGGAAACAGGAAACAAAAACGTGAGCTTTTTGAAATTAGACTTGGCTTCACTGGCATCTGTAAGAAATTTTGTTGCAGAATTCCAGTCCAAGCATTTACCTCCACTGCAGGGACTTGTATGCAACGCGGGTATAACATCTGGTGAATCAATTGAATATACAAAAGATGGGTTTGAATTAACTTTTGGGGTAAATCATTTAGGACACTTCTTGTTGACAAACCTCTTGCTTCCCCATTTTGCTGAACCTGCAAGAGTTGTTGTTGTCAGCAGTAATACCCATAACCCTGATATTAGAGAAGGTAAATTAGTTGGTCAAGCTATGTACTTGGGAGCTGAGAGATTAGCTCACCCCGATTCAGAGTATAAACTAAAATCAGGACCAAAATATACAACCTCGAAGTTGTGTAATCTTTTATTTGCTTATGAACTTGATAGAATTCTTCAAAAAGAGAATAAAAAGATTACCGTAAATTCTTTTGATCCAGGGGCGTGTCCCGGGACAAACCTTGCAGGTGAAAATAATATAAGAAAAACCATCATGGATAGTTGGTTTGGCAAATCGTTGCTTAAAATAATGGGTGTTGTAGCTAGTACGCCTGAAAAATCAGGTGAAGCCATGGCCCGATTGCTTCTGGATTCTAGATTAGAGAACGTAAGCGGAAAATATTTTCAGATATATGAAGATATTGCCTCATCAAAAGATTCATACAATAAAACATTTGCAAAGGAACTTTGGGAGGATAGTATTAAACTAACCAACTATCAGAATAGTTAATACAATTCTATCTTAATTACAGAAATTGTCGAGTAACTTTAGACGAAGTTTTAAATACGTTACTTCATGAAAAACAATGAGTTGCAAAGAATTAAAACTATTAACCAGTATCACCAGTTAATGGGGCTACTCAGTCCGGAGCACCCATTAATTAGTGTGATTGATTCTGAATTAATTATTGATTTTCAAGGCAAACAGTTGTTATCTTTTGTATTCGATTTCTATGCCATTGCAATTAAGCAAGACTTTAAAGGTAAAATGAGATATGGTCAACAGGTTTACGATTTTGATGAAGGGATGATGTCATTTGTGGCACCAGGCCAAGTATTCTCATTTGAAAACGAAGTAAATGTTCCAATTAAAGGTACCTTGATTCTAGTTCATCCTGATTTTTTATGGAGTACAACCTTGGCGAAGAAGATTAAAACGTATGAGTTCTTTGAGTATTCCAGCAATGAGGCCTTGTTTCTTTCTGAAAAAGAAGAAAAAATAATTACTAATATTATTGAGATCATTAAATATGAATACAAGGCAAACATTGATAGATTCAGCCACGACTTAATTATTGCACAGTTGGAACTACTGCTCATTTATTCCGACCGTTATTACAATCGTCAATTTCTTACCCGAAAAAAAAGTAATCATATTCTGATTGATCAATTTGAAGGCATTTTAAATAACTACATCAACAGCAATATGATTACTGAAAAAGGGTTGCCTACAGTGCAATATGTTTCTGACAAATTAAACGTAACACCAGGTTACTTGAGCAGGATGTTAAAAGCACTTACAGGCCAAAGTACCCAACAGCATATTCACGATAAATTAATTGAAAAAGCAAAGGAAAAGCTGTCTACCACTCAGGCTTCTGTCAGTGAAATAGCTTACGAATTAGGCTTTGAACATTCACAGTCGTTCAATAAACTATTCAAAATAAAAACCAACACTTCTCCCTTAGAGTTTAGGCAGTTATTTAGTTGAGTTGCAAGCCAAACTGAACTAGAACAAGCAATTCTGTCAATCGTTTTTGGGGGGATGAGTGCAAATAAGGAGAAGTAATTTCAGCCAAAGAATAGTTTCTAGGAAACAACAAGATTAGCCAAGCCCTTGATGGGTTTGGCTTTTTTTGTGGCTGATGCTTATTCTGGATTGAAATGAAAAAGACCCAAGCATTTAATATGCACTACTTGGGCCTATAAGGTATGAAGCATTTACCTTTCAGGTACAAATATAAAGGAACTCTCAATACTTGTATTGTCACTTTTTATATGATTATTGTCTTATATTTGTGTTTTGAGTGAGAAAATAGTCAAATCATGTATGAAAATGTTAAATATTGTGATGTGCCTATAGAGGCAGATAGGTCTTTCTTCTTTGATCATGTCCATATCGAGTGGGATCAACAAATCAAGTTTCACCAACATGCTGAATGGGAGCTGTCCTATATAATTACAGGCAGTGGTCATCGTATGGTGGGTAATGTGGCACAGTCATTTAGCTGCGGGGAAGTGGTACTTTTACCTCCTAATGTTCCGCACTGCTGGTCATTTGATGCTTATGATCATGACAAAGACGGCAAGATTGAGAATATAACTATTATTTTTCCTGAAGAAGTATTGGGAAAGCTTATTGAGGGTTTTCCGGAAATGAAGGAAAGTGTTTCTCAAATCAGATGTTATAAAGAGGCTGTCAGGTTTGAGGGAGCAACCCTTAAGGCCCTGCAAAAACGAATGCATGGCATGTTGCAGGAGAGTAGCCTTGAAAGATTGATCTCCCTTATCCGCTTGTTTGACATCATGGCTTCTACCAAGGAAACCTGTGTAGTTGGGGGAGTTATCAAGCAGAACAATAGTACTGCAAAAATTCAGGAGATATACCGGTATGTATTCAACTATTACCAACATCCTATCTCCTTGGATGACATTGCCCAACACGTCGGAATGAACCGATCTGCGTTCTGTGTTTTCTTTAAGCGAGCAAAAGGGGTGTCATTTGTTTCCTTTCTGAATGAATTTCGTGTCAATTCCTCTTGCCTAATGCTCCGTCAGACCAATATGTCTATCGCTGAGGTTTGCTATGCTGTTGGGTTTAATGATATTCCTTATTATAACCGGACTTTCAAGAAGCTGATGGGAATTACCCCTAAGAAATACAGGGAGCAATATCAGTTGTCTATTTCACAGGAGGAGTCTGTTAGTTAATGTGAGTGTATCTTTAATAAGAAGGATTGAAACTCATCACTACTATATATTGTGCTTTTTAGGACTGAAGAATGAGTAAAGCCTAGGAATGCAATAGACATAACCTAGGCTTTTGGGGTATGAGGCACAAATTTTGGAGATTATTGATCACAGCCATCACTATTATAGCTTAACCTCCTATGACAAATGTAGGTATACCGACGCTGTCTTAATTGTTGTATTTTATCTAAGAATTGTCAGATTTTTGCATTTATTACTTTTGTGCATCTTCATTATTCTTCATGAAGTGGCAATAAAAAAGGCCCAAGAATACCTAAGGTATTACTTGGACCTGAAAGTAAGTATATAACCTGAGTTTACCCTTCTCAGGCAATGCTTACAGAACTATTTTGAAGCACGGGCCATCGTGCGTTTTGTAAGCCACTTGCGTACAGGTACGTCATATAGCTTGAAACAAATATAGGCAAGGATAATACTTCCTATAAGTATGGTCAAAGCCACTGGAATCGACGCTGCCATGGAAACTTTGTTGTTGGCTACCCAAGCCATAAATACATAAGTCAGTGGGTAGTGGATGATGTATAAGGGGTAAGATATATCTCCCAAGAATTTACAGATAGTGGATGGTATTTTGCTTTCTACTTGTCCGCTAGCTCCAATGAATACTACCAGTGGGAAGACAAATATGATGGATAGGGAATCATAGAGACCATTCATCCATAGGTGATCATGTCCTCCGACTCTTGGTATTGAAAGTATAGCAACCAATATCAGGCAGCTCCACATAAATGCGTTCTTTATACTACCAGGTTTTACAGTACGTGAAAGAAAAAGACCAGCCAAAAATGGGTACAACAACCTTGTAAAGCCTATCCTCAATTGTGTTGAATCAATAGACCACCCTCCAATAATATCACCATGAGAACTTGTTACAGCCAGATGTATAAGTGCGCCACCTGAAATCAGTACCAGCAGGAACAATACCTTGTTCGAGACTTTTCTAAGGATTAATGCGTAAAGTATATTGGCTATATATTCAAAGAAAAGTGACCATGCAGGACCATTTAAAGGGTGCATTTCGCCCCATCCTCTAATATCCATAGATTTAGGGACAGGAAGTAATGTAAAGCCAATCAACATAACAGCCAACATTTTCAATAAGGAAACATCTGCTATACCGGGCCACATTGGGTTAGCCTGTTGGTAGAAGGTGATTGCACCAATCACCATCCCTACAATAATCATTGGGTGCAGGCGGATAAGGCGACGCTTAAAGAATTCCTTCAAGCTCATTTTATGCCATCTGTCATCGTAGGCATACCCTATTACAAAACCTGATAATAGAAAGAAAAAATCTACTGCAAGGTAGCCGTGATTGATAAGTTGCTTTACATGATCTCCTCCTGCGAAAGTTTCCAAAAGGTGGAACATGACAACAATTACAGCCGCTACACCGCGAAGTCCATCCAAGATGATGTAGTGTTTTTTAGTGTCTGTAAATGAGTGTGATATATTTGAGTTCATAGGTGATGTTGTTTGTTGTTTGGCGCAAAGTAAGGTGATAAGGTAATAATACAGTTGTCTTTTTTTATGTATTTATTGTCTGATATTTGCATCATATCTAACAACCATTGTGGCTTTTTTTGCTGATAGGCCATTAGTTTTTGTATCTATTTCACATTTCATGTGAGGGGTATATAGGAGTTTAACATTGTGTAATCCACGTTGTGGATAGGAGGAGGTAATTCCTAGATGTTTAAGAGAAATACCAAAAGACAATACACTTGCTTCAATTTATTATACCAAAATCGTGAGGTGGTAAGATTTTTAAATAGATAAGTAAGCCTCTAAAGGCAGATGTAAGTCTCATAGGTTTGTCACTGTTGTGATTTTCACACATTACATTACAATACCTAAAAAATCCTGTAGGTAAAGCTTCAAGAACAAACTTTGGTATGAACTAGTTTTTATAACTAAAGGCTAGAATCGAGAGTCCGTATGCTTTTTAGCCTGAACTTTTGTGTTGTATTAAAAAAAACAGCTATGGACAATAAAAATAGAATTCCAACCTTAAATCCAGTTGTTTTTAGGGATAGTTACATAAGAAACAATTCTGACGAACTATTGAATAATGCTAATGTCAATCATTTTTTTATTCACTCTTTTAAAGACGATCCTGTTAAACTTAGCATACCACTTCCTCCTCATAAAAAAACAGTAAATGATTTTGTATTTGTTACCAATGGAAGTATGATCATGTCTATAGGAATAGAGTCTTTTCATTTAAAGAAAAATGATTTTTTGTTCACTCCTAAGAATAATATTAGTTCTACAGAATACATGTCACCTAATCTTGAGGGATACTATTGTCATTTTTCAGATGATTTTATTATGGCTAATCCATTTGTTAAAATGTGGCAGTCTAATGATTTTGATAATAATTTGATAGGTGTTTCTGATAATTTAAATATCATATTGTCTCTTTTGAGTCGAATTGTTGAGCTATATAAGAGTGATGATGAAAGCCCTAACAAAGAAAAAGTGATATCTTTTTATGTTTCCACGCTAATGGCAGAGATCTTCTTAATTTCTGAAAAAACAGCCATTAATGGTAAAAAAGGAAATAGTACCTATTTGTCATTTAAAAACTTAGTAAATAAGCACCTTAAGGAACGTTTGAGTATTAAAGATTATGCTTCGTTGCTTCATGTTTCTCCTAATCATTTGAATAAAAAAATTAAAAATGAAACAGGTAAAGCAGCTACTGAAATAATCAATGAACTAACTATACTAGAAGCAAAGGTGCTTTTGCTTCAATCAAAAAGAACCGTAAGTGAAATTAGTGTAGAGTTAGGTTTTAATGATGTTTCCTATTTTAGTAGGTTTTTTAAAAATAAGACTCAGTATTCACCTTTAGAGTATAGAAATATGATTGATATGTCCTAATAATGGCAGGATATATTCAAGCCCTGTTATTTCTTCGCCAATTATCTTTGCAGAGAAATAATTATTAATAAAAACAATCAGTATGAAAATCACTCTTATCACTTCAATACTTTGTGTTGGGGCTACTATTCTTGTCTCTTGTAATAATAAAGACAAGAAGCATGATGTAGGTGCAAAGGCCAATGTATCGACAACTGAAAAAAGAAAAAATGTGCTTGAAAATGATACTATAAGGGTTACTGTAAACTCTAATGATAAAATGCAGTTTGATAAATCCAAGATAGTAGTTGGTGAGTATAGTACGGTTGTATTAACACTCAATCATACAGGGAAAATGCCAGTAACAGCAATGGGACACAATTTTGTGCTATTGGGTAAGGGTACACAAATTTCAGACTTTGCAAGGGATGCAATTCAGGCAAAAGAAAGCCAATATATACCATCTAGTCAAAAAAAGAATATAATAGCCTATACAGATTTGATTGGAGGTGGTGAAACTTCTACTATAACTTTTAAGGCTCCAATAAAAGGGACTTATGACTTTATTTGTTCATTTCCGGGTCATTACTCAATAATGAAAGGTAAGTTTATTGTGGAATAATTAGAAGTTATGTATAACATATTAAAAGAGTCTCATAGTGGTATAGGAATGGTATTGCTATTCTTATTACTAACAGTAATTATATTTTTACTTGCAATGTTTCTGTTTAAGAAAACATGGAACAAGTCTGCAAAAATTGCGGCATTAGTCGGGTTGATTCTTGTTCACCTGCAATTGTTAGTAGGTCTTTTAATTTATTTTATGTCTCCTTTAGGGTGGGCGAATTTTTCGAGTGAATCAATGGGATATCCGATTTCTAGATTCTACATAGTAGAGCACCCATTCGGGATGTTGTTAGCAGCATTTTTGATAACAAAAGGGTATAAATTTTCTAAAAGTAATACGTTAAGTAGTAGGGGGAAATATAAAAGATTACTCGTTTTCTATAGCTTAGGGTTTGGGGTTATCACTTATCTAATACCTTGGTTTTTGTGGAGTTAAAAATGCGAGATGACATTACATAAACGTAATGTAAGCTAAAGTGCTTCTAACACCACACTATGTATATATTTTACCGTTAGAAGTAATTCGAAAAGTGGTAATTGGAGAATTGCAGCCATAAGACGATTATTTAAGGAAATAATTAGGTTAGATGAGCCAGACCTGTAATGGGTCTGGCCTTTTTTGTGGCTGACCGAAAATGACTGACCAATAATAGCTAGGCAACTCAGTCTAACCGACTCTGTCCGAACCTCGATCTTAAAGATGTAAAGGATTGGGAGGATGGGGGGAATATTGAGCAGAAGCAGGAAAGTACCATTTCGGAAGTTAGGGAACTGAAGGAGATGATAGAAAGGATGAGGAGGTAGTGGCTTTGGGGTGAGGGGGTACTTGTTAAAGTAGTAATGTAAAACGGCTTATAACAACCTATATCCGTTTATTATATCTTAGGCTAGTGCTATATTAAGAGGGGGGTAAGCTTGAATAAATGATAGCTTGGTATTGTGCAGCATACTGAGAAACTTAAAAAATAAGACAGATGAGAATTTTACTAATTTCAAAATTTATATTTACTTCATTCCTTTTGCTAGGATCTACATTTATTCAGGCACAAAATAAAAGACCTAATATTGTATTTATACTAGTCGATAATTTAGGCTATGGTGATTTAGGTGCCTACGGTGGAGGGGTTGTACGTGGAGCACCAACACCAAATATTGACAAGATCGCTAATGAAGGTATTAAACTCACTAATTTTAATGTTGAAGCCGAATGTACCCCCACACGTTCAGCGATAATGACTGGACGCTTACCAATCCGTAGCGGAACTTCCCGTGTGCCCTTGCCTGGTTTACCACAAGGTATTACCCCTTGGGAATATACTTTGGCTGAACTACTATCTGATGCAGGATACAATACAGCACACTATGGGAAATGGCACTTAGGAGATGTGGAAGGACGATATCCTACCGATCAGGGATTTGACGAATGGTTCGGAATTAGGCATAGTACAGCGGAATCTGCTTGGGATCGTGCTGCTGGTTTTCCAGGGACTGATGTAGTGAAAAATCAGGGAATTTGGGAAGGGAAAAAAGGAGAGAAATCGAAACGTATTCGAGATTATAATGTTGCTTACCGCCCATTAATGGATGAAGAAATTACCAAGCGGTCGGTAGGTTATATAAACAAACACGCAAAAGACCAAAATCCATTTTTCTTGTATGTACCTTTTACATTACCACACGGACCAATCATTCCCAATCCTAAATTAGTACACGAAGGTAAGTCTGATTACCAAAATGTGTTGATGGAAATAGACCACCATACCGGAGAGATTATGAAGGCCCTGGACGAAAATGGTTTAAAAGAAAATACCTTGGTGATATGGGCAAGTGACAATGGGCCTGAGACACTGCTAACTTCAGTAAGTAATTATACTTCACAATCTGATGCAGGTCCTTTTAGGGGGGAGTTCCCTTCTGGCTGGGAAGGTGCTATAAGAACGGCCTGTGTCATGCGATGGCCTGATAAAATTCCAGCAGGAAGCACAACTAACGAAATTTTTACAGCAACCGACTTTTATGCTACGCTAGCACATATAGTTGGGGCCGAAGCGAAAATACCTAAAGACCGACCTATGGATTCGTTTAATCAATTAGAACTGCTAACGGGTAAGTCTACAAAATCAATACGCGAAGAAGTAATGTATTTTTATGGAGAGCGTTTGTATGCTTTCAAGTATAAAAATTTTAAAGTACATCCTATTGTAGTACTACCTCCCAATGGCTTTGTCAATGCACCTGGGCAAATGTCCACTCACGCTGTTCCTGTAGAACTAGATTATCCGTGGATATTCGATATTGAAAACGATCCTAAAGAACTTTGGAATGTAAATGTAGCCAATGGTTGGCTTGGTGTTATATATGCTAAGTATATGATGGTTTATGAAAAATCATTGAAACAATACCCAAACATCAAACCAGGAGCAGATGGGCCTAAATACTAATTTCACATTACTCACAGTGTTTTGCGTTATTCTCATAGCATTTACTTTTCCAAATAATGGGTATTCTCAAGGAGATGGACCATTAACATATCCTCTAACTCCAGCAAACATTACAGTTATTAATCCTACCTATATTAACTTAACCAATAATCTTACACCGGGAAAGGACATTGTTTTAGCACAGGGTAAAATCGATATGGACGTTTTTGCATTACCAATATTTCACACGTTCAAATTGGGGGGCACCTATGCCCAAATTTTCCTTACACCTCAATATGGCCATATGACCGGAACAGTAAAAGTTGGAGGTAATTTTGGTTACGAAGGCATAAGCATTCCTGAAACGGAGATAGAATTGGTAGATAAAAGTGGTTGGCTCGATTCAGGTCTTCTGTTCAGGGTTGGGCTTTACAATACCCCTCCGTTGGATGTTATTGAATTTATGAAATGGAAGCCCAAATTTCAGCTGAGCGGTCTTTTGGGAATTACAGCTCCTATTGGTAAATATTCTGAGAGCAATAGAATTAACCTTGGATCAAACCGTTGGGTAATACGTCTTGGCGCTCCTATGGTAATTCCTTTAAACCTAAATAAAAAACGTCATGCACAGACTGAGTTTACACCTTCGGTACTTTTTTTTACAAACAATAACAAACCTTTTATAGGCGATACCAAAAGGCAAAAACCTTTACTCCTTTTAGAACAGCATACCACTAAGTATTTTACCGATAAACTTTGGTTAGGGATTGATGCTCGTTATCAATTAGGCGGTGTAACACAAATAGACGATTTACCAAAGGGAGAGCAAATAGACCAATTAAGTGCAGGTGTATCTGTAGGCTATGATTTTTTATCCATTTTATCAATACAGGCAAGTTATGGCCGTATTTGGTTTAATGGTGACAATGGAAATATGTTTAGGATAGTAGGGTCTTTAGTAATTCCCTCAAAAAAGGATATTAAAAAATTAAAAGAGCTTCAACAGAAACAACAAGCCAATCAATAAAACAAATTATGAAAAACTGTACAATACCAACCTTTTGAGGAAAAGATGGCTTTTGGAAAGTCGGATCAAAAAACTATCAACCCGAAGAGATTGGAACTTACAGAATGTTCTGTTTGAACTCCGAGGAAGTTTGGAAGTGGTTTTTATTTAGAAAAACTATTTGCAAGAACGCTCAACCTAATGAAGGACATTTGGCTCTAGTAGAAATCGAGGATTTATTGAATGATCAATTTGCTCTAATAACTCAGAATGTCGATGGATTACACAAGAAAGCTGGCAACTCTTTAGAAAGAACTTATTATGTACATGGTGATTTGGATTTTGTAAGATGTGGTGATGAGTGCACTTCAAATTTATACCCTTTTCCACAAGGTATTTCCGACAAGAAAAGAGGAGATCGAATAACAGAACAAGAACAGAAATTACTGAAATGTCCAAATTGTGGTGAAGACCTCAGACCACATGTGCTATGGTTTGATGAAACGTACAACGAAAAATATTATAAGTTTCAAACAGTACGTGACATAGCTGACAACACGGCATTACTATTCATTATTGGAACTTCCGGTGCAACTTATCTTCCAACTGAGTTTGTGGATAGGGTTAGTTTCTTCAACGGTGGAATAGTTGATATTAATCTTGACGACAACAACTTCACTGAGTTTATCAAATCCTACGATAAAGGATACTTAGTAAGGGACTCTAGCAGTCAAGTGTTACCGAAAATTGTGGAGCTGATGAAAAAGGTGATAACACCAGGTAAAAAGTAATAGCTGCGCAAAGCCTTGCGCGCAAAAGGCCAAGCTACTACTTATACCAATGTACGTTATAAGCCATTCGGAAAGTCCTGCGTTTTGGTGGAGAGGTGGCTAGCAAAGAGATAAGGAAGTTATTTAAAGTAAATTATAAAGCTTAGTTAAGCCAGATCCTGTTGGGTTTGGTTTTATTTGTAACCAATCGCGCCTACATGTCAGAACCTTGATCTTAAAGATTTAAAGGATTGGGAGGATGAGGGGGAGTGTTGAGCAGAAGTATAAAAGTGCGATTTCTGAGGTTAGGAAGTTGAAGGAGATGATAGAGTGGATGAGGAGGTAGTTAGTGAATGGGTTAGTTGCTGTTTTGGTACCTGTGTGTTTTCTCTTATGCCTTGTCAAATAAATGCAGTAAAACGGCTTATAATACCCGTTATTAGTTCATTAAATCTTGTATATAGGCTATATTGAAAAGAACCAAGCTTGAATAGATGATAGCTGAATGTTTGAAAATATTTAAAAAATCAAGGTATTCGAATCAATTTAGAAAGATAATCCCATTTTTGTACCATCGTAAACGAAATTGATTTGTCAAGTGGATGATAGAAATAAATCAACCCTGAAACAGAAACAAAATTCTTGTATGAATAACATATTACTAAAATTTAAGCGACCTCTACAATCTAAACAAAGCAAACACTTTTTGGCTGTCCTTTTTATCACCCTATTACCTTCAATTACCTTTGCACAGTTTCTAGAGGCAAAAGAAGAAGTTGTTGAATTTGGGAGATCGGCAAATGGTGGTGAATATGATTATCGTGCAACAGTAAAGGCACGAGCTAACAATCCAGGAAAAATGAGGTTAGGATACAAATTGCTATAGTTTCATTTGAGATATCGGAATTTGTTTTTAATGGAGAGCATTTTGAAGATTTATATCCAGATGAATTTCCTCTTCAAATTGAACGAATACGCAGTGACATAGACGTTTCATTTAAGTTTGTCAAAGCTGGTGACCTTAAACTTTTTACGAAAAGTATTCATGGTGTTGGAGCGGGAGAATTTGATCTTACACATTTAACAGGTGAGGAAATAGAAGAGTTGAAAGTGGGTTATTATGGCATAAAAACAAAAGAAGATTTTTATGGAGCATCATTTGGTATGTCTGATATATCATTGAACAATAGTTACTTTGATGAATTGGACAAATTAAAAACCAGAAGGAAAAATGAAGTGCTTCAAAAAGCGAGGGAACAAAAGATAGCAGAACAAAATGATTATCTAGCCGAACAAAAAAGGAAAGCCCAAGAAAAATTAAAAGAACTTGAAATTGAAGCTGAAAGAGAAAGAAAAGCTAAAGAACGAGAAGAACTTAATGCGAAAGTTGCTTCGGGGTATAAGGCAACAACTCAAGGCTATCAACAGTTTGGCTACCAAAATGCGCAACAATATATCAACCAGATGGAAGCCAATTATAATGCACTCCAAAAGTCCATAGACAATTCAATATCTACTTACTTTGAAAAGCATGTCAAACAAGAAAATAACGCATTCGAAAAGGTAGCAAAGGCTGAAGCAGGGTATGAGAAAGTCAATCGAGAGAGAAAAAGGAGAGGTCGGCAAGTTGGACCAATCAGGTCCTTACTATCTGTTTTAGAGGATTACAGTTTTAATTATTCAAATATCAAACATCTTGATTCAGGGAATATATATATACAATTAATTCACTTATCAACAAAGTCGGGATCAACTGTACATGATTACACTACTGCACCACAGAAATCATATATTCCTTCTGTTGATGATTTTATTACTGATGTATTACCAGTATACTATGTATATAGTTCAGATGTAATAACTGTCCCTATACATAACGTTAATGCCCACGAATTTTTGTTCAATAACTACATAGATGACATTTTAGACAAAAGTAGATATATGAAGAATGGGTATGGCGTTTTTACAAGAGTATTCTTCAGGGAAGATCATTTAAATAATTATATGAATACGCTGCACCGAAACTATCATCCAACCCCAGTTTTAGATTTTTTTCAAGACGATTCAAAATTCCAATATGCATCGTTTGATGATTATGTGAATGCAAACATTGAAAAAGAGAAAAAATGGAATTTGTACCTCGCACAAAAAGAGGCTGAAAAAAATGGTAATACCAAAAAAACTTATAAAAATGGAGATGTCTATGAAGGAGATTTCGTAAGTTCTGCTCGACATGGTTGGGGTAAAATGATTTACAAAAGTGGTCATGTATATGAAGGAAAATGGATAGACAATTTGGAAGGGGGCTATGGAAAAATGATTTACCCGAATGGTGCCATTTATGAAGGAGATTGGTTTGCGGGGTCAAGAAATGGTTTCGGGAAAACGACCTATACAAGTGGAGATATTTATGAAGGAGAATGGAAGAATGGTAAAAAAGAGGGTACCGGAAAGTATTTATGGGCAGAAGGGCATGTTTACATGGGTGATTGGAAAGATGATAAAAGAGAAGGCTTAGGTGAATTTATCAAGTCTAATGGATATACGTATTCTGGTGAATGGATGGATGGAGTTTATCATGGTAATGGAAAATTGAAATATCCTGATGGGGATACTTATGAGGGTGAATGGAAAAATGGTGAAAAAAACGGATTTGGAAAATCTAACTATTTCTTTAATAGCAATAAAGGTGTTTATGAGGGAGAGTATAAAGACGGTTTTCGTAATGGAACTGGAAAAAATATTTTACCAAATGGGGATGTTTATGAAGGAGAATATAAAGATGATAAGAGAGAAGGGCAAGGGAAATTTGTTATGTCAGACGGTCGTGTTTATGACGGTGTATGGGTAAAAGGTAAAAAAGTTGGAATTGGGACTTTTACCTGGCCTAATGGACAAGTTTATTCAGGTGAATTTAAAGAGGATCAAATTAACGGCCAAGGAACTTATTCGTGGCCTACTGGGCAGGTTTATTCAGGTGAATGGAGTGATGGGGAATATCATGGGAAAGGCAAATTAACAATGTCAGGTGGAGCTGTGTATGAAGGGGAATTTATTGAAGGTGATATTCATGGCCAAGGAACTCATTCATGGCCTAGTGGACATGTATATGTAGGTGAATTTATAGAAGGAAAAAGAAACGGTCAAGGAGAAATGTTTTATCCAGGTGGAGATACCTATATCGGTGAATGGAAAGATGATATTAAAGATGGGCAAGGTCAATTAAAGCACACTGATGGGAGCCAATATTCAGGAGGATGGAAGAATGATGAAAAGCATGGAAAAGGTTACGTTATTGAAAATAACGAAGCTGCAGAAGTAGAGTGGGAAAATGGTGAGTTAGTGTCAAGAAAGGTGATTTACATAAGTGCCAAATTTAATGGTGCACATGAGTTTTATATGTGGCTCATGATGAAGGCAAACGAAACTATACCCAAACCCTTTGAAGGCGAAGCAAGATTTGATTTATGGTTTACTGTCGATGAAAATGGAAAAGTAAAGGTGGATGATTATAAAGCAATATATATGAACTTTACTGAAGAGGAAATTAAATTTAATTATGAGAAGGAAATGAAAAAGATTGTGAAATCCTCTGGAGTGTGGATTCCCGCAACAATGCAAGGTGAGGCCATTGCTCAAAAACAGTTTTTAAGTATATCCATATTGCCTGCAGATATATTTATTAATTACCGACCCATTATAAATTAAGTATGAAAAAACTACTTCTCTTATTAATTGGGACCTTTTAAATCTTAACACAAAGGCTCAAATATATTATACTTGTTATAACCTTTCGTTTGCTTTAGAACATCCTAATTTGGTGTTTACATTGGATATCACATTTAGCACAGATTATACGGCAGAGCGACTCGAACAAATTGGTACATTGGACTCGCTTACATCCTTATCCATTTGTGACGGGAAACTTGCAAGCTTGAAAAAACTACCAGATAGTTTCTCCAATTTATAGCTCTTGAAAGAGCTTAAGATTATTGGAACTCCTGAACTGGATTGGGAGCATGTTTTTTGTACAACTTCAGCAATACAAAAATCTTGAAAAGCTTACCATAAACGGGAATAACTTTAAGGTTTTGCCAAATACATTCCCCACTGCTATTCTCTTAACCTATTTAGATGTTAGTCATAACGGTGTTGAGGCATTTCCATTGGCTATACTAGCGCTTAAACAGTTAGCGTATTTGAATATGGAAAACAATGGCTTGACGGCATTGCCCGAGAAAATCAATAGTCTTGAAAATTTAACGGTACTACAATTGGGAGGCTACCCAAAAGCCAACCGCCTTACTCAGTTACCAAAAACCTTAGGGCAGTTGCGACACCTGAAAAAACTGGATTTAAGAGAAAATCAGATAGAACAATTACCAACCAGCTTTACCAAACTAAATAATTTGGAGTTCCTATACCTGTCAGCAAACAGGCTTTCTGAGCTTCCAATAGGTTTTGGCAAGCTTAATAATCTTAAAGAGGTGTATTTGGGAGGTAATTCGTTTTCATATTTGACTAATGAAATTACGAATTTAGAACGACTTGAAATACTTTGGGTACCAGAAAACAGGCTAAAAGAACTCCTTGAAGCATTTGGGGATTTAACATCCAGTAATAATACAAAAAGTAAGTGCAGCATAGATTCCATATAAAAACTCAAAGGCAGCAAAGTCAAATTCAATTATTGATTGGGTTTGTAGCACTTTTAGTCACCTTGTTGTCTTTTTTGATATCCTGGGTTACAGGGGCTTACTTAATTGTGATTGTTTTGTTTTCAATAGTGTTATCCGTGATAGCTCCATTTTTTGATACACCCTCTTTAAAAAAAAGTGGTGAACTGATCTATCATTCTTTACTCTTTATCTCAGAAAAGCCTAAAAATGGGGTCATAAAAATACACGGTGGGACTTTGTTCGATTATGTTTTCGTAGTAGATCAAAAGATGAATGGAAAGCAAAAAACAAATTTTATTATTCAGCAATATCTACAAGGACTGTTAAGCTTAATTGAAAAAAGTGAAACTGAAGAGGCTGACAATGCAATAATTCGTGGTACAAGTTATATTATTAACGAAAGAACGGCTAAACGTATAGGGTTTAGGGTTGTTGATACGGATAGTATTCAAAAGTTGATTTTAATTTATAATTATTTCAATATCCTGATAACATATTCTATTGCAAAAGGTAAGCTATCACTCCCAAAGCTGAGTGATACAAAAACATTCGAAGCAAATATGAATGAGCTTATCAACCGAAAAGAATATATTCAAAGCTTGAATGAAAAATTAAAAAGTACTATTGCTAATAATGTATAAACCATGCATTCTGGTTGAGAAGAGTTAAGCATAGAGATAAGAAAGTACATCCAAGTTGGTTATTTAAAAGAGACAATAAAGCTTAGCTAAGCCAGACCCTGATGGATTTGGCTTTTTGTGTCTGCTTATAACCTTGAAAGGTTAATATTAACAGCAAAAAGAAAAGGCTCCCATAGGGAACCTTATCTTACCACATACTAACCATGTAAATATAAAATCATTGATATTCAGGTGTTTTAATGGGATTTTGTTCCCGTTTTGTTCCGTGTTTTTTGCTCAATATTTACACTGAAAAATAGTGGTGTATTGTAAGAAAGGAATGATGTAAGAGCCGAATATCTATACCTCATTCCTAAGTAGGTTAGTATATGGTATTTATAGTTGATTAGTATGAGGTAAAGGGTTGCACTATACTTAATAGACAGTACCTCCTTAAGAAGGTAGCGCCAAATGGGAGACAAATAGGAGAAAGATACCAGTTAACCTAGTTTGTGTAATGGGGTAGTGTGTTGGACAATTACAATGTTGGTCAGTGGAGGAGGGGAAGGACCTGCTGCTCCTTCAGGCCGGTGTACTGGCAGAACTCCGTAATGGTGACGAGTTGCTTTGGCTCCTTGCCGTACTCCTTTCGGATATCGGAGAGGATGCGGCGGGCGGTGCGTTCGCTTTTGCCGGTCAGGAGCTGGATGTCCTTGGGGTAGATGCAGATTCTTTTCATTCTTGAGGGTCAGGTTAACATTGATTACAAGATAAGGATCAGGGAGGTGAATCGGGAGGACAATGGCGGTAATTTCCTGCCATAATGGTCAGGGTGGTCGGTGGGGTTTGGAATTGTGGTGGCTGGTGGGGTATTATCGGGGAAAGGCTCCCAAAGGTGATGCCTTCGTTCAACCAGTGTTTAACCTAATTACGACAACAGCCTATGGCAACGGTACAGAACCCGATTATCGGCAGGGCAAGTGGCACAATGGCCAATGCGGTGTTTTCCACCTGGAAGGGCATCAATGTGCTCAAGTCCAAGCCGCTTTCCAACAACTCCAATACGGAGGCACAGCAGACGCAGAGAAGCCTTTTCAAGACGGTGGTCTCGATGCTGAAGTATTTTTCTCAGGCGGCAAGGGTTGGTTTTTATGAAAGGGCGCAGGGTACTTCCTACACACCTTGGAACCTGTTTGTGAAGAGCAATACGGCAGCTTTCACTTGGGATGAGGCCATCGGGACGGTGGTGCTTGATGCAACAAAGTTTACGGTAAGTGATCCGGCGGGTAATGTGCTGGACACGACAGGTGGAACAGCCACTGGTGACTATACCAACATTACGCTGAACTTCCCTGCCAATGCAAATGCCAACTACCATATCCTGATGCTGAACCAGAACAGCTACACGCCTGAGGGGGTTGTGGTGCACGAGGGGCAGTTGGATGCCACAGGGCAGGCGGTGATTCCGAGGAACTGGGATGATTCGGATGAGTATGATGTATTCTACTTTTTGGATGATGGGGTGAATGTGAGCCGCAGTGCGGGCTTCTTGATATCGTAACAGTTTTTTGCTTGCATGGACATATGAATTGGCAGGACCACAGGCTTCGGGAGGGGTTTGTGGTTTTTGTTTTTAAGTATTTTTCTAATAATGAGTCTTTGTTGTTTTTATTAAAAAATAAAATTAAGGTAGGCTCTAGGGAAGTGAATTTTTATATGTTAACATAACTGTAATGTAAGTGAGGTTAACTTCTGTACTTTTTTAATTTTAGGGTTGTGTTGTTAAGATTGATAGAATTTAATTAAACGATAAAGAAGTTGAATCGAAATATTTTTATCTTAAAAGAGTGTTGTTTTTAACTTTTACCTAATTAATAACCAATCTATTATCAAATGAATCCATCAAGCAGAACTGGAATGGGAGCAATACCCTTTAATGAAAATGGAAATTCAGGAGTTACCTTCAGGGTTTGGGCTCCTTTTGCTAGTAAAGTTGAAGTTGTAGGGACTTTTAACGGGTGGGGAGATAACCAGATACATGAATTAGTTTCAGAAGGTGGAGGTACCTGGTCTAGGGACATTATAGGTGTAATTGTTGGAGATCAATATAAATATAAAATTACTAACAAGCATAGTAATGAATTACTGTGGAAGACAGACCCTAGAGGTAAAAAGATACATGATAATGATAACTGGAATGCTGAAGTTGTAGATGATCAGTTTGATTGGGATGATATTAATTTCCGCTCACCGCCTTGGAATGAAATGGTAATATATGAATTGCATGTAGCTTCTTTTTTTAGGCAAGACAATCAAGTTGGAAGCTTTCAAACGCTAGTAGAGAAATTGGATTATATTAAAGATTTAGGGTTTAATGCTATTTTATTATTGCCTATTTACGGTTTTAAAGGTGTAAACTCTTGGGGGTATAATGCAGCTTTTCCCTTTGATATTGAAAGTGCATATGGAGGTCCAGCTTCATTTAAAAAGTTTATAAATGAAGCTCATAAAAGAGGAATTGCGATTATCCTTGATATAGTATTCAATCATTTTGGTCCAGAAGAACTTGATAAATGTCTTCAACATTTTGACGGATGGAAATTTCATGAAAAGCATGATGGTATCTATTTTTATCCTGATTGGAAAGGTCAAACTAATTTTGGACCAAGACCTGATTATGGAAGAGGAGAAGTTAGGTCTTACCTAAGAGATAATGCCATGATGTGGTTAAATGAATACAGGGTGGATGGCCTCCGGTTTGATTCTACAGTCAATATCAGGAATGCATATGGAACAGATACTAGTTATGGCAGTATTGGGGAAGGTTGGACATTGATGCAGTGGATCAATAATGAAATAAATAATAGTGCCCCATGGAAAATCAGTATCGCAGAAGACCTTCAGAATAATGAATGGATTACGAAAAAAACAGAAGAAGGAGGAGCCGGCTTTAATTCTCAATGGAGCAGTTACTTTTTCCATATGTTGGATCAAAACATTAGGGTACTTGATGATAGAATGAGGAATATGTTTGAAATAAAGAGTGCTTTAGAATATTTACATGGAGGAGACCTGTCTAGAAATATCATATATATCAATAACCACGATGAGTGTGGAGAGCTGAATAAAAAGCATAGGCTGAATGATCGAATATGGTTAGGAAATGCGAATTCTTGGGTAGCTAAGAAGAGATGTACATTGGCTGTAGGGATAGTATTTACGGCGCCAGGTATACCAATGATATTTCAAGGGGATGAGTTTTTTGAGTGGGGTACTTGGAATGATTCCAAGGAGATAGATTGGGGGAAACGGGAGACCTTTCAAGGAATTGTGAATTTGCACAAAGATCTTGTGTCGTTGAGGAGAAACTTAAAAGGTCTTACAAAAGGCCTTCAGGGGAATAATATCAACGTATTTCACACCAATCAAAATGAGAAGGTTATTGCATTTCATAGATGGTATAATGGTGGAATGGGTGATGATGTTGTGGTGGTTGCTAATTTTAGTCATAAAACCTTTAACAGATACCATATTGGTCTACCTAAAGAGGGAAAGTGGAAAGTGAGATTCAATAGTGATTGGAATGGCTACAGTGCTGATTTTGGGAATACATCAGCTGATGATATCGTCGCTTTAATTGATGGTTATGATGGAATGCCGTATTCAGGAAGTATAGGTCTTGGCCCCTATACAGTTTTAATTCTATCTCAGTAATGTATACAACTTAATCAAGGTGCTTATGGATATTCATAAAACAGAAGCATTCACCCTTTATTGAATATTCAGCTTGCAGATAAAATTCAATTAGTCTCTATAAGTAAATAACCAACTGTAATGAATCCAATTCCAACAATATTGACAGAAATGCCAAATGAAGTCAAGGATATTATCATCAAAGTTAGAGAGGCTTTGGAAAATGAATTTCCAGTAAGAGCAGTGGAAGGTAACCTTGTTATAGGTTCGTGGAATATCAGGGCATTGGGTAGCTTTACTGACAAGTGGGCGGCAGAAGAAGGCGACAGTCCGATACGCGATGTTACTTCTCTGGTGGTAATTGCTGAAATATTAAAACGCTATGATGTTGTAGCCATACAGGAGATTAAGGGAGACCTTAAGGCTTTCAGACATATCTTGAAGTACTTAGGTGATGACTGGATGTTTATTTTGACGGATACCACCTTAGGTGATGCAGGGAACGATGAGAGGCTTGGTTTCCTGTTTGATGCCCGTAAAATTCAGTTATCAGGTCTTGCAGGAGAGGTAGTGATACCTATTGGGGAAGGGTATGATGAAATGACCAAACAGTTTGCCCGTACGCCATATGCTGTAAGTTTCAAGTCTGGCAAGGCCACCTTTATATTACTGACCTTGCATGTAATTTATGGTGTTAACGCAAGTAATCGTTTACCGGAATTGAAGGCTATAGCCAAGTGGGTAAAGAACTGGAGTAGCAGAATATCAAATTGGGGACATCACCTGTTGGTGCTAGGAGACTTTAATATTGATAAGGTAGGTGACCCACTGTATGAGGCGTTTACAGGTGAAGGACTAACAGTCCCTGATGATTTGGCAATGATCGATGCAACCTTATTCAATAATGAAAAACATTATGATCAGATAGCATGGTATGAACAAGGTTGGGAAAATGCAGAACAACCACTTAAATATGTAAAGGGAGGGAAGTTCTTTTTTGATCATTATGTGTTTGAGGAACTGAACAAAACGAGGTTGTCATGGAAAATCTCAGACCACTATCCACTTTGGGTGGAACTTGAGGTCGTCTAAGAAGTCTGTTTAAGGGAGACTTACCATTTAAGTGTCTGTACTGGTTCAGTTTTAAATTAAGGAAGGTGTACTTTAGATGATAGTCAATTGGCTGAGTTGAATTGTTATTAGTTAGATACCAACTACTGTATATTCATAAGCTAGCTGACCAATGGAGTATTGAGGATGTGACTCCAAAGGTCAGGTATGAGGTGTGTTACCATTTGTGATTAACTTAGCCTTAATTTAGAGGTGAAGTCAGTCTAATTTTAAGGATACCATTTCAGAACAAATGCTTTAGCATTATCATAACATATTTTTTGAACTGCACTTTTTACGTCTTGAGTATTTGTCAGTCCAAATAGTTGATTATGCTGGGTTGATATCCGCTCCTTTTCAATTATTTCAATCAGATCCAGTTTCAAATCTTTATATTCTAATGCATCAGGATATGGGTTTACAGGGTCTATGTAGCCACCAAAATCGGATCCTAATGTAATGTGATCCCAAATCTTTGTTTTATCAAGCAGGTTGACCTGTGGGTTGCTTGAGGTATATATGGCTTTGACTGCTGCTCTAATTGTGCTCCAAATACAGTCGATTGTATTTTTTCCTCCTGCTGTTTTTTGCTTAGCAGGTACCCCCAAAATTCTTTGATCCAATGAAATACCCAACAAGCCTTCTGTCAGAAAGATCATTTCAATATCCTCGTTGCAGACATTGATATTCCAGGCATAGAATCCATTAGAGAAGTAATCATCACTCTCCTTGTCTGTATGGTCAATCAACTCATTCAGTGTTTTCCTGCCACTGTATCCGCAATGACTGGCAATTACAGGTATAATAGTGCCTTTCTCGAAGCAAGGCATGACAATATGTTTGTAATATTCGAGCCTACTATTGGCACTCATATGTTTTACATCGATCAGGATGCGGTACCCTTCACTAGGATCTGTATCATTATTTGTATCCAAAGCCAGTAGTTTACGGATGATTACCCATCCTGCTTTTGTGAATTTCCCATTAAACCCACTGCCTTTCTGATCAAGAATTTTCGTACTAATGTCTGGGAAACTATGCGCATGCCCACATAGTCCGTTGTTAAAGTGATGAGCAAATGTTATGAAGAATACAGGGTACTCCCATTTTTTGATTTCATCAACCCTTTTTTTCCAATCTGTTAGATTACCTGCATCAGTACCTAGTGCATGCATACCTTCTATTGTGAGTATCATTACGATTTTATCTTCCAATAGTAGTGCTTTAAGTTCAGTTCGATCGGAGGGTATCTGATATATTCCCTTAATATTTAGGAATTCTTCATTTTCTTGGATCACTTTTCTTTTTCCTTTGAATATTCTTCTGACCCCACCCGGAATATATATTTTACTTTGAGTTGAAATCCCATTTTTACTGATAGCAAATTGATATTCCTCGTTCAATATTTTCCAATAATCATATTGCCCAGATTGAATATAGTTTACCATTGGCAATGGAACTTGCATAAATAGACTTTGGAATATATCCCTTATAGGGAGTCCTTCATCAGTAATCAATGCAGATAACATTTTCAAAGGGTTTTGTTTCTTTATCACTTGAGACTTGAAGAAACCTTTTTCGATTGGGTATAATGAATTGAAGGTTAGTCGAACATTTCCGTTCCATAGTTTTACTAAGTCGCATTGGCCATAGGCAGAAGCCATTCTGGCACGGTCTCTTTTGTTTTTATTGTCAGCAAGAATTGTCCATGGGTGGTAAGTGCCTTGACGTAGATGTTTTTTTTTCTTTAGGTACATCCATAAAAAGGAGCGGGAATGATTATGGTTATGGAGATCAGCAAACATAGTATTTGATTAAAATGTGTCTGAGAAAACAGAAACCTTTCCATTGAGTACATCCCTGATATCATTTACAACCAGAGAGTTATTGATGTAGTACCAATGGTTGATGATTCTGTCTTCAAGGTCATCCAATATATTGTCTTCTGGGTCTGGGATGTCTGTGACATTACATTGATAGACATCATCAGGTATACTGAGTGTGTTTTTTGCTCCCCAGAGGCCAAGCCTGTTGAAGGCATTTTTAGTATTTTCGGAAACCATTAAAGCCTTGTCTCTCCTGTGATAATATACGTGAACCCTTGCGCATAAATCTATTATGTGGTTCATTGGTTTGGGAGGCTCCAAAGTGTCATAATCTACGTCAGCTCCGACAAGTATTCCCTCCTCAAACAGGTTTCTTATCGTCCAGCACTCAGCATTCAAATGTTCAAGCATAGATTCTATCACCCGATTACCCATAGAGTGACAAATCAGGTGTATTTTGGACATGCAAAAGTCCTTATTATTCTGTAGTAAAATCCTGAAGAAATCCCTGAGTTTCATGTAAGCTCTAGCCAATGCATACCCTGATAAGATGGCATCTCTTGCATCGTCTCTATATTGTAACAAGTTTTTTCTAGAAGGCCAAGCAAACAGAACAATATGCTTGATTGTACTATCCTTCGGCTTTACATATAAATTATGCAATTCAGAAAGTGTTTGAAGCGCTGTGACGAGGTCATTTTTGTAACCATGTACAAAAAACAAGATATCTTCTTTTTCTCCCCGTTTAGTTTTATGCTTTTTATAAAGTGTATTAAACATTTTATAGCTGGAAAGCTCTTCGGCTGCGCTAAGGTTTTGTTTTTCAGTATTGTTTCTTAAGGCTTCGTAGTCCAAGTCTGGGTACAAGCTGATTTCAAAGTCATTAATGTCTTTGTTATGATGCGTCTCTTCGAATGCAATCTCTCCAAAACGTAAATTGTCATGTGCAGACTCCCTTCCGTCTATCCTTAAAAACTCTTTTCCAACTTGGATATAGTTGTCTCTTCCTACGTCAGAAACTTCTCTGTTGGTAATCAGGTAATGGGTTACTTTAGCCATTTGAATAAATAGTAGTTAGGTAAGTAATATGAAACATCCCTTTTTATTGATTGAGATAATGAGCCACTGGTCAGGTTGCTTACTATGCGTTCAGTATTAGGATAAATAGTATTAATAGGTTCTTTTCATTTATGATTGGAAAGCGTGAAAATAATAAATGTAAAATTGGATAGATAAGCACTGTATCAGTAAAGTTTTAAGATAAAGAATGTTCTTATAAAAAAGGGGGGAGTCTTATATCTGATAAGATATATTTGTTTTTTTGGATATCAACAGATACAGTTAGTTTTATTCTGGTCGTAATCATTTTGAGGAGACTAAATGAAGTTTGCCTAGCGGTTTATTTAGTTCGCATATGGCAAGTATTATATTCAAAGATGAATCACGGTTGTTCACCTCCTTTCCTGAGCACCCAGTTACTGATATTAATGATAGTCGGGATGATGGTAGAGACAGCAGCAAAAATAGCGGTGATGCGTGCTGCGGTTTCCTGCTCAGTCCAGAGCAAGCCAAAGAGAAATGTACCTATCAAGATCAGAATGATAGGTTGGACTTTTGTCCAGCTTCCTTTTTTGCGCTTGATGGTCTTTAATTTGGTCTTATCTTCTTCTGACATTGCCTTTAGGATAAACAGGCGGAAGCTTTGGCTGGGGAGTTCGAGCTTTTCGTTAAAATCAAGACTTAAAAAACCTTTATTGATCAATTCCTTGATAACTTCTATGGCATTTATATTTACAATGCCATCTTCAGCAAAATCGTAGAGGATGTTTTTTTCTCTTAGTGAGAGTGTATTCCAGAGGTGTGAGAAAAAAAAGTAATTCTCTTCCATCTCATGGTGGATACGAGGATAGTCATCCTGATTGGCGTTCTGTACGTTTTTATTTTCGGCACTTGTGAATTTTTCTTTAGGTAGTTGTCTATAGCATTTCTTGTAGTCTTTAAGTATTGATATTAGTTCTGATAAAAATTCATTTGGGTAGCTGTCCTTGTTTTGTTTATTTTCATCCTTATCTTTTTTCTCTTTGTTGTTATTGTCAATGTGATGAAGGTTCTTTTCAAGAAACCGTAAGCTGAATGGGGAATGAATTTCATTAATGTTATTATTTCTTATGTTGTCAACAACTTCTTTAGAGATGTTTTTTGATGTGATCTTAATAACTGTACCATCTATTGGTTGACTTATTGATAAATAAGTGAGTTCAATTAATGGGTCAACGATTATTTTTTTGGTATAAGGTTGCTTTTGAGCGGTATTTATAGGTTTGTGAAGGAAATTTTTATGAGTAGGGGAGGGTAAAAAGAAAAGATGTGATATAATAAGGTTTGATAAACTGAATGAAATGAATAGTGAGGTTAAAAGGATGATGGTCAAAGATATGTAGAATTGCCACCCTAGCGTGTTTTTATCGAAGGTTATGGTTTTATCAAGGACTTGTTCTTTATTTTCAATACTAATTAATGCATTATTTGATGATATCTTGTATGTGTCTGATTCATTATTAATGTTAAAGCTATATAATGACGGCAAGATAGTACTTCTAATCCAGTCAATATGATGTCTCACAATATCAGGGTAAATATTGTTGATTTGTGGAATAGCATCATTATTCTTTTTAAGAGAATCAAAATGATATGTGTAGTTTACTATGTTATTTTTTAAGCCGTTTAATAGATTGGTTGAGTCATTATAGTTGAGAAGAATTGCTTCTTTTTCAATGTTATGGTGGTTGTGATTGATATCTTTTTGTAAAGTTAATAATTGATGTCTCATCCAAGCATCAACTTCATAATTGTAGGATGATTTATATATACAAAAAGAGGGGAGTATACTGACTGCAGTTAGCCAAAAAACTAATAATAAGGAAGTGTTAGCTCTCGATGTATTGTTATTGTAAAGATTTTTCCAAGGAGTCCTTTTATTAAAAGAAATTATGTAAACTATGATTGTGTATATGATAATATAAATAGTTTTAATTAAGTCACCTTTGTTATAAGATATGTGCTCTTCCCAAAATATTAAGTAGAAGATAGTTAAGATACTTATGGAGAATAAAGATAAATATAGTTGGATTCGGCTATTTTCTCTCTCTATTTTGTTATCAATTACTTTAATCAAACCTCTATATAAAATATTGATTGTAAGTATGGTGAAAACAGTATAAAAAATTAGAAAAATATGTGAGTTTATTACAATCAGTAAACACACTTCAAAAAATACTATGCCCACCATGAATGGAATAATTACGCCTAACTTATCATCATTTATTTTTATGCCACTAGGATGCAACCAGTCATAGGCAAATGACTGAAATGGATTGGGAAGACTTCTGTTTTTAAGAAAGTTGGCAACTCCCATTAATAAGAGTAATACTGAGATGCTGACAAAATTCAAAAGGAGCGTGAAGGTGGATGCCATAAAGCGGTTGACTTGATCAGCTACATTATCTTTTAGTGTGAGCAGGTACCAGTCAGTGTCATCAATATGTTGTAGATATGCTGTGTGACTTGTGTTTCTGTAGTTGAGATTAAGTGGGGTATTAGCTCCATTCTGAAGGGCTGATCGTAGAAATGGATCATTTCCTGTTTCTGCCAAGAAGTCTTCAGAGAGGTCGTTACGGTTATCTGAGTGAAATAAGGTTTTACCCTTTTTGTTTATTACTGCAAATTTATATCCATCCAACAAGATGGGGTGCTGAACTGATCGGAGTATGGATGATAGGGCAATTACTGTGGTTTTGTTTAAATTTATTTTATTGATGGTGATATCAGTTTTATTTAAATTAATATCATCTTTTTTAAAAGGCATTGAAGTAATTACTTCTTTTTTATTATTACCATAAGATTTTACATAATCTATGTAATAACTTGAATTAGGATCACTTTTTTTAGTCCAATGCTCACCATCTCTTATTTTTTTGAAGTAGTCTCTTTTTGAAAGGTCTGTTGTTTTATCAACAGCTACTTCTTTATTTATAAATATGTGTTCAGTCATACCCTGAGCATCTATTAGAATTAATTCTTGCGGATAGATCTCCTTTTCGATAAATGATGTATTACTCTTAGTTACATATCTACCACTTGCTTGTGGAAGACCTTTCTTCCATAAGTTCAGTGAAGTAATGAAAGATTCGTTTATCTCACTTTCTATACTTGTCTTGATTTCATTATTTAGCTTTTTCACTTCATCTTGTCCATTGTTCCACTCGTATATAATGGCGGAAAAATGGAGTAATAATGTAACTGAAAGGCTAGTAACTGCAGCCAATGAGAGTAGGGATAAGTAAGCGTCAGTAAGGGTTACTTTTTCGTATTCGTTAATTAGTATAAGCTTTAGGATGGGGAGAGAGAAAATCAATAGCAAGGAGAGTAGGATAATAACTAAGGCGGTATCCAAGGAACGCTTTCCTGCAGTCATTTTGAACTCATTGAGAGGGATGATTGCAGAAAGGTAATAGGTATTGTAGGCAAGATTGACAGGAACTGTGAGTATTTTTAAGTTATGATCGTTCTCGGAATAGTCAAGAATAGACATTCCTCCTTCTATCTTGAGTGCTGTAATTAGTGTGTCCAGTTTATTGGGCTGGAACTGGAGCTTATTGTTTTGCTGATAAAATAAAGTTGGAGGAATGCTTTTGCCTCTAGATTCTCCCAAGCAATTGCAGTTATTGATGGAGTCTAGCGTGTCAATACTGTATAGGAAAAGGTTACCGTGATTGAAGATATCGTTGATGGGTGGAGGAATAAAGTCTTTTAACTCAATATAGAATTTAGTGTCAGCTTTATTGCTTTCAATAGAGACTATAGCCTTGCCACTTTTGTTAATCCATAACCCTAAAGGACATTCTTTACCAGATATGTAAAACTGAACTGTAGGGTCATTATTTCCTTCTAGCGTAGCAATGTTTGATTTAAGTTCATTGAGTTTAGCTATGTAAAGAGCTTTATTGTCGTCTTTAAATTTTTCCAATAAAGAATCATCATTAACAATTTGTGTGTGTGTGTAGCCTTTTAATTTTTCTTTATTGTGCTCTTTTAAGCCATTTGCAAAGTCTTTTAATGTTGAAATTAAAATTTTAGCCTTATTATTTATAGTACATTTATCACATTTTTCTTTCTGTACAATTAAGGAATCTATTGCAGCTTTAGCTTCTTCAATTTCTTTACTTTTCTTGATTGAGTTAGCGGCATATGAATCCTGATAATACTGATGTTTTTCTTCGATGATACCTGCATAAGTATTTAGTACTCGAAGGCCTTCTTTTTCAAGGTCAGCTTCCCTTTCCTTTACATAGAAGAAATAGTAGAGTAGAGAAACTGTGATGATGGTTATAAGTAGGAGTAGGAAGGACGCTATTTTACCTGTGAACAGTTGTTTCATAGCATTAAATAGATAGTGAAAAAGTCTTACTGAAGTTTAAACAATATTGCTAAACAGATAATTCAAATTTCGTTTGTGTTAATATTGAGATTGAACTGTGATATTGTTTTTTAGTAATCTATCATACTGGTGGGAGAAATAGCCTTATACAGGCTACCTAGGATGGGGGTGTTACTGGAGTGTCGGCGTGGGAGCCGCTGGCAGTAGGCGAATGGGAGCGGCAGACCGAAAGAGCTTTTTGAGGGTAGATTGGCTGCCGAAACCCGCCGGATGACAGGGGCTGGAAGGGTTGGCAGTGGGGTGGGTTTCATATGCCATTGGTTCTCTTAAGTAGCGTCTTTTAGTTACTTCCAATTCCACAAGACTTTATGTTCCATCCAAGGGTATAAATAACTAGAGTTGATCAAGTATTGAAAACCTCCCATACATATATGATTGGGAGGTTTTCAAAACCATTCTAATATCAAGCAGTTAGTAATGTTTTTTTCTTCTTCTGTTTTGGTTGTTTAAGCAGCATCAACATGCCTAGCAGTGCTACCAGAAAGTTGCCCAATGCAAAAGTGACCATAATGCTATCACGGACTGCCTTGCCAGCAAAGTCAAGGAAATGGTACTTGTGGAAATAACCAAATATAAAACCTGACAGTGCTTCACTGTCCACAACTTTGGCGGCAAGCTTGCCTGTTGAGGACTCAATGTAGAGGCGTTCGTTTCCGTCAGTCTTATACTGGACTTTATAGACAGGCAGTCGCTTGTTGACAAATCCATATTCTCCACCAAACTTTGTAATCAGGGATGTCTCTACGACCTCATCTTGAGGATGTCCACTGTACAGGTTTGCCAAGTATATGGCATATTGCCTGTCGCCGTCAGCCAGCGTATCTCCTGTGGCAAGGTTTGTATAGGTAATGGATTTTCCATTCTTGCCAAGGTGGAACTGCTGTATATAAGGTTGTCCTCTAAAATCCGCTAATGACAGGTTTTCCAATGTATCTGTAGCTTTGTCAAGAGCTTCCAATACTGAAAATTGGAGGTTGTTTATTGGATAAACCTGCTCATTGTTGTAGCTGCTCCTATCGTCTGGTGTGTATTTGGGTAGCATATGCATGGAAGCACTGAAGGCAAATAACATCAGGGCAAATGACATGGCTATACCCAATCCTCGGTGAAGTCTTCGGGTGACAGGTACCCTTTTCGCCTTTTGTTTGTTACGGATCGATTGCCACATAATGGTATACACATATACCCCACTGGCTGCTGCTAAAAATGCTGAAAGGACAAAAAACAGCATGATGGTTATGCGGATGGCTGGGTGAATATCCAAGAAACTCCAGCTATGGGCATTGCGGAAGAAGGCTGACCAGCCAGCACTTGCGTTATTGACGCTGGTACCCAGTCTGTCTGATGAAGTATCTACATATAACCGCAATCCATCTGCCCGGTCAAAAGCTACCCTATAGGCGGGAAGCAGCCTGAAGATTTCCGCATATTCATTGTCATGGCTTACTACAGTTGTTACGGTTGTTATATTTCCGGCGTCCTTACCTGTAAACTGCCTAGCCAATTGTTTGGCATAGTGTACATCACCGTCTTTCAGTTCTGTACCATCAGAGGCATTGAAGTACATCAGGGGTGCAATTGCAGTTGTCTTTACTTGGTAATAGACTTCACTGTCAAGGGTCACAAACCTGAAGTTGATCAGTGTGGGAATTTGGTGCAATTGCAAAATACTATCCAGTTCCAGCTTTACCTTGGTCTTGTCCAGCGGCAGTGGCTTCAGGAATGAGCGCTCAATTTTCGGTTTGAAGTTGGACATCAAGGGGTGCATGACCCCGCTAATGGTCCAGAAAAGCACAGGCACCAAGGCGATAATACTGAGCTTGCGGTGCCATTGGTATATTTTATTTTTCATGGTTTTGTATCTGAATGCTGAAAGATTAAAAGCAGCCAAGACATGGAGCCTTGGCTACCTGTTAGCTAGAACTGGTATCCTATACCAAGCTGGAAAGTACGTGGCGCACCCACTGTGTAGGTTTGGCCCCATGCGCTTTTACTTGCTTTGGTCGAGTACATTTCATCCGTTAGGTTTATGGTATTGATCCATGTGTCAAACCTTTTGTAGGTGTATCCCAACCTCAGGTTGAAAACATCAAAACCATTATACATTTCAGTATTGGCCGCGTCCATATAATAGGCACCTACATGTTGCCATTCCAGTGAGGTTCGGAACCCTTTGAGGAAAACAGGCTTGTAACCCAGTTCCATGTTGGCGATAAATGAAGGGGCAGCATCCATCCTGTTGCCTGCAAAGTCCGTTTTTCCATCATTCATTTCCATAAACTTGTGAATGGCGTTGGTGCCACTTACCCTTAAGGATACCCCTTTGACAGGGTACATTCTCAATGTGTATTCAATTCCCCTGTGGAGGGTTTTTCCCGCATTTTGGTTAATGGAAGAACCATCTTCCTGTGAGACTGAGATAATCTCATCTGTACCGTCCATCTGATAGACACTCACTTCCAGATAGCCAAGATTGGCAGGCAATGAAGTCCAGCCGCCTGCCTCATAGTTGAAATAAACTGATGGGGCAAGTGATGGTACTTTTACACCTCTGTACAGTTCGGATACTTGTGGTGGCACAAATCCGATGCTGTAGTTGGCGTAGGCACCGAAGCCATTTCCGAAGTCATATGTCAAACCCAGCTTAGGCGTAAATGCCTGAAAACTGTTGACTGCATCCGGAGCACCAGAGAAGGCAGTGGCATCAAGCTGGTTGTTGTAATCATAGCGAAAGCTGTCATAACGCATGGCTGCCACTACCTGTAACCTTTCAGTCGGTTTTAGCTCCAGTTGGGCATAGATGGCAGCATTCAGCAGGTCTGTGTTATAACGGGTCAGCAGGGAATCCGAAGTGGCGTAGTTGATATAACGCCCTTGCTCATCACGGTCAATGGCAATGAACTCTGCCCAATTGCTGGAAGGGCTGTAATCGAGGCTAACTCCTGTACGGAGCGTCATGTTCATGGGTGCGAAAGACTGGTTATGCTGTACCAAAGCACCATAGCTTTGGAAGCTGCTTTCGTTGATTTCGCCAGTCGCGACAGCAGGATTGGTCCAGTTGTTTTTGACATAGTAACTCGGAATCTGTCCCATGGTGTTGTTACGGTAGAAAACCCGCCCAACCGTATGGCTTTTCTTATTCCAGTGGTGTGTCAGTTTCAGTTGCGTACGGAAAAGCTGAAGCTCACGCTGCGTGAAGGTGTGGAGGCTTTCAAACTTCTGTTCGAAAAAAGAGGCACTGTCTACGGAGCTACCCATATCGGAACGGTAATCCATCAGGGAAGTGGTAGACTCCAACTTGGTGTTTTCGTTGAACCTGTAATCCAGATTGACGGTGAAGGCTGCCTTGTGGAAGTCACTGTAATCCAGATAACCGTTTTTGCGCTGAGCATAATAGCCACCAATATTGACACCGAGCTTCTCAGTAATAGGAGTTCCAAAGCGGAAATCTGTACGGCGATAACCATAGTTGTCTCCTTGCAGACTGATTTTTCCACTGGTTTTGGCTGGCGTACGATAGGTGATAAAGTTGATTGCTCCACCTACTGCCTCACTTCCGTAAAGGGAAGATGCCGGACCCCGGATGATCTCAATATTTTGCACCATAGCCATGTTCATTTCCATCAGGGCATTGTGGTTGAAGATACCTGTAGGGCGTACCGGCAGTCCGTCTTCCAGATACAGGAATAGGCTTTTGTAGGAAATCGGTTGGCGAATACTCATGGTATGCTGTTCGTTCCCAAGGTCAACCATCAGTACCCCTGTAGCCTTGTTAAGCACCTGATCAAGTGAGGTGGCTTTTGTCTCTTCCAACAGTTTGGTAGAGAGCGTGGAGATGGCAATTGGGGTATCGGTTCGCAACTGCGCATCACGGCTGGCTGATACCACCACCTGATTTAGGATGGTATTGGTCGCGGTAAGGGTAATCAACATTGCCTCGGCAGCTGAAACGACTTTGGTTTGGTAACCGACAAATGATACTGACAGCAACTCAGAAGGGGATGCCGTAATGCTGAAATTCCCTTTTAGGTCTGTTACGGTACCCCTATTGGTATTGGAAACCCTCAAGGTTACGCCTGTAAGTGGTTCCTGTGTGTCGGCATCTGTCACTGTGCCACTGATGACTTGCTGTGCAGCAATCGGCTGAATGAATAGTGTATAAAAGAGTATTGCTATTAAAAATTGAATATGTTTCATTTTCCTGAATGAATTGAGACTAGGACATACCTTTTCCATTTGGACATAGGATATCCATGGCTGCTTTTGGAAGCAGGTCTCACTTGTGATAAAAACTTTTGGATGGATGTGCTACTGAATTATACAGCAGCGACGCAGACTGACAAAGCGTCAATACACAGAGACGTGCCTTATTGAGAATAAGGCATAAGGAGTTTGGGTACATGGGGTAAACCCCTGTACAAATCTGTCAGTTGCGAAAAGGTAATTCAGGAAAGTATTCGAGGAGGTTGCAGGATATCTGCAAAATAGCTGGAGCGGATTACTTCATCATAGGTGAAGTAGTCAGGCTTGGAGTAGGATGCAAAGGTGTCCGTGAAAGGCTCGTCCGTTAGCTGATAGTCAGGAAAGGCAAGGAAAACCACCATGGTGGATGTCTCCTGTTTCTTTTGCTGCTCTTCAGCTTGTTTTGCCTTATTCAACTGCTTTTTGAGGTAACACTTACCTGCGCAGGCTAGCTCTACTCTGTTGCGGTTGACACAAAGTACCTCTGCGATGTACTCCTTCCTGAGTTCATAATCCGCAAAAATGAGTGACATGGCAAAGGCATTCACCAGCATCAGCAGTGAAAGCAAGCCTATGGCAGCTCTTCTTACATGGATTTTCACGTCTTTCATTGAAGAAGGAGTTTGACAATAATTAAAAACGGGGCGAAGATAAGGGATTAGGTCTACAAGTCAAGCGGCAGTATCAGGAATTGTTTGGGACTTAATGGAGGTACTGAAGCAAGAACTTCAACTATCACTGAAGCTATAGCGTTGAAATTGGAGCTGCTGGCAGTAGGCGAATGGGGGCAGCAGCCCTGGTCGGTCACACCTGGTCGGTCACACCTGGTCGGTCACACCTGGTCGGTCACACCTGGTCGGTCACACCTGGTCGGTCACACCAAAGTGGATTTTGTGGGTAAGGTGGCTGCCGAAACCCGCCGGATGACAGCGGCTGGAAGGGTTGGCAGTGGGGGCATGTAAGGTTGGGAATGATATTCTACCGCTGGTGTAAGGTATGTCTTTATAACAGGCAATGGATTTGTGTATCTTTTGTATGGCGCTTAGCTGTAAGAGGCTAATGCCGTTAACCTAATTTTGATGCTTGGGATACATGCGTGGTATCTCAATATTAACAACGTACAGCCATGTCAGTTAACTTACAGAAAATCGATTTGCAGAATGTGATTACCACCTTGGGGATTATGTCTTTTTTGGTGACAATACAGGTACAGGTTTCTTCCAACCAGGCTACCAGTGCAACGCAGCAGGCGACGCTTTCGGAGGTGACGGAGAAGGTGAGTGTGCTGAAGGCGGAGATGGTGTCTCGGGAGGTGGTGGACTTGAAGCTTCAGAATATTGAGCAGAAGCAGGAAAGTACCATTTCGGAGATTAGGGAGCTGAAGGAGATGATAGAAAGGATGAGGAGGTAGCTAGTATATGGATTAGTTACTGCTTTAATGTCTGTGGGGGGCTTATGCCTTGTCAAATAAATACAGTAAAATGATTTATAACACTTAGTATCTGTTTACTCAATCTTGGGATAGTACTATCTTATGAGGGGTTGAGCTTGAACAAACGATAGCTGGGTTATTGTGTAAAATGTAGATAAGATACTTAAGTGATGGAATGTAAAATATGTAAAGAAGAAATTAAGCAAGGAGCAAAAAAATGTAATCATTGTGACTCATTTCAGGATTACAGAAGGTATGTAAATACTAGTACAACCTTTCTTTCCTTAATGGTAGCACTTGTAACTATTTTGTCATTTGGTATTCCGTATGTATTAAAAACATTAGAGAATCCAGATTCAGATATAAAAATGCATTTAATTGGTCATAATCCTCTAACTAATGAGATTGATATTTATTGTGTAAATGAAGGGGATCGCCCTGGTCTTGTACACGGAGCTAACTTTGAGTTTGATTGCGATGATAAAACTTACTTTATAACATTAAGAAGGGAGTTTGCCAAAGTTGATAACAAGGATATTGCAAAAAAAGAAAAGGAAAAAGAGCGAGACTTATATGAGCTTTATCCTTTTAAGACGGTGCTAATTAGATACCAACCATCAATACATACACCGCCATTAAACAAAAATAATTTAAAAGAGAAGTTCACCTATGAAGATCATAAAAAAAATAAGATAAAGAATATTTCATTGAATGTAATTACTACGAGTTTTAAAGGGGAAAGATTAAGTAAGGAAGTGATTAATGATTCTCAAAATATAGATTCTCTGTTATTTAGCGTATTAAAAGAATTACCAAAGCTTATTACAAAAAAGTGAAATGTTTAAATATACTTCTTGTGTTAACCGTAGAAGCTATGCAGAAAACCTTACGTTTGGTGAGGAAGTGGCAAATAATGAGAAAGAATTGTAACTGAAAGGGGATTATTTAGAGGAAACAATAGTGATATACCACTGAGCCAGACCTAATAGGTTTGGCTTTTTTTGTGACCAATTGTGCCTAAATGTCTGAACCTTGATCTTAAAGATCTAAAGGATTTGGAGGATGAGGGTGTGTATTGAGCAGAAGCAGGAAAGTACCATTTCTGAGATTAGGGAGCTGAAGGAGATGATAGAAAGGATGAGGAGGTAGTGGTTTTGGGTTGGAATATGGTTATTGAACACTAAGGGGGTAGTTATATTCTAATATTGTCTGTGAGCGTGTTAGATTCACCCCACCCTTCTATTATAAAATGACAGAAATTAACCGAACTTAGTGAGTAAAACAAAAATAAAAGAAGTTTCTACACGCCTCAACCGAGTTACTTGAAACGGAAACATAAAACCGATACTTTAGTAGATATTTAAAAGGCTAGAGGCATATGCCATATTTGGTCGTTACATAACATAATAAACAAACACACATCACAATTAATGAAAAAACGAATTTCACTATTATTATTTCTTGTAGGTTTAGTTCAATTATCAAGCGCCCAACAAACGAACAAATCGATTTTTGATAAGACAGATGCCTACATAGAAGAGACGATTGACAGCTTGCAAATCGTTGGTCTGAACTACGCAATCCTTATCAACAATGAAATTGTTCACACGAAATCCTTCGGTTTGGCAAACGCTCAGCTGAAAGTTCCAATGACAATTGACAATTCTTTTCCAGTTGCCTCAATTTCTAAATTATTTAGTTCAATTGCACTTCACAAATTATTGAGTGCAAACAATAGGGATGTTAATGAAACAGTAGCTGATTTTCTGCCTGATAGAAAAGACTTGCCAGAATCCTGGCGAAAAGCTACCCTTAAACAATTATTGTCACATACTTCAGGCATTCCAGACCAAATTGATTACCAAATTTTTTTAGCACCAGAAAGTGAAAAAGCTGTTATAGATGCTTTAAAGGACAAACCATTTAGTTCTGAACCAGGAACTGAATCGAAATACAATGCCACAGGATTTTTAATAGTTCGCGCGATCATAGAAAAGTTAGCCAACCAAGACTTTGTATCACTGATGCAAGAAGAATATTTTGACAAATATGAGTTAGGTTCGGCTAAATACGGTGGATTTAAAAAAGTCATTCCCAATAGGGTTACCTGCTACCAAAATATCAATGACAATTTAGAAATGTTCCCTTTAAACTATTCACCTCCTATGTTTGCAGGTGCAGGCTTGAATATCTCTATAATCGATTTAGCAAAATGGTTTCAGGTACTTCAAGATGAACAAATATTAAAAAAAGAACAGCTCGAAAAAATTTGGACACCAATCAAACTAAACGATGAAAGGGATGGAAGTTTTGGGTTAGGCTGGGAGTCATATATCCTTCAAGGTGGATATAGAATGGTTGGTCATGGCGGTGCAGGAATTTCATCCTTTAGGCATTATTGGAATCAACAAAATAATCAAAATATTACAGTGGTTTTATTGACTAATGGAGCCTATGACTGGAAGATAAGACCTAATCAAATAAACTCAGCAATTGTAAGCTTAATACTTGAAAATCAATAAACTATAGATTTAAATCATTCGGGAATCCCTGCGTTTTGGTGTAGAGGAGGTAAGGCATTACAGCCACAAGGAAGTTATAAAGCTTTGATAAGCCAGACCCTGATGGGTTTGGCTTTTTTTGTGACCAATTGTGCCTAAATGTCTGAACCTTGATCTTAAAGATTTAAAGGATTGGGAGGATGAGGGAGAGTGTTGAGCAAAAGCAGGAAAGTACCATTTCGGAAATTAGGGAGCTGAAGGAGATGATAGAAAGGATGAGGAGGTAGTGTATAGGCTAATGCCTTCTTTAAGGCATATAGGTAGGTTTCTCTTTTTTAGCTGTTACCGGCTTTCATATACGCTTGCCACTGTACCAGTACGTATTTATTTCGGTCATGTTCGGTGATTTTCAGAAAGCCATACTCAAAAACAAAGAGGTACACCTCCCCTTTTGCATTTTTCCAGTAATGGGTAAAGAAATTAGGGTCAAACCCTTTAGCCAATAGCGCCTCACAACGTACTGTTGCCTTTCCTGCCTTGTTGTATTCTTTCAGGATCCTTCGGTTCTGTCTTAACTGCTGACTTACCTGATGGTAGAAATCGGGGGCATCTTCCTTTGTTTTCTGATAGTGATAGACACTTTTGCAGTAATTGTCGCAGAATTTCTTGCCAGCTCTGCCTGTAAGCGATTTACCACAGGATAGGCAATGTTTTTCGATGTGATCCATAAATGGTTTTAGAATGCTAACCGTTGATTATACGTATATTAAACGTTTAATCAACGGTTAGCCTATTATGGTTTTGTATCTTATCAGGTATGAAAACACGCCAAATTACGCTCAAGCATCTGCTGATAGCGGGCAGAAAGTATATCGGGTTGCAGTTCTACCCGGACAAGGTGGTACAGGCACTTGTCAAGGAGCTGCCCAGTCCGAGGTGGAGCGAGCAGTACCGGATGGTATTTATTCCCAACACCAAGGAAAATGTGCAACTGATATTTCGGAGGTTTAAGGGAGTGGCTTGGGTGAATGGGCAGTATTTTTTCCGTACAGGAGGAGCCAAAAAGGGAAATCCGTTTCCTGATATGGAGGCATACCGGCATCGCAAGCTCAGCGAAGGATACCGTCCATGTCCTGAATCCTATCTGGAAAAACTTGAGTTGAAGCGGTATGCCATGAACACGGTCAGGACCTATGTAGGCTGTTTTGAGGCATTTATCAACCATTTTAAGGACAGGGAACTGCTAGAGATCAATGAACTGGAAATCAGGACTTATCTCCAGCAGCTGATTCGTGAAGGGAAATCCGACTCAACTGTCAATCAGGCACTCAATAGCATTAAGTTCTACTATGAAGTTGTGGAGGGTATGCCCAACCGATTTTACGAAATCGAACGGCCACACAAGAAAGAGCGACTGCCGGAGGTATTAAGCCAAGAGCAGGTACTGTCCATGATCAGGAAAACAAGGAACCTGAAGCACCGCTACATCATTAGCCTGCTTTACTCGGCAGGATTAAGAAGGGGGAGCTGCTGAACCTTGAACCACGTGATATAGAAAGTGATCGGATGCTGATCAGGGTAAGGGAAGGCAAGGGAGGAAAAGACCGTTACACCATTCTTTCGGAAAAGCTATTATTGGAACTGAGAGCCTATTATAAAGAACACAGACCCAAAAAGTACTTGTTTGAGGGTGAGCAGGGAGGACAGTACAGTACCACAAGTGTCGCCAGGATTGTCAGCCGAGCTGCCAAGTGGGCAGGAATCCAAAAAAGAGTGACGCCCCATATGCTTCGCCACTCATTTGCCACACATCTATTGGAAAATGGGACAGACCTACGATACATTCAGGCGCTGCTGGGACATAACTCAAGCCAAACAACAGAAATTTATACGCATGTGGCAACAAAAAATTTGAACAAAATCAAGAATCCGCTAGATTAAAGGAGTTTTTGACACAGTGCGTATATCAACCATGGTGCTTTTACCCCCTGATTTTACGGAATATATACCACTGTGCACTATATACAATTGTTATGGCCAATGAAAAACAAACCGTACAGCTTAGATCAAGGAATTCTAATTGAAAATAAAGGGGTGATTATTCCTTGGCAAACAAGGTTTAAAAAAATTGACAATTTTGGACAACCAGATATAATTAATTCAGAACAACGATCTGACGCAGTATGGAAGGAAGTTCAAATTTTTAATGGCATTTCAGTAGACTTAGTAGCAATTTTTTGGCACTCGATTTTTGGACGAAATAAGTTAAACAGCGTGCATGCCTATTTTGATGAATGCACCTTCGAAACGTTTAAAGATCACTTTGCCAAAAAATATAACCAAGAAGGAAAATTGAGGAATAAGAATAGACTAGAATATTATTATTTCTGGAAAAGAGATCAGTGCAAAATTGTTCTAGGTAAAGGAGATCGGTTTGGTACATATTACTATCTGAGAATTAAGAAATGTAAGTGGCCATAACAACACCTACACCCCATCCGGCAACTACGCATCAAAAAACGAAACTTGTTTTAAGAACTAAACCTTAACTTCGAAAAATAGACACAGGTAAAACGCCGCACGGTGTGTAGCCTGAACCGTTAGCACCAATTAAAAAATGACAGACAAGAGAAAATTAGACGAGGGACAAATTTGGACTATGGTTATGACAGTCTTACCTGTTGTAATGTTGATGAATGCAGGAAATGAACTGACAGATGATAGTGGAATACGAGTATTATATGCGGGAGTTTTTGGTGGTATCGGTGGATTAATTGGATTTACAATAAACTACTTGACAAAAGATAAAAGCAGACTCATTAAAATCTTAGCATCTCTATCAATTTTAATAATCTGCGGATTGACAATATACATTCTATCATCTAAACCGACTGACAAAGAGATTTTAAATCAAGAATGGGAAACGCAAAAAATTGGAAAAATAGAATTCGATTACCCTACCAAATTAAAATTACAATCAAGCGAAATTCCTGAATCTGTAAATTGGTTTTACAGTGAATTGAAACTATACTCTGATGGAGGAAATGATAGAGTAGCTTCGTTTTTAAAGACAAAAATCTTAGTTGACACTCTATCAATTGAAAATGCTTATTCATACCAATTGGAAGGAATGCTGAAAAAAATGCAAGTAGACATTGAAAATGTGGAGTTGGAAGTATTTTTAGCTGATGAAGAAGAAATATCTTCTATGTTCTCGTATGACCTCAATGGAAAACAAGTGAATGGATACGGTTTCATGTACATGTATGAAAACTCCTTAGAGTCGATTTGGCTAATGCCTATTATTCAAGGTTTTTCAAAAGACTTTATCGAAGAATTTGAAGCTGGGATAATATCAGAATATGAATAAAAAAACTGGTGCTAACAAAAACTATAAGCAAGCGGGGCGACAGAGAAAAATGAAACATTAAAGCTATTAACTAACTTTAGGCTCGGCCGACAGGAAAGTGCTTCTAAAGCCTACCTGCTTATAGTAAAACCGTTGGCGGTAATACGCTGGGACAAATGGAGCGAAAGATATGAGAATCATTTTATTCTATTTAGGTCAAGCATTGTTGGGACTTGCGTTCTATGAGTTGGCGTACATGGCAACTTTGAGGTTAGACTTTTTTGAATGGGGAAACTCACAGAATGATGGACTTTATCTCCTGTTCGTTCCAATGGTTCTATTGCCGATTATTTTGGTCGCGTCAATTGTAAAGTACTTCGTGACTAAAAAAATGAATGTGGAAAACATTTATAAATGGAGCTTTCTTGTCACAATTGGTTCGATAGTAATCTCCACGTTTCTGGCGGTGATTGACGCACTTTGGCTGACACTGGTAATCTCACTTCTGACGATATTAACTATTATCATTGAAACAATTATCCTCTCTCGACAACTCTTGACAAAAGGACTTAAGGTTAAGACTTAATGGACGTGTACTACCGCCAACAAAATGTATAATCCATGGCGCTGATAAAGAGGACATTTTTTTATTTTTGCTCAACGCTACGGATTATACATAAACGTTAGCGATAATAATATGAAATTTGAATTTAACGGTGAATGGAACTTTTCCATTGAACTCCCACTCCTTGGTCAGACATTAACTTTTGAAAAAAGAACGGTTTCAAATGACATTCCTGTTACAATAAATGATTCTCATGATTTAGAGCCAGACCCTGAACAAGAGAAAATAAATGCCATTGAATTCATCATTGAAAACGAAGTACAGCTCTTGGAGGAGTTTCATAATCAAATTAAAGATGAAATTTTCCCTCTTCATAAAACTTATATTGACGACGAAGAGATTTTTTTTCCAAAATTCAACTCTGCAAACGAATTAGGTAAAGTTTTAGGTTTAAATCAGATTACAATACTAGGCTTTGAAAAAGATAACTATGCCTATACTCAATTCGACTTCAACTTTAGTGCTGATCCAGAACATGGAATTTCTTTCATTCTTCACAAAAACCGTTTAGTTGAGCATGAAGAGATTGGTTCAGTTGGATACGATAATGTCTATAAAGAACTAGGGATTAATCCCAATGAACATCACGAAGGGTGGCATCAACAATACCTAAACCGTGAAATAAAACTTCATGAACCTTTAGCGAAATATGGAAAACTTAAACCTTGGCAAGCTGAAATCAATTCGGAATTTATTAGTTCACTAATAAAGGATAAAAATAATGAACGTTTTATTGAGCTGATTGAATCAAATAAAATTGACTTAAGCCTGATTCAGTATGACAAGAACCTATTAGAAATAGCAGTTGTTTATAAAAACCTTCCGATAGTCAAATACTTGGTTGAACACAATCTGCCGTTTAGAAATTCGATCTCTTATTGTCGATCAAATGACATACAATTCTTAAAACAACTTGTAGATCTTGGTTTAGACATTAATCAACCTGCTATCTACGATCGATCTCTTGCAATGCATGAGATTTATGAAATTATGCAAGGACATTTTCATAAGCGTGAAAACATTGACGAAATAATAGAACAAAGAGTTTCTACTTTAAAGGAGTTACTTCAACTAGGAGCTTCTTTGGACAATTGTGATTCAGATAAATCAAATTACATTGAGTGTCTTGAAAAACAATATGCTAAACACTTCATCGAGAAAACTGGTATTATTGAACTTATAGAAGCTATTTAAAACATCGCTAACAAGGGCTATGACACCATGTCGTGTCAGTGGGTCACGATAGGTTTGTGGTCACTTACTTAGTCCGCGAATTCTTCGAATTCGCCTAGTGTAAAAAAAGAAAATACTATGCGAATTAAAAGAATTCGCTACTTAGATAAACGAAACGAAATACGAACTGAAACACGCCACGGTGCATAGCCATAGCGTTGTATGCCATGCTGAAAAAAGGCCAACCGCACAAATAGCACATTTGGTTTTTGCCGACACACAAGCAAACGCTGAAAACCAAAAGAGCTATTTCTTGCCGGCACTAATCATATATTGTAATGACCGAAAGACAAATAGAAATACACAAAGGGCTAAAAGCTATTGGACCTGAGATAGCACAATTTTACTTAGACGGAATACAATTAATTGACTCTAGTTTAGGAACTAAATCTAATCTATTAGCTCATATTCTCAGAGAGATTGATGGTGGTTTACGAGATGTATTTGAGCAAAAACATTTAAAGAAAGAGTTTCAGAAAAAATTAAAAAATGAAGACCTTGTAAAGGTATTTGACCAATTTAAGGAAGACTACAAGAATTTTGATTACTTAGGTGACATCACTTTCGAAGACTTTAAAGAAGCTAAAGGACACATTTCTTCAATTCTGGTATCCTTTGGTTTCAGTTTTGACCACCCTCTATCAGCTCAATATATTAAAGTTGTGCGATGGCTAGCGAAATACGCGCATAGGAGTGGTTCTTATAACGAGCCTAGAAATCCTAAAGATATTATTAATCTATGGTATGAATTTGAGGATGTTTTATCAAAATTGATCGGAAACTACTATGCACTAGCTGATAGAATAGACTCAATTTTATCACTTGAAGAGCCAACATCAGAAGTACTCAAGACGTTACCAAATCTGTTAAATACAGAATCTAGATTCATCTATTTTTTCAATGGCCTTAAATCACCTAAGTGGCTAATCCCTTTAGAAAATGAAAAATATTTTGATGGCTCAAAAAATCCTGAGCCTGTCGAATCCGAAGATAATCCTGGCTTCTATTCAATGCCCTATTGGGGTGTGCTAACTTACCTTGAGGAGATTGCAAATCAAAATTTAAATACTCCCGAAAAAGAAACTACAGAATCCCTTATTAGAATAATTGATAGCATTTGCCTTTACAGAAACTCAGAAGATCAAAGAATAGAAAACTACCGAACAGACTATACGGTACTAAAGCTTATTTGTACGCTCCCAAAAGAATATATTGATGATAGGCACTTTGAGTTTATCAAAGTTGGTTTATTAAGTAAATGGGATGGGTTAATAGGCCATAGTTACAATGAGTTTCTGGAGAGACTGATTTCTATAGGTAGAAATGACTTGTTGTTAAAGGGGGTAGAATTACTGTTAACCCATAAAATTGTCGAAGGAACTTTTGAAAAAGTTCATTCAATATTCAGAAGTTATGAACTTCAAAGGATTCTATCTGATTTCAAAGAAAGATTAATTTCCATACTCGGGTTTGATTTATTAGACCTAGGCCTACAAAAAATAATTGAAGTCATTGAGCTTGACAAAACTGCCTTTAATAACATTTCTATTCCCGCAATTGAGAACCACGAACAAACATCATTTCCTGATAAGTACGATTGTCAATTAGTCTACCTTGTTCGAGATACACTTGAGAAACTAGATTCAAAAGATCTAATTGAAACTTTAAAGGAATTTCTTGCCAAAGAACACCCAGTCTTTAAAAGGATCGCAATTCATACAATTCGTGTTAGATATTCCGAGTTTAAAGTTCTTTTCTGGGATTTAAAAGAAAACCCCTTAAGCTTACCACTCACCAAACATGAGGTTTATGAATTACTCAAGGAGCATTCAACAGAATTCACTGCTGATGAAATTACTCAAATAATCGATTGGATTAATTCTAAAGAATATTATATCCCTGAAGAGTTTGAAGATGATAAAGACAAGGTTGAAAGGTCCATTGCTTATCGAAAAAAGGAATGGCTGACTTCACTTATGCCAAGTGAATCAGAAATTGTGTCTGAAATGATAAAAGAGTTAGACAAAATAAATGATGCGGATGTTGACCATCCAGGATTTGATTCTTGGCACTCTAGCCTTTCTGGATCTGTTTCCCCACTAACAATGGAAGATATACTGAAACAGAGCATAGAGGATACAGTCACATTTTATCATGAATTTAATAAACAAGATCATGATTTCATGGGTCCATCAGTAGATGGATTAATTGACATGCTGACACTGACAGTCCGCAAAAATCCTAGAAAGTATATTGTGGATTGCAAACCACTTATTGAAGCTCCCTCGCAGATAATTTACGCATGGATAAGAGGATTGGGAGAAAGCTGGAGAGATGAAAAGGAGAAATTTGACAGTACAGAAGCATTTGAGACCATACTCCATATTATCCAAAAGAAAGAGTTTTGGGAATCACATAATTCTGATGATAATTATAGTCGTTGGTTTATTTCAAGCTTACTTAGCTTTATTGAGGATGGTTTAAGAGATGACAATCATGCTTTTGATGCAGACCTGCTTCCAATAATAAAAGAAATTCTATTCACAATTCTTGAAAATGATGCCCACCCAGTTTTTGACTACTCAGATTTGTCCATGACAGTACTGAATAATTCAAAGGGAAAAATCTACATGACCCTTTTTCAGTATTCTCTAAGATTGGCTCGCTTGGAAGCAAAAGACAATGACCGTTGGGAAAGTGACATCAAAAAGTTAATTACTCAAAAAATAGAATTGAATGACGAGGATCCTTTACTTTTTTATGTGATCGGGCAGTTTTTACCAAATATCCACTTCCTTGACGAAAATTGGATGTTTGAAAATTTCCATAAGCTCTTCCCAATCGAGAACGAAACCAATTGGTCATCAGCTATGAGTGGTTATTTTTTCCATCATAGACGGCCAAATAGAGTTTACTTTAGATTTTTTCTAGAAGGCTCACATCTTTTAAAAGCCATATCAAATGACATTGTAAAAGGTGAATCAAAAAACAGCTTGATTCAACAAATTTGTACAGCTTACTTATATGACTTTGAATCAATTGATATTGATAAAGAAGTGATTCAAGCATTGATTAATTCTAAAAATGAAAGTGTTCTATCAAGTTTAATATTCTTCTTTTGGAGTCCTAGATTCCCATTTGAGAAAAAGGTCATTCACAAAATCAAACCATTTTGGGTTGAGCTTTTTAACAATGCGATTAAAATGGAGGATGAAAAAGTAGATTCTTATATACTCTCCGGTTGTTGCAAATGGCTATATAGTGTCGAACAAATAGATGAGGAAGTATTTGAAATTTTGTCTAAATCTGTTGCTTATCTAAATCAACGTGATCGATATTCAGTTATAGAATCTCTATCAAAGCATATTAACAATTACCCCGAAAAAGTTGGGTTAATTTTAATCGAGTTATTCAAGAAAGAGGTGAGTTATGATATTTCAAGAGGAAAGCTTCATGAAATGGTAGAGAATCTTTATGATAAAGGGCATAAAGAAATTGGTGATAAAATTTGTCTTCTACATGGTGAAAATGGCTTTCACTTTTTAAGAAGTTTATACATTAAATACAATACATGATTACTGAAATAGCAGTCATACACCTTGGCAAGTCGCTTAAAGCAGCCGCGCCAGCCAAAACTTGCCAAAGAGTATATCTGCCCCAACGTTGACAGAAAAGAAAATGAAAAAGCACGGGCATACAACATTGGCTATACGTAATGCGGGCGAAAGTGCTGATATGAAATTAATTATATTAAACAAACTTTACGACAAACGGACAGTGAAGTGCCTCGAAATCCCGCACTACGCATAGCCGAGACCGTTATGGGCAAACCAAAGACAACAAAGAATGACAGAAGAAAGTAAATTATTAGAGGAGGCACAAAAGCATTATCATAGAGAAAATGGACAACATGAAGCAATTCGCCTTTATAAAATACTTTTGGAAAAATATCCCAACAACATTACAGGATGGAGTGATTTGGCTTCAATGCAATACGATATCTTAGATTTTGATAATGCAATAAGGTCTTCTCATAAAATGCTTTCTCTAGACCCAGAAAATGCATGGAATACAGAGATGTTTTTAACTAAACTAAAGTTGTTGAGGAAATTTAAATTTGCCGCTCCCAATCTTTACTTGGACGAAGAAACAAGAGAAGCACATGAAATTAAAGAGCTAGAAGGAGAATTTAGCTTATTCGAACAGATTGAAAAATATTCCATCAAACTACTTGATTTATACAAGGACAATTTAAAAAAGGTTTATGAGCTAAATTTAACATTCTCCTTTACCCTAATTGAATATGGCAAATATCAAGAAGGATTATCATGTTTAAACAAAGCTTTGGAATTAAAAGATTATCGCGTTTTAAAGAGAAGAAACCCATTACCTAATATTTATAATTGGATGTCTACCGCATACTTAGGTCTAAAGGATTATAAGAATGCATTGAAGCATCTTGACATGGCTTTCGAAAATGGACTAGATGAATATGTTTATTTGAAAAAGGCTGAAATTTATAAAGAGATGGGAGATTTGGAAATGCATAACCAAGTAATTGAAGACTTCATTAAAATCGTTGATGACAAAATAAGAACTAAACCTGAAACGGCATATATATCGCAAAAAATAAATGCAATTTTAAAATTAGGAAATATTTTACGAGCAGAAGAAGCACTTAATGACTTTGAGGTTTTAAAGCCGTTTGATGAACGAACTCTAAAAATAATTGCAGAGAAAAAAGCTTTGATTAATAATAAAAAAGCTCATAACAATGTATAAAAATATTAGCCGGGACAGTAGGTTTATCAAGGGTTTAGCCCGCTTTAATTTTCTTGTAATTTGACAGGAAAGTGCCACGAAGTTGGCTACTATTCTTATACTCACCGTTGGCGGTCATTACAAAATGAGAAATAACTTAATTATATTATTAATCGGACTATTATTCTTTCAATGCCAAGAAGTTAAGAAGGGAGAAGTAGAAGATGCTGGCGTAATCGAAGAGTCAATTGATTTTGACACAACTAATATTGTTGAATCAAATACAAATCTGCCTACCCCAGAAGTTCTAATTGATAGTTTGAAAATTGCTAAAAGTGGTGAGTATAAAATAATTCTTAAACAGATTCGAACACCTGACAGTGTTTATGTTGAATTTGAATTATATAAAAAGGAGAATTTAGGATGGAAGCACCTTCAATATTTCAGTATTGAAAAAGACGGAATTACAAGTCTTGATGCTGAATTTATAGACTTTAACAACGACAATTATAATGATTTGACCTTTAAAAGAGGTGTCGCAGCAAGGGGTGCAAATGAATTAAGAAGTCTCTTCGTCTTCGATAAGGAAAAGGAAAAATTAATCCACATTACGAATTCCAATAATTATCCGAACCTCAGATACAATGCAGAACTTGACTGCATAGATGCTTGGTTAATATATGGTGGAAGCTCTACAGTATTTTTAAAACTAGAAGCAGACACATTGAGAGAATTTGCAGGTGTCAGTTTGCTGGACACAAGAGATGTTTACACCCTTGACAGAAATGGCAACAAGAAGATGCTGAGTCAAGATGTAATAAAAGATTCTGTTGTTTACAGAAGGTATTCAAACTATAATCCCTTGAAAGTAAACGAAGAGTATGAATAAAAACGAATCGCCAACAAGGTGTATAGTGCATCCCCTTCGGAATACGCACCATACACAAACCGTTGTACTGCATATGGGAGTAAAACGTAGATAAAGAAATCCAAGTCAAATCTAACCAAACAATGAATTCAAATTAAAAATCACGAACAATCAATGAAGTGGGAATTATCAAGAATTTACTATGCATTCGAGAAGCTCAGTAACTTAAATTGGGATACAAGCAACGATTTGAAGTGGGGTTTTACTTTTTTTGCTAAAAGCAAAACAACTTTGAATAAAATATTTGATGAATTGGTCGACTACAACTACCACATAGACAAATTTGAAAAAAGAGAAGATTTAGATTTATGGATGTTGCACGTAACTAAAATCGAAACACTACTGCCTGACAAACTTCACCGTCGAAACTTAGCATTCGAACAATTGGCCAATTCATTCGACGAATCGGATTACGATGGGTGGAGTGTTGAAAAAACTGAGAACTAACAATTATTAGAATACTGAAAAAATACGCAGCACAACAATGGCTAGCAGCAATAGTCGCTTAGGCCTACACACAAACCAAAACTACAGCTGCTAGCCTCGCCGTTAGTGGCAATTATGGAAATGAGTAAATTCAGAATATTATATAAAGCTATAATTGTGATTTTAGCTTTAAATCAATCTTGCATAACACCTAGCACTGATGAAATTCAAAAAATTGATAAGCCAGACTATTTAAAAATTAAGAGTTTTGGAATAGGTGAAACAGGACAAATTATTTATCAGTTCTATCAGAAATATGGTTTTACAGATTTAGAGGAACAACTTATTTTAATTACTAAACCTGAAAAGATTGATTTTTTGACTTCTGATTTACCTTTAAATTTGACGGATTTACAAAATCTTGAAAAGATAGATGTACGTAAATTTAAACGAGATACATCAATCATTTATGAAGTCGAAAAATATATACATTCTGATATGAGGCTTGAATCCGAAGAGTTTGATTCATCTAAAAATAAATCAGTTTTCCATGTAAAAGGAAAATATAAGTTTGTTCAAACTGATTCTGTTGAAACTCTTTGGTTGTTTGATAAACAAACAGGACTGATGTATATTGAATCGAAGAAATGAAAATGCCACTAACAAAGGCTAAAAAAGCATAGCGTTATTAGTAAAATTGGTAGGTTATTGCGTGTAAGCATACCCGCTACAAATTAAATGAATTTCAAAGGCGTGGCTATTTAGCAGACGGAAAGGTAATTTCTTCGAAATGCTTTTTAGTCGAGCCGTTGTGGTTTAGTAAAGTATTCATGATAAAGTTAAAGCTCTTCATATTTGTATGTATAATCTTTCAATCCATTACAGTTTTAGGACAAGGGAATGAAAAAATCAATCAAGATGTATGCGAACCTCATTTAGATACTCTAACAAATATGAATGTTTACTTTGTTGTGGAAAATCCACCAGTACCAAATGGAGGAATGGTAAGCCTACACTCTACGGTACAGTTTTAATAACAAAGTGAGTTAAGGGTGTAATGCTGGATTACAGGATATTTGCAGGTTATTTAAGGGCTGATTGGGGCAAGAAAAAGCAAAGGTCTAACTTTGCCGTTCGCCAAAACCACAAGCCAGACCTTTACCTTTATGTTGACTGCAAATATACTTGAAATCCTCTGCGGTTTCCAAATCGTCAAAGGCAAACCAAGCAAACAGGTACTAGCCAAGCTAATTACGGCCTTGGTGGAAGATGAAAATGTGCAATTTCATCAGATAGCCAAAAACTTGCCATCCAAGGCGCAAAAAGCTTCTCGGACCAAGCAAGTCAAACGCTTTATGTCAGGAGCTGTGTTCAATTATCAGGCCCTGATGGCATGGTTGTTTTCCTGCCTGCCATCCGGAAAGATCACCCTCTGCATTGACCGAACCAACTGGCAGTCCAGAAAGCAGGCAGTGAATATTCTGGCCGTGACAGCCTACAGTCATGGCGTGGGTTTCCCACTGGCTTTTCGGCTACTGGACAAAAAAGGAAACAGCCACCAGCAGGAGCGTATTGATTTGCTGAAGGAAGTGCTTCAGATTGTACCTCCCGAGCGGATCGGGAAAGTGATTGCAGACCGGGAGTTTATCGGCAAAAAGTGGCTTCGGTTTATGACCATGCAAGGGATTGTCTTCTGCGTTCGGATTCCATCACACCACAAAATCAGCATCGATGGTGTGGAGAAAACAGGAGAGGTATGGAGCAAAGAAGGCTTTCGCTGTACTGACCGAAGAGCGACGATCTATGGAATGGACCTGACTCTTTCCATGCAGATGACCAAGGATAAAAACGGGCGAAAGGACTACCTGATCGTAGTCTCAAACCTGATGAAAAGAGGCTTGCTGTCAAGCTATAGAAAACGGTGGAGCATCGAGGTGTTCTTCCAGTCGCTCAAAGGGCGGGGATTCAACCTGGAAGCCACTCACCTGACCAAATTGGATCGGCTTGAAAGACTTTTTGCTGTGGTGTGTATGGCCTTTGCTGTTTGTCACTTATTTGGCGTGGCTTTCCATGAAAAAGTACAAAACATAAAAGTAAAGAACCACGGTTACAGGGAGAACAGCTATTTCAGAAAGGGAAAAGATCTGTTGCAGGAACATTTCTGTACGAGATCCCGCCAAGTAGGTAATGAGATCAAAGGACTTTGGAAGAAGTTTTGGAGGGGAATTAGTCCCAAAACACCATCTGAAAAACTGGTTTTTAGTTGGTTATAAAAAAGTGTACCGTAGAGTGGCACTCAATAACCTGAATTCTTTTTTGTCGGGTTATAAATTTGAACATAAAAACTCCATTGATACAATTGAAGTAATTAAAACGGTAAGAAATGGAGAGGCAGTCGTTCAACATGTTATTTCAATGGGAACTGATGGGATAACTATAAAAGGAAATTTGGAAAATGAGGGAAACAATAAAACCTTTGAATTTTGATCACCTGATAGAGGAAGTGAAAATCACAATCTGATTGAGTTACTTTTTCATTTAATGTTTGCCTATGTTTCTGAGCCTAAAACTGAAAATTATTTGGAACAACTTGAGCAGTATTTTGATTTTCGATTAGGCTTAAAAAAACTGAGTAATGATCCATTGACTTATAAATTGTACGGATCAATTTCAGTAGACGAAGCAGATGAATTATATGATTTTTTTGATTCTCTCCCTATTGATAAGGTCGTTCTGATTGATATGTCAAACTTTAATGGAATGGGGACAATGTTTGATGAAGATTTTCTTGAATTATCTGAATCTCATAAAAAAGTCACTTGGATTAATTGTTCTAAGGGAGCTAAAGATACTCTTGAGCGCTCAGGTATAAAAAGTAAAAGAATTAAATAAATATTCATATAATTGCACATCATATAAAAGTACAATTTCTTTATTTACTTGGGGTATGTTCAGCAGGGAAGAGTAAGGGCTCAAATACTAAGTATACATTTTGTAATACAGTGCGCAAGGGACTCCCTTCCCTGTATATTCTTTCAGAACCTGAACAGTACCTAAGGACACAGGCTTATACCTGTGATCCAGCATCAAAAATGAGTAAAGGTGAGCAAAGAATAGGAACATTTCAGATGTATAATACCAAACTCTCTCTACTATGGCGGTTAAGTATTCCCTCGGTATCGACATGTCCAAACAAAACTTCAAGGTATGTTTCCTATCCAAGTATCTTGATGGACATTGCAAGGTGAAAGGCAGCAAAGGATTTGAAAACTCTTTGGCAGGCTTTACCAGATTCAAGGAGTGGTATGAGCAGCGGCAAAGGGAAAAGTTACCTTGCAGTTTTGTACTGGAGGCAACCGGCAACTACCATGAGCAGCTGGCTTGGTTTCTTTTTAGAGAAGGGCAGACTGTTCATGTAGTATTGGCCAACCGGGCGAAAAACTACCTGAAGAGTTTGGGGTTGAAGAGTAAAAATGATCACATCGATGCAAAGGGATTAGCCCAAATGGGGGCAGATCAGCAACTATCGGTTTGGCAGCCATTGTCTGAAAACCTGTATGTGCTTCGAAGCATGACCCGTTACCATGAGGACCTGTGCAAAGTACTGGTACAATTCAAGAACCAGTCCAAGCAACTGACATACAGCATGTACCCACTCCGAGAAGTTGCTGAGGGGCTTCAAGTTGCATTGGAGGCAATAGAAAAACAGCTTCAGGAAATAGAGCAACAGATCGGGTTATTGATTGAAAAAGATGAGGCTTTGCGTAAAAAAGTAGCATACATGACTTCAGTCAAGGGAGTCGGTCTGATGACAGCTGCTGTAGTAGTGGCTGAGACCAATGGGTTTTCACTGGTTCATAACGGAAAGCAACTCACTAGTTATGCCGGCTATGATGTGCGGGAAAACCAGTCAGGTCAGCGGCGGGGTACTACTAGTATCTCCAAGAAAGGGAACAGTCATATACGCCGGATCATGCACATGGCCGCTTTGAATGTAGTGCGCTATAAAGTGGGAAATTTCAGCAACCTTCAGCAACGGGTCTATGAGCGCTCGGGCTATAAAATGAAAGGCTATGTGGCTGTACAGTCCAAGCTTTTGAGATTACTCTATACTTTATGGAAAACAGAGCAATGTTTTGAACCTAGGTGGTCAGAAAAGAATACAAAAGGTCTAATCAATGAAACTAAAAGTCAGGAAAGAGATATGAATCGCTCTTAAGGGCGGGAAATGACAGCGTGTGAGTGAAACGAGCTAAGCGAAAATTTCCGCCTGAAAAGGCGATACTAGTCTGCTTTTGCCAAATAAAAAGTAGCCACACGATGGTGGCTACACGGGGTAGATACAGAAAATGTTTTTCTATGATCTCCTCTCAAAGAGCAATCTACAAAAAATACAAAAATTTTTCTTGCATTTAATCACAGTACCTTGTGCTAACATTATATATGAATTCATAATCGCGCAAACTAAAAACTCAGTATGAAGCTAGGATTCATACACTTAGCATTGGTAGTGATTTGCCTTCGGAGAAAATTATGAGGAAAATAGGATTAATCTTTACTATAGTTATCTCAATTTTAGTTTTGAGAATTAATTTTAAGCTTCACTCGGAGAATCATTCATTGAGTGAGACAAAGAAGGATATATTATTACAATTGGATTTTCTTGAGACAGAATTGAAAGAGAAGAATCTTGGCGTTAGAATGCAAAGGATTTTTCCAGAAGGTTTCGTTTTCGTAAATGCATTATATGGATTGGCATGGTGTGAATTAGCAATAGCAGATTCAGAAGATAAGGTGTTGAAGCAAAAGGCAATAAGTGAGGCTATTTATGCCTTTGATAATATTGATTCTGATCAGGCAAAGTGGACTTTCCCAAATCATTTACCATTAGAATATGGAGTCTTTTATAACGGTTGGAGAAACTATCTACTTTCTAAGATTTTTTGTGTAGACAAAGAATTTGAAAACCATAAATACTATTTAAAAAAATTCCTACAACAAAGTGACTTAATAGAGAATGCCATTAGCTCTTCTCAAACACCATATTTAGAGTCATATAGAGGTCAATCTTGGCCTGCTGATTCTTATGTTGCAATGGCTTCATTAGCAAATTATTCGAGGACTTTTGGAACTCGTTATGATAAAATGATTAGCCTGTGGTTAGAAAATGTAACTGAAAGGTTAGACGCTAAAACAGGCATGATTCCGCATAAAACGAACTCTAAGACAGGGATATCTACTCAAGGAGCTCGTGGATGTTCAATGATCTTAATGCTTAGAATGCTTGGTGAAATTGATACTAAAATTGCAAGAGAACAATATGGGTTGTTTTCTAATAATTTTATAACTGAGATACTTGGACTACCTGTAATTAGAGAATACCCGAAAGGGCAAACCGGTTTTGGAGATATCGATTCAGGACCTGTGATTTTTGGAGTAGGTTTTTCTGCTACTATAGTTGGGATAGGAACTTTCGCAATGTTTGATCAATATGACCTATCACAGCGACAATATAAGACCGTACACTCCTTTGGACTTGACAGGAAAACAAAGAAAAATAAGAAATATTTATTGGGAACATTACCTATGGCAGACGCATTTATAGCTTGGGGCAGAGCTACAGAGTTAAACTTTAGACCTGACTCGAATAAATCCAATAGAAAATTATGGCGATTTAAATTTCATGCTATTTCAGGACTGATTGTAATAGTGTTATGGACTATTTACTATAGGAGATGGATTTGGAGACATATAAAAACTACCATCAACACACGGTCATAAAACATTGCGCGGGAAGAGGTATATTTGAGCAACATAACAATTAATCAGCGTTCTTGCACGGGGATAGCACAGAGGCATGGAATTGCGCAACGATTTTATACCGTGGGAACGTAGGTAATTAAAAACAAATACAAAATGAACTCTGATTTCGTTTGGATATTCAACAACTCGATGGACTCAATATCTGGAGGTGTGTTCAGGTCTAAAGATATAGCTGAAAAGTGGATTAAGGAGAACTCATTAAATGGAATTTTGACAAAATATCCATTGGATCAAGGTGTTCTTGATTGGGCGATAGAAAATGACCTTGTTGGAATGAGACCTGAAACTCTGGAAAATGTTAAAAATAATCCTAAAAGAGTTGGAGAATTTACTTCCGCTTCTATGGAACACTTTCATTATGAAGGCGGAGAAATAATAAAATAAAAACGAACTACAACAATGGCTAAAATGCATGCCCAACCAACCTAACCGTTGCACGACATCTTAGCCGGAACGTTATGGGCAATTAGAATAAATGGACGCAGCAGAATTTAAAAAATTAGTAGCAAAACACTTTTCACCAAGGATAAGAGAACATGGCTGGAAAGGCTCAGGATTTCACTTTCGGAAAAATCAAGACAACCATGTAGTTGAAATCTTTGGCCTACAAGGAAGTTGGTTTGGTGGCTCAGTATGTTGCGAAACAGCAATTCATTTTGACTTTATTCCAGATTTAGCAGGTAAATCATTTAATAAAGCGACATACGCAAGTTGTATTATCAGAGAACGACTATCGCCAAAAGGTGAAGGTGACCATCATTGGACATTCAGAGATAATGAAGAAGATAATGTAAATTCAATAAATCAAATCTGGGATGCATTTGAGATATATGGTCAAAGATTTTATAAGGACTTCAACAACTTTCCAGAGCCTTTTTTATCAATCGCACCAGAAGATTTCGATCAAACTAGCTTCTTAGAATTTGGCAAGAAAAAAAGAGTCAAAATCTTGGATAAGTATTACGTCCATAATGAAATCCACCTGACTTGGTTACTTAAGGAGATAAATAGCTTTATTGGTAAAAGTGACTTGGCTATTAAGTTTGGAGAGCTTGGAATGAAAATGACATACGACCATGCAAATGAAATGGCAAAATCTACTAAGGGAAAAGTGGACCAAGCTTACGTTGACAAGAATAAGGAATTATTTAAGATGAAGTGAAAAATCAATAACAAGGTGTATAGTGCATGCCTTTCGGGGTTACGCCATACACAAGACCGTTATAAGCCAATTGGAAAGTCCTGCGTTTTGGTGGAGAGGTGGCAAGCAAGGAGATAAGGAAGTTATTTAAAGGAAACAATAAAGATTAGCCAGACCCTGATGGATTTGGCTTTTTGTGTCTGCTCTATAACCTTGAAAGGTTAATATTAACAGCAAAAAGAAAAGGCTCCCATAGGGAACCTTATCTTACCACATACTAACCATATATAAACACATATAACATAAACTGCAATTTTAAACTGTCGCCTCTTCCGTTCTGCACTAATCAGTTTCTCACTTAGGCAACTTTCAGTTTCTTCATCAGTTCGTGTAGGTTGTCGTCTTCAACAACTGAAACAACATCCGCTACTTTAAGGAATTCTTCATAAGCAACGTTCAAAGTTTCAGTTTGAAGCTCAAAGCCTAGGGCTTTCAGCTTATGGTGAAGCGCAGCTCTACCACTTCTGGCAGTCAGGACAATCGAAGATGCATTGACTCCTACTTCTGCTGGATCAATGATTTCATAGTTGTCCCTGTTTTTGATAAAGCCATCCTGATGGATGCCTGATGAGTGGGCAAATGCATTGCTACCCACAATGGCTTTGTTTGGCTGTACCGGCATATGCATCGTCTGTGATACAAGCTGGCTGATTCCAAACAAATGCTGAGACTTGATATCTGTATAATAGTCAAGCCATTTATGCTTGCGCAGTGCCATTACTACTTCTTCCAATGAAGTGTTACCGGCACGTTCTCCGATACCGTTGATGGTACACTCAATCTGTCTTGCACCGTTTTGTACACCTGTGATGGAGTTGGCTGTAGCCATACCCAAGTCGTTATGACAGTGAGTGGAAATAATGGCTTTATCAATACCTTTTACATTCTCCTTCAGGTATTTGATCTTTTGGCCATATTCCTCTGGAATACAATAGCCTGTAGTGTCTGGAATGTTAACTACAGTAGCACCAGCCGCAATTACGGCTTCAATTACTTGCGCAAGGTATTCGTTGTCAGTTCTGCCTGCATCTTCTGCATAGAACTCAACATCTTCTACATATTTCTTTGCGAGTTTCACTGCCCAAACGCCTCTTTCGATTACCTGCTCGCGAGTCAGGTGCAATTTTGTGAAAACATGCTGGTCTGAAGTACCAAGTCCGGTATGGATTCTTGGCCTTTTTGCTTTCTTGAGTGCCTCTGCAGCACAAATGATATCTTTTTCAACCGCACGGCTTAGTCCACATACGGTTACGTCTTTTACAGTTTCGGCTATTCTGCTGACGGACTCAAAATCACCAGGGCTAGAAATAGGGAAGCCCGCTTCAATGATGTCCACACCGAGCTCTTCAAGTGACTTTGCGATGATCAGTTTTTCTTCAGTATTCAGTCTGCATCCAGGGACTTGTTCTCCATCCCTAAGGGTCGTATCGAAAATGAAAACTTTGTTATCGCTCATAGTGATCAAAGGTTCTTTAGTTTCTTTTAAAAAGTTTTATAAAAAGCTCGAATGGTTGTCGTTTAATTTTTTTTAAAGAAATAAGTCAGAAAATTATTTTGAAAATCAAAAAAATGGCTTTTTACGGTTTCTAATGTTTTGGTTTGATTGACTTATGCTTAATTTTAGGGTATTGAGTGATGTTTGACTGATTTATTAATACGATGTCTAAGGAGAAATCAGAGAGTCTGTTTTTATTAATTAAAAGCTTGTCTAAGTCGGAAAAGCGGTATTTCAAGCTTTTTGTGTCGCAGCAGGACAGCAAGGCTACGGACAAAAAATTTGTGCGATTATTTGATGTAATTGACGGTATGGAGGTGTATGATGAAACGAGAATTTCAGTACATGCACCTGAGCTGAAGGCTTCGCAGTTGCCTAATCAGAAAGCCCATCTTTACAAGCGTATTCTTCAGGCTCTCCGTCAATATGAGCGTGGTAAGCTGACCGATATTGACATCCGTGAAATGATAGACTATGCCGAGCTGCTTTTTAACAGAAGCTTGTATGACCAGTGTGTGGAGGTATTGAAAAAGGCCCGTAGAAAAGCAGAACAACATGATAACCTTGAACTGTTACTTGAAATCTATAAATGGGAGAAGATTGTGCTCTCCATGACCCTGAGTAAGAATAATGAGGACAGGGTGAACAAGATTGTAAAAGGGGTTGAAACAACGAACAACCGGATCAATAACATCAACAGGTTTACGAACCTTACAGTAAAATTGAATTCACTGTACCTGAAGATGGGATATGTAAAAAACCGGAAAGACCATGAGGCTGTTAGCAAGTTGTTTCACGATGAGATGGTACCTTATGACGAACGCAGACTTTCATTTACAGAAAAACTCAACCTGTATGTCCTGTATGTCGGGTATTATTTCTTTATACAGGATGTGGACAAGGCTTATATGTACGCATATAAGCTGGTGAATATGTTTGATGAAAAAGACCTGCTGATGTTGCCAAGGTTGGATATGTACATTCGTGGCTTGAACTCACTGATGATCGCTCAGTACAAGCTGAATAAGTACCGTGAGTTTGTAGAGACTCGAAACAAACTTAAACGACTGAATAAGCTGCCATCCTCTTTGCTCAATGACAATATCAGGATCAAACTGTTCAAGTATTCCTATGTACATGAGTTTAACAGGCTGTTTATGCTGGGCAACTTTAAAGAAGGGGTGGAGCGTTTTGAACGGATCGAGCCACATATTGACTTCTTTGTTGAAAAGCTGGATAAGCACTCAAGAATGATCCTCTTTTATAAGATTGCATGTCTTTATGTGGGTGACAGTAATTACAGGGGGGCTGTATATTGGCTAAACCGTATTATCAATACGGAGTATGTGGAGAATGATATGAGAGAGGATATCCACAGCTTTGCCCGTATCCTGAGTTTGATATGTCATTATGAGCTGGAGAATATTGATGTAATGGAATATTTGGTACGTTCTACATACCGATTCCTTTACAAGAAAGGCAACCTGTATTTGGTTCACTTGTACATTCTTCACTTTCTGAAGAAACTGAACAAGGAGATGACTCCTAAAGAACTGATGCATGAGTTTGTCAAGCTTCGGGAACAACTGTTGCCCTTGGAAGATGACCCTTATGAAAGAAGGCCTTTTATCTATTTTGATATTATCTCATGGTTGCAAAGCAAGATATCAGGGCAACCTGTAGAAGAAATTATTCAGGCAAAAGCAAAGAAAAGGATAGGAAAGGATTATCCTGTTTTAAGGCAAGGGTGAAAATAAAAAGCCACTTCATTGATTTGAAGTGGCTTTTCATTTTTATAAAGGCATGATAAATCAGTCATTTCTTTTTCTCCATCTACCGATTTCAATCTCAGTAGTTGTGCTGTTGTCGCCAGTTTCTACAGTTAATGTAGCTACCTTGTCACATTCACCTGTACCGAAATCCAAGGTGATGCTTCTATCACCTGCCTGAATGTGTTTTGAACCACTTACAGGAATCCATAATAGTTTGCTTGCAATGTCACAAGAAAGAGTGGTAACAACTGGAGCATCTTCCGAAATGGTAGTAGTGTAAGCCGTTCCATTTCTGTTTGTGCCAGTAGCACTACCAGTAAGTGTTCTTTCTCCTCCAAGCGAGTGTGTCATGCTCCACTCTGCTTCTCTGGTAACTTCAGTGCCATCTTCAAAAGTAATTTTTCCGCCTGTCAATACAGCCGTGTGGACAAATTGACCTTCAGCTACCTTTTCAGATGTTCTGGTACGGGTACCTTCAATTTTGGTTCCGTTTACCTCATAACCATCAAGTGAAATAGTGTACTGGCCAGCAAAAGCATTGTCCTCTCCACCTAATGTGAATGTGTGCGTCAAGGTTACAATGCCTTTTCTTACCCTGTCTCCACTTTCATTGGAGCATCCTTCAGTACCGAAATCAAGTGTAACCGTTTTGGTATAAACCAGTTGGTTGTCTTTGAACTCTGAGTCTTCAGAAGCCGTGATACTGACACAGGCATCGATGCCTTCTACAGTAGCAACCCTTCCGTTGCTGTTTGCAGAAGCCTCATAGACCTGAATGGCTTCTTCTTCAGCAAGGTCAAATTCCATATCTGCATTGGCGTCGTCATTTGCAAGGTTCTTGTCTTCAGCTGTGATTTCAGGTTGTGCACCATTTTCTTCACTATTGTCACAAGCAGTAAAAAGGGTTATTGCAACAGCAACTGAAAGTACTTTTAATAGTGTCTTTTTCATGTGATGAAAAAAGTTTAATTAATATTATTGAATAAGTTGAACTAATTAAACTAATACAATTACTGTACTAGTTTTGAAGCTATTTGCCACTTAGACTGTTATTGGTTGGGAAGGTTTAAATTGGTATGAAAAAAAATGATTTGCCTTTTTGCAAGTAGTAATGAAACATTTTCAATACAGTTGGGGTAAAATTAAGAACCGGTATATATACAGTAGACGACCTGTGTATTTGCCTTACTTACATTAAATAGTGATATTAATATCTTTACAGTGTCAAATTAACTAACGAAATAATTTTATGATACAAGATTCATACTTGCCATCGAGCTTGACAGACTACCTGCCATTTGATGTCGCTTCAAAGCTCTCGGAACTGCCGGAAGAAGCACAGATGGAGTTTACTTATGAGATGAGTAGGCAGGAAAAAAACTTACCTTTGGCCTACTTCCTTCATTTTATGATAATGGGTTCTTACGGGTACCAAAATAAGTGGCTACTTCAGCTGTTATTCTGGGTGACCTTTGGTGGGTTAGGTGTTTGGTGGCTAGCGTTATGGTTTCTGATTCCTGGGCAGATCAGGAGAACCAATCGGAAAAATGCCTATAAGGTAATCAGGAGGTTGATGTTGAAGTATAATCCGAAGAGAAGGTTTAGCGGACATAAAGAACCAAAGGTGGATACAAGGCAACTTGTCAAGCCAAGACCTCTTAATATAGATGTAAACCCTGCTGACCTTACGATTAATAACCTGAAAAAGGGTTATATGGTAGACCACCGTATGAGAACATGGAAAGTTGTGGATGAACATCAGCTAGACTGGCATAATGGTGTGACAGACCGTGAGTTCCATTTGGTAAGTGATACGGATTCTCTCTATATCTATTTGCTTAATGATAAAGCGCATCAGACAGTGCTGACCATGACTAAGGTGAATATTTTCCAGTTGGATGAAAACCTTGAAAGACAATTGGCAACGCTTAACAGGCCTTCCAATGTATTGTCATTTAACGGGGAGCAGTACTTTAGGGAGTCTGAGCTGAAAGGTTACCTGTTTGAAGGTTTTGATGGGGATCAAGTAAGGCAGTGGTTCTATTACAGTGCTGACCGCAAGAAAGTAATCAAGATACTTCATGTTGGAAGAGGAGGTTCGTTGGTAGCTACAGTAGGACAGGTAGTAGGAGAGGAGGAGTTTATCGATATTTTGCCAAACAGCTAATTATCGTTGATAAAAAAGGAAAGGAAACCGCATGCAGTGGTTTCCTTTTTTTATGCTTTTCAAAGCGTAGCTAATTTAGAGTTGAGTTCTTCAATAAGCTGTGCACAGAGTATTTCTAACTCTATAAAGTTGTTTGGTATTGATTCGACGTTTTCAAGGTGTTTGGTATTTTGCTCTATGGCTAACACCTTACTTCGAATTTGCTCACATGCCACAAAGTTGATGGATGACTTGAGGCTGTGTAAGTGATGATGTGCATTTTGCCAGTCTTTAGCTTCGATGTATTTTTTAGCTAATGAAAGGTCTTCAGGGGCTTTTTCGATAAAAAGCTCAATCATTTCCTTCAGTAGCGTATAGTTGTTGTTTCCAAACTTGAGTATATATGAAAAATCAGATAGTTGTTGCATGTAGAAAAAGTAAAGTTCTGGATTGAAGAATTATGTTTTAATCATTGGGTATAGATTCCATTTCTTTTAAATAACGGTAAATAGTAGACTTTCCAACCTGAAGAATGTCAGCTACCTGAATGACATTGTTGTTGTATTTGTCCATTAGCATTTTGACAATGGCGAAGGTATACTCCCTCATGGTCATTTCTTTTTGAAGTAGCTGGTCATCTTGGTTGATGCTGTTAAACTGTATGTCTTCTGCTGTGATCTCACCACCACCACTCATAACTGCTGCCAATTCAATAACTGCTTTTAGCTCCCTGATGTTGCCCGGGAAGTGATAATGCATCAGTTTGGTTTGGGCATCTTTGGAGAGCGTAAGGTTTTCCATACGGTTTTCTTCAGCAAACTGCTTGATCAGGTGTTGGCTGATGAGTAATATATCGCTGCCACGCTCACGAAGAGGCGGAAGGTAAATCGGTAAACCTAACAGGCGGTAGTAAAGGTCTTCTCTGAAGTTGCCATTTTTCACTTCCTGTACCAAGTCACGGTGTGTAGCAGTAATGATCCTTACATCCAACTTGATAGGTGCATTGCTACCAATTCGAGATACTTCTCTTTCCTGAATGACCCTAAGCAGTTTTGCTTGGAGATTGATATCCATTTCTCCAATTTCATCCAAGAAAATAGTGCCTTTGTTGGCTTCTTCGAACTTACCGATTCGTCTTGACATGGCGCCGGTAAAGGCACCTTTCTCATGACCGAAAAGTTCACTTTCGAGAAGAGGTTCAGGAATGGCTGCAATATTGACAGCGATAAAAGGACCATTTTTTCTGGACGAGTTAAAGTGGATAGCTTTTGCTACAACCTCTTTACCGGTACCAGTTTCTCCGGTGATCGAAACAGTAATGTTGTTGTTGACAGTCTTTTGCAGCATGCTGAAGATTTTTTGCATAGGCTGGCTGATACCAATAATGGTTTTGCTGAACTCGTACTTGTCCTGAAGTTTTTCTCTTAGTGTCTCTACCTCTTGAGCAAGTTCAATATTCTGTTTCGCATTATTGATGCTATTCAGTAACCTTTCACGAAGATCTTCATCATCTTTGGATATATAGTCAAATACCCCAATCTTAAAAAGGTCAACAGCAGCTTTCACATCACTCTGTCCTGAGATAATAATTACAGGCATCCTTGGATGCATCTGTTTGATGCGCTTCAATACCAATTCTCCTGTTACATCAGGCAGGGTATAGTCCAGTGTAATAATGGAGGGTTTCTCATCCAATGCATCAATCAGCTCCCGACCTGTAGAAAAAAGGCGGACATCATGAGTAGGGTCCAAAGTAAGCAGGTATTCCAACATTTTTGAAAATACCGGATTATCTTCAGCCGCAAATATTTTGACAGAGCTATGATTGGATAATGAACTATTATTGGACTTCATGTGGTTGTGTAAATCCTGTTGATGATCGTATCACTTTATATAAAAGTGGAAATAATTTTGAATTCTGTCAATCAAAACCTTTAATCAGGCAATAAAGTGTCTCTTTAGAATAAAGGTTTTGACTGTACAGTTCTCAGAAGCTCGGTTTTATTGACAGTATTTTGCCAGTGCATCGGCAGCTTCATTTACACCAAGGTTATTGGCTTTTCTAAGCAGTGAACAGATTTCTTCATCCGGATCACCCTTCAGTCCTGATTTGGACAGGGCTAAGTAGTAGTAAGCCTCACCATATTCTTTGTCTAAGGCAATGGCTTTTTCGAGGTCAGCTACAGCGTTGTTGAAATCCAGCTTAACCATTTTAAGTCTTGCTCTATGCAGGAATACCAGTTTGTCTTTCCCATTTGACAGTTCTTCCGCTTTGTTGAAGTCTTCCATAGCTTCGTTTGCATCACCATCTGCTACTTCTGCTAAAGCTTTATTTAGGAATGCCTCATATTGGGAGTTGTCAATCGTAATGGCACTGCGGTAATCTTCAATGGCAGCCTTATGGTTACTTAGTTTGCGCTGTACGTTTCCTCTGTTGTAGTAGTATTTGTACTGAGTGGAATCTAAGTCGATAGCCTCCGTGAAAGTATTTAGCGCTTTGCTGTTTTCATCTAACAGGAAATAAGCCACGCCTTTTACATTCATAGCATCGTGATTGTTCGCATCAATCTTCAGAGCTTCGTCAGTCAGTGAAATGGCTTCTCTGTATTTTCCAAGATCCATTTTGGCTTTCGCTTGCTGCGTATAGTCCTCAGATGAGGTAGATTGGCAACTTGTAAGTGCGACGCCTGTAAGCGAAAAAAATGTCAGTGCTTTATAGATCAGTTTTTTCATGCTGAGTTTATGTTTATCAAAGGTGCAATGCGGCAAACTTGTTAGCCACTTATACACCAAAAGTGAATGGTTATATCCGATTTTGAATGTGGTAGTTTGCGATTTTTGTCTCTAACACACTTTCTATAAGTGATTGCAAATTTAATATTTCTTTTGAATAGGCAGCCGTTTATTGAATCTCAAAATAAGAAGCCACAAAAAAAGAACGACTCCAAATGCCTGAAGTCGTTAGGTGTATATCAAAAATACGGAAGACTACTTGGTCTTACTTTTATGAGTAAGGTTACGGAGTAGTTTTTCTATCATAGGCTCGAGTGACTTATTTGGATTGATAGCTGTGTTGCCAGTTACCAGATTTGACGTGATGATACCAGCCGACATTGCATTGTGCCCAAGCAGACGTGAAATGGCATAGAAAGCAGAAGTTTCCATGTCCATGGCAGAAATCCAGAAGTTTTCCTTGTTGAATCTTGCCAACTCTGTCTGTAAATGTGGAAAACTTACCTTGTACCGGAGCTGCCTTCCTTGGGGAGCATAATACCCTGGCATCGTTACAATGTTGCCTTTCTGAATTCCAGTTCCAGCCTTTTGAAGCAAACTCTCATCACCAAAGGAACAGTAAGGTGTTTCGGGTAGTGCTACTTCTGATTTGAGCAGGTTGCAGATGTTCTTTTCCTTGTCGCTCATTTCCCACTCATAAAACTTCATCAGGTTGTCCAGCCCTATGGCATATTCATTGACGAAGTGACTGCCTACAGGGATGTCTTCCTGAAGGCTAGTAAGTGTACCGATACGGATCAGGTTTAGCTTTCTTAATGAGTCACGCTGTCTCTTAGTCTCTAGGTTGGTGTTGACCAAGGTATCTAACTCATTTAGCAGGATTTCAATATTGTCAATACCCATACCTGTTGAAATGACAGTGATGGGAGTACCTTTGTAAAGTCCTGTATGCGTAGCGAATTCCCTGCGAACCACTTCGTGCTCAACCCTGTCAAACAGGTTGCTGACCAAGTGTACATTTCCCAGATCACTCACTGTAATTACTGTATCAGCTACCTGTTCCGGATGCAGGTTCAAATGCAGAATACTTTTGTCGTGATTCAGCACCAATGAAGTATCGTTGAATTCAGGTTCAGATGTTTTTTTCTTGCTGAATAGAGACATGATTGGTGAAAAAGTTTGGTTTAAAGATAAATAGTTTTGGATTAGCTAGCTAAAACGCTTTTTGGAATAGTTGTTATCACCAAAAAAGCTGCCTATTGTTTTAAAAATAGCACTTTTCCAATAATTATTTAATTAACGATTAAATTCTTAATAAATATATCTGTTTCGTAATATGTCTTGAAATAGACCAAGAACCTGTGTATATTTTTAATTAGGATTAAACACTTTCATTACATCATACAGATTAGCTACATAATCTTTCTGATTGGGCGTGTAAGTGTTTTGTCTGAAAACCCAAAGCACACATAAACAACACAGGAGTGATAAGTCAATACTATCACGAGATCACTCCCAAAATAATTGCACGAACAGTATAAATAAACCAAATAATGAAGACAATTGAACAATTTAGCCTACGGAATATCGTCCTGATTGAAAGATACTTGAATGATTCAATGAATCCGAAGGAAAAAAGAGAGTTTCTTGTCCGACTGAGTGTAGATGATGAATTGAGGGAAGATTTTGACATGGTCGTGGATGCATTTTTCCAAGGAGAAGAGCAAGCAACCGAAGATGAAAACTCATTTTGGTTTAAAATCAAGCAGGCTCGACAGAAAAGTATCGTCCTGAGTAAAGCTGATATTGCCCGCGATATAGTAGGGTATGGAATGTTTGCAGTTGGCGTAGCAGGAGCACTTGTATTGATATGTAGTGTAGTGGTCTCCGTGATTTCATAAGTGTGTTGAAAAGTAATTTCTCAGTTGCTGCTAACGATTACCTTTATCAGGTTTTACTCCCTTAAAAAATTAGTAACAAATACAACTATTTACCCTTTCAGCGAAAATTTGCCCAATGGGCATAAAAAAGGCTACCTTAAAAATAAGGTAGCTTTTTTTTGAAAACGAAAAATTAAATGTCTGATTGACAGCGTTAAGCACCTTTATATGAATAATAAGAGGTGATTAGAATTCTATTCTTAGGAATATATTGCAAACATAATTAAACAGATTTATAACTCAAAGCGAAATTTCGCTTTATGGCGTAATTTTGCTCAATACGTAATGGAAATTAGTATTTAAGTGATATTTTTACAGAAAAACCAAGTATCAGCATTGCTGAGATAAGATGCTCGCTGGAATGAGAGCAAAGCGGCAAAACCTGTTTTTTTACCACTGAAAACAAGCTAAGCCAATCTAATGGTCAACTTACTGTACTAACCAAGCTGGTCACGTCTTATTCCGGAAAAATCTAATTTGTGCTATTTCAGCAATTTTTTATCAGCTGTGACTGGCAGTATCAACACGCATAATACCAACAAACAAGTGATAAGGGAGGAAAATATACGTTTGATTTTAGGGCTGAAGGTAAGGATGAAGCGACAGGAGTTGCAGATGTCCTTGTCTGAACTGGCTAAAAAGGCAGATATGTCCGTATCATACCTGAATGAGATTGAGAAAGGGAAAAAGTACCCGAAAAGAAGCAAGATTCTGGCATTGTCAGGGGCATTGGGTGTTTCATATGATCAATTAGTATCATTGAAAATTTCCAAAAAACTTGGTGCGCTATCAGATCTGCTGACGTCTGATATCTTACATGAGCTTCCGCTTGACGTTTTCGGTATTGAGCCTAGAAACCTGATAGAGCTAATGTCTGATGCACCGGCTAAACTGAGTGCATTTGTCAATACTATTGTGGAGATCTCTCGAAACTATGCCTTGACAGTGGAGAGTCTTTACTTCTCTGTGCTAAGGTCTTATCAGGAGATGCACGACAACTATTTTGAAGAGATTGAGCGTTTGGCCGACTCTTTCCGAGAGGAGTTTCTAAGTGGAGAGCGGAGTAAGGGTGAAGTGCTGCGTGAGTATCTTCAAAAGGAATGTGGTTATGCAATTGATGAGGAAAAGCTAGGACAAGAGGAAGTCTTGAACAGTTTCCGCTCAGTGCTGAAAGAAGAAGGAGGGAAAAAGCTGCTGCTTGTCAACAAGAACCTGAATGAAAGGCAGCGTTGCTTTATTTTTACTCGTGAGATTGCTTACCACCTAATGGAGCTGGAAGAACGTTCCAATACATATTCATGGTTGAAGGTAGCTTCTTTTGATGTATTGCTAAACGATTATAAGGCTACTTATTTCGCAGGAGCTGTGGCGTTACCGGAAGCAATGCTGGTTGAGGACTTGAATGAAATTCTCAATGCAGATGAATTCAGGGCTGAGACTTTTGTTGAAAAGATGAGGTTTAGAAAAGCCTCTCCAGAAACCTATATTCACAGGTTGACGAGTATGTTGCCGAAAAACTTTGAGTTGAATAAGCTGTTTTTCCTGAGACTGGACCATATGCCTGGTGAAAATCAGTACCTTTTGACCAAAGAATTGCATCTTGATGGGTTACACAGCCCTCATGGTACAGTTTTGAGTGAACATTATTGCAGAAGGTGGGTTTCTCTTAAAGTGTTTCAACAACTTGAAGAGCATCTTGCACAAGGAGGTGACTCAAATGCTGTGGTTTGTTCAGCTCAGATTTCAAGATATATTACTTCAGGGAAAGAGTATTTTTGTATCAGTATAGCAAGGCCTACGCCTTCACCTTCTACTGAAAAAACGCATACTAGTATCACGATAGGGTTCTTGATGAATGATGCCTTTAAGCAACGATTCAAGTTCTGGAGATCGGAGAAATTGAAAGTGGAGTTTGTAAACGAAACATGCGAACGTTGTCCTGCTTCCGACTGTTCGGTCAGGGCGGCAAAACCATCTGTGCTCGAACGGCAAAAGAAAGAGACAGAATTGAATAAGGCACTTACCTCATTGATGGCTGAATAAATCAGAATCAGGCAGCAAAAGGTGTTTTTTGTTGCCTGATTTGTATTATTGTGGTGAGAATGTAACTGACTGGCTGGTGTATATGCGCTTTTTTGACCAACATATCCTAAAGATATTACTCATATTTTTTATCTGGATCGCAGGATTCACTTTTTCCTTTGGGCAAAAAGCTGATCAGCAGCTTTATACCTTTCGGATGATTGAAGAATCATATCCGGCTCTAATTGACACGCTTTCCAAAGTTGCCAACCTCAACTTCATTTATAGTGATGATAATATTCCATTGATCACCAGAGTTACCATTGACTTGCGGAATGAGCCTATTACTGCTGCATTGGATGAAATGTTCGATGGGCGTTTTCTTGCCTATGAGTTAGACGGTCAGGATGTGATGATCAAGGTCGTTAGGCAGCCTTTTGATTCAAGGGCAGGGCAAAAGTTGAAAAGATACACCATTAGTGGGACTATCTTTGATGAAGAGACCGGAGAAGAACTGATTGGAACCACGATCTATATTAAAGACCTTTTGAGTGGTACGGTGGCGAATGACCACGGTTTTTATTCCTTGTCATTACCTGAAGGTAACTATACATTGGTTTTCAGTACTGTTGGTTACGGAAAGCGAGAGTTGACAATCAACTTACTGGAAAACCGAGGGATCAGCCAGTATTTGACGCCTGAACAGCAGGAGTTGAAGGAAGTAGTGGTCATTGGAAGCGACGAAGTGAACGGGGAAGACTTACAACGTTTGCACAGTTCAACGAGAATAAACCCACTTTCAGTCCGTCAGATGCCCATGCTTTTAGGTGAGGCTGATGTAGTAAGGGCTCTCCAAATGATGCCAGGTGTACAAACTCAATCCGAAGGAGCTGCGGGTTTTTCTATCAGGGGAGGTGGTACAGATCAGAACCTTGTCTTGGTGGACGATACACCTATCTATAATGTATCTCACTTATTAGGGCTATACTCTATTTTCAATTCGGATGCATTAAAGGATGTGGAGCTTTACAAGTCGGGTATTCCACCTAAATATGGTGGAAGGCTATCCTCAGTGCTGGATGTACGACTGAAAGAAGGAAACAAGAATAAGTTTAGTGTAGCTGGTGGAATAGGCACTATTGCTGGCAGGGTTATGCTGGAAGGTCCTCTTGTTCAGAATAAATCATCTTACATTCTTTCTGCAAGAAGAACTTATCTGGATTTGTTGTTTCCGGGAGGTGGTTATAATAGTGGCAATTCAGCAACCAATGTGTTGAATTTCTATGATATAAATTTCAAGGTAACACATACATTGGGCAAAAATGATAAGCTAAACCTGTCGTTCTACTCCGGCAGAGACAAGTTTGGTATCCGTGATATCCAAACGAGTGACTGGGGAAATAATTCATTATCACTGAGGTGGCGTAAGGTGATAAATCCTAAGCTTTTCAGTAATACAAACTTGTGGTATACAGACTATAAGGCAACGTCACTCCTGAATTATGTAGAAGACTATGGTTACCAAACGACTTACAGCCTTCAGGATGCTGGAATCACTCAGGACTTTACCTACTTCATTGCGCCTAAGTTTACATTTGATTTTGGAGCGGATATCACTTTCCATTATTACACATTTGGTGAAATTACGCCCGTATCAGAAAATACCTTGCTCGAAGCAGAAGATGCCCGCCCAGTCAGGGCATTGGAATCAGCATTTTATGCTAATCTTGAACATGAATTGACTCCAAAGTTACGTGTGAGGTATGGCTTGAGGTATTCCCGTTTTGATTCTTTCTCCAAGAGAAGAGAGTACATTTATGATACTGAAGATATCGTAGCGCCAGGAACATCTGAAGCGAATATTGTAGATACCTTATTCAATGCGAATTCCAGCGAGATTATCAATACCCATCAAGGATTTGAACCTCGACTGGCAATGAATTACCTGATTGATGACAACAATTCTTTCAAGGTAGCTTATGACAGGACAAGGCAGTACTTGCATCAACTAGCGGTGTCTTCAATACCAACTCCGACATCAGGTTTCTGGATTCCGGCAGATAAGTATATTCCTCCTCAAATAGGGAATCAGACATCTTTTGCTTACACACGATTGTTGAACAATAAGTCGCTGGAATTGACCTTGGGTGGATATTATAAGAATATGGATAACCAGATTGACTTTAAACCAAACTCTGGTTCCACAATTACAGACCATGTAGAGACAGATGTACTGATTGGAGAAGGAGAAGCTTATGGATTGGAATTCTTGCTTCGAAAACAGAAAGGTAAGTTTACTGGGTGGACCAGTTATACATGGTCTTCAGCAACGAGACAGATTGAAGGGATTAATGAAGGGGTAGCCTACCCAACCAACTTTGACCGGACCCATAATTTCTCTCTGGTCATGGATTACAAAATAAGTGAACAGCTTAACTTAACTGCCAGTTGGTCATTTGCTTCTGGTTTGGCTTATACATTCCCTGTCGGAAAGTATGGTGTAGGGGATTTTCAAGTGCCTGTTTATTCAGGTCGAAATGGTTTCAGATTACCAGCAACTCACCATTTGGATCTTTCCTGCACGATTTTCAGAAAGATGTCACCGGACAAAAAGAATGAAAGTAACTTCAACTTTTCGATCTACAATGTATATGCACGCAAAAATACCTTTGCTTATGTATTTAGACAAAGTGTAGAAGACCCGACAAGAACAGAAGTCGTAAAGCTTTACTTGTTTAGTATATTGCCGGCATTCTCATACAATTTCAGATTCTAGCTTGATACAGATGAAAAACCTGTTGTTCTATATCCTTTTACTATCCACTTTGTCAGTTTTTTGTTCCTGTGAAAAACTGGTAAACCCAGACCTGATTACAATTGATCCGGTGGTGGTAGTGGATGCGCAAATAGGAAATGATACTTCTTACGTTCGTCTTACGCGAACTACAGCTTTTTCATCTGCTGAACCAATACCAGTTATTCAGGAGGCGTCAGTACGTTTGAAGGAAGATGGGAAAGATGTAGAATATCTTTTCAGGGAACAGTTTCCCGGTTGGTATATTCCAATTTCCAAAAACTTTGAACCTGTACCGGGTAGGAGCTATATATTAAGTGCCGTGACCGAAGGTGTTTCTTATGTAGCAACGTCACAGATGCAACCTCAGCCAGTCTTGGATACCGTGATGGTTAATTTTGTTGAAGATGGTAGAGATGATTTCAGAGATGAAGGGTATTATATCTCTCTGCTTTTTCAGGATACGCCTATCAGGTCTGACTACTATCGGGTGGAAGCATTTTTAAATGGTTTTAACCTAAGCTTATTGCCTGATGTAGGTATCATGTTAGAGAGTGATAATGGAAAGGATGGAAGGCTACTGGTGTATGAAATTCCTTATGCATTCTCTGATGGCGATAGTGTATCTGTAAAATTAAGGTCGTTGTCTGAAGACTCTTTTGAGTATTACAATAGTCTGAAACTCCTTTCAGATGCGGGAAGCCCCTCGCAGGCAGTTCCTGAGAACCCTCCTTCCAATGTGAAAGCTGATGCGGATGATATCAAGGCGTTAGGGTTGTTTTCAGCAGAAAATACCACCAGTATTGAAGTAGTTATTGGCGGTGTTGACGAAGAAGAGTAGGCTGGTGCTTCTTCTTCCTTTGTTTATTCATGAAATAGGATAATCCCCATCTTGCTGTATTGTAAAAAAGCTGAGAGGCTGTAGGTTTTAGGTATTCTTTTGATAACCACCATGAAATAGCGCTGACACCTGTGCTCACCATACCACTTTCCGCAGAAAGGTTTGTCAGTAATGCATAAGAGGGAGGAAGGAGATGGGCACCTATTAGCATAGTATCCAATACACGATCCCAACTGTTGCTGGTACTTTGAAAAATACTGACAAAATCCTGAAGCTTTTTGAAATGGATTTTTTGGAACGACGTATAAGCTTCTCTAAATGCCGCATCTCCCCAATGTTTTTTATAGTCTGGCAGAAGGTTAATGATGTCGGCATCAGGTTGAATAAGCGTCGAGAATGTAAACACTTCAGCGGTAGCCCTGTCATTTTTATAAGAGAAGGCAGTCTCGATTTCATAACAGCCCTCAGTCATCATGGTTCGGATAATACGATAGCCACGCAAAGGAACAGGAAACCGGTTTTTCAGTTCTCCCATTACTTTTACTTCACCAATACGTTCCTGAAAGGATTGCCATTGCATTTTGAAAAAGGCAGGAGAGGTATTGCGCATTTGCCTTTTTGCATTTGAAATACCTTTAACCTTGGTCAGAGTAAAGGTTTTTAATGATTGCCACTTTCGCTTCTCCATTGACCCACTTAGTTTTTGCCAAATAGTTGACCCAATGCTTTGCCTGCCAATTGAGACACAGTTTTAAAGAGTGTGCTCCATTGCTTGGTAGCCTCATTAGTAGCGTCATTATGCAGGTTCAAAGCAATGCTTCTGATGTCCTCAGGTAAACTGATAAAGTGATTGGTCATGTAATTGGTGACATCCCCGTCAATCTGAATGACTGTTTGCAGCAATATTTGCTGTGTGCCGATTTCCCAAGCTTTTCGGATTACGGTGATGTTGTCAGGAGCAAGATCCATGTCTTCCACCTTGTTGATGTCCCTTAAAGAAAGATCGTTGTTCCACAAGTGAGAAGAAAGCTGAGAGGTAAACGGCAACAGTTCATTGGAGGTCTCGGCAGGCAGTGTAGCCTGTGAGGAAAACCCTTCTTGAGCCAGTTCTATCTGTTCACTGAAACGTTTGCGGCGAATTTTGAATATACCAATAATGTTACTGCTTTGGCTTTCGATTCGGGCTAGCAGTCTGATCCTTTTTTTAAGGACATCTTTTGCATTGTCGTCTTGAAGCATGGGCACGACACCTTCATAGTATTGCTTGCCAGCAGCAGCTTGCTGCTTAATTTCTACAAATGAATACTCACCGGCACCTTCCCAGCGGAGGAGTGTCTTGGGTCTACCATCTTTGGCTTGTTGTGGAGGACGACCATCCGCTTTTTGGCAAAGTCCATATTCTATCAACAGGTGTCTGTATTCGTTGGCAATTTCAAGTAGTGCTACCCTTTTATTGGAAGGCATCTTGGCTCCAGTCGTATTTTCCTTGATGATCGTGTTGACTTCAAGGTTGAGTAGTTCTCCAGCTAAATTCTTCAGGTATTGGTCCATCTTGCAGGGGGGTAAGCGCAAGACCTCCAAGGTCTAGGCCAAGGAGGTCTTGAGGTTGTATCTTATCTTTTTCTTCTTGGTATGAAGTATTGGTTAGATCGCGTCATAACTAGGCCAGTAAGGGCTGTTGCTGTCCTGTTTCTGTGCTGTGATAGGCTTGTTCTCTTTCAGGTTTTGAGCATTCTGATAAAGCTCAAATAGTGAATAAAGGGCCTTCACATTTCCTTCAATGATCATATGTCCCTGCTCCTCTTTTCTAGAGTGAAACTCTCTTAACCAAGTGTATTTATCGTCAATAAGTCCTTCACTGACATGCGTCGTTACATCTCCCTGAATCAGGTTCATGGAACTGCTGATCACTTTTACATCTGCCTCTTCTTTTCTTGTAACATTATTGCCATCCACCTCATAGTCACTGACAATTGTTTTGACTTCAAGGTTAACAAGGTTGCTGATGTGTTTCTCTATATTATTAAGGAAATCAGAAAACAGGTTCTGTTCTTTTTGTTCAGACATATCTATGTATGGGGTTTATGTTTCTAGCTTTATCGTTCCTGTATTCAATTTTAATGATTGAAAATGAATTTTACACAAAAAATACCCGCTATTTTTAAATTCAGTGTTGCCTACCTGTTTACCAATCGGTAATTGCCTTTGATCGGGAAGTGATCAGAATAGGGTACTTGAAGAGTGTTGAAATTGTTGGTTTGTAGCCCTTTACTGTAAAACTGGTTGTCTAATCTAAGGAAGAAAAGCTTAGAGTGGTTCAGGGTGAAGCCAAGGCCAATTCCTTTTTCTTCAAAAGCATTTTTTAGGATTGACCTGATTCTCTGATAGGGATAACTGAAAGGTGTATCATTGAAATCTCCACAAAGGATTGTGCGGTAAGGGCTTTCCTGTATAAACTTATATAGGATATTGACTTGTTCAGCCCTTCTGGATTGACTTTTTCGGTACTTGGTTAGCATTCGCCAAGCTTTCATAAAAATACCCGCATGTTGAATGTTGCGGTCCTCGCTAAACACCATTGAGTGTAGGTGAGTATTTATGATTCTGACTGTTTCTTTACCTATCTGAACATCTGCATAAATAGCTCCATTGGATGTGCCTTTTGTATAGGGTAGTTGGATCTTTCCTGTGTTGGTGATGGGAAATCGGCTGAAGATGGCGAGACCAAATTGATCGCCCATATGGTTGGTGGTAATCGGTACTGCATGAGCGTTGTAACCATTTTTTTGAAGTCTTTCAATTGTTCTGAATAGCCCTTCTGGTTGGTTTTTCCCATTTCGATCCTGATTGTAAAACTCTTGAAAACATTTGATATCGCTTTGATCGTTCTCTAGAAACTGTAGAATAGCTTCACTTTCCTGAAAGTCATTGTTTAGGTGCTTGTAAACATTGAAAACCTGAACGTTGTAACTCAATACAGAGAGGTCAGTCTTTTTGGTAGATGGTACTCCAGTGCCAACAAAGGCATTGATGAAGTGTGCTCCATAAGTAAGCATCAGGATAGAAGGGATGGCTTTTTGCCATTTGCGGTTGAAAATCCACCATGTAGCAAGTCCGCTCTGAAGCAGTACAACAGCAGGTAGTGCGAGCGTCAGCCAAGTACTGAACGGGACGTTTTCAGGAGATATCTGAGCGGAGAGAATAGCCAGCGCAGAAATGACAATAGTAAACCAATACATGTGTGCAGGAGAGTAAGTGTGACAATAGGAGTGTCAATATCCTTGATTTTCTTTGTTAAAAAGTGATTTCAGAGGGGCAAACCAAAAATATTTAACTTTAGTAACAAAATTCCATAGCAGTTTTTTTAATGATCCTTTAGCTTTGCAGGCTTCGTTATAAGTTAGCATCCATTGCTGCTGATAACTATCATAAGATTCTAGGGTTGTGCCAAACAGTTTATAAATCATTTTGTCTAAGATGGAACTGTAATGCATATCCCGTATCTTTAATAATAAGAATACATCATGAGGGTGTGTTCACTACAAAACCACAAAATAGCAGTACTTCTGTAAATACGAACCATAATGAAAATCTGGAATAAAGAATTTGTACCTTTTATTAGTAAGGAAGAGATAGCGAAGCGTGTAAAGGAACTGGGTGAGCAGATCACGGATGTATATAAGGGGGAGGAGCTAGTCATTATTGGCGTTCTGAATGGATCCTTTATGTTTACATCAGACTTGGCTAAAGAAATTGCCATGCCTGCTGAGGTACAGTTTGTGCGCTATGCGTCTTATGAAGCCACTGAAAGTACAGGAGTAGTCAGAGAGCTTATCGGTTTTACAGACAATGTAAAAGGTAAGCATGTACTGATTGTAGAAGACATTGTTGACAGTGGTCGTACAATGAAGAAGTTACTGGAAGAAGTAAACCAATTTGAGCCAGCTTCAGTGAAAGTAGTTTCCTTGCTGTTTAAGCCGGAGGCTTTGAAGGTTGATGTTCAAGTGGATTATGTTGGTTTTGAGATTGATCCAAGGTTTGTTGTTGGATATGGCTTGGACTATGACGGATTAGGTAGAAATATTGAAGAGATCCTTGTGCTCAAATCATAAGGCTTGAAACAGGATAGAATCAAGGATATAGAAGCTTCGCAGACAATTAGGTCTGCGAAGCTTTTTTGTTAATTAGATCATTTCTGTAGTATTTTACGACCTTGCCTTTCTTGATATTGCCATTTTTGGGAAGAGTTGAGTTGATAGTAAATGTTGCAATATTATTAGGCTGTGGAAAGACATTTTTGGCTTAAACCTGTTACACAATTTGTTACTGTTGGTAACATGTGTGTACAGCTAAAAATATTGATGAGAAGTGGAACTATCAGAATTAAGAAGGCTGGTCAACAGCGGAGAGGGAACTCATATTGAGTTTAAGAAAAAAGTGGCAGATCCACTGAAAATCACAAAAGAGGTAGTGGCTTTTGCCAATGCTACAGGTGGGTACCTGATTGTAGGGGTCAGTGATGATGGGAAAATAGATGGCGTGAGGGAACCTGAAGGAGAGCTCTATATTCTGGAGGAAGAAATCCGAAAGCGTTGCAAGCCATCAGTTCACTATACTGTTCATAAGGTTCCGTTGAATAGAAACATTCATGTACTGGTATTGGAGATAAAAGAGAGTACTCAAAAACCCGTGTTTTTGGCATATAACCTCAAGACAGGTAGGGGAAAGGCTTATATCAGAGTTGCTGACAAAAGTGTACAGATGAGTAAGGTTGTCAGGAATATCCTGAAAGAAAGCAGGAGAGAGTTGATACAGGGATTCAGTTACGGAGTCAATGAGCAGTGGGTATTGAGGTACTTGGACGAGCATGAGAGGGTTACGCTGAAAGAGTTTTCAGAGAAGGCCAAGATCTCACAGGAAGACGCTGAGGCGGTACTGGTGAGTTTGACGGTTTCAAATGTGTTGGAAGTTTTGCCAAGTGAAGTGCAGGATATCTTCCGTCTGAAACCGAATGCATAAAAATCTTCTTTTTTGGTTTAAAAGAAGTACAATTTATTATACAGATATTTATGTTGATAACGCTGTGAATAATGTTGATAACTAGGTTGTTAACAGTGGAGAAGCATGTTACTTTTCTTTGTTGATAACTTTATGATATATTAAATCTATAGCGTTGAATATGCGATTAAAGGCAGTTAGAGGTGTTTTTTCATAGTTATCAACAACTTACTCACACTGTTGGTAACTTTTTGTGAAACATTGTGGAACATGTTGATAAATTAACTACAATAATCTATTGAATTGTTAATGAAAATTGGAATAACAATCTGTTTGTTGGGTTCTTAAAGGGAGGGCTACAGAACAGGTCAAATGGAAAAGCAACTACGATAATTGGAGACATGCTTTCCTTTTTACGATTATTTAGCTAAAATTGCTGCAAATATTAGGACTGTGTCCATAATCAGTAGCAGAATTTTAATATCCTGTTACTTATTAAATAGATCGGAAAAATATTTTTTTCAACAACCAAACATCATCCAAAAAATGGAAGTTCTAGGTATCGCGGCTATCGCATTTATGGTGCCTCCTATGCTGGGCGCTATTGCTTACGGAGTAATAAACTTTATGAAAGCAAAGAAAGAAATTGGCTTCTAATTAAAGATTAGTCAAACAAAAAAGCAGTAACCTTCAAGCTGAAAAGCATCAAGGTTACTGCTTATTTTTTGTCTTATAAATGCTTATTTGACCATTACCAGTGCTGTTCTTCCCGGAACAGTGATGTTACCACCTTCCAAACGTCTAACTCCTGTAGGATCGGCTTTCTTGTCATCCACAATCACCAACCAACGTCCTTTGGGAACATTCAGGTTTTGAGGGCCTTTGTTACCATTAAAGATGACCATGATTTGTTCTGCCTTATCTCCATTGGCATGTCCTTCTATGGTATAACCTACTGTCAAAGGGTTTTTGAAAGACATAAACTTCAAATGCTTTTGAATCATTTCAGCAGTAGGCATTCTGAAGGCAGGGTGTGCCTTGCGTACTGCGATCAGTCCCTTGTAGTAATCTACTACATCTTTGTTTTCAACTTTCCACTCCCAGCGAATGCGGTTGATAGAATCAGGACTGTTGTATGAATTTTCTACGCCGAATTTGGTTCTCATCATTTCAACACCTGCATGTAGGAATGGAATACCTTGAGAGGTTAACACAATAGCGTTTGAAAGCTTATGCATTTTCTTGATTTCTTCTTCCGAAGCCTCCTCATTTGAAACCTTCAGCTTGTCATACAGTGTGTGGTTATCATGGCAGGATACGTAGTTGATGGTCTGAGCAGGTTCGTTAGCCCAAGGCTCTTTGGAGTAATTCACTGCTGCATAGTTGACATCAGGGTGCTGTGTAGAGGCAACAATCCCGAACTTGACACTTTCAGCTGTACCTTCCTTGCCCGATACAAAGCCTTTGCCTTTCTCTTCAGACCAATGCCCCTTAATGGCATCACGCATATCATCTGAAAAGGCTGCTACCTGACCCATTTGTGGCATATGTGCTTTGAGGGCACGTTTTTCTACAGGCAATGGACTGTCACTAGCGGTCCATCCTTCTCCATATACATAAATACTTGGGTCAACTTCCTTGAGTGCCGCTGTAAGCTGATTCATGGTCTCAATGTCATGAATTCCCATTAGGTCAAAACGGAAACCATCCAAATGATATTCTTTTGCCCAATAGAGAACCGACTCAATCATGTACTTACGCATCATGGCTCTGTCTGAAGCAGTCTCATTGCCACAGGCAGAAGCATCTGAGTATTTGCCATCTTCCCAATGGCGATAGTAATACCCTGGTAATTCCTGATTGAAGTAAGCTCTGTCTCTATCAAAAGTATGGTTATAAACGACGTCCAGTACTACTCTTAGCCCTTTGTCATGCATAGCCTTGACCATTTGCTTAAACTCTTTGATTCTAACAGCACCATCAGCAGGGTCAGTAGAATAGGAGCCTTCAGGAACATTGTAATTTTGGGGGTCGTAGCCCCAGTTGTATTGTGGTTGGTCCAACTTGCTTTCGTCAATAGTCTTGTAATCGAAAGCTGGTAGAATATGGACGTGAGTAACACCCATTTCTGCAATGTGATCCAAACCTGTAGAGACTCCTTCTGGACCTTTTAGGCCACTTTCTGCTAGCCCCAAAAACTTACCTGGATATTGGCTTCCGGCATTTTCAGAAATGGTGATATCCCTTACATGCAACTCATATAAGATAATGTCATTGATATTCTTAAGTGGAGGTCGTGTATCATTTTCCCACCCTTCAGGGTTGGTGGATGCCATATCTACAATCATGCCTCTCAGACCATTGGTACCTACCGCTTTTGCATAGATTCCAGGTGTCTCATTGAGCCATTTACCTTCTGACTTTACCTCAAATGTATAGTACTTGCCTTTGAGGTCTTCATTTATGCTAAGACTCCAAACGTCCTGTTCCCCTTTTTCAAGTGTGTAGGTTTTAGTTGGCTTTCCGCCTAGGTCATTGTCATAAAGGTTTACCTTGACCTCTTCAGCAGCCGGTGACCATAATTTAAAAGCAGTGGCATCTGGGTGGTATGTTATGCCAAGGTCTGTGCCTTTGTAAACAGGCATTTGGTCATAATCTTTGTATTGTGGCTTTTCAGCCTGTTGGCAGCCGCCTAAAATTGTTGATCCTATTAGTATGGCACTAGTTAAAAGCTGTTTTTTGTTCATATTCAGTGTGGTAACTGTTGATTGTTATTTTTTGTCATAAACAGGATACAAGATATAGGATTTTTTGAGGATTAATGTTGATATAACTCATTCCAAATAAGATCGACCATTATTTATTCCCTTTTGTATAGAAATTTATAGGTCAACCCCAACTCGATGGTGATGATGATGACTCTATTCACTTCTGAGATGCCTTGGTTGAAATAAGCAATAGCGTTCTCATTATTGGGGTCTCGAAATGAGGTCTCTTCCTCCTTATTTGGCAAAGTAATACGCTCAGCGAAAGCTTGGGCATCAGGTCCTGTTTTGGTGAAAAATGTAACCTCCTGTGTATTGGGAAAGCTGACTCTATTTATAATGTCAGAAAAGAAGATACTGCCATACATAGCAAACTTACGGTTGATGTTCCAAACAATTCCTCCCATCAAACCTAGGGAAACCTTATCTACATGTTGCTTGAAAGGAACCTCTACAATCTCTGAGGAAGTGATTCCTGGAGCTGTAGTGGCATAACCATATTGGGCATTTCGGAGACTGTTTAGGTAAGCATCCCCTCCGAATGTGGACACGTTTAAAAAAGGTTCAATTTCTGTCCTGCGCTGATTGTAGGAAACCACTAAACAGGTGTAGGGATAGATTTTCCTGAACCTTTCGAAGTTATACCTGAATATCAAGCTATAAGTGTTTACCAAATAAATGATGTTTTCTTCAGGAGCGGTAGTGAAAACTATGGCACCTTCATCAATTGCTAGGTTATTGTTTTCATTCACAGTAAGAATAAAGTTACTGGCTTTTTGAACAGTGTATATATCCTTGTGCCTGTTTCGACCATATCTAAAACCCAAGGTGAAAGTTTCATTAACGTTGTAGTGAAGTGAATATGACTGATTGAATTTCCTGTTGAAACTTAAACTGGGAGTGAGTGGAATGGAAATAGGAGAAATGGAAATTTCAAATAACTTGAGGTCCTGTGCTTTAGAGGTTGATGGTTTGAAATAAAAAAACAAGAGCAGCACAATGGGGTACAGTCTGAAAGCATATTTGTTATAGGCCATGTCAAAATGGGTAATAGATAGGAGGTTTAGGTTTATTTTTTGAAAAAGCACTTGAAGATAAATGATACTTCAAAGGTGATGACAGCTCTTGTGACCTCTTCTGAAGTGCTTTGTCCAAGGTAGGCAATTACATTGCTTGTGTTAGGGTCTTTGAATATTTGATCATCTTGTAAGTTAGGCAGCGTGATCAGCTCGGCTACAGTCTGTGCATCAGGTCCAGTCTTACGGATAAACTGTACTTCTTCTGTATTGGGTAACCCAATCCTGTTGATGAAATCTACAACAGTAAAAGCAGCATTGATGGAAAATGTCCTGTTTATATTCCATTCAATGCCAGCTAAAACTCCAATGGACATGTTTCTGTGTGACATGTTAAAGGGGACAGGGACTATATCATCTCTACTGGTAAAGTCTGGGGGGCTGGAGAAGTCAAATCCTTCACTTGCATTTGACAGGTCTAGCAGGTATTGTTCATTGCCAAAGTTTGAAACACTAGAGAACTTTTTTATGCGTGTAGATCTATAATTATAGGAAATAGGAATCGCAACAAATGGATTAATTGTTCTGAACTTAGCAAAATTGTATCTAAACAGGAGGCTAAACGACTCGATAGAATAATTGATGTTTTGTTCAAGTGCTGTAGTTACAAACAGGTTGCCTAGGTCAATATTAAACTCTCCATTTGGTTCTTCAAGTAATACAAGATTTGAATTGTCTTGAGCAGTATATATATCACTGAATCTTGAAATGCTGTATCGTACTCCAATAGCAAAGTTTGAGTTGACATTGTAAAATAAGGCATAGGCTTGTTCCAACTCACGGTTAAAACTGATAATTGGAGCCAAAGGAATTACAAGAGGCGAGACCTGAATCTCAAATGTTTTGAGGTCTTGCGCTTTGAGTTCCTTTTTAGGTAAAATACAAAGTGAAATAAAGGTAACTAGGAATAAGTATAGAGTAGTGATTTGTTTTTCCATATCAGGGTTTTTTGGAAAAAAACCGGTTGAAATACTTGGGTATTCTTGGATGTGGTAAGAAATGCTTGTGTAGCAGGATGTAAGTCTTCTGTAAAATACTAATTATTTTATCAATTCATGTTTTCAATGCTCAGGTTAAATCTCATTAAGCGGAACTTCAAATAATACAGTCATTTTTTGTAGAACAGTTTCATAATAAAAGAAAGCTCAATATAAACGATAGGAGATCGAACTGGGGTACCAGAGCTTGAGCCTAAAAAAGCAATAACGTTTTTAGAGTTAGGGTCTTTGAATTGTCTGTTTTCTCTGGGATTGGGAAAAAGTACATTTTCAGCAAATTGTTGTGCATCAGGACCATTTTTAAAGACAAAAACGGTTTCATATATATTTGGAATAGTTACCCTGTTAATTAAGTCAATGGCTATAACCTGAAATTGTAAAGCAAATGACCTTGAGAAATTCCAATCTATACCAGCGACTAGACTTCCTGAAACATTATGTCTTGAAACCAAAAACTCATTGGTAACAAATGGGTCAACAGTAAGAATTTCTTCTGGAGAGAAAACCCCTGTATTGTAACCTCGAGTGGCTTCTGAAAGGCTTTTGGCTCGTTGATCTACCCCAGTGCTTGTATCTTCCTCAAACTGTTTAATTTCAGTGTATCGATGGTTTAGAGATACAGCAAGGCCAACAAAAGGATTGAAATTTTTAAGTCGTGAAAAGTGGTACTTTAGTAAAAAACTATAGGAGTCAACATGGTAGTCAACATTGTCTTCAATAGAGAAGAATACAAGCGTTTTGGCTAAGTCTAATGTTCCATCAGTGTAATGTAGATCTGAAAATTCCTTTATAGTGTATTGGTCATTGAAACTATTGTTTTGGAATCTGAAGCCAATAGAGAACTTTCTAGAAAGGTTATAGTAAGCAGCGTAGCTTTGAGAGAGTTGTCTACTTGTTGCAATGAAAGGTTGAAAAGGCGTTCCTAATGGTGAAACAGCAATTTCCAATGCTTTCAGGTCTTGTGCTTTTGATGAAGGTGAAAGCAAGGGAGCTAAAAACAGTAACCATACTATAAAAAGGACATTGTGCTTTTCCATATGCTTTGTGCTGTTAGGGTTTAAACTGTTTGCGTAATGGAAACTGGGCGTAGGGCTACTTCTTGTAAAAAGCCTTTATAATAAACGATACTTCAAAATAAATAATCGGAGCAGTGTTAGGTGATCCTGAGCTTGATCCAAAATAAGCAATGACCCTATTGTTGTCTGGATCCTTAAACAACCTATCCTCTCTTGGGTTCAGGAATGTAAGTCTCTCTGCAAAACCCTGTGCATCTGGACCTGTTTTTAATACAAATATGGTTTCTTGTGCATTAGGTAGGGTAACCCTGTTGAACAGGTCAATCACCATGGTTTGGAACTCGATGGCAAAAGTACGTGAAAGGTTCCAGTTGAGCCCCGCTACAAACCCAACAGAAGTATTGTGTTTTTGAATAAGGAAGTCAGTCTCATGAATCTCTTCATCAAAGAACTGTGGGTTCCTGTTTCCTGTATTGTATCCTATGGTTGCTTCAGAAAGGCTTCTGACCCTTTCATCAGTACCAAGGTCAGAGGCATCTCCAAATTCCTCAATTTGCGTAAAACGATGGTTGAAAGAGACTGCGATACCAAAGTAGGGGTTGAACCTCTGGAGTTTTGTGAAGTGGTAACGTAAGATAAGGCTGTATGACTCGACATTGTATTCGATATTCTCATCAAAACTGAAATCAAGAAAAGCGGCGCCGGCATCAAAGTTCTGGTCTGGTGTAAAGGTCAGGTTGGAGTACTGCTTAATCGTATAGAGATCATTGAAAGTGTTGTTTTGGAACCGTAGCCCTAGAGAGAACCTCTTGGAAATATTATAGAAAAGCGCAATGCTTTGAGAGAGATTCCTGTCAGTGGCAATAAAAGGAGAATAGGTAAGCCCTAATGGTGAAACGGCCAGCTCCAATGCACGTAAATCCTGTGCCTTTGCTGAATTCAAGGGGGGGGCAATATAGGCGAATAGCAGAAGTATAAATAAGATGAGATTATTTTTGTAATTTTCCATGACAGGATTATTTGGAAAATAAGAATATAGTTGAAATATTTAGTAAGAGATTGGTAATATTCATATAGTCAGGAATTTTAAGTATTGTATTATTACTCGGTTGACTAATTCTTTAAGGAAAGGTTTAACTAAAATACTGATTATTTTTTCAATGCGCAGTAAGCAAAGGGGGTGGATATGAATTACCCATTGATAGCAATCATATTCTTTACCTAAATAATCACCGACATGATCCAAAGCGAAAAAGACTACATTAAACGTATTGTTGATCAGTTAGCCCTATTTTTAGCCAAGGCACTTAAACTTTCACAAGAAGGTAAACACATGGAAGCACTGGAGACTATTTCAATAAATATTGAAAAAGTATCTGACCTGAAAAAAGCAGAGATCGATGCCTTTTCAGCAAGAGAACTGCTGGAAGTGATGATCAGCAAAGGCTTTTTTCTGGAACAAGTAAATGCCGTGGCAGAGTTGCTTTTATATGAAGTACAGATCAAGGAAGAGATGACAGGGAAGTCTGACCGAGTCAAATTGGAGAAAATCCTAAAACTGATTGAATATATTGATCAGCAGGAAAAAAGCACATATTCATTCGACAGACAATTTAAAATAGAGGAAATCAGAAGGAAATTGAGATAATGATATGACGATTATAACAATATCCATGAGCCTCTGTATATCTTGATACGGAGGTTTTTTTATGAAATCTTGCCGAAATACAAAAATAAAGCGGAAATTTAGAGTGTATTAAAATAGGAGAGTATCTCCTATCGCTATAAAAGATTAATTGTTGTATTCTTTCTAAACAAGAGTTATGGATTTAGCAAGTATAGCCAGACAAGTTAAAGAACTCTCTCAGCAGGTTCGAACCTTTATTATGGGGGAATTCAATGGGTTTGACCGTGATCATGTGGAGTATAAAGGTATGAATGACATGGTCTCCTATGTGGATAAGACTGCCGAGAAGATGTTGGTGGAAAAACTGAGTCAGATTGTACCGGAGGCTGGATTTATAGCAGAAGAAGGAACAGGGGAGAAGAAGGAAGGTGATTGGAACTGGATAGTGGATCCCCTTGATGGAACTACCAACTTTATACATGGTGTACCGACATTTGCCATTAGTATCGCCCTGATGGATGAAGAAAACGTGGCTTTTGGGTTGGTGCATGAATTGAACTTGGACGAATGTTTCTATGCTTATCGTGGCGGAGGCGCTTACCTGAATGATAAGCCAATGATGGTGTCCAAGCAGACAAAGCTTAAGAAAGGGTTGGTAGCAACAGGCTTCCCATTTATTGACTTTGTCAAAATGCCTCAGTATATGGAGATCCTGACCGATATGATGAAACATTCACACGGTCTGAGAAGGATGGGATCAGCGGCTGTTGATATGGCTTATGTCGCAGCAGGCAGGTTCGAAGGCTTTTTTGAATATAACCTGAAACCTTGGGATGTAGCAGCAGGAGTAATTCTGGTAGAGGAAGCTGGAGGGAATGTCACAGACTTCAAGGGTGGAACGGATCATATATTTGGTAAGGAAATGTTGGCAGCAGCACCCGGTGTACATGCCGATATGCTGAAAGTGATTCAACACTGGTGGTTTGACAAAGAATAGCCCCTGCTAGAATCCTTAAGCGCCTATGCATTTTTGCACCTTCAATAATTATTCTGGAAATTGCGTGGCGGATAGAGAATATCCGTTTAGTACTAACAAAACAACATCACGATGCAAGACCTCGCAGTAGACATCAAAATCACACAAACAGAGCAGTCAAGACTGCCACAGATCGATTTCAACGATATTCCGTTCGGAAAGCATTATTCAGACCACATGTTTGTGGCTGATTACAAGGATGGAAAATGGCAAGACCTTCGAATCGTCCCTTACAGTGATTTTTCACTGAGCCCCACAACATCCGCACTGCATTATGGTCAGGCAATCTTTGAAGGACTGAAAGCTTTCAGAAATGAGAAAAATCCAAAGGAGGTATTGGTATTCAGACCTGAAGACAATGCGCTTCGTTTGAATGAGTCGGCAAAACGTATGTGTATGCCGGAGCTTCCTACAGAAATCTTTATGCAAGGATTGCATAAACTACTTGATCTTGACAGAAAATGGGTACCTGATACACAAGGTAGCTCACTGTACATCAGACCGTTTATGTTTGCAACTGATGCCTTTTTGGGTATGAGACCATCCAATACTTATACTTTTGCTATTGTAACAGGACCTGCAGGAGTTTACTACAGTAAGCCTGTAAACGTAAAAGTGGAGAAAGAGTACTCTCGTACATGTGCTGGAGGAACTGGTTTTGCTAAAGTGGCTGGTAACTACGCAGCTTCACTGTTGCCTGCTAAACTAGCAGCAGAACAAGGCTACGACCAGCTGTTATGGACAGACTCTAGTGAGCACAAGTACATCGAGGAGTCAGGAACAATGAACGTGATGTTCCAGATTAATGATACGATTGTCACAGCACCTACTGTACCTGTAGAAGACACAATCCTGAGAAGTATTACACGTCTGAGTGTACTGGAAATTCTTGAGGGTATGGGCTTGAAAGTAGAGGAAAGAAGAGTGTCTGTAGCAGAAATCATTGAGGCTGCCAAAAACGGAACATTGAAAGATGCATTCGGTACTGGTACAGCTGTAACGATTGCTCCTATTGCTTCTATCGGAAACGATGGTGAAAAACTGGAATTGCCTCCAGTAGAGAGCCGTACCGTTTCAGCGAAAGTGAAGGAGACATTGCAGGGCATCCAAAGAGGATTGATTGAGGATACGAAAGGATGGGTTTACCGTATCTGATCTGATACAGGGAACTCCTGAATAATAATACAGTATTCAAGGGCTGCTTTCTGAAAAATGGAAGTAGCCCTTTGTATTATCCAACTTTTTTCTTTCGGTTACGTATTTGATAAGAAGAAAATAGTTATTATCTTTGCAGTCCTCTCAATGGAGAGGAAGTCGCTCCTAAGCGTAAATATATATTCTCCAATAAGGAGAGACCCAGTAAGGGGTCGACTGGATTTGACAGGTTGAGTAGTTGCGTACGTAAGCATGCAGGGTGGCGAGTGTACATCCTTGAAAAATTCGCTCGAACCATAATTGGCGAGTCTAACTACGCTATGGCTGCCTAATCTCCTCTTCTGAGTTGAGAATTAGAGGCATAATAGGTTGAGTTGCCTAACCGCACTCCCTGGCCACATCCCACCGCGCACTGATCTATCTGTGCGGATTTTGGGGTGTCGAACCGATAGATCTAGCTTGAAGCGATGTTACTAGCAGATAGCGAAACTCTCAGTAACTAAGGAGTTTGGTTGGTTGTTGCCTACCTGCCTACTCTCGAAAATTTAAAGTGTAACTAAGCATGTAGAAGGTCCGACAGCTCCCTTCTCTGGACGAGGGTTCGATTCCCTCCGACTCCACAATAAACCCTCCTTACGGTCTCGTAGGGAGGGTTTTTCTGTTTCTAGGGGGGGACAGAGTATGATTATTCTTTGGATTAGTGGTATACCTCATTTTTTAAGAAAGTATATTAGAGTTTGATTTACTTGATCCAATCGATCACTTTTTTAATGAAAAATAAAACCCAATGAGAAAACTGCTGGTATCAATTGTTGCATCCGTCCTGTTTGCAGCATGTACTTTTATGAAACCTATTACTATCTCGCCTAAGTCAGGGATTGAAGTAGCAGGATTTGACTTCAGAAAATATTTGAATAAAGGATTCCTTTTCAGTGACCAATCTTATTCTGGACCACATCAAACATTAGCCGTTCTTAACTTAAAATACACGCCTGATATAGAAATACTTTTCAATGGAAAGATGGTCGAGAAGCACGTGATTATCAATTATGTTGAGCAAAATATGCCTAACTATGAACCTATGTATGTGCGGGGTTCAACATACTTCTGCTATGGTTTGGCTGTAGAAGAAATGAATATGGACAATGTATTGTATAGGGCATATAATGAGGCAGTTAAAAGAGGAGGTGATGCTTTTGTAAGTTTGGAAATTGACTTGGTTGAAAAAGAGGCGCTTATTTATGATCAGACATATACGTACACTGAAGTGAGAATTTCGGGTACTGTTATCAAAAGAACCTCAATTTAATATCAGGAATGCCTGTTTTTTTTGATTGATGCCCTGTTGTCAGCAAGGTAAGGGGAGTTGTTAATCCTTACGCAACACTGAGGTAAACTTCATGTATTTATTTTGGAATAATTTTCATTATAACCGTTAAGTACTATGGAGTTTATTCTTACTGTGGCGATGACACAGGCATCAATTGCAAGCTTTTTACTGTGGAAAGGTCTTTACCAACAAACTGCCAAAAAATACCTATTATACCTGCTGGTCCTGATTTCCTTACACCTCTCAATTAAGTTTATCCTGTTGGAAGTATTACAATACGAGTTACTGTTCAAGTACCTTGTTACTTCGTTTGCAGCGGCATATGGACCATTGATCTATTTTTATGTCCGTACTGAGATCAGGCAAGAATCCCCATCCAGACTATTCCATATCATTCATTTTCTCCCTTTCCTGCTTCTTTCTGTAGTATATATAGGAGTGCTGATTCATACTTATCTTGAGGCTGATATTGTCCTGTTGAAAAACTATGCGCAATGGGGTGGTTCTTATATTATGCTCTCCTCCATGATATATGTCTCTTACAGCATGTATTTGGTACAAAAAAGTGAAGTGAAAGAGGTCAAATGGATATTGGTGCCGATCGTGATTAACATGGCAGCGGTATTCTTGATCAATGCTTGGTTATGGCTAAACTTCCATTGGGTAGAGGATGCTGAATCGTCGTCATTTGTCCTGAGGTATATCGGATACTCCAACCTTTTGTTTTTTGTGTTCTGGATTTTGAAACACAATACGTTGAGTATTGGCACCCATGCTGTCGTAGAGCAAGGCGTGATGTCTTCCTATAGTGATATCACACTTGAAGACAGACCTCAGAAAAAGAAATATTCAAAGTCAGGTCTTAAAGAGGAAGATGCAATCCGTCATATGGAGCAACTGAAAGACTTGATGGAAAAAGACCGCCTCTATCTGGAGTCAGAACTGACATTGGCAGACCTAGCAGACAAAACCGGTATTTCGAAACATAACCTGACCGAAGTACTGAACAAGCAGCTAGGAAAAACTTTTTACCAGTTTGTCAATGAATACCGAATTGAGGAAGCCAAAAAGCAAATGGCATCTGACAAACACGACAACTTATTGCAGTTGGCATTAGCCTGTGGATTCAACTCCAAGTCTACTTTCAATACCTACTTCAAGAAAATTGAGGGAGTTCCTCCATCAAAATATCAAGTGATCTAATGGTAATATAAACGAAATAGAAGCTTAATAATGGTTATGATATTAATAATCAGTTAGTTGTGTGTGTGATCCGTTGGGTTTGTACGCCAAGTTGACCGAGCCAATTGGTACAGACGCATATTTTTTTGAGTGGATTTAACCTTGCATCGTCAATTGAAAATCCATTCAAAAGTTTTTAAAACTGATTCAATGAAAAAATTATTCTACGCTATTTTCTTAATGATTTTGGCGGGCGTTATGGGAGGAGAAGCCCTGGCGCAAGGTACAGCTAAAGTTGTAGGTTTAGTCAAAGATGCTTCTGGTACACTTCCAGGCGTAAGTGTGGTCATCAAAGGTACCAGCAATGGTGATGTAACTGATGTCAACGGTAAGTTTATGATCAAAGGTTTGGCCGCAGGTGCTTATACCTTGAACATGTCTTATGTCGGTTATGAGGCAACAGAACTGAACTTCTCTATCAAAGATGGAGAGACTTTAACACTGGATCCAATCAGCTTGAGTGAAGACTCAGAGCAATTGGAAGAAGTACTGGTAAGAGGTACCTATATGCCATCTCAAATGAGAGCTTTGAGTATTCAGAAGCAATCATTGGCAATCCAGAATATTTTGGCAGCTGACGGTATTGGTAAGCTTCCGGACAGAAACGCAGCTGAGGCGGTACAACGTGTTCAGGGTGTTTCTATCGAGAGAGACCAAGGTGAAGGACGTTTCGCTATCGTAAGGGGTACGCCAATCTCTTGGAATGCTACCTTGCTTAACGGTGACCGTATGCCTTCATCAGACTTTATGAATGGCGGTCGTGGTACTGCATTGGATATTATCCCTTCAGAACTGATCGAATATGTATCGGTAACTAAAGCACTGACACCTGATATGGAAGGTGACGTAATTGGTGGTGCGATCAACTTCCAGACACGTACAGCTCCTTATGAGAGAATGCTGAACGTAAGTGCAGCAGGTGGTTACAATGCACAGGCAGCAGACGGATCGTACAATGCATCGATCATCTACGGTGACAGATTTTTTAATGATAAGTTAGGTGTAATTGCATCAGCAGCTATCTGGGACAGAAAGTGGGCTTCAGATAACTATGAGATGGAATACAACTACGAAAAAGAAGGTGCCCAGAGTTACTCAATCAACAACATGCAATTGAGAGACTATAATGGTTCAAGAAAAACAATCGGTCTGAATCTGGGTACTGAATACAATATCAATGTCAATAACAAGGTATTCTTCAAGGGACTTATTAATAAGTTCAATGACAATGAATATGTAAATCAGCACAATTTCTACTTCCCAGATCCAGAGAGTGGTTCAACTGGCGAAGCACAGGTAATGACAAGAGAAGCAGCTTTCGTAACAGAACTGTACGGTGGTGAGTTTGGTGGTGAGCACGAACTGTCTTCAAACTGGAAGATGGATTGGAAACTGTCTACATACAAATCAGACTTCTACAATGCTATTCCTGAGAACCTTCCAAAGGATGAAAGAGGTTTGCCAATTATCATGTTTACTCAGAGTGCACAGTACAATGAACTTGGAAGTGATGGATATAAATACTGGGATTTCGATTCACCAAACAGTGTAGGTGGTTCAGGTGATGTTTTCCTTCCTGAGATGCAAGGTACATTTGATGCAGATGAGCAAATAATGGATATGATCTACTTCTATGGTATGAATGCCACAGAAGAAGACCGTAATGCACAACTTAACTTTGAAGTGACTCCTTCTGACAGACTGAAAGTTAAGTTTGGAGGTAAATACAAAAACAAGGAGAGAGTATCGAGTACAGTAATGAACATTTACCTTTCATTGGGATCGCTGCTAGGAATAGAGGAAATGCAATTGCCAATGTCAAACTATGCGCTTAACGAGCTGGATACCAAAGGAGGATTGCTGCAGGAACTGGGCTCACCTTATGAGAACTACCTGATTCCACAGATCACAAGTGAGGAGATTCTGAATATCTATGAATTAGCTAAAAGTGAGGAAGGACAGGGCTTGTTTTTCAATGCTAGTGACCCAACACAAAATTCACTGACGGCAATTAATGCGACTGAAGACGTATATGCAGGTTATGCAATGGCAGAGTGGAATATCTCAAATGCCTTGACTTTTGTAGGTGGCGCTCGTCTGGAAGTGACAGACATTACCATGGAAGGTGCTCAGCTGTCCACTAATGAAGAAGGTGAAGTAGCTATGACACCGATCTCTTCTCACAGCAATTACGCAAAGCTGTTGCCGATGGCACACTTGAAGTATGAGATGAACAAGAATGTAAACCTGAGAGCAGCTTATACAAGATCACTGGCAAGACCATCTTTCAGCGACTTGAACCCAAGTGAAACAGTATCTTCTCTTGATGGTATCCGTGAGATGAGCAAAGGTAATACAGAGTTGGCGCCAACGATCTCAGATAACTTTGACGTAATGGCAGAGTATTATCTGGATGATGTAGGATTGATCTCTGGTGGAGCATTCTACAAGAATATTTCTAACGTGATTTTCACAAACGTAAGACAGGATGTGATTGATGGTCAAACGACTCGTCTGACACAGCCTGAAAACCTAAAAAATGCCTTCCTGTTGGGCGTTGAAGCGGGTATCTCAAAGCGTCTTACATTCCTACCTGGCTTCTTGAGTGGTTTTGGTGTAAATGCCAACTATACTTTCACTAAGTCAGAAGTGGAAGTGCCTTCATATGATGCTGAAACTTTGGAAGAGGTTATCAATGTGCAGCCTTTGAGAAAACAGCCTAAGCATATCTTTAACGCAGCATTGTTCTACGAAAAGTATGGCCTGACTGCAAGATTGGCAGCGAACTACAAAGGTAGCTATGTAGATGAGTACAGAATTGAGGCTGGTCCTGAGCACTACAGGTGGTACGACAAGAACCTGACACTAGACTTCAATGCTACTTATACTATCTCAGACCACTTCAGAGTGTTTGCTGAGGTAAACAACCTGACAAACGAACCATTGAGATATTACCACGGTGACACAAGTCGTCCTGAGCAAGTGGAATACTACTCAATCAAAGGTCAAATGGGTATCAGATTTAGCTTGTAATTTTTTTAGAGAATGTATTGTATGTGGGTGTCTTCCAAACAAACACCCGCATACTTTTAAATCCTATCATGAGATGAAATCAAACAAAATGAAATTGATGGCGGTTGGGGTAGCTTCATTCCTGATGGCTGCTTGTGGAGAGTACAAAGAAGTAGAAAAACCAGCTTATACATTGCATGAATCAATATTGTTGAGTAGAGACGAAGCTGCAAACTTACAGGTGAGTTTCAATGATTCAATTGAGTATAGCCTATATAAGACAGGTGCGTCAGGACAAATAGGAGAGCAGGTGGCAGTCAGTGAACAAGGTGTACTTCAAGGAACTTTTACAGATCCAAGAACTGTATTTGCAGCCATCTCAAAAGAAGATACCCTGTTTGTATCAGAGCGTCATATCCAGTTGGAAGGTGCACACAACTTCAGGGATATCGGAGGGATTAGAACAACAGAAGGATATCAGGTGAAATGGGGGGTGATCTACAGATCGGACAAACTATCAGAACTGACAGAAAATGACTTTAGTAAGTTGGCGAAACTGAATGTACAGACTATCTGTGATTTCAGATCTGGTGTGGAAGTGTCTGAAGAGCCAGATACTTGGCCTAATCTGGAGCAGGTCAATGCCGTGAGCTTGCCTATTGGAGATTCTACCATGACTGATAAAAAGGAAATGTTGGCAAACTTGAGAAGCGGTAATTTTGATGCTGATTCTATGATGTATGAAGCCAATAGAGGGTTTGTTTTGACGTATGCAGACAAATACAAAAAGTTTTTCAGTGTGCTGTTGGAAGATCAAAGCTACCCGCTGTTATTTCACTGTACAGGAGGTAAAGACAGAACTGGATTGGCATCAGCGCTTATTTTGTCAGCTGTGGGGGTAGACAGGGAAACGATTACAAGTGAATACTTGATGACAAATTATTTTACCTACGGAAAAACAGAAGATATGCTGAAGAAAGCAGCCTTGCTGTACGGTATTGACTCTGATGTTTTAAGAAAAATGATGGGTGTGAAAAGAGAGTTTATTCAAGGTGCTTATGATGCGATTGCAGAAAAATATGGTACTGTGGATAACTTCTTGGAGCAGGAATTGGGCGTTGGAGCAAGAGAAAAAGAATTGCTGAAAGAAAAATTACTCTATGGTTATCAGTCAGTAGCGATTGAAACAGAAGTAGTGGCTAAACAAACGGAATTGTAATCCGTACATCTATAAAACCGAAAGGTGGATTAGTTGGAGGCACTTATACGATGCCAAATGAATTTGTTAAAGAAATCCTGTAAACTTTATATTTACAGGATTTTTTTATTTTAAATGAAAGCGGGATTCTTTTTCATTAAAAACAATTCATGATGCAAAACGATACGGAACGTCAGATTCTGGAAGCAGCCAAAAACATCTTTGTCAAAAAAGGCTTTGCAGGGGCAAGAATGCAGGAAATAGCCAATGAAGCCAACATCAACAAGTCTATGCTCCATTATTATTTCAGAAGCAAAGAAATGCTTTTTGAAAAAATACTGGATGATTCAGTTGAAATGATGATTCCTGAGTTGTTGAAAGCCATCTCCGGAGAAGGGGCTGTGATGGAAAAGCTCGAACGTTTGGTGGAAGTTTATATTGATACAATCTCTCATAATCCGCACATTCCCATGTTTGTGTTGAATGAACTGGCTCAACAGCACCTGAATTTTGTGGATAAGGTAAAAGCGAAAATGAGTGGTCATCAGGCATTTGTGTCATTTTTTACTCAAGTCGCTGAAGAACAGCAAAAAGGAATTTTAAAACCAATCCCTCCTCATCACCTGATGTTGACTGTGATGTCTTTGATTGTTTTTCCATTTGTAGCCAATCCGATTTTTAGAAATATCCTTGAAATTCCTGCAGATCAGTACAACCAAATGATGCTTGAGCGAAAAGAAATTGTAATTAATTTTCTAAAGGATGGACTGCTAGTATAATTTTTTTACCTTTATATCAACCAAATGGTTGAACTATATGGTTGATTAAAAAAGTATTATTTTCAGATACTTATGAGAGAGATAAGAAAAATAGTCAAATCCTGCTTGCTCTGTACATTCATTGTACTGATACAACCCAAACTTTTTGCGCAGGAAACTTTAGCGCTGGAGGATGCTTATGCTTTAGTTGAAAATAATTATCCGTTGGCAGGGCAGAGACAGCTAAATACCCAACTTTCAGAAATCAATCAGCAGTTGCTGGATAAGGAAAGATTTCCGGTGGTGCGAGCCAAGGCAGAAGGAACGTTGCAAAGTGATAATATCTCGCTGGCAGGTGACTTGCCTTTCGGACTCGATCTGCCATTGGAATCTTATAAGGCATATCTTGATATCAACTACAGTCTGTATGATGGAGGAATCGTCAAGGCACAGCGGGAGCTGGAAGAGGCACAACTGAACGTCACGCAGCAAAATCTTGAGGTAAGGCTTCGTACTTTGAAAGACCGTGTGAACCAACTGTTTTTTGCCATTCAGCTTTCCCGTCAGCAACAGCAGTTGCTTTCCACTTCCATCAATGACATCGAAACCAATATGGCTACGATGAAGGCTGGACTCGCCAATGGCGTAGTGCTGGAAAGTGAGGTAGCAAAGCTTCAGGTCAGAAAACTGGAACTGCAATCTGATTCGGTAAAACTGTTGGGAGATGTAAAGGCATATTTTTCTGTTCTGGAAAGATTGACGGGAAAATCACTCTCCACAACAACAGAACTGAAGTTGCCCAATATGACGCTTTCGGAATTGGATACTGCCATCACAAGACCTGAACAGCAGCTTTATCAGTTTCAGCAGGAGCTGATCAGGGCAAAGGAAGCTACCATCAGTGCAGACAAAAGACCTAAGTTGATGCTTTTTGCACAGGGTGGTATCGGTTATCCGAATCCCTTGAATTTTCCTGATATCAGTAATAGCCTTTATGCTTTGGGAGGACTTCGCTTGGACTGGAAACTGATAGATTGGGGAAAGGCGAACAGGGAAAGAGAAAAACTGCAGGTGCAGGTACTGGAAAGTGAAGCAGATAGAAAGACATTTGAGTTTGATATAACATCTCAGCAGAGAGAGTATATGGAAAAGGTGGTTGCACTCAGGGTACAGCTTGAAAATGATCAGCAGATTGTAACCTTGCAGCAGCAGATTCTGGAACAGACGGAAGTGCAGTTACAGGAAGGCGTAATAAATTCCAATGATTACCTGATTCAGGTCAATGCAGAACTGGCAGCCAAGCAAAAGCTGGAACTTCACAAGGTACAGCTTCAACAACTTCAAATCACTTACCTGACGCTAATCGGAAAACTTTAATCATGATGAAAAAAAGAGGAACACATTTTTTACTGAGCCTCGTCCTACTAGGGTTATTTGCCTGTGGCAAGAATGATAAGTCAGATGCCTACGGCAATTTTGAGGCGACTAGTGTGACCGTAAGTGCCAAAGGAAGCGGTGAGCTGGTTCAATTTAAGGTAGAGGAAGGAATGGTGCTAAAAGCGAATTCTGTGGTAGGACTGATTGATACAGTTCAGCTGCATTTGGAAAAGTTGCAGTTGGAGGCAAGGCTGGAAGCTTTGGATGACAAGCTGAACGATGCAGCACCCGAGATAGCGATCCTATTGGAGAAAAAACGCAATATGGAAAGAGAACGGGAACGTACCAAAGCATTGATTGCTGCCAAGGCGGCAACACAAAAGCAGTTGGACGATTATGATGGAGAGATTCAGGTAATTGATCAGCAGATTACTTCCACCAAAAGACAGATAAGCATTGCCAACCGCAGCATCCTGTCGGAGCGTAAACCACTTGAGGCACAAATCAAGGTACTTGAAAACAGAATCAAAGATCATCAGGTCACCAATCCGATTGAAGGAGTCGTGCTGTCAAAATTTGTAGAGCCTGCCGAATTTGTGATGCAAGGCGCACCGCTTTACAAGATTGCTAATCTTAATACACTAAAGGTAAAGGCTTATGCAAGTGCAACGTTGCTTCAGCAAGTAAAGCTGAATGATAAGGTAACTGTGTTGGTGGATGATGGGAAGGAAAATTACAGGCAGCTGGAAGGGGTAATATCGTGGATTGCTTCTGAGGCAGAGTTTACTCCCAAGACGATTGAAACCAAAGAGGAACGAGTAAACTTGGTATATGCCTTGGATGTCAAGGTGAAAAATGATGGAAGTCTCAAGATTGGAATGCCTGCTGAAGTAGTGTTTCAATCCAAATCAGCGGAATAAACAATGGCAGCCATTTCGGTAGAACATATCAGCAAGCAATACGGCGAGACAAAGGCGCTGGAATCGGTCAGCTTTGAAGTTAAGGAAGCAGAGCTTTTCGGACTGATTGGTCCTGATGGCGCAGGCAAATCTACCCTGTTCCGAATACTGACGACCTTGCTGTTGGCAGATGAGGGTGAGGCTTATGTGGCAGGACATCATGTGGTAAAAGACTACAAGGAAATCAGGAAAAAGGTGGGGTATATGCCGGGAAAGTTTTCCCTTTATCAGGATTTGAGTGTAGAGGAGAATCTATCCTTTTTTGCGACCATTTTCGGAACGACTATCGAAGAGAACTATGAGCTGATCAAGGATATCTACGTTCAGATTGAGCCTTTCAAGAAGCGACCTGCGGGTAAACTTTCGGGTGGTATGAAGCAGAAGCTGGCGCTTTGCTGTGCCCTGATTCACAAACCTGAAGTGTTGTTTCTAGATGAACCAACAACGGGTGTGGATGCTGTAAGCCGTAAGGAATTTTGGGAAATGCTGAAGCAGCTGAAAGCCAAAGGTATCACAATTCTAGTCAGTACGCCTTATATGGATGAGGCAAGCCTTTGTGATCGGATTGCGCTGATTCAGTCGGGGAAAATCCTGACCATCAATACACCGAAAGGACTGATGAATGAGTTTACCAAACCGCTTTATGCTGTCAAAGCCGAAAACACTTACAAGCTGTTGACCTTCTTGAGACAGCAGGATTTTACGGATACCGTTTTGCCATTCGGGGAATTTCTTCATCTGACAACGGAAGAAGATATGCCCGAATCAGAAATTGAAAATCACTTGAAGGCTGACGGATTTGAAAAAGCGGAAGTAAAGCGAATTGAACCTACTGTGGAGGATATTTTTCTTGCCCTAAGCAGTGAAACTGAGTAAGGATATGGTGGAATATGCAATCAAGGTAGAAGGACTGACCAAGCGGTTCGGAGATTTTACGGCAGTGGATGCGATCACCTTCGAAGTGAAACGAGGGGAAATCTTTGGTTTTCTAGGTGCCAATGGCGCAGGAAAAACCACCGCTATCCGTATGCTGACAGGCTTGAGCAAACCAACGGAAGGAACCGGTGAAGTGGCAGGTTTTGATATTGGACATTCCTATGAGAAGATCAAGCAACGAATCGGTTATATGTCACAAAAGTTCAGCTTGTATGATGACCTGACCGTCAGGGAAAATATCCGTTTCTATGGAGGAATTTATGGGTTGGATAAGAAACAGATCAAAGAAAAGATTGAGCATATTCTGCATGACCTAAACCTTGGAGAAGTGGAGAATAAGTTGGTCGCTTCCTTGCCTTTGGGTTGGAAGCAACGGCTGGCATTTGCTGTCTCGATGGTGCATGAGCCTGACATCGTTTTCTTGGACGAACCGACGGGCGGTGTAGACCCACAAGTCAGAAGGCAGTTTTGGGAAACCATCTATCAAGTGGCAGAACAGGGCAGAACGGTATTCGTGACCACACACTATATGGATGAAGCCGAATATTGTGACAGGGTTTCCATAATGGTGGCAGGAAAAATCGAAGCAATGGATACACCTGAAAACCTGAAAAAGCAGTTTGAAGCAACTTCCATGGATGAAGTGTTCCTGAAGCTGGTTCGTTGATCTGATCTAAAGTCTCTAGTCTTATGTCAAGTATCTCAATACTTAAAATATTTTGGGCATTTGTCAAGAAGGAAATCTACCATATCCTGAGGGATAGGCGTACCCTGTTGATCCTTTTCGGAATGCCCTTGGCGCAAGTACTGATCTTCGGTTATGCGGTGACCAATGAGTTCAAGGATGCCGCTATCGATGTGTTGGATCATGCCAAGGATGATGCAAGCCGTGAACTCATTTACCACTTGCAAAGTTCTGGCAACTTCAGTTTGCACAAGATGCTGCATTCGGAAGCGGAGTTGGAGGATAGCTTTAAGGAAGGCACTTCCAAACTGGTCATGGTGATTCCTGAAGACTTCTCATCGGATTTGTACGGGAGCAAGGATGTGACCATCCAATTATTGGCAGATGGTTCTGACCCGAACAATGCCAATACTTTGGTCCAATATGCCACGGTCATGATTAACAGTTTTGTGAAAGACAAACTGCATCTGGGTAGCAATCCCTATCAGATCAATGTCGCCTCAAGGATGCTGTACAACCCACAATTGGTGAGTGCCTACAACTTCGTTCCCGGAACGATTGCCATTATCCTGTTGATTATCTCTGCCATGCTGACTTCTCTGACCATTGCTAGGGAAAAGGAACTAGGTACGATGGAAATCCTATTGGTGTCTCCCTTGCCGCCATTGCTGATCATCTTGGGAAAAGTAACCCCGTATGCATTCCTCTCATTCGTGGATGCCGTGTTGGTACTGATTGTCGGTTATTTTGTCTTTGAAGTGCCGGTAGTCGGCAGCCTTTTTCTACTGTTGCTGATTTGCTTGCTGTATGTGGTGACGGCACTCTCATTAGGAACGTTGATTTCTACGGTATCCAAGACACAGCAAGATGCCATGATGCGCTCGCTGATCGGTTTGATGATGCCTTCCATGATCTTGTCAGGTTTTATCTTCCCCTTGACAAGTATGCCGAAGCTGTTGTTTTATCTGGGGCATATCATTCCTGCTACTTATTTTATCGAAATACTGAAAGGGGTGATGTTGCGTGGAGTGGGCTTGCATTTTATTATCACGGAGGTTTGTGTATTGATCGGGATGACCTTGTTCCTGTTGATGCTTACATGGAAAAACTTTAAAACAAGACTGGAATAGGTATGAGAATCTTAGGCTATCTGATACAGAAGGAGTTTATCCAGATTGTCCGCAACAAAGCTTTGTTGCCAATGATGACGATCCTGCCGATTGTGCAGCTGATCCTGCTTTCCAATGCCGCTTCCAATGAGATAAAGGATGTTAGGGTTGTGCTGGTAGATATGGATCAGTCTGAAACTTCCCGCTTGCTGGTAAGAAAAATAACTGCCAATGACCGCTTTACCATCGTAGATGCTCCTTTTAGTCAGGAGCAGGGAATGGAATTATTACAGGCAAATAAAGCGGATATCATCCTTGAAGTACCATCCAATTTTGAGAAGGAATATATCAGGGGAGAGCAACCCGAATTGCAGATGTTGGTCAATGCTATCAACGGACAGCAGGCAACAGTAGGTTCTGGTTACCTGAACAATGTGATCCGTTCTTTCAATCAAGATATCATGCGTGAGGTGGCAGTGAGAATGAGACAGGTTGGAGGGGCACAGGTTAATATTGTCACCCGAAACTGGTACAATCCCGAAATCAAGTATAACCACTTTATGGCACCGGGTATTCTGGCGGAAATCACAGCCTTGCTGACTATTGTGCTGTCTGCCATGAACGTGGTGCGGGAAAGGGAAATCGGAACCATTGAACAGATCAATGTGACACCTATTCAGAAATGGCAGTTTATCCTAGGTAAGCTGATTCCGTTTCTCTGTGTAGGATTGGTACTGTTGACCGTAGGATTGACCGCTGCCAAGCTGATCTTCGATATCCCGATCAGGGGAAATATTCCGTTGATTTTCTTCTATGCCATCTTTAACCTGATTGCTGTTTTGGGATTGGGACTACTGATCTCCAACTTTGCCGATACGCAGCAGCAAGCCATCTTTGTCGCTTTTTTCTTTGTGATGATCTTTATCCTGATGTGCGGTCTTTTCACCCCCATAGACAGTATGCCGAAATGGGCGCAACTGCTGACCATCCCAAATCCGTTGGCGCACTTTATTTCGGTCTCAAGAAAAGTCCTGATGAAAGGAAGTGGTTTGGCAGATGTAAAGTGGGAGTTTATTTATACCATTATGTTGGCGATTGTATTCAATAGTCTGGCGATATGGAGTTATAGGAAGCAGGTGTAAGAATTTGCCAAGTATGAGGAGAAAAACAATTCCATTGAAATAAGTATTGATATTATATGTCCATCGAAACCCACCCTTTCGGTTATTTTTTACCTGCTTTTCCTAAAACTCTGATTCTAGGAAGCTTTCCCTGTTTCAATGGGACAGATTATGGTGACTGGTTTTACAGTGGAAGCGGAAAAAATCATTTCTGGAAATTGCTTTCGGATATATTTGAAATGCCAGCTAACACTTTAGAGGAGAAAAAGTCTCTTTGTGAAAAGCATGGATTAGCATTGACAGATATTGCACACAAGATTGAACGAAAAAAGGGAAACTGCTCGGATAGTAACCTTAGGATTGTCGAGATCAATAAGGAAGCTATTGAAAGGTGTCTTGCTTCGGAAATTGAAAAAATCCTCTTTACTAGCCGATTTGTGGAGCGACATTTCCTTAGGCATTTTCCAAAGGTCAAAGTCCCTTCAGGGATATTGGTGTCTCCTTCCCCAGCAGCGAATATCCATATAGCAGGTTTGGCTGAATATAAACAGCTACGAGCTGATGAAATAGTTGTTTCTCCCTATGAATATCGTTTGTTGAAGTACAGGGAGTTGCTTATGCAATAACAACCTGTTTATGAGTAAGGTCATATTTGAAGAATGGAATAATAACTATTTTGAAAGGACTACATTCAACCAAATATGCTATACTATGAAACCCTACCTGAATATATTGATCATTTGTCTATTGGTTTTACTTGGGTGTACGCCAACTAAAATGACTACCTCTTGGCAAAACCCTAAGATTAAGGAACCTGCTTATGAAAATGTTTTTGTGGCAGCCCTGACCGAAAACATGGGTATTCGGCAGCGGGTCGAGAACGAGATTGCTTATCAAATTCAGAAGGAAGGAGGAGCAGCTGGACCAAGTGCTGAACTTTTTCCTCCTAAGCTGGATGGACATATGCCTCAAGATAAAAACGTGATATTGGAGAAGGTAAGGGCTGCAGGTTTTGATTCAATACTGACAGTTGCATTGGTCGATTCCAAGAATGAGACACGTTACGTTCCTGGTGCCGCAGGGTATGCTCCAATGGGTATGTATGGGTATTATGGGACTTTTGGCGGTTATTATGGATATAGGTATCCTTATGCTTATTCACCTGGCTATTATACGCAGGACAAGGTCTATTTTATGGAGGCAAATCTTTATGATGTAGCTACTGAACAGTTGGTTTGGTCTGCTCAGTCAGAATTCTATAACCCCAGCGATTTGGAAAGTTTTGCCAATGACTTTGCTGATAGAGTAAGTAACAGCTTACGGTGGGATAGGTTAATTGCGATTAAGAAATAGGCAGTTTTTCTGATCAATAATAGTAGCCGTAGGCAAAAGCCTACGGCTACAATGATTCAATCCCATTGGGATTTTCTCTCTTACAGCAAACGCTGTATCCGAAGGAAACAAACCATATTAGCTCCGGATGGTAATCCGGATTTTACAGTATTCATTATATCATAACACTGAAAGGGTTGAACAGTATAAAAGCATCATTTAGTAGATCATAATATGTGAAAGGGTTAGCATAAAAAATCTCTATTCCAATTCAGTTCTTGCTTAAAAGGCTTCATGGATATCTAAGATCTGTGAAGCTTTTTTGTTGCTGAAAATCATAAAGATAACTGGGTTTTTTTGACTGATTTTCAGTCAAAATTGTAAATTGCCTGTACATGAATTTTTATGCTACTTAACCACTATCAACAAATGAAGCGAGTAACAGGCATTGGCGGCATTTTCTTTAAATGTACTAACCCTACCGAAGTAAAGTCATGGTACAGTAAACATTTGGGGCTGAATACGGATGAGTATGGAACCAGTTTCGAATGGCGCAAAGCAGAGAATCCAAATGAAAAAGGTTATACGGCATGGAGCCCAATGGATGAAAAGACAGATTACTTTGCGCCTTCAGAGCAGTCTTTTATGGTCAATTTCAGGGTAGAGAATTTGGAAGCACTTATAGCTGTTCTAAAAGAAGAAGGAGTTCAGGTAATAGGTGAAATCCAAAGCTATGAATATGGTAAGTTTGCCCATATCATGGATCCGGAAGGGAATAAGGTAGAGCTTTGGGAACCTGTTGATGAGGAGTATGACAAGGTTGCAGACAAGAAGACTTTCTAGATCACTTTTCAAATACAATTTACCATGAAGTTTAATACCCAAGAATTGATTAAAGAACTCTCAACTGCCATTATCAGCCAACAACAATGGATGGAAAGAGAAATTCAAACCCTCTCTGAGGAAGAACTGAACTGGAAGGCTGCACCTGATTCATGGAGTATTCTAGAATGCGTGGAGCACCTTAACCGTTATGCGGAATTTTATCTGGACAAGTTTGAAGCGAAAACTAAATGTGGGGAAGAGACAAAGTCTGATGTTTACCAGTCGGGTTGGCTGGGAAATTATTTTGCCAATTCCATGTTGCCCAAAGAAGGAAAAGTAACTAATAGAATGAAAACATTTAGTGACAAGAACCCTTCAGGAAGTAACCTGACAAAAAAGGTATTGGAAGTGCACCAAAGAGATCAGGAAAGGCTGGTGGAAATTTTGAATGATTCATCCCATCTAGATTTTGGGAAAAACAGGATTCCAACAACCTTGGGAAGCTGGATGAAACTAAAATACGGAGATGCATTGCGTTTTATCATCAACCATATTGTTAGGCATTATGTACAGCTTCACAGAATAAGAGAAGGAGTTGAGGCTGCCAAACAGGCAAGCTGAAAAGACATGAGTCACCATTGAAATCTGATTTCATGGTGACTCATGTTTTTATTTATGTGCTTTATCTTCGTTAGCTAATATTCCATGTGTGCTTTGCCCAATAAAGTCTTTCGGGAATTGGTCATCCCCTTCAAAGCCTAATTCAATGTCTCGTCCATCATAAGGGATATAGGCAGTTCCAAACAGGTAGTCCCAAAGGCTTAGGGTTAGCCCGAAGTTTACCCCGTTTTTATACTTCTTTGGCAAGTGGTAAGCATGGTGCCAAATATGCATCTGTGGGCTATTGAGAACCTTTTGCAGAGGACCTATAGGCAAGTAGATGTTAGCATGGTTTAAGTGACCTATAGCCAAGGTGATAATATGAATTACAAAGAAGTCATATAAGCCGATGCCAATCATGGCAAGTGGAATGTATTCGATGGTGCGATAAACGACAGTCTCCATCCAGTGAAAACGCAGGTGTGCAGCAAACCCCATTTCTTTGACCGAGTGATGTACCTTATGAAACTCCCAAAGCCACGGTACGGTATGTAGCAGTCGGTGCGTCCACCATTGTATAAAGTCCCTTATAAAGAAGCCAATCAGCCAGACAGCCCAAAGAGGTAGTGATTGGAGGTTTATGGCTACCAGATTTTTGATTCCAAAAATCCCTAAAAAATCATTGAAAAACTGTACAACTACATCTGATGTTGCATTGTAAATGACAAGGGAGAACAGGAAGAAATTGAACAACATGTAGAATGCATCTAACCAGAAGTCTTTACGAAACTTGGGTTGGTTTTTCCGCCAAGGGCGTATCAACTCCAACCCAAATACAAACACAGACAAACCGATGAGCCAATAGAAGTAATTGTGCCAGCTTGGGTGTGTGATTTCATGCCAGAGGTAATTGGCATAACCAGTATAGCCATTGATAAATGTGTTCCAATAGTTGGTCATAATTTTATATCTCTCTTTATATAGAGCAAAAGTAACATTTTGAAGATGTAAACACATCTGGTCAATTAATTCTTTAAGGTATAAGTTTTTGTAACTAATTTCTTAGTTGGTATATTGTACGGAGAATTTTATAACCCTGTAATGTACTATTATGAAAAGCCTTTATTTTTTCATCGGATCATTATTACTGCTCTCTGCTTGTAACCCACGATACTACGTACTGCTGAAAAGTGATCAAAGAAAGGAGTTGAAATCTAAAATAAATGAACATACCGAATTTCATATCAGGAGAGAGGAGGAGCGCCTGAAGAGAATGGAGGCATCAAAAGAGATGCTTAAAAAGCCTGGTGTCAAGTTGGGAGACAATAGTAAGAGGGAGGCTGAATATGCAATTCAACGATTGGAGTATGACAGTTTAGCAAAAATAGCACTGTCTTCTGGGACGGATACCATTATAGCGTTGAGTCTTAAAGGAGCAGGGTATCAGCAGCTACCGATTTGGCTCAAGGAGTTTAAGAACCTGAAAAGGCTTGACCTGAGTAGAAACAAGCTTTCAGAAGTTGACCTACCTTATTTACCTAATCTTGAAGTACTCAACCTGTCGCAGAATGAGTTTGAAAAGATTCCTGAATGCATATTTCAGATGCCGCATCTCAAGAAGGTTTATCTTTTCAGAAATAAGCTGAGTAAAAATGTAAAAAGGTTGAGAGCTGGAGAATCAGATTCTATTGAGCTACTTGATTTGAGCAGGAATAAACTGACTCGTTTTCCCGCTGAACTGAAAAAACTGAAAGCAATCAAAAAGTTGGATATCAGTGGGAACAAGATTGGCAGTTTGAAAGGAGTCTGGAAAATAAAATCCTTACAAGATTTGACTGCTGATGAGAACCCGCTGTTTTTGCATCCAAAAGATGTAGCAGAACTTAGAAGGCTGAAACGTTTTTCGGCAGCTGTATGTCAACTTAACTATGTACCCGAACAGATAGGTGATGCGGTTTTTCTGGAAAAATTGGTTTTGACTGATAACCGACTGGAAAACCTGCCTTCTTCCATTGGGAAACTTCAGCGGTTGCAAAACCTGACTTTGTATAAAAATAGCCTGACTACGGTTCCCGAAGAGGTTTACACGATCAAGTCTCTAAAGTGGCTTGACCTGTACTATAACCAGCTTACTGAACTTAGTGCTGCCATTGGAAACTTAGAGCACCTTGAAATTCTCTACACTTCTTATAATAAGCTACAGGCTTTGCCGAATGAAATCTCAAAACTAACTAAGCTGGAGGAGTTATACGCCCACAACAATCATTTGATGCAGGTGCCAGCATCGTATGGTTCACTGAAAGCGCTCAAGGTGCTTCACCTTCAGAATAACCTGCTTACCGAGTTTCCTGTATTTGTATTGGACTTACCCAAGTTGAAGGAACTGAATTTAGCCTCAAACGAATTGAAAATGGTTCCTGAGGATCTTTTGAAACTGGAAAACCTGAATATGTTTTTTGTAGAAGACAATCTTATAGAGAAAGGAACCGAAGCGCATGAACAGGTGAAGGAAGTAATGTCTGTGTTATCAGAAAGAAGAGTCTCTACTCGGTTCTGATATTAAAAAAATACCCCATCCTTTTCAGGTATGGGGTATAAAAAACCGATTTGGTTGAATACTACAATGGAATTCTAACTCCAAAATTAGCGTAGAATGCGTTTGGCTTTGCTTTGATGTCTTCTTTGATAATATCATTGATGCCCCACTCATAGTTGAGGTCTAAAAAGAACATAAGGAAGTCAACACCTGCACCGACTCCGACACCCCAAGAGACATCATCAAAATCAAATTGGTTTTGGGTACCATTTGAATCAGTGATAAAGGATGCCGAGCCACCAACAAATCCTCTGACATTGAGTGCTGCATCAGGTTCGAACAAACTCAGACCAAAGTTGAGAGGGACTCTGATCCCTTTAAATTTTGTCTTATAATCTGTTCCATTGTCTCGGAACTCTCCTTCTCTCCTGAACCATTGTACACCAGGCTCAATGTAAAGGTGATGACCGAACATGACATTACCACCAAATTGGTAGCCAATGTTGGAGTCGTTGCCATCTAGGTCACGTAAAGAAGTTGTGTTAATTCCTGCCAATGGTTTAATGACCAGTTGTGCATACCCTTCTGAAACAAAAAATGCCATCAGACAGACAAAAGTAGTAAGTAGTAGCTTTTTCATAGTTGGCTGTATTAATTAAAAATGGATAAATAATATCTTCAATCTAATAATCTTTCGTTGTCTGTACGATGTTTAAAATCATGCAACTTGATAGTCTTAATAAGTGTTTACCACTTGTCTTTGAAATAAGGGGAGATGTTTTTTGCTTTTTCTGAGAATGGGTGAAACATTTGCATTCTCTCTAAATAGCTAAAATGATGAAAGGATTTGCAAGTGATAATTATGCAGGCGTCTCTCCTGAAATAATGGAGGCAATTGCAAAGGCCAACTTGGCAGAGCATCAGGGTTCTTATGGGGCTGATGAGTTTACTGGACGTGCAGTCGGGATGATCAAGGAAATCTTTGGTGCACCTGATGCGGAAGTGTTTTTTGTCATGAATGGGACAGGTGCGAATGTGACAGCACTTCAGACCATGTGTCGTTCTTATGAGGCGGTCGTATGTACTGAGATGGCGCATATCAATACCGATGAGTGTGCAGCTGCTGAAAAGTTTATAGGCGGTAAATTGCTTTACTTACCTTCAAAGATGGGCAAGCTGAATATTGACCAGATTAGACCTTTGCTTGGGGGCAGGGGAGAGCATCAGGCGCTACCAAGGGTAATCTCCATTACACAGGCAACCGAAGTTGGTACACTCTACACAGTGGAAGAGATCAAGGCTTTTGCTGAGTTTGCACATGAGAATGGACTGTATTTGCATGTGGACGGAGCCAGAATTGCCAACGCAGCAGTTTCCTTGGGTGTAAGTTTTAAAGAAATGCTGACAGACACAGGTGTAGATGTAGTGTCGTTTGGGGGTACTAAAAACGGGATGATGATGGGAGAGGCTGTCGTCTTCTTGAATCCTGAGTTAGCAAGAGATTACCGATTTGTCAGGAAGCAGGGTATGCAGCTGTTGTCTAAAATGCGTTATGTAGGCGCTCAATTTGAGGCTTACCTTTCAGATAACCTGTGGTACAAAAATGCGAGACATGCCAATATGCTTGCACAGAAGCTGGGAGAAAAGCTTTCCAAGCTGGATGGAGTTGCATTGATGTGTCCTGTTGAGGCAAATGGTGTTTTTGTTGAATTGCCTAGAGAAATTACGTCAACGCTTCAGGAGCGCTTCCCTTTCTATATTTGGAATGAGGAAACCAATGCTGCCCGACTGATGGTTTCGTTTGACACTACTGAAGTAGAAGTGAATGAGTTTGTACAAATGGCGGAAGAACTGATCGGTTAAGCTGTTTGGCATAATTCCAAGATAAAAAAGGTCTGTCTGCTAGAAGTAGGCAGACCTTTTTGTGTTTTTATCCTGATATCGTTTCGTATGTAAGGTTATGGTGAGATGAAAATTGAATATGTACGCTGAAAGTAGCTAAATGGTGAAGTAAATTATTTGGTGTCCAACTTTCATGTCATTAATGATGCGACGAACAACTATCTATGAAAGCGATTTTTCTCAGGTTGACTTTGAGTCCGAAAACAATTTGATCATTACTACTTATAAACCTGCAACCGCCTTAATGTCCGATGAGGACTATCGTAAGGAAATCAAGAATCAGTTGGCGCTGATGGGAAATTATAAGCCTGAGTTTGCATTGGAGGATTTGAGAGATCTGTCTTTTGTGCTATCGATAGAGTTACAGGAGTGGGGAAGAACCTATGTAAGGAATGCACTTGTGGAGGTGGGGATTCGAAAGACGGCGAATATCTATAGCCAGAAGTTTTTTGTTCACCTATCTGTGGAAACACAAGCCGAAGGAATAAAGGAGCCTGCCATTAGCTTTTTTGAGAATGAGGAAAAAGCCAGAAGGTGGTTATTTGAAAACTGAAATGCTATAAAAAAAGAAAAGCCTAAGATAAACTCTTAGGCTTTGTTTGTGGTGTTGAGTGGATTCGAACCACCGACACACGGATTTTCAGTCCGATGCTCTACCAACTGAGCTACAACACCGAAATTGGTTTCAGCACTTAGTGTACTGTAAAAGTTTGTATTGTTAAAGTGACTGACTAACGTTTAAGTCAGTAAAAGTGGTGTTGAGTGGATTCGAACCACCGACACACGGATTTTCAGTCCGATGCTCTACCAACTGAGCTACAACACCGAAATTGGTTTCAGTACTTAGTGTACTGTGAAAGTGACTGACTAACGTTTAAGTCAGCAAAAAGTGGTGTTGAGTGGATTCGAACCACCGACACACGGATTTTCAGTCCGATGCTCTACCAACTGAGCTACAACACCGAAATTGGTTTCAGTACTTAGATGCACTGTCAAAGTTTGCTTTATTAAAGTGACTGACTAACGTTTAAGTCAGCAAAAAGTGGTGTTGAGTGGATTCGAACCACCGACACACGGATTTTCAGTCCGATGCTCTACCAACTGAGCTACAACACCGAAATTGGTTTCAGCACTTAGATGCACTGTCAAAGTTTGCTTTATTAAAGTGACTGACTAACGTTTAAGTCAGCAAAAAGTGGTGTTGAGTGGATTCGAACCACCGACACACGGATTTTCAGTCCGATGCTCTACCAACTGAGCTACAACACCGAAATTGGTTTCAGCACTTAGATGCACTGTTCAAGTTTATATTATTAAAGTGACTGACTTCGTTTAAGTCAGCAAAAAGTGGTGTTGAGTGGATTCGAACCACCGACACACGGATTTTCAGTCCGATGCTCTACCAACTGAGCTACAACACCAATGCGTTAGTCCGTCTGACTTTCGTGCCCCATTTTCCTTTAGAGCGGTGCAAAAGTGGGTAATTTTTTTTGTTTAACAAAACGTTGATCTAAAAAAAACTTAGCAAAACACTATTCACTTGTTAATAAAAATGCCGTTTTTGACGCTTTTAAAGGGGTTTTACCTGAATTAACCCGCTGATTCTGAATGTTCTTTCTGTTTCCTTTTCGGTGCACTTAAAATGCTTTCGGAGCAGGTGATTTTTTTTGAAAATTCTTCCGTCTTCAAGGGAAAAGTAACTTCCATCGGGCAAATCTTCGAGCAAAACCACTTGGTCTTGGTCCTTGTCATAGCGCTTCAAAGTTTTGTACAAGGCAGGGTCAGCACAGCTTGAAGCCAACGGATTTTTCAGGTAAGCGACCAAGGCTTGTCTGATATCATCCGGAAAAATGCCAACATTGAGAAATGGTTGCATCAAATGTGCAAATGCCATCTTCCATTCCTTGCCATGAGGTTGTACCTTGTTTTGATATTTTTCCCAAACAGCTAAATGTGCAAACTCATGTACAAACGTAACCAGAAAGCTATAGGGGTTTAGGCTGCCATTGACACTGATTCGGTGTCCTTTTCCCATATAAGGAGGTCTGTAGTCTCCATTGATGGTTTTTCTTTTGGGCTTGATGGTAAAGTGTACTTTGTAGTCCTGAATCCACTTGGCACCAAGTGGAGCCGCTTCAACAGGCATATATTTCGCTAGGGCGTTAACGATTTGTTCGTATTCCATTCAGTTTTTGATTTCGTATCTTTGCTCGTGCCCTAGGAAGTCCCATAGGGTTTTGTTCGAGATGTAAAATAAATCCAATTCTGATGAAAGACCAAACGAACGATCCTAGGCTGCTTGCCTTCAAGCGATTACTGGATATTATGGATGACCTGAGAGAGAAATGTCCTTGGGACCGCAAGCAAACGCTGGAATCCTTACGTTACCTGACCATTGAAGAAACTTACGAGCTTTCTGATGCCATTATAGAAAAAGACATGGAGGAAGTCAGAAAAGAGCTTGGTGACCTGATGCTGCACTTGGTGTTTTATGCTAAAATAGGTTCTGAAACCAATGATTTTAACATCACAGATGTATTGAATGGTATCTGTGAAAAGCTGATTGTACGCCACCCACACATATATGGAGATGTGGAGGTTCAGGACGAAGAAGATGTAAAGCGAAATTGGGAACTCATCAAACTCAAGGAAAAAGGAAATAAGAAAAAGACAATTTTGGGAGGTGTACCAAAATCGTTGCCTGCCATGATTAAGGCAATGCGGATTCAGGAAAAGGCTAAAGGCGCGGGCTTTGATTGGGACAACAAAGAGCAGGTTTGGGATAAGGTAGAAGAGGAAATGGCTGAATTTCAGCATGAATATAAGGACGTCAACAATATAGATCAGGATAAGGCAACAGGGGAGTTTGGGGATCTTCTGTTCTCGTTGATCAACTATTCTCGATTTGTAAATATTGACCCTGAAACGGCGCTGGAACTAACCAACAAGAAGTTTATCAGGCGTTTCAACTATCTGGAAGAAAGAGTGCAGCAAGATGGGAAGGAGTTTGGACAAATGACGCTGGAGGAAATGGACGCTTATTGGAATGAGGCAAAGACAAAAGGGATCTAGATCGTATAGGTAATACTTTAGAAGAGACCTTTCAGTAGTCGAGTTTAATGGTTTTTTGCAAAGCTGATTCAGAAATGAGTCAGCTTTTTTTATATTCACAATCATTGAGATTGATTTTTAAAAATCTTATAATTTATTGTATTTTGTGGATTCGCAAAAAAGTGTCAAATAACACGCTTGGTACAACTTTAACGGAATAATACAAACCGTAGCCATTTTCAGAGCGGGTTAATAAAAACAAAACATCAAAACGATCGGATTTTATGATGAAAGAAATTGAAGCATGGTGTGTGGCTTTTGGAAACTATGCATGGGGGATGCCTTTGCTGACATTGTTATTGGGTGGAGGAATATTTTTTATGATGTATTCTCGTTTTTTACCTTTCCGCTATTTTGGTCACGCTATTAATATTCTTAGAGGTAAATACGATGATCCTGACGATCCGGGAGAAATCGACCATTACCAAGCCTTGTCAGGTGCTATTGCAGCAACTGTAGGGATGGGTAATATCAGTGGTGTTGCGGTGGCAATTGCTACTGGTGGACCAGGTGCGTTATTCTGGATGTGGGTAAGTGCTTTATTCGGCTGTGCAACCAAGTTTTTTACATGTACACTTGCCGTTATGTATAGAGGAAAAGATACTGAAGGCAACCTTGAAGGAGGACCGATGTATGTCATCACCGAAGGCTTAGGTAAGCAGTGGAAACCACTGGCAGTATTTTTTGCTGTAGTAGGTTTGTTTGGTGTTTCGCCAATGTTTCAGGCAAACCAACTGACACAGGTTATCCGTGATGTGGTACTGACTCCAGCAGGAATGTTAGCTCCTGAAAGATGGATGACAGACGTGATTATTGGTACTGTAATTATGCTGGTAGTGTCATTGGTTATATTCGGAGGCATTCAACGTATCAGTAATGTAGCAGGTAAGTTGGTGCCTTTTATGATTGTGTTATATACAGGTTTTGTACTGTATATCATCTTCTCAAACTTCGGTCAGGTACCTGTCGCATTTGAGATGATCTTTGAAGATGCGTTTACTGGTGATGCCATATTAGGAGGTTCTTTGGGGGCTATCATTGTTGCCGGAGCCAGAAGGGCAGCATTTTCAAATGAAGCAGGAATTGGTACAGCCCCAATGATACATGGCGCTGCCAAGACAAAAGAGCCAGTTCGTGAAGGGCTTGTGGCAATGCTTGGCCCTGCGATTGATACAATCCTTGTTTGTACGATGACGGCCTTGGCAATTCTGATCACAGGTGTTTGGCAAACGAGTGATTCAGATGGCGTAACGTTGACAGCAGCAGCCTTTTCACAAGCAGCACCAATGTTAGGACATACCATTTTGGTGATTTGTGTTTTGATCTTTTCGATTACCACATTGTTCACCTTCTCTTATTACGGGACAAAGTGTACATCCTTCCTGTTAGGAGCAAAATACAAAGGTTTGTACAACTACCTGTATGCTGCTTTGATCGTTTGTGGAGCGGTGTTCCCAATGAAAGCCGTGATTAGTTTGATGGACGGTATGTACGCCATGATGGCTATTCCGACAATGGTGTCAGCTTTGTTGCTTTCACCAAAAGTAATGAAGGCTGCAACGTCCTATTTCAAGCGTGTCAATGAGATGGAACAAGAAGAGGTTTTAGATGTTAAGTAACCAAGGTTGCTGACAGTGTAAATATAATCCAAGGTACAAGGTTCAATGCCTTCTACTCTCAAACAAATTGGGCAAAAGTATATCGGTTTCATCGAATACTTTTGCCTTTTATAGTCTTAGTGTCCGGAATGCTTGTTGTCAAGGAAACAGGATACACTGAATGAACTCAAACTTTGAACCCCATGAAACTTTATAGTACTAAAAGAGAGGCACCAGAAGTGACACTGAAAGAGGCAGTGTTCAGAGGGTTGCCACAGGACAACGGTCTCTATATGCCTGAGCATATCGGAACGCTTCCACAGTCATTTTTTGATCATATAGAGGAACTGAATTTTCAGGAAATTGCCTTTGAAGTATCAAAAGCATTGTTGGGAGATGAAATTCCTGAAGATAAGCTGAAAGAAATTGTAGATGATGCCATCAATTTTGAGGCTCCTGTACGTCATGTGCATGACAATATCTATAGTCTTGAGCTGTTTCATGGGCCGACCTTAGCTTTTAAGGATTTTGGCGCCCGCTTTATGTCAAGGCTAATGTCTTATTTCCTGACAGAGGATGAAGAGCTTCATATTCTTGTAGCTACCTCAGGAGATACAGGTAGTGCTGTTGCTCAAGGTTTCTTGGGGGTTCCGGGTATTAAGGTGACCATTCTATATCCGAGCGGTAAGGTGAGTCATATTCAGGAACAGCAGCTGACTACGGTTGGTCAAAACGTACAAGCCTTTGAGGTAGAAGGAACATTTGATGATTGCCAGAGAATGGTTAAAGAGGCATTCCTAGATAAGGAATTGAGCCAAAAGTTAAGACTAAGCTCTGCCAACTCTATCAATATAAGTAGGTTGATTCCTCAGTCTTTCTACTATTTCAATGCTTATGCTCAGTTGAAGCGCCAAGGGAAAGACAAGGTGGTTTTCTGTGTACCTAGTGGTAACTTCGGTAACTTGTGTGGTGGGTTGATTGCTAAAAGAATGGGATTGCCTGTTATCCGTTTTGTGGCAGCTACGAATGTCAATGATGTGGTGCCAACTTACCTGAATACAGGTGTATTTAGCCCAAGACCTTCAACGGCTACAATTTCCAATGCGATGGATGTGGGGAACCCAAGTAACTTCCCTCGAATCCGAGAGCTGTACGATCAGTCTTTTGAGGCAGAGACTACAGATATTTTGGGTAAGCATTATACCGATCAGCAGACAAAAGAAACAATCCATACTGTATTTGATCGTGCAGACTATATCATGTGTCCTCATTCAGCTATCGGTTATATGGGGATAAAGGAGTATTTGGATGAATTGGATGATGAAGCAGTAGCGGGAATCTTCCTTTCAACGGCTCATGCTGCAAAGTTTGGTGATGTGGTAGAGCCAATCATTGATGCACCTGTAGAAATCCCGGAGAGACTTGTTGAGATCGTCAACAGGGAGAAAGTGGCTGAGTTGATAGCCCCTGATTTCGAAGTGTTGAAACAGAAGCTTCTGAACATTTAAGCACTCTATTTTAAGTCATAAAAAAACCGAAACAGTTCCAATAGCTGTTTCGGTTTAAAAATTTTATTCCATTGAACCAATGACCTTGATCGTTACACGTCTATTGGTTTCGTGTTCCTGTCTGCTGCACTTCACACCATTGTTACAGTGGTTGACCAATTGGGTTTCGCCATAACCTTTGGTGATAAGCCTGCTGGAATCAATTCCCATTTTGATTAGGAACTCAGCGATGGCATCTGCTCTTTCTATAGACAGTTGCATATTGTAACCATCATCTCCACGGGCATCGGTATGACATCCTATTTCTATATTGACATTTGGATTCTCCTCCATCATTTTCTGTATGCCCAATAGCTCATTGGCTTTACCTTCAATAATTTTAGCACCATTCACTTCAAAGAAAAAGCTATTCAATGTAGTGACCGCTCCACTTTCTATGCGGTTTAGCCTGAAATTATATGATAATACCTCTTCTTTTTTGTCATTGACAGAAATGGCTTGAATAGTCTTGAAATAGCCATCAGCATTTGCGCTAATTTCATATTGTTTCTGTGGCTGGAGCATAAAGGAATAGACACCGTTTTGGTCTGTAGTCAGTAGTTTGGTGTTGCCTTCGTCTTCTTGGTGGCTTAAAGCTACTGAAGCTTCTGAGATCGTTTCACCTGACTTTGCATCTATCACTCGACCTCTCACCAGGAAATTGGCTGCTTTTTTCATTCCTACTTTGATGCTGATATGTTCACCTAAAGCAATGTTTCGCTTTTTGAAAGGGATTTGGGTAGGGACAGATAGAAACCCTTCTTTCAGAAAGGTCATCAAATATTCCTTTTTTCCATCCATCACAAAAGCAAATTTACCGTCCTTATCAGTTGTCGTCGTATAGGATGTGTTGGGTGCAGAATATTGTGTCACATGACCGTCATCATTTCTGATTACTTCATAGACAGTAATGAATACATCAGATAATGCTTTACGGTTCTTTTGGTAAAACACCTCACCTGTTACTTTATACCCTTTTGATGCTTGGGCGTAAAGGGGTGTTCCAGCTAAGACCGTTACAGTTAAAAACGTAATAATAAGTAGCAAATGTCTCATATTCATCGACGCACCTTGGTTATGATACCATATTTTAGCTCTAACCCCATTTTAAAGAATGCCTAGATCCTGTATTTGTCATGTATAGGTTCTATTTTGATTTTATCAACAAAATTTTTGCCCAAACTGGTCTTGGGGAAGGTTTTGGTATTTAAAAAGGTATAATTGTTAGGCGCAAAAGATAGTCTATATCCTTTCGAATATAAAAATAGTGCAAAATTATAAGGAAAGAAAGGAGAGGGTGTTTTAAAAAGAACCCCATGCAAGGGTAAATCTCGTTGCATGGGGTTTAGTTTATTGTTTGATTCCTTTGATGTCTCTTAATGCTTCAGCCAAAGAATGTACGGGTCGTAAACAGCTTCTGTTACGGCATACATACACAGTGGTTTTCCCATCAATGGCATCCCTGTGGTGCAAGAGCGGAATTTTGGAAGCTTGCTCTTCAGGAGTATAGGCTCCTGCTACTACCTTGTTTGGAATAAATTCCTGATGGATTCCCTGGGCAAAAGCAATCAGCTCATCACCTGCAATTGCTACTTCGGCAGTAGGTGTGACCTGTGCCGTATAAAGGCAAGCCCAATTGGCTAGGTATTGTACCTCTACCTCCAGCATCTTGTTCATTTTCCCTAACATATTACGGGAAGTGTTGAGCAGGTCTTCACGCTCAAGCAAAATGCCCAAGAAATAAAGGTTTGTAGCCATCATGGAATTTGAGGAAGGAATGACATTGTCAAAGATTTCCTTTTTCCTTGCGATTAAAGTTGAGGCGGCATCTTGGGTGAAATAGAACATCTCTTCTTCACGGTCAAAGAAGTGCTCCAAGGTATAGTTGACCATCTTTTCTGAGCGCTCAAGCCAGACAGCATCAAAGCATACCTGATAAAGTGCTGTAAAGCCCTGTATAACCGCAGCGTAATCTTCGAGGTACGGTTCGATACTTGCCTTTCCGTTTTTATAGCTGTGCCAAAGTTTGCCTTCAGGTGTCATCATTTTGGAGGCAATGAAATGCGCATTTTTCTTGGCAAGGTGCAGGTATTTGGTGTGACCTGTTGCGGCATAAGCATCAACAAGCCCTTTTAGCATTAATCCGTTCCATGAAGCGAGGATCTTATCGTCAAGTCCGGGACGTATACGCATTTCTCGGATCTTGAGTAGAGCCGTTTTCCAGTTCCTGACTTTATCGTCAAGCTCCGTAACAGTCATCTGGTGCTTTTTGGCAAATGCCTCTTTCGATGTTGACCTGTGAAGAATGTTGAAGCTGTGTTCCCAGTTACCTGCTTCTGTAGCATTGTAATAGTCACAGATTAGCCTCAAGTCTTCCTCTTCAAATACTTCCTCCAACTCCTCGTATGTCCATACATAAAATCGTCCTTCAATGCCTTCGCTATCCGCATCCAAAGCAGAGTAGAAGCCACCTTCTTCGCTCATCATTTCGCGTTTTAGGAACTTGATGGTATCTCCGATCACCTGCTCATATTCCTTGTCTCGTGTTAAGGCATAAGCATCAGCATAAAGACTGACAAGTTGGGCATTGTCATAGAGCATCTTCTCAAAATGAGGAGCAAACCACTGTCCATCGACAGAATAGCGTGCAAACCCGCCTCCAATCTGATCATAGATACCACCCCAAGCCATTTTATTTAGCGTAAGCTTGGCATGGTCCAAGGCATTCTCATTGCCGCTTACATCATAATAGCGAAGCAGGAAATTCCATATGGTAGGCATGGGGAATTTGGGAGCCTTATTGATTCCACCATTTTGCGGATCAAACTGATGAGAAAGCTTTACAAACATCTCATCAAGTCTTTCGGCAGTATATTCATGCTGAATCTTTCCTATGCCGTATTTTTCAAGCTCACTTTGGTTGATGGCTTGGACAAACTTTTCGGCAGATTCTTCCAGTTGGCTTTTGTGCTCTGTATAGGCTTTAGCTACCTGTACCAAAACCTGTTGCCATTGTTGGGGTGGAAAATAGGTGCCTCCATAGAAAGGTTTGGCATCAGGAGTAAGGAAAACGTTGAGTGGCCATCCACCCTGAATTCCCATTACCTGAATGGCATCCATATAAATCTGGTCTATATCAGGCCTTTCTTCCCTGTCGACTTTAATACAGATATAGTGTTGGTTCATCAATGCAGCCAATTGATCATTCTCGAAAGATTCCCTTTCCATGACATGGCACCAGTGGCAGGATGAATATCCTATACTGACGATGATTGGCTTGTTTTCTTTTTTGGCTTTTGTTAAGGCCTCTTCCCCCCAAGGATACCACTCCACAGGGTTATAGGCGTGTTGAAGCAGGTAAGGACTGCTTTCTTGAATCAGGCGGTTGGCCTTTTTCTGTGTTGATTCCATTTCTGTCAAATATCTATAATATCAAGCCCACTAAGAGTTGACTGAAGCGTGTTGGTTTATTTGTATTCAGTAAACCCGTTTCAAATACAATGCATTTAAAAAGTAAAAGGTGTCATAAAATAAAGACACTCCTTAGCATACGGGTATTCCTGTTATAAAGATAGCCGATTGCACGTGAAAAAAAGCTAATTTTTTTCAGTGCTACTATCTAACGGTTGTTTGTCTTCTTCTTTGTTTTTCTCTCCATTTTCAAGGTAAGTGTACTTGTAATGAGGCGTTTCAATGTTGACATATCCTTCAAAATGTACCTCTCCCACTTGGGTTGTGATATGCCTGAACATTTCAGTTGTTGCATTACGGAAGTAGTATGCGACAACTGCTCCAACAAAGGCTCCAATCAGGTGAGACTCCCATGATACGCCTTCCTGAGCAGGTAGTATTCCATAAAGCATACCATTGTAAAGCAAGGCAATGATAAGGGAGATTATCAACGAGTTGGAGTTTTTCTGGAATACACCAATAAAGAACAGAAAGGAGGCAAATCCATAGATCAGCCCACTGGCCCCGATGTGGTAGGCAGGTCTAGCAAGTAGCCATACGCCAAATCCTGTAAGCAGGTAAATCGTCAAGATCACACGCCTCGAAATACGTGGGAAAAAGAAAATGATACTGCTGCAAAGAAATATAAAGGAAAAGGTGTTGGATGCTAAGTGCTTCAGGTCTCCATGTAAAAAGGGGTGACAAACAATGCCAATAAGACCACTTGGGTGTCTTGGGTAAATGCCTAAACTATGGAACTCATGTTGTAGCCCCATTTCCATAAATTCAATAACCCAGCAGACACCAGCCAAGATAAGGGGGATTTTAATGCTTTTGCTTAATTGCATGATAGGGGGTGTTGTAACAGGTAAACAGCGCAGCAAAGCCAGAACGGATGCTGGTGTGTTAAGGCGATAATGATGCTCCTGCCACATAAGGTTTTGTGGCAGGAGCAGTTAAAATCTATTGGCTGTTGTTGTTTTCAGGAACTTCTGTGACACCTTCATCAGCAGCATCTTTATATGCAGCAATGATGTTTTTCACGAGTCTGTGCCTGATGACATCTTTACCACTAAGTTGGATGATGCCAATTCCTTCGATTCCTCTCAGGATGGTAGTAGCTTCAAGCAGGCCGGACTTGACTTTTCTTGGCAAGTCAATCTGTGAAGTATCACCAGTGACAATCATCTGGGATTCTGCACCCATACGTGTCAGGAACATCTTCATTTGCATTGGGGTCGTATTCTGGGCTTCATCCAAAAGAATGAAAGCATTGTTTAGGGTACGACCACGCATATACGCTAGTGGTGCAATCTCAATGATACGGTTTTCGAGATAAAAGTTAAGCTTTTCCGATGGAATCATATCATCCAAAGCATCATAGATTGGACGTAGATACGGATCCACTTTTTCTTTTAGGTCACCCGGTAGGAAACCAAGGTTTTCACCTGCTTCAACAGCAGGACGGGAGATGATAATCCGTCTGACCTGCTTGTTTTTAAGTGCTTTTACAGCCAAAGCTACTGCTACATAGGTTTTACCGGTACCAGCAGGGCCAATAGCAAAAACCATATCGTTCTTGCTGGCAGTCTCGACCAAAGTCTTCTGATTGGCAGTTTTAGGTCTGATGGCAACCCCTTTGGCACCGTATAGGATAATCTCATCTTTGAGGTCAGCCTGTTCCTTGCTGACATTGGTTTCGATATAGTCCAATACGTTGTCAGTTGTGACCTTGCCGTATTTTTTGTAGTGAGCCAGCAGCTCGTTAAAAGCGTTGTTTATTTTAATTATCTCAGGACCCGTGCCCTGTATTCTGATTTCGTTTCCCCTGGATATAATCTTGCTTTTTGGGAAGGCGGTGGAAATTTCTTTAATGTTCTCATTTTCCACTCCTAGGAAATCAACCAGTGAAACACCTTCCAGGTTAATGACTTTTTCGATCAAATGCTTTTCATGTTTTAAGTTGATGATCAAATAATGGCGAGTGCGAAGCTAATTTTGTGATAGCTGTACTTGTCGCCCTGTAACTGACTTAAATGTGCAGTCACACTTTGGTTCTTAATTATGCGGTTTGACCGTCTGCCGTAGCCGCCACCTAATCTGCAATTCAAACAGCTGGTAGTATTTTTGATCTCCAGCTACCTTTATTTGGAAATAACAAATTTGATAACTTTACACCAATAATATAGGATAAAAATCTTAGGTAAAGTTTACATTTTTTCATTGATCAGCACAGTACTTGAGATAGAAATAATACTATTGATGCATTAAATGATCCATATTTCGTATACTGTGACTGTGTAGTCTTATGGTAAATGACTTGTAATCAGAATGTAATTATTCCTGTAAGTGCCCTGACCTAAGATCATAATTAAGATATATAACAAAACTAATATTTAATTCATAAACAAAAGAACCTTTCAGATTTATGAGAAGCCTTTCATCGATAATAACTGTTTTCGCCTGCTTGTTGTTGGCAACTGAAGTGTTGGCAGGTGGCGGAGACCCTACAGAAATAGTTGATTTACGGAAAATGGTAGAGCAGTTACATAAAAACAGGGATATGGCATCTGCCTCTCTCGGTATTTGTGTGACAGATGTCGAAACAGGGGAGGTGCTTTTGGGATATGGACAAGAGCAGTCATTGGCGCCTGCATCTGTGATGAAGCTGGTGACAACTGCTTCGGCACTGATTGTACTGGGAGAAGACTACCGTTTTGAGACAGTTATTGAGTACGATGGGAATATCTCAATGGATGGTGTTTTGGATGGGAACCTGTATATACGAGGTGGCGGAGACCCAACTTTTGATATTAGCCAATTGCAGGAATTTGTTGCTGGAGAGTTGGGCATCAAAGAGATAAAGGGAGGAATAGTGGCAGATGCAACATTGTTTGATTACCAATTGGCACCATCAAAGTGGAATTGGGAAGACTTGGGTAATTATTATGGTGCAGGGGCAAGTGGACTTTCATTCTGCCGTAATACCTATGTTTTAAGGTTTAAATCTACAGCACCAGACTCCTTGACAACAATTTTAGGTGTAGAACCTGAAATTCCGGATCTAAAGTTTTTTAATGAGGTGAAAGGAGGTCCAAAGGGTTCAGGTGATAATGCTTACATTTTTGGAGGGCCATACTCATATGACCGTTACGTTAGGGGTACTATTACTCCGTACAGAAACGAGTTTACAATTAAAGGGTCAGCACCTGATCCTGCTTATTGGGCTGCTTGGACTTTGGATAAATTACTTCGAGAAAAAGGTGTTGCGATAAGTAACCAGCCAACAACGCTGAGACTTACACCTACCGCAAATAGAATGTTGAAAAGAACCCTGCTGAAGAGTTTTAGATCTGAGCCATTGCATGAAATAGTGAAGGAAACAAACGAAAAGAGTGTAAACCTGTTTGCAGAAGCAATGCTTAAGATGATGGGGGCAAAGGTAAAGGGAGAAGGCAGTACTGAAGCAGGGATTGAGGTAGTGGAAGAGCTTTGGGAAGAGCGAGGTTTGGATTTAAATGGCTTTTTTATGGAGGATGGCAGCGGACTGTCTCGCTTCAATGCCATTACAGCTGAGCAGATGGTAAACCTGCTAGTGAAGATGCAGCGCACCAAAGAAAAAGATGCTTTCTTTAGCTCTTTAGCAATAGCCGGCAAGACTGGTACTTTCAAATACCTTTGTAGGGGTGAAGCTGCTGCCGAAAGAGTATTTGGAAAAAGTGGTACCATTAAGCGGGTCAAATGCTATTCAGGTTATATCAAAACTTACAGCGGAAGACTTTTGGCATTTTCAATGCTGGTGAACAACTATGAAATGAAAACCCGTCCGATGGTGCAGTCATTGGAAGGTATCCTGAACCAGATGGTCAGGTTATAAGAATATTAGTATTGGAATGAGGTAAAAGCGACTTTCTAACTGTTAGGAAGTCGCTTTTTATATGAGAAATACATGATCGAATTTAATGCCTTTTAGGTATTTGGTGTATCAGCAAAGTGAATTGAACCCATATAATTGATGTTGCTGTTTTAATGTAAAGCATGGTGTCGCAGACTGAATAATTGCTTTTGCTTAGACTGTACTGGATATTTTAAACACCAAAACCATAAACAACATGATGAACGGATGTGTCAAATTATGCAAGTGCCTCTTTTATGTGGTGCTTCTTGCCAGTTTTGTGGCATGCTCAAGCAACAGTGGTGATACAGGAGGCGAGAATGTGGAGGAAATAATGCTGCCGGTTACAACAAACTCTGAGGAGGCAATGAGTTTATTTGTGGCGGGGCGGGACCTGCTAGACAATGTACGGAAACCAGAGGCCAGAAGAATGTTTGATGAGGCTATTGAAAAGGATTCCTCATTTGCGCTTGCTCATCTTTTTAGAGCGTGGTCAGGAACTTCTGAAGAAGATGTCTTTCTTCATCTCAACAAAGCTTATGCGTTAAAAGACAAGGTGACCCCTGAAGAAAAAATGCTGATTGAAGCGTCTTATATGGGGTATCACAACCAACTGGAACAGTCGATTGGAACTTGGGAAAAACTCTCTGAAAAAGTGCCGGAAGACAAGCGGGTACTGAACAGTTTGGCTTATGCCTATTCTGACGGAAAGGAAGATTATGAAAAAGCAATAGAGTTACTTAAGAAGTCGATTGCTTTAGACCCGGACTTTCCAGCCAATTACAACTCTTTGGGGTTTGCTTACCAGAATATGGGAGATGTAAGGAAAGCTGAAGAAGCATTTAAAAAATATGTGGAGCTGATTCCGAATGAACCTAACCCCCATGATGCAATGGGTGATTTTTATAGGAAGAACGGGCAGTTTGATAAAGCAATTGAAGAATACAGAAAAGCCTTGGAGCTGAATAGTCGCTTTGATGAATCCCAACACAAGATAGGAGAAAGTATGTTGTATTCAGGCAGGTATGATGATGCTATTAGAGAACTGGAGCATGCTGTGTCTATCGCAACTTCTGAGCAGAATAAGATCTGGCATATGGCAGAGATAGCAAGAGTTTATCTCCATAAGGGAGATCAGGAACAGGCTCTGGCAAAATATGTAGAGGCTAAGAGCGAAGCGCAGGAACTGGGTTTGCAAGCTTATACAGCTAACCTGATTCTGGATATGAGCACCATCTACATGTACAATTCAGAATATGCCAAGGCAGCAGAATATTTGGCAACGTTTGAGGAGTATGTAGGTAACTCTAGTTTAGCTGAATCTGTGAAAGAAAACCTGAAAGCGAGGGAGTTGTATAACAGGTCTTTATTATATGCTATGCAGCGTGAGCCAGAAAAAGGAATGGAAGAGGCTAGTTTGTTGAAAGAGCATATTTCAAACAGTGATAACCCTGAAGAACTGGAGCCTTACCATCAGGCAATGGCATACCTGTATTATATAAAAGATGATTTAGGGAAAGCCAAAGAAGAGTTGGAGGTATCAGAAAAAGATTCTCCTTACACTTACTACCTGATGGCTAAAGTAGCTGAAAAAGATGGTAATGGACCTCAAGCCAATCAATATTACCAGCGGGTAATAGATTGGAACGAGGATGATGATATTTACTATTCCATGATCAGGCCTAAAGCCATGAACAAAAATAAAATGTGATTTAAAGTGAAATAGGGTCAATATCCTATCCTTGAGATAAGGAGCGCTCCCGGGCAAGCTTAGGCAGGTCCGGGTTTCCTTCTTGATGGACCAATGTAAAAGTCAGCCGATCAATTTTCCATCCTTTTACTGTTTTGTTGAAATGATGATGATACTGACCAAATACGGTCCATGTATTATTACCTGAGTCATTGGGTAAAATATGAATAGCCTGTAAGTAAGAGAAGCACTCAGCTTCCTCTTCATGAATTGTGACAGAATGGTTGGTGACCATATGTTGTGTAGCGGTATATCCTGGCAACGCATGTTTCCATCCGTTTATAATTTCTTGTGGGGAACAGACAGTTGCTGGATTTCCACTTAAGGAGCTGTAATCCAACGTGACACTGCTGTCAAAAGCTTTTTTGACAAGTTCCCAATCCCTCTTGTCTGCTCCAATACAAATGTTGTTGACCAAGTCAATAATGTCAGCCCTGTGCTGAAGGTAGATGGTGCTAAGTTGTAGAGTGTCCATGGTTAATTGTGTTGAAATGTTAGCCTACACTGTTCAAACAAATTGAAGAAAAGTTGAGGTCGTTGTAATGCTGATTTTAGAAAAAAATAGACCTGACGAATGAGTCAGGTCTGCGTATTTTATAGAGAAATAGAAATTCTACTCTCCTTTAAGCTCTTCTCGAAGTTCTTTGTCAACTGGTCTGCTAGAACTTTTGATATGATATAGCAAGCCAATATTTAAGAGGAAGAAAGAGCCTTGGTCTACGAAATGGTAATTGATTTTGCCGTTGATGTCCAGTTTGTCTTTGATCGGATAAAGAATACCTCCACCGAAGTTTAAGCCAATTTTACCTTCTGAATCATCAATGTCTCCAACACCTGGTACATTATCGATGTTGACATCGATATTGTAGTAACCGATAGCAGCATTCACATAGGGCCTCAGGTTTTTGAGTGTGCTGGTATATTCAGGTTGAGTATAATAACTGGCACCTACCCTTATGGAAAACAGGTTGGTGTTGACATTGCTTTCTTCAGCGAAAGGCGTATAGTCGATCTGGGCATCAACAGATACTTGATCTCGGAGGAAGTACCTACCATCTGCACCAAAGTTAAACCCTGTGCTTGCTCCATCAGAGAGGTCACCTGTAGGGAATGCTACACCAATATTACCACCTACTAAAACTTGTGAAAAAACATTCGATGACATTGAGATACAAGCCAATAGCGATACAGAAAGTAGTAAAGAGAAAAGTCGTTTCATGTGGTTGTGGTTGAATGAATTGAAATAGTTTAATTGCTATAAGTTTTAATAAAAAATTGAATTAAATAATGAATTAAGTCATTGTTATTTCTTGAATAGTGTTATGTGGTTGTTTTTATTTAAGTATTGGTAATCAATGTGTTGTTTGTTGTTTTGCTTTCGATTGCAATGGGAACATTGCATTAATCTTTGTAAATTATAAAAGGATTATTTTCAGATATTAGGATTAAGTAAACAGACAGGAGATGGAAACAATATCATACGATTACTTTAGCCAGTACTTTAAAAAAACTGATGAAGAGCTGAATAAGCCTATTGAGTGTAATGGAAAAGTGGTTACAATAGGCAGGGACTATGGTTGTAACGCTATGGAGGTGGCTCAGCAGCTTGTGGATAAACTCAATACAAATGAGATGTTTTTTGGTCATCCAAGAAGGTGGCAGGTAGTGGACAGTGAGGTGATAAGGGCTGTAGGAAAAGAGATGAAAATGAACCTTGATCGTGTGACAGATCTGAGTACACCCCAAAGGAAAGGACTGGTGGATCAGCTATTGAGTGCATTCAATGAATATCAGCCTCATAAGGAGTTGAAAAGGGCAATGGGAGGCGTTATTTCTGCTTATATGGAGAGAGGGAATGTGGTGTTTGTTGGACGCGGTGCTGGCTTCTTTGCTGAAGAAAGTGTCAATGTACTAAATGTAAAGTTGTTTGCTCCTCTTAGGTATAGGGTCAGGATGCTGATGCAAAAGGAAGGTATGAGTGAAGATAAGGCGATTGAGCTTGTAGAACTGATGGATGATAAAAGGAGCAGGTTTAATGAGTTTCTGTCAGGGGCAAGTGAGCTTCATTATGATATTTTGCTTGACCGCTCAAGGATAAGCACCAATGGGATCGTCAATATGCTATATTCAACGCTTGAAGAGATGCCGGAATTTTAAAGGTAAAACCCTGTTCAGTTTATGCATGAACAGGGTTTTTTGTTGCTATTCTTCAAATAATGGTGAAGATAAATATCTGTCGCCTCGGTCACATACAATAAATACGACAACCCCTTCCTCTAATTCTTCAGCTACTCGAAGTGCAGCTACGGCAGCACCTCCACTACTCATTCCTGAAAATATACTTTCTTCCTTAGCCAGTTTACGAGCCATCGTTGAAGCCTCTTCCTGAGAGATGTCAATGATTCTGTCGACTCTTTCAGGTTCAAATATGGCAGGTAAGTATGCTTCTGGCCATCTTCTGATGCCTGGAATCCGAGAACCTTCAGTTGGTTGCGTACCTACAATCTGAACGTTTGGGTTTTGCTCTTTCAGGTAACGGGACACACCCATAATAGTACCTGTTGTTCCCATAGCAGATACAAAGTGTGTGATTTTTCCTTCTGTTGCTTCCCATATCTCAGGTCCTGTGTGACGATAATGAGCCTTGTAGTTGTCAGGATTGCCAAACTGATTAAGCATAAGGTATTCTCCTGTCGCTGCTTTTTCTCTTGCAAGGTCAATAGAACCTTCCATTGATCGCTCAGAAGGCGTAAGGATTACTTTGGCACCATATGCTTGCATGGTTTTGACCCGTTCTGCTGTGGCATGCTCAGGCATAATCAGTTCAATTTCTACACCAACTGCTTTAGCAATCATGGCAAGTGCAATTCCTGTATTGCCGCTGGTGGCTTCAACCAGTTTCATTCCTGGTTTCAGTTCACCTCTGTCAATAGCCCCTTGTATCATACTGAGAGCAGGTCTGTCTTTGACACTACCGCCGGGGTTATGACCTTCTAATTTTCCATAAACCTTAACATTTGGGTTAAGGTTTAGATGTGTAACCTCTACTAATGGGGTGGATCCTACCAAGTCAAGGATTGATGGCATAATATATTTTCTTTGTGTTTTGAATTCAATTTAACGCTGTCACTGTTATAAATTCTATATTCAATTGAAGAAAAGCATACTTCAAATTAGATCAATTCATAATTGAATGCTAAAGAATTTATTTATTGTATCAAATAATAGAGCTTCCTGAGTTGCTAATTTTCCACTCCCTTTCTTATCGATAGCCTAGTTGTTATATAGGGTATTGAGGCAAATTTACGCATGTCATCTGTTTCTATCCAATTTATGAAATCAGAAACTGTCTGTAATCTTTGTACCTATTTGATAATCTAGGTGATAGAGTTATACCGTTTCTTGTTACAGTTTGTAAGTTTGCTAGCTATAATCATTATCAAGGCTTTTTTGTTTTGAATTTTTTGTATTCAGCTAGTTCATTGGTAAGAGAAAAGTAGGATAAGCTTTTTCTCATCGAAGCTTTTGGTATAGCTCCTTAGGATTAAAATAAATCTTAATTTTTTTGTGATGTTGTTTGGTTTTTTTCAGAAATGGTCAGTATGTTTGTGGCACATACAGTCAATTACCTCACATCTGAAGTAATTGGTTTATAAAGAAGAGGCGAGAGACTAGGCTTTAAGACCCTCTAGCAACCCCCTCACTCGTGGGAAAGGTGCTAATTCCTAGCCTAAGTTTTTAGGACATATAAACTAATTAGGCATCATGAAAGCATTTAAAATTCTTTTTGTTGACGCAGCAGCGTTGACCCAATTTTTTGCATCTCGCAACACGTACAATTTCTCATACCGAATGTGTATGCGAATGCGAATGTGTAGCTAATCGCACATACACTCCCCACACCTCCGTTTCCATCTCCTAAGATGTATTGTTACGTTTCGCACCAAGTGACGCGCGGCTTGGTACAGGCGTTTCTTTATCCTTAGCACAAGCAGGAGGCTCGTTTTGGTCTACAAAACGTGTTTTAAGAACCATTGTACCATTTTATTAAAATCCAAAGAGCCATGTCAGATAATAAATTAAGATTCGAAACACTACAAGTGCATGCAGGTCAGGAAGTTGAAGCTACTACGAATGCCCGTGCAGTACCGATTTACCAAACTACATCTTACACATTCAACGATGCAGAACATGGTGCTAACCTGTTTGCCTTGAAAAAGTTTGGCAATATCTACACTCGAATCATGAACCCAACAACGGATGTGTTTGAGAAGCGAATCGCTGCACTTGAAGGCGGAGTGGCAGCACTTGCAGTAGCTTCAGGACAGGCAGCGCAGTTTATTGCACTGAATAACCTTTGTGAGTCAGGAGATAATATTGTTTCTACAACATACCTATATGGCGGAACTTATAATCAGTTTAAAGTGTCTTTCAAAAGGTTAGGCATTGGGGTGAGGTTTGCAGAAGGTGATGATGCAGAGAGTTTTGAGAAGCTGATTGATGAGCGTACCAAAGCACTGTATCTGGAAACTATTGGGAACCCACAGTTTAATATTCCAGACTTTGAAGCAATCGCAAAAGTTGCGCAGAAACATAATATTCCATTGGTGGTAGACAATACTTTTGGAGCAGGGGGGTACTTGTTCCGACCTATTGACCATGGTGCCAATGTTGTAACGGCTTCGGCTACGAAATGGATTGGTGGACACGGAACATCAATTGGTGGAGTCATAGTAGATGCGGGTAATTTCAACTGGGCAAATGGTAAGTTTCCTCAGTTTACAGAACCATCAGAAGGATACCATGGATTGAAGTTCTGGGAAGTTTTTGGAGAGGGTGGTCCATTTGGAAATATAGCTTTCGCAATCAGAGCGAGGGTAGAGGGACTGAGAGATTTTGGTCCAGCATTGAGTCCATTCAATTCCTTCCTTTTATTACAAGGTTTAGAAACACTTTCTCTTCGTGTACAAAGACATGTTGATAATGCTTTGGCTTTGGCAGAGTGGTTAGCATCACATGATGCAGTTGAGTCAGTGAATTACCCAGGCCTGAAAACAAGTCCATACCATGAGCTTGCGAAGAAATACCTGACAAATGGTTTTGGAGCAGTATTGTCATTTGAAGTAAAAGGAGGAAAAGAAGTTGCCAAAGACTTTATCAGTCAGCTAAATCTGGCAAGTCACTTGGCTAATGTAGGAGATGCTAAAACACTGATTATTCATCCAGCGTCAACTACGCACCAACAGCTTTCAGATGAAGAGCAGGTGGCAGCTGGAGTTACCTCTGGATTGTTGAGAGTATCTGTAGGAATTGAACATATAGAAGATATCAAAAGTGATTTTCAGCAGGCATTTGAAAAAGTTAGCCTGACTGTTAGCTAATAATAAATATACCACTTGCCATGTAGCGGCTAGCATGGCAGGTGGTTTGGAACGAGAACCGAGATAAGATACAAAAGATGGAAGCGCATTATTTTCACTACAATGAGGATTTCCAGTTGGAATCCGGAGATCAGCTTAAAGGCTTTACGCTTAAGTACTGTACGTTTGGAAAACCTAACCATGACTTTTCGAATGTGGTATGGGTTTGCCATGCACTTACAGGAAATGCAGAAGTGACAGACTGGTGGGCAGGACTTTTTGGAGATGGAAGTCTTTTTAATCCTGACGAACATTTTGTGATCTGTGCAAACGTCTTGGGGTCTTGTTATGGTTCTACTGGACCTTTGTCTATCAATCCTGATACAGGAGAGCCTTATTTCCATGCTTTTCCTCAGCTTACAATCAGAGATATTGTAAATGCATTGGATTTGTTACGTGAGAGCTTAGGCATCACACATATTCAGACATTGATTGGAGGGTCGTTAGGTGGGCAGCAGGCAATCGAATGGGCTTTGAAACGCCCTAGACTGATGGAAAACCTGATTCTGGCAGCGACCAATGCAGTACATTCACCGTGGGGTGTGGCTTTTAATGAAACACAGCGTCTGGCTTTGGAAGCTGACCCGACTTGGCTTGAAAATAATGAGAAAGCAGGGCAGAATGGGTTGAAAGCTGCACGTGCAATTGCCATGCTTTCATACAGAAACTACAACACGTATGATGTAACTCAACAAGAAGGAACAAATGAAAATATAGATGAGTTTAGAGCTTCTTCTTACCAGCGTTATCAGGGCGAAAAGTTACTCAGTAGGTTTAATGCTTATTCATACTGGTCGCTTTCCAAAGCAATGGACTCACATAATGTAGCAAGAGGAAGAGGTAGCTTACAGGATGCTCTCCAAAATATTGAAGCTTATACCCATGTGATTGGGGTAACAACGGATATTTTATTTCCTGTATCGGAGCAAAGGTTTATCGCTCGGTATGTGCCTAATGTGACGTATGAAGAAATCAACTCCACATACGGTCACGACGGTTTTTTGGTTGAGACCGAAAAAATTGCATCAGCCATAAAAGCTTTTTTCAGACATAAAGACAAAAAAAAATTAGTATATGACCAAGGATGTTAACATTGGACTTTTTGGATTTGGTTGCGTTGGTAAAGGACTTTATGACGTGCTGAATAATAGCCGCAATTTTTCGGCAGACATTTCTAAAATTGTAGTAAAGAACCGCAATAAGAAAAGGTCTCTTCCAGAATATGCATTTACTTATGATAAAAGTGATGTACTGAATGATGAGCGTATCAATTTGGTTACAGAGCTAATTGATGATGTAAATGAGGCATATGATATCGTGACTCAGGCGCTTAAAAATGGTAAGAATGTAGTAAGTGCCAACAAGAAAATGATCGCTGAAAACCTTGAAGAGCTTGTTGCTTTACAGCGCGAACATGGTACATCATTACTTTATGAAGCATCGGCATGTGCAAGTATTCCGATTATCAGGACTTTAGAAGAGTATTATGATAATGAGTTACTGCATTCTGTAAGAGGGATTTTCAATGGTTCATCCAATTACATTTTAACCAAGATGTTTGAGGAAGGTGTGAGCTATGAGGATGCTTTGAAAGAAGCACAGGACCTTGGTTTTGCAGAAACAGACCCAACATTGGATGTTGGAGGTTATGATGCAAAATACAAGTTGGTAATTCTTACTTTGCACAGTTATGGATTGTACCTAAACCCTGCTGAGGTATTCAATTACGGAATACAGTCTCTAGCTGATTTTGATATGCAGTATGCTCGTGAAAAACGACTTAAAATCAAGCAGGTAGCTAAGGTTTTTAGAGCGAGTGATGATGAGATAGCGGCTTATGTTCTGCCACATTTTATATCTGAAGAAAGTGATTTATACACTGTTGATTATGAGTATAATGGCGTGATTGTACAGGGTGCGTTTTCTGATAAGCAGTTCTTTAGAGGAAAAGGAGCTGGAGGGCATCCAACTGGTTCAGCGGTATTGTCTGATATTTCAGCCAACCGTTATGATTACAAATATGAGTACCGTAAGAATGGAAAACACAACGGTGTCCGCTTCTCAAATGATGTAGACCTGAAGATATATTTCCGTTATGCGGAAGAAAGTCAATTTGATAGATCCAAGTTCGTACAGATTTATGAGCGTTACGAAAATGGTAATGGACTGAATTATGTAATAGCTGATGTGAACTTACAGACACTCATTAGTGATCCTTACTTTACACAGCAAAAAACATTTTTAGCAGAAATTGAATAGCCTATTGTGAACTTTAGCCGATCTTTTGTATATATGTAGCTGTTTCTAAAACACAGGCATTTGCCTGTGTTTTTTTTCTGTTTGATTACAATGTATCTACCCTTTACAACGTTTGTAAAAAGAAAGCAGAATCTTACACCTTAGATGCTAAAAGTCTAAAAAGAGGTATTTTTTTTGAGGAGTACCAATACCGAACATTCATAAAACTTCATTATAATGAAAAGACTTATTCTATCAATTCTTGCTTCAGGAGCACTGATGGTAAGCTTGGGATCTTGTAGCCCATATGGTAAATCTCATTCGGCTTACTATAAAAAGCAACGTATGAAGTACGAGATGCTTGACTTGCATACAGATTGCCCTCAGCTAAACAAGAGAAGATAACTTTAAGCTTTTTAGCTGAGTTGAAGTCAATTCCTTTTTTAAGTCAAGCACTTGGAAAAGGGATTTTCTTTTTATGAGTGAATGTTACAATTTTACCAGCTTTATATTCAGGAAATATTATCTATTTTTAAGGCGTTAGCATTTTGTGAGAAGCATGTTTAAGGCTAACCAAAAGAGTATTAGACTAAAGTAATTGGGAGGTCTATAATTTTAAGTAGCATATTTTTTACCTAAAGCCATACAATAAGGCACATACATTATATTATTTTCGACCAGTTTACAGTTGTATGTTTAACCTGATCAAGGTATTTAGTGAAGTACCAGACCTAATCTTACAATTTAACTGTAAAGGTTGTTGGATCAGTGTTTATCCATTTTAATGAGTGCCTTTTTGTAGCGGGAGTCTTTTAAAAATTTAGCCAAATGATGATGGAGGAAATAGAAATTGCGGAACTGAGGAAGTTGACACAATTTATAGAGGACAAGTTTGAATACGATTTCAAGAATTATGCAATGTCTTCCTTCAAGAGAAGGATAAAAAGAGTACTTGAGCTATATAAATTTCGCTCTGTTGACTCGCTAATCAATAAACTGACTACTAACCCATCATTCTTTCAGGAATTTGTTTCGGAAATCACTGTGAACGTAACAGAAATGTTCCGTGATCCAACGTTCTGGAAAGCCCTTCGAGAGTCTATCTTGCCAGAAGTGATTCAAGAACACCAAAAAGTGAACATTTGGCATGCAGGCTGTTCTTCAGGAGAAGAGGTTTACTCCATGACAATTCTATTGGAAGAAATGGGAATGTTGGATAAGGCAAACATCATTGCAAGTGATATAGACTTGGCTGTTATTGACAAGGCAAAAAGTGGTGCTGTAAGCCTGAAAAATATGGAGCTTAACCAACAAAACTATGAAAGGTTTGGTGGAGAGTATTCCTTGTCAAAGTATTTTAAAGAAGAAGGTGGTAGAGCCTATTTGCTTCCCCGTCTTATGGATAAGGTTTCATTCAAGAAGCATGACTTGGTAAAGGATAAGGCATTTTCAAAGTTTGACCTAATCTTATGCCGAAATGTGATGATTTACTTTAATCAGACACTACAGAATGACGTGCTCTACAAGCTCCATGAAAGTTTGTTTAGGTATGGAAATCTTGCAATTGGGTCTAAAGAATCCTTGATTTGGTGCGATATAGCAAATAAGTTTATTGTGGTTAACAACGAGGAAAAAATCTACAAAAAGGTTAAAGAGTAGCCAAATATTTTATTTTGATATTGCAATCGAGCTAATGAGTGATTATAGGCTGAGTGATAAATACAATGCAATTGTGATAGGAGGATCCGCAGGAAGCTTTCAGCCAATAACAAGGTTGCTCGCTAAGCTGCCCAAAGATTTTCCTTTACCTATATTCCTGTGTCTCCATAGACTGAAACATGTACGTCATGGGTTTGAAGAAGCTTTATCTATCAAAAGCTCTAAGAAAGTACAGGAACCAGAGGATAAGGAACTGATCAGAAGTGGGGCAGTGTATCTGGCACCAGCAAACTATCACATGGCTATAGAGTTAGGGAACTCTGTAGCACTTTCAACAGAAACTTTAATAAACAACTCCAGACCTTCTATTGACGTTACTTTTGAGTCGGCTTCTTATGTGTACAAGGATAGTTTAGTTGCTATTCTGTTGTCAGGAGCTAATAAGGATGGAGCAGCAGGAATAAGTAGTGTTAAAGCGAGAGGTGGACTAACAATTATTCAGTCTCTTGATGAGTGTATGATTAGTACGATGCCCGCTGCGGCAAAGGATATAGCCGAGATTGATTACGAACTTACATCAGATGAAATAATCAATTTCTTATTAGAGCTGTATAAACACTACACTTAAATGAAAAGCAAAATTCTGATAGGGATAATTGGAGTTGTAATATTCCTTTTATCCTCTTTTCTCACTATTGACTCCCTATTTCCCGAAGTACTGTCATTTATTGGATTAATTGAGGCCGGAGAAGAACGGGAACGTTTCCAAACATATTCATCTTGGCTCAAAATCATTGATTTCTCCCTTGTACTTTTTATTTTATACAGTCTGCTACCTAAATATTTCTCAGTTATTTTAGGTGCAGTCTTTTTTTGTGTCACCATATACGTTGCCATTGATTTAGTTGCTTTACCTTCAACAATCTTGGATGTTGCCGCACAGACAGATGATACAACTAGGAAAATGGCGGTAAAAGCCGTTAAGCCAACATATTATATTCTTTTTGTAGATGCTGTATTGTTGTTGGTGCTTCTTTTTAGACTTGTGGCTGTATCTATGAGAGTACAAGACTATAAAATTGTTTATGTGCCTAAATACTTGGATAAGGAAGAGGATGGTAATTCTGAGCAGTCTTCGAACGAAACATGGGAGAAAGAAGAAGCATTCAAGAAAAAAATGCAGTTGAAGTTGGATGAATCAGATGATCCCCTGCAAGACTTTTTAAACGGAATATGTCAGCACTTCGAAATAGGTGCGGCATTGCTTTATGAGGCTAAATCTGTAGAGGGAAAAAAAGTAATCAAAGCAATTAAGACATATGCATACTTTATCCCTGAGAGCCAGACCATGCTTTTTGAAGAAGGAGAAGGTCTTGTTGGACAGGTTATGGCAACAGGAAAGCCTCTTATTTCAAATGTAGTTCCCGAAGGGTACATAACGATCGCTTCAGGGCTAGGAAGTACCTCACCTACCTCAATAGCTGTAATGCCTCTCCTAGATAGTCAGACAAATGCCATAGGAGTATTGGAATTGGCGTCTTTTAGACATTTCACTCAACAGGACCTATCCTTGCTAGAAGAGTTAGCAAACTGGATGGCCGAACTTTTGGCTGACCAAGACAATACACTAGTTGTATAACCCATCAAACCTGATAACACTTCTAGACTGTTTTATAGGGTTATTTAAGTTGTAATAACCTATAAAACATACATCTTCCATTCTGGCTGCTTTTGTATATTATTTAATAGAACCCGAAATATATACTTAAAGCAGTATAATTCTTCAATACAATACTAACCTATGTTTTTCAGGGATTTAAAAATCAGGACTAAGATTACCCTGGTGGTGCTACTGGTTGTAATTATTTCTGTGTTTGCAATCAGCTACCTCTCTTATGTACAGACTAAATCTTCTGTTGAGAAGAAATACTCCGATACTTTCAGTGTGATCAGTAATATGAAAATGGAGCAAATCGATAAGATTTTCGAGGAGCTAGATTTGAACATTAAATACATGTCTAAATCTAGACCTGTAGTTGATAACTTGAAAAAGTTGAGGTACTTACGTTCTTACAAAGACTCCACTTATTATAATATTAAAGGAGAGTTAGATAAAGAGTTATTTCCTAAACAGGTGATCAATGGGTATACCAATATTATTCTTACAGATAATAATGGGAAGGTACTCTATACTAGCTATCGCTTTCCTACTTCAATAGTAGTTGGGGAAAGAAACAATAAAGAGTTCGATAAACTAATCAGTTTGTCCAAAGAAGATAAATCTTATTTCGGTGCTCCATTTTTTATAGATAAAGAGGTTTACCAATATGTAGTGTCTCCATTGATGAAAACGGGAGGGGTTAGCTTGGGTTATGTAATCGTGTTGTACAATTTAGAAAAGAATATTTTTCCTATTGTAGAGAGCCATACTGGATTAGGTGAGACAGGAGAAATACTGTTAAGTAGAGTGAGTGATAAGCGGTTAACTTTTATCAATCCATCAAAGCATAGGAGCTTTGGAGCGCTTACAGAGATTTTATTGGAAGCACCTGATAATAATGCCGCCAAGAAAGCTGCTATGGGGGAATCCGATGATTTTGGATATGATATAGATTATCGAGGAGTTAAAACTTTGGCCTACTGGAATTTTATTCCTTCAGTGAAATGGGGTTTGGTTGTGAAAATGGATTATGATGAAGTGAAGCACGGCCTGGATGGATTGGTGCTGATTTTTATTCAATCTTCAGTAATTATCATCCTTCTATCAACATTGATAGCAACGATTTTTTCTAAATACCTTACTTCTCCAATTGTCGCACTTAAGAATCATATAAGCTTAGTGGCAAGAGGGGTTCTTCCTGATAATATTGTTGAAAATGCAGAAAACGATGAAATCGGAGAGATGAGTTTAGCTGTTCATGATGTAGTGAATGCAATGAAACGGACAGCCAACTTTGCAGGAGATATAGGTCGTGGAGATTACAGGTCTGATTTTGAACCGATGAGTGAAGATGACACTTTAGGAAATGCCCTGTTGGCTATGAGAGATAGTATCAAGAGTGCAGAAGATAAGGATAGTGAACGTACTTGGATTGTATCGGGAGTTGCCGAAGTTGGTCAAATTTTAAGGTCTTATTCAAACCTGGAAGATTTAGGAAGTGAAGTACTGTCTTTTGTAAGCTCTAGAGTTAGTGCTTTACAAGGTGCTTTTTATGTAACGGATACGGATTACGAGTCAGACGCAGATAATGATTTACTGGATGGTAATTTGGTAATGAAAGCAAGTTACGCCTATGGTAAAAAGAGGTTTTTGCAAGGCTCATATAAATTCGCTGAAGGGTTGGTAGGACAAGCAGCAGCTGAACAAGATACGATTGTGAGAGTTGAAATTCCTGATGATTATATGAAAATAACCTCAGGCCTTTTTGGAGAACAAAAGCCTAAATGCATTTTAATAGTGCCCCTTATTGCAAATGAGAAGGTCTATGGCGTATTGGAGTTTGCAGGGTTCAGTCGTTTTACGCCAGTACAAGTTACTTTTGTTGAGGAGATCAGTGTGATCATTGCTAGAACAATATTTAATATTAAGGTGAATGATAGGACTGTGAGGTTACTGCAAGAATCTCAGAAAATGAGTCAGGAACTCAAGCTTCAACAGGATATTCTGAGACAGAATGCAGAAGAAATGGAAGCAACTCAAGAAGAGTTGAAACGCACCAACAATCGGCTCGAAGAAAAAGTGAAAGAAGTAAGTCATTCTCAGAAAAGAATGCAGGTGCTGTTAGAAAATGCATCAGAAGTAATAACGATTTTTGAGGAAAATGGAAGTATACGGTATGTCAGTCCTTCAGTAAAGCCTATCCTTGGTTATACCACTGATGAGGTTACCGGTAGTTATGGGCAAGAATTTGTACATCAGGATAGTATGCAGCATTTTCAGAAATTTTTTGAACAGTTAGCTTCAGATAACACCTCTACTACACACACAATCCAATATGAATTTAAACAGAAAGATGGTAGTACAGTTTGGCTGGAGGCGACAGGGAAAAACCTCTTGAGTGATCCTGCAATTAATGGGATTGTAATGAACGCAAGAGATATAACTGAAAGAAGAAGGGCTGAACAAGAAAAACGGATGAGAAGTCAGATGCAGTCATTATCTGAAAATTCACGTGATTTGATTCTCAGAATTAACTCAGATGGCGTGATCTTCTATGTGAATCCTACTATTAAGGCATATACAGGGAGTAACCAGGAATTGTTATTGGGTAAGTCCTTAAAGGAAATTGAATTGCCAAAAAGAGTTGTTGCTGAGTTTGATAATTTAGTGACAGAGGTCGTCAATACACAAAGTAACTGTGACAGGGAAATGGAAATCCCAACAGTAGAAGGTGGTAAAATTGTGCTAGTAAATGCTATTCCTGAGTTTAATGAAGTAGGAGAGGTAGAGTCAGTACTGCTTGTTGCCCACGATATTACAGCTAGGAAAAAGGCTGAGCTAGAGATTTTATCTACAAATAAGAAAATTAAAGAGAGTATTAATTATGCTCAACGAATTCAACGTGCAATATTACCCGATAATGACGTTATAAGAAAAGAATTGAAAGATTCGTTTGTTTTATATAAACCTAGAGATGTAGTTAGTGGAGATTTTCCTTGGTATTTCAAGAAAGGTGATGATCTTTACATCGCAGTTGTAGACTGTACCGGACACGGCGTACCTGGCGCATTAATTTCTTTGATAGGTTATTTTATATTGAACGATATTGTAGGGTCTGGGGATAAACTGACGACTGGTGAAGTTCTTGACCGGTTGGATGAAGGAGTGACCAAAACACTTAGACAAGATGTTAATGGTGATACACGAGATGGTATGGATATCTCGTTATTAAAAATAAACTCCAAGAGCAACCAAATAGAATATGCGGGAGCTCATCGCCCATTGTACTACTATAGTGTATCGGAAGAACAACTGATACAAGTAAAAGGAGATCGATTGTCCATAGGAGGTAGTCGACGTAGAAGTCAAAATTCTTTTTCTTCTACACAATTAGAAATGAATGCTGGAGATGAACTTTATCTTTTTTCTGATGGACTAACAGACCAGTTTGGTGGAAATGATAATAAAAAATTTGGTCCTCAGAAGGTTAGGGAGATAATTTCAAGTCGTAAACATAAAGACATGACGCAAATGAAAGATCTGTTTGAAGATAATTTCATTCAGTGGAAAGGAAATAATCGACAGACTGATGACGTTTTGCTAATTGGAGTGAAGTTTTAATATATGTTACGAACATAGTAAATCTCTACTAAGGTTGTTTGCAAATAAGGATATTTTTGTAGGTTTGTGAATGACTGTTAAATGTTATATTTTGGGGCTGATTTATTTAGCTTCTATAGACTGACTTTTAGAGTATTTTTTGAATATAAACAAAGGCTAAGAGCCCTAATGGGAATAACTATGAAATACATTTATGACCTGCATAAAACAATGCTGGACAAAGATCTCATATTAGTCTATGAGGGTGAGTTCACGCAGGAAATTACTAAATCTGTATTGTCAATGGCCGAGCGTAATATGGATGCTTATGGAGAGGAGTCTTCTACTAAGCGTAAAGTATTTAACGTGATGGTCGAGTGTTTACAGAATATCAGTAAGCATGCTGAAAAGTTTGAAGAGAATAGCATGACTAAAAACAATGCAATCTTCATGATTGGTAAAAAAGATCATGCTTACTTCATTACATCAGGGAATGCTGTAATGAACAACGATGTGGCGGTCATTTCCTCAAAGCTTGAAGAAATTAATGGCCTCGACAAAGATGGTCTGAAAGAGCTTTACAAAAGTGTCATCAAAAACGGCAAACTGTCTGAAAAAGGAGGAGCTGGTTTAGGTTTTATCGATATGGCTAAGAAGTCAGGGCAAAAGCTTCGCTTTGATTTTGAGCCAATTGATGAGAGTTTGACATTCTTTTCATTGAAAACAACTGTTCCAAGAAAAAAATAAGGTAAAAAGGCAATGAAAGTTTTAAATCTAGAGGGTACAGAGGATACTCCAAAAATCATTCTTGATAAGGAAAATGGCGTGTTTGAGATTTCAGGTCGTTCACTTCCTGAGGATTCTGCCGAATTTTTCAATCCTGTTTTGGAGTGGCTGGAAGAATATAAAGACAGTGCCAATGGTGAAACAGTCTTTAACTTCAAACTGGAGTATTTCAATACGGCTTCATCTAAGCTGATTCTGGATATCTTGTCTAAATTGGAAGCTGTGGAAGGAACCAAAGTTGTTTGGTATTTCCACGAAGATGACGAAGATATGGAGGAAGCAGGCGAGGAGTTCTCAGACTTAGTTGAAGTGCCATTTGAGTTTGAAACATATTAATCCACAATATTTTTGTGTATTATCTAATAAAACATCTGGCAGTGATTCTTCTCGTTAGGGGCTAAGCTGTCAGATGTTTTTATTATACAAGCAGTTGCCCTTTTGCAATGGTTGGAGCCGTTGAAGATTAATTTTTTCACAAAACTCATACAATAATATCTTGATAAATAGCATTATTTGTATGAATTCTTGTACAATTTAAGCTGAAACTAGAACCAATTAACTTGGTTGAGTTTGTACTTGTTTACAAGCAAGATTTGGTTAAGAACTTGGTGAACAAAACCTATGAGTGAGGAAATACTAAAGGCACTTACGCAATTATTTGCCATTATCTCAAGTCAAGATGAAGGGATTACGGAGACCGAACGTAATTTCGTGATCAACTTTTTCAAGCAAGATCTTGATCAGCAAACTGTCAAGGAATACGTTGCTTTGTATGATCAGTTCATCAATGAAGAAGAAGAGCGTGCAAAAAAGCGTAAACAAAGAGCTGCCAAAAAGAGAAAAGAGCAAGGAGATGAAGTTGAAGTAGTCAATGTTGCAGAAGACGCTGTAAGTGTTCGTAACTCTGTGCGAACATTATCTCTTTGCCGTAAGATCAATAAAACCCTAGACCAAAAGCAGAAAGTCATTGTACTTGTTAAGCTTTTGGAACTCGTTGCTTCAGACCGATCATTCACTCCTCAGAGAATGGACATCATCAACACTGTAGCTGATGTCTTTAATATCCCTTCCCAAGAATACAAACTACTTGAGAAGTTTGTTTCAGAAGGCCACTCTTCAAGAATTGATCATGAAGATATTCTAATCTTTGATGATGAGCGTCCACCGGAAGGTAGCAAGATCAAGTTTATCGACTCTGGTCTGTTGGATGGTGAAATCATCTTTGTAAGGGTTAAGAGCGTTGGGCTTTACTTTACAAAATATACAGGTAAGGATGCCATCTCATTGAATGGTCAGAATGTATCAAAGGATTCAGTGTTACTGTTTTCTCCTGGTAGTGTTTTCAAAACACCTAAAGGTGCTCCTTTGTATTACAGTGACTTGGTGAGTAAATATAATAGTGATGTTAACCGTGATAATATCACATTTGTCGTAGAAGACCTCGAGTTCAGGTTTCCAAATGGCGAGTTAGGACTTCGTAATATCAATGTAGCAGAAACCTCAGGTGGGCTGATTGGTATTATGGGGGCAAGTGGTGCTGGTAAAACTACATTGCTCAATGTGATGGCTGGGTTAGAAACCCCATCACAAGGAGAAGTTCGTATCAATGGGTATAACATCCATACTGAGAAAGAAAATATTGAAGGTGTAATTGGTTACATCGCTCAGGATGACCTGCTGATAGAAGAGCTTACTGTATACCAAAACCTCTATTACAATGCAAAGTTGTGCTTCAAGGATATGCCTGAAGCAGAAATGCATGAGAAAGTGATGGATGTTTTGGAGAGCTTAGGCTTGGATAGAATCGCTGACCTTGTAGTAGGGAATGTCCTTAACAAGAAGATTAGTGGTGGACAGCGTAAGCGATTGAACATTGCACTTGAGCTAATTCGTGAGCCTGCTGTAATGTTTGTCGATGAGCCAACTTCTGGCTTATCATCTAGAGACTCTGAAAACGTAATTGACCTTTTGAAGGAACTTTCTTTAAAAGGCAAACTGATATTTGTAGTAATTCACCAGCCATCTTCAGACATCTATAAGATGTTTGACAAGATGTGGTTGTTGGATACAGGTGGTTATCCAATATTCTATGGAAACCCTGTAGAAGCTATCACATACTTTAAGTCGGCATCTAGACAGGTTGATAGTGATAGAGGACAGTGTGGGACATGTGGTAACGTGAACCCAGAGCAGCTCTTTAATATCATTGAAGCGCAGGTAGTCGATGAATATGGTGAATTTACCAACAAGAGAAAGGTACAGCCAACGGAATGGCATCAGTTATATCAAGATAAGTATGTCGAGTCTGAGATAGAAGAAGCGACAGAACAACCTCCGAAGACATTGAAAATCCCTTCAATGTTTAAACAGACTGCTATTTTCTCTACAAGGGACTTCTTGGCTAAGATCAGTAATACACAGTATATGCTGATCAATATGTTGGAAGCACCACTGTTGGCATTGCTATTATCTTGGGTTATTCGGTATACTCAGGACGGTGACGAAGGGTATGTATTCAAGCACAATGAGAACGTACCTGCTTATATCCTTATCTGTATTATCGTTGCGCTCTTTATGGGTATGACAGTAAGTGCAGAGGAGATTATAAAGGATAGGAAGATATTAAGACGGGAGAGTTTCCTGAACTTGAGTAGGATGAGTTATTTGTTCTCAAAAGTGATAATTCTATTTGCTTTATCAGGAATTCAAACACTTGCATTTGTACTGATCGGTAATTTTGTCCTGGATATAGAAGGGATGAATATAGTTTACTGGCTGGTATTGTTTACAGTGTCCTGTCATGCAAATATGATAGGATTGAATATCTCATCAGGATTTAATTCAGCTGTAACCGTTTATATCCTGATCCCGATATTGCTTATCCCTCAAATGATTTTGAGTGGGTTGATCTTCGATTTTTCTAAACTGAACAATTCAATCAGTGAGCATGGTAAAACACCACTTCTGTCAGATATCATGGCATCACGATGGGGTTATGAGGCTATCACAGTAGAACAGTTCAGAGGAAATATTTATGAAGAAAAGTTCTTTGACCTTGAAATGGCTGTTAGCCAAAACAACTATAAGGTAGCTTACTGGGAGCCAAAGTTACAGGAGCTGTTAATGCAAGCCCAGATGATGGGGTTTGATTATAATGACTCTGTGGCTCCATTGATACAAGAGAAGTTGGAGGTGCTTAGAAGTGAAGTTACCCGAGACGCATATTTTGATGAAGAGGTTAAAGCTGAAGCGTTCAAATTGATGGAAGTAGCTCCTCTACCAAAAGAAAATATAAAAAGGCTTAGAGAAATTTTCTCTGATGCAGCTCAGTCATATAATGACAAAATGGTAGCCTTTTTAGAAAAGAAAGACTCTGTATATATGGTTCTCCCTGAGGCATTGCCTGAAGGTGAAACAATTGAAGGTCTTCAAAAGCAGCATCATAATGAGAAACTTAGTGATTTATTAAAGAGTCCAGGTGGTATCGAGATGACTGCAATTGTTGATAATAAAATAGTGCAATTAGTCGACCCTGTATTTAATATTAGAACAGATGTTGATGGAGTATTAGATTACAGATCTCATTTTTTTGCACCTAAAAAACATTTCTTCGGTATGTATTTTGATACATATTGGTTTAATGTTGTCGTAGTTTGGCTGATGTCATTAGTTCTTTTTGTAACTTTATATTTTGATCTGATGAAAAAATTGGTCGACTTTCCGTCATATATTAAAGGTCGATTGTTTAAGTAAAAACGAAAATCAGGTATTTTGTATTTCTGGTATCTTTGGGGGATATCAGAACTTTTACAGAGAATACACTTTTAGAACTGAAATCAAATATACAAACCCTGAAAGCAGACATGATGAGAAATGTATATCTAGGAATTTTTACTGCAGCCGCAACAATTTTTGGTTCGGTAAAAGCTTTAGCTAACGTACCTAATTCAGGTGAAGCTAAACCAGTTAAGGAAAATACAGGTAAACCTTACCAACAAGACGTTTTGCCAGTAGAGGAGGTGCTTCAGTCAATTCCTTCTCCACTTGAAATTTCTGTTTTGATCAAAGAGGTGGGGACTGTTTATAATAAAGCAGATTTGAATGATCCGAATTCAGTATCAAGATATAATACTGCTTTTCAAAAAGCATTGAACTTGGGTATCTACGGTACTGACTTAGGTTATGCAAATATCTATGGTAAGAACCAGGATGCTATTAGTTACCTGAATTCAGTTAAAAAACTTGCTGATGGCTTGGGAATTGGTGCTTTCTTCGAGTACAATGAGATCAAGCAATTGGCTGAAAGCTCAGGAAAGTTGGATGAGTTGATTAGAAAAACAACTTACAACTTTGAGAAAATCAACGAACACCTGAGAGAAAGAAAAAGAGAGGATATTAGTATTCTTTGTTTGACTGGTGGTTGGATTGAAGCTGTTTACTTGACAACTCTTGTAAACCAAAGAGTTGAAAACGATGTGCTGAAAGAGAAGATCGGTGACCAGAAAATCGTGTTGGAGCAATTGCTGCTTGTTTTGGATATCTATAAATCTAAACCAGGATTTGGTGACTTGATTAGAGACCTTACTTATCTTCAAGAAATTTACGATCAGATTGAAGTAGAGCGTATCTACGGAAAACCATCTATGAAAGAAGTTGATGGAGTTTTGGTTGTAGTTTCAGGTGAGAAAACAATCGTAAAAGTAACTGAGGCAGATGTTCAGAAAATCACTGTGCTTCTGAAATCAATCAGGGACAAAATTGTAAAGTAAGGATAGCTTAAACACGTAATCCAACTAAATTTATTTTTTGGAAATAAAAAAACTGGTGATATAAATGAGAAATCTTTTTGCACTTTTCGTTATTGGAGTTATGGCTCTCTTTTTCTCACCTGAGGCAAATGCCCAGTGTAATGCAGAGCTATATGTTACCAAAAGTATGAAGTCCCTTTCACAAGGATATCAGTTCTCTAAAAGTTATAGAATTGATGGTAGAAACGGTACTAGGAAAAAAATAGAATATACTTGTGTTTTTGCTAAAGATACGAGCTACCAGATTACCTTGACAGGTAAAGACGGTGGTGCTAAAGGTCTGATCGGAACACTTTATGATTCAAGAAGAGAGAAAATTGTTTCAAGTTATTACAATAACAAGTTTATGAGTTCATGGACTTACAAATGTACAGCTACAGGTATTTATTACTTAAGCTTTACTTTTAAGGACTCAAAAAGTTATTGTGGAGCGGCTGTACTTGGCTTTAAGAGATAAGACCATTCAGTTTTCTTCATTACAAAAACTCCCTCAATATTATAGCTGAGGGAGTTTTTTTGTTTTAAAACCTTAATGAAGGGTTTGAAATATAATTTTATTTTGCTCAGAATTGAATAATTATTAGCTTAATCAACTGATTATAAAAACAAGCATAATTTTAGTAAGTGTCAAATTACCCAAACATTTTATTATGATTCACCTGAGTGATATTACAAAATCTTATCATACTGGAGGGCAGAGCCTTCAAGTATTGAAAGGAATAAACCTAAATATTGAAGAAGGAGAGTTTGTTTCCATTATGGGGTCTTCCGGTTCAGGCAAGTCAACCTTGTTGAATATTCTAGGAATATTGGACGACTATGATGGCGGAGAATATAAACTGGCAGGAAACCTGATGAAAAACTTATCCCAGTCAAAATCTGCTTATTACCGTAATAAGTTTCTAGGGTTTGTATTCCAGTCATTTAACTTGCTTCCTTTCAAGAATGCAATTGAAAATGTAGCATTGCCGCTATATTATCAGCAAGTCAGTAGGAGTAAAAGGAATGAGATTGCTTTGGACTACTTGGAGAGAGTTGGGTTAGGCAAATGGGCTCATCATTATCCCTCTGAAATGTCAGGTGGTCAAAAACAGCGTGTTGCTATTGCAAGAGCACTTATTGCAGACCCGAAAGTGATTCTTGCCGATGAACCAACAGGAGCATTGGATACTCAGACATCCTATGATATCATGGAGCTTTTCAAGGAAGTTAATAGAATGGGAAAAACCATTGTTATTGTGACACATGAGAACGATATTGCTGACATGACAGACCGTGTAATTAGATTAAAAGACGGCTTGATTGCTTCAGATGGCGTTGAGGTAGGAGAGGTACTACAATAACATTAGGCAATAGAAGACGATAAAAAATATTTCTACTTATATTGGCTGCTCGGATTAAGTTCTGAGCAGCTTTTTTTCTAGGTGAAAAGCTTGAGTGTACCTGAAAATGGTTTCACTATTTTTTTATGAAGCCTAGCTGTAAGTGTGTTTATAACTGAATTGATGAATACAATGGATTTAAATGAACTCAGAGGAAAGATTGATGGACTGGATGACCAACTGCTAGATCTGCTTTCCAAAAGGATGGAAGTGGTAAAGGCAGTTGGAGAGCTAAAAAAGCATGAAAAGTCAATTATCTACAGACCAGAAAGAGAAAAGGCAATTATTGACCGTCTGACTGAGCTGAGTCAGGGGATGTTGAGCAGATCAGCGATTGAAGCAATCTTTTTGGAGATTTTTGCGGTAAGCCGTAACATCGAACTGCCAGAAAAGGTAGCATATTTGGGGCCTGAAGGTAGCTTTACCCATCAGGCTGCAGAGAGTCGATTTGGTGCCATGAGTGAGTATATTTCATTGAGAACCATCAAGTCAGTGTTTGATAATGTAGAGACAGGACGAGTAAGGTTTGGTGTCGTACCTATCGAAAATAACCAAGAGGGGTCTGTTGCTGAAACGATTGACATGCTTTGTGAGCGTGATGTAAAGATCGTGGCTGAAATTCCAATGGCAATCAATTTTACCTTTGCCAGTATGGAAGACAACCCTAAAAAAATCAAGAAGATTTATTCAAAGGATATTGCTTTCAGACAGTGTCGTGAATTTATACAAGACTACTTTGGAGATGATATAAAGCTTGTAGAAGTAGCTTCAACTTCTAAGGCAGCTAAGTTGGCTTTGGAAAATGAAAACTCTGCAGCAATCTGTTCCCATATAGCAGCGAAGTTGTACGGTCTGCCTATTCTGTTTGATAATATTGAAGACAGTAAGCATAATACAACGCGCTTTTTGATTCTTGCACAGGATGTATTGAATCAGAAGAGTGAAAATGATAAGACGTCCATTCTAGCCAAATTGTCAGACAGACCAGGAGCATTGGTGGATTTCCTGAAAGAATTCAGTTTCAGGGATCTGAACCTTACTAAGATTGAGAGTCGTCCTGCAAGAATCAAGGATAGTTTTAAGTACTGGTTCTTGATTGATTTTGATGGGCACTATCAAGATGAAAAAGTTCAGCAAATTTTGGAGAAATACGGTGACTCTCTAGTATTCTTAGGTAGTTACGTGAAGTTATGTTAGTAAAATTACTGACTTACTAAATTCAAAAGCGAAACATAGATGGAGTTGTATTTGAAGCAAAGCCATCTATGTTTTTTTATTACTTTCTTTTTATCAAAAAGTCGATTGCCATTTGGTAACCGTAAAGGCCAAAACCAGCCATGACCCCAATACAGTTTTTAGCAAGAAAGCTTTTGTGTCTAAATTCCTCTCGGGCATGGACATTTGAAATATGTACCTCCACAACAGGAGTATTAACGCCAGCTATCGCATCTCCTATAGCAACAGATGTATGTGTATAAGCGCCTGCATTCAACACTATTCCGTCATAGGCAAAACCGACTTCATGGATAAAGTCAATCAGTTTACCTTCAGAGTTGGATTGTTCATATCTAATCTCAACAGAAGGGAAAGCGGCTTTGATGTCAATAAGGTAGTCTTCAAAACTTTGTTTTCCGTATATTTCAGGTTCTCTTTTTCCAAGCAGGTTGAGGTTTGGGCCATTTAGAATTAATATCTTCATAATTGTATTATTTCAATATTTATTAGTATAATAATAAAGATGAGTTAAAAGCAAATATGCGCTGTATTCTCTGATTATTAAATGATGTAGATTAGAATTGTACCAAATATCAGACTTTCTAATAACATTTATTAGGATTTTTACGGGAATATGACATTCTTGCTTTACTATCAATCATGACTATTAATTTAGACGAACAACAATAACTCAAACAGAGATCCCAATGTTTATTCCTAGCATTTTACTGAAACAGCTCTACACAAGAGGAAGCCTAACTAACGTTGATGGAGGGGTGAAGTTTTCTTTGAAAAATAGACTTAAAGACGCTAAGCTCCTTGAGATTCTCAGTGTAAAACTCAACAAAAAACCCATTCCACTGGAAGATGTATCCATTCTCTTTGGAGACAAGGAAGCGATTGCCGCCTTGGAACTGAAACATGCTGGAGAGTTGGATTTTCCATTAAGAAAAGTAGTAACGCTACTGATGAAGGAGATATCTCCGCTTCCTGCCGAAAAGCACACCATTGATTTGGAATTCAAAGCAGAACCTTTTGGGAAATTAAAAGTCAGTGTCGATGATGTGATTACAGACAAAAAAGACTTTGAAGTTAAAATCCCTCGTAATGATGAGGATGACTATTCGGATGATGCAATCAAAACACGTCAGGATTTCCTAAAAGAACAGACAGGAAAAAGCATTCAGCATATTAATCAGTATAGCATTGACCCGCACTCCCTTCAAGGAAATATTGAGCACTTTATGGGCGTAGCACAAGTCCCAATGGGAATTGCAGGTCCAATCAAGGTAAATGGGGAGCATGCAAAAGGGGAGTTTCTGATCCCGATGGCTACAACGGAAGGAACCTTGGTTGCCTCTTACAATAGGGGTATGAAAGTGGCAAATATGTGTGGTGGCATCAAGTCAACCGTACAGGATGATGCCATGCAGCGAGCACCTGTGTTTGTTTTTGATGATGCCAGAGGTGCACGTGATTTTGTCCAATGGATAAAAGACAACTTTGATAAGATAAGAGAAGAGGCTGAAGCTACCTCATCAATAGCTAAACTGACATATATAGATCATTACCTTTCCAACAAATTTGCCTTCCTCCGTTTCAATTTTAAGACGGGTGATGCAGCTGGACAGAATATGGTTGGTAGAGCAACATTTGCAGCATGCGGCTGGATTTTGGATCATTACAAAGGTGGTATCAAAAACTTTTACCTTGAGTCAAATTTTGCTACCGATAAGAAAGCCTCTCAGATCAATATTATGCGTACGAGGGGCAAGCGTGTAACGGCGGAAGTAACGATCAAGAAAGAAGTACTTGAACAGGTGATGAGGGTAGAGCCTGCTCAGCTTGATTATCACAACCGAGTAGCTTCAATAGGCTCATTCTTGTCAGGAGTAAATAATAATGGATTACACTCTGCCAATGGCATTACAGCGATGTTTATTGCAACAGGTCAGGATGTGGCAAACGTATCTGAGTCTTCGGCTGGTATTATTTACACCGAACTGACAAAAGAGGGAGACCTTTATCTTTCTCTGACAATTCCATCGTTGATCGTGGCTACATATGGTGGTGGAACCGGAATCGGTACACAAAAGGAATGCCTTGAGTTGTTGGACTGTTTTGGAAAGGATAAGGTATATAAGTTTGCAGAAATAGTGGCAGCTGTTGCCTTGGCAGGAGAGATTTCGCTAGCCTCAGCTATATCATCTTCCGATTGGGTATCCTCTCATGAGCAGTATGGCAGAAACAGATAGAAATCATAATTTTCACGATATAAAAAAGCCGCAAGTTTGATGCTTGCGGCTTTTTCTTTTCAAAATATTCTTAAGGTCTTCCTAAGAGGATCTTGATTTTGTTTTTCAGTCCTTTGGTTTTACCCATATCTTTAAGAATATCTACGAGTTCATGGAATACAAGTGTAACAGGGTTGTAGCTGTTTACAGGTTTTGTAATGCCATAATCTGGTTGCTCCTCTTCAGGTTGAAATGTGTTGAACATTCTGTCCCAAATAATCAAAGTAGATCCATAGTTTTTGTCAATATATTTAGGGTTCCTAGCATGGTGTACCCTGTGGTGTGAAGGCGTAACAAAAATATACTCAATAGGTCTTGGTAGTTTACGGATAACTTCAGTATGTATCCAAAACTGATAAAGTACTTCAATCTGGTGAGCGATAAAGAAAATAAAAGGATCAAAGCCCATTGCTGCTACGGGCACAAAGAATATAAACTTTACAAACTGAATCCAAGAAAGACGGAATGATACTGAAAGGTTATAATATTCGGACGAATGGTGCGGTACGTGAGTAGCCCAGAAAAATCGATTTTCGTGCGCAACTCTGTGCGCCCAATAACGAGCAAAATCAATAGCAATCAGACATGGAATGATTGTCCACCAACTTGAAGGTAACTTAAAAGGAGCAAACTCATAAGCAGTATATACCAGTACGAAAATAATTCCTTTGATGATGGAGTTAATCAGGACGTTTGTCAGACCAATTCCAACAGAGGCTGCCAGATCGTATTTATTGTAAAGATTCTTGTTACGCTTAATTGAGTAGATGAACTCAATCATTACAAGAAGAAACATGACAGGAGCTGCCCATATAATAATTTGAGGCAATTCTAGCTGATTGACTTGTTGCAAAATCCTGTCATAATGACTCATCAAAAACTGCATAAATAACTTGAAATTAAATTTGGATAGTTTATTGAAAGGCTTGACTATCAGTTGGACATAAAAATGGAAAAGAACGGAAGCTTTTAGATAGCCAACCTAATTAAATAGCTAAACACACATGAGGCTTCTTCCGAACAAATCTATGTTACTCTATCACGTATTTAGTTTTTTGCTAAACCGGAAGTTTTCAATAAAAACAATCAGGAATAGTCTTTTAGAATAATCCCCAATATAATAAACAAATCATGGATTTGTATTTATTGGAGGAAATCCTTCAATATTGCTCTTTGACTTTTTTCAAAATAATAACAGAAATAATGGTCAGTAAAACGCCCACATAGCCCGCTATTTCATAGTGGTCATATTTGCCATCAGGTGTTTGAGTGAGGATAAAACCAGCACTGAATGCAGCTGTAGCTGAAGCAAATTGTTGTACTGCAGCTCTGATACTCATAAAGCTTCCTCGTTGAGCAGGAAGCGCTGTACTGAGAATAATGGCATTTCCAGGGATTGACCTTCCTCCTGTAATAAAGAAAACAGTGGTAAATATCAGGACGAACCAAACTGGAGCAGATTCAAGGTTTGTAATGATGACCATAGGTATTGTAGCGAGAAAAGCTAAAATAGCCATAACAGGAAACTTGCCAATTTGGTCTGAAAGCTTCCCAATAAACGGAGAAGTGAAGATAGTGATCACACCGCCGGCAAAGTAGATCCAAGTTAACTGTACTTCTTCAAAACCAACGTTGGAAACCATATAAGGAGCAAGAAATGGTACAATGATAAAGTGTCCGCAAAACATAGCGAAAGCACCGGCAAGAGCTTTAAGCTGATTTGGGTTTTTAAATACCTGTAATAGTTGTGGGAGTGGGGATTGCCCTTTATTCAACTTTACATGTGTATCCACTACGGGAATATAGCGAAAAAGCAAAACCAACAAAACTAATCCCATCGCTGCAATAGCAAAAAATGGTACCCGCCAACTAAACGTTACGCCAAAGTACAGTCCGAAGGGAACTCCCAAAGCTGAGGCAGGAGAAAAGCCCATCATCAAGATCCCAATGCCTTTGCCTCTGTCCTGTGGTTTGATTAGGTCTCCAACCAGTGCAAACAGTAGCGCATTGATTACACCTCCAAAAATCCCAGTAAATGCTCTGGCTGCAACCAATGTATAGTACCCTTGAGCAAGGCCACAGAATATGGTTCCTATAATAAAACCAATATATAAGGTCAATAGGAAGCGCTTTCGCTCAATTTTATCAATAAAGAAAATAGAGGTAACTCCTGAGATACCAGCGGCAAAAGTATAAGCAGATACAACAGTACTCCATTGTGGAGGTGATAATGAGAAGACAGTTTGAAATTCGTGCCCTAAAGGCATCATAACCATGAAGTCCAAAATATTGGTAAAGCTAACAGATGCCAGCAGGTAAAGAATGGTTTTTTCTTGCTTGCTAAAAGCCATAAACTAATCTGACTTGCAGATGATTTCTAGTGGAATATTAATTTTAAAGCTTTTCTCTTTTAGAAATCGCAAGGGGAGCTTTTTAAAGAAGAAAAGACTAGCTGGTATAAAAGGATAAGCACTATTTCAACTGTACCTTTGGCATAATAAAACTTGAAACAAACTAATGCTAAAAATGTTTGAGAAGCTTCAAATAGGGCAAAATAAAAAATTAGCTTTTTACTTGCTGCTTTTGCTGTCACTAGTAGGTTACTATTGGCTGATGTATGAAAGCCCTAGGGAACATTTTTTTACGTTGATTCTGATTTGGGGTGGATTGTTTTTGATGTATTGGTTAATGATAAAATCAAAACCAAATAATAGAGACATATGGATAGCAATCATGGCTTTTAGAGCCATTTTGCTTTTTGCAATCCCAACTCACTCAGATGATATTTACCGTTTTATTTGGGATGGAATACTCAACCTTGAAGGGGGGAATCCATTTGAAAAAGTGCCTTCAGAATGGATGAATATGGGAAGCCATGCGTTGGTACAGGATGAGTTTCTTTATAAGCAGATGAATTCCCCTGAATTCTTTACAATCTATCCACCAGTATGTCAGGTGTGGTTTACCTTGGGTGCATTTTTCTATCAGAAAGGGGGAATGCTATCAGCCGTAGTTGCTATGCGGTTTGTTACGCTACTTGTTGAAGCTTGTACCTGTATACTGTTATTCCATTTCTTAGATAAAAGCACGAAGAAACTATCTCTTTATGCACTTAACCCTCTAGTGATTATTGAACTGACAGGGAATCTCCACCCTGAAGTGTGGATGGTGATGGGACTTATAGGCTCGTTTTATTATCTAAAAAGGCAAAACCTGTTCATATCTGCACTTTTATTTGCAGTGGCTGTATGTGCCAAACTGTTACCTTTAATGTTTTTACCCTTATTGCTTTTTTATCTTGGTTGGCGTAAAGCATTGCTTTATTACCTGGTAGTAGGGGGGATCACAATCATGGCATTCCTTCCATATATTGATTTTGAAACACTCCAACATCTGGTTGAAAGTGTAGACTTATATTTTAGGAAGTTTGAGTTCAATGCGTCTTTCTATTATGTGGTCAGGTGGATCGGTTTTCAGGTAAAAGGATACAATATCATAGCCAAAGCAGGACCTGCTTTATCATTGGTTACAGTGACAGTCATTCTGACCTTGATGGTAAAATCATATTTTGACAAGAATGGTCTTAATGGGTACATAAAGAATGTCCTAGTTGTGCTGACAGTCTATCTATTAATGTCTCCGATAGTCCACCCATGGTACCTTACTACATTGGTAATGTTAGGTGTCGTTTCTGAGTTCAAGTACCCCTTGATCTGGTCATTTACAGTTATCCTTTCTTATTGGGCTTACCAATGGGCGGATTATCATGAAAGCATGATTTTAATATTTGTTGAATATTTATTGGTTTTTCTTTTCATTTTTAAAGAAAAGAGTAAAATATTTGAATGATTAACTATAAAAGTCATTTGTAGCTGAAAAGAATGTATTGAAGGTTGAACTTCAAAGTACCTCTTTTGGCAACCGACGACACATTTGGAAGAACAAATTTGCACGCGATATGAGGCAGAAACTGTTGAGAGCAGGTGCTGATGAATTGAATTATGAAATTCGTGGCATCGTAAAAAAAGCGGAACAACTCCAGAAACTCGGCAAAGAGATTTACTGGGAGAATATTGGTGACCCTATCCAGAAGAACCATCGTATGGCCGCCTGGATGAAAGAAATAATTGGAGAATTAGCCCAAGAGGATGCCACATATGGTTATTGTCATTCCAAAGGTGTTTTGGCCACAAGAGAGTTTTTGGCAGAAAGAACAAACCAGCTAAATGGTGTACAGATTACTGCGGATGATATACTTTTCTTTAATGGATTGGGAGATGCCATTGCAAAGCTATATCAGTTTCTGGTACCTTCTTCTCGTATTATAGGTCCATCACCTGCTTATTCAACACATTCATCAGCAGAAGGCGCACATGCCAATGCGCATCCACTCACTTATAAACTGGATCCTGAAAATAACTGGTATCCAGATATGGATGACCTATATCTGAAGGTGAAGTATAATCCGAATATTGTTGGGATTCTGATTATCAATCCTGATAACCCTACAGGAATGGTTTATCCTTTGGAGATTCTACAGCGGTTTGTGGAGATCGCGAAGGAGTTTGACCTGTTTTTGGTATGTGATGAAATTTATTCGAATATCACATATAATGGTGCCAAGGCTTATAAGCTAGCTGAGTACATTGAGGATGTGCCTGGTATATCGCTGAATGGTATTTCTAAAGAACTACCTTGGCCGGGGTCTCGCTGTGGATGGATGGAGTATTATAACCGTGATAAGGATGAGCAATTTAACAGGCTTTGTAATACACTTGACAATGCCAAAATGATTGAGGTATGTGCCACTAAGTTGCCACAGCTTGCTATTCCACTTATTCTGTCTGATGAGCGTTATCAACCATACCGTGATGCACTTAATGAGAAAATCGGTCAGCGTAGTAAACTGATTACAGAATTACTTGGGGACTTGCCACAGCTTCATTTTAACGAGACATTTGGCGCATTTTACAATACCATCATCTTTAAGGATGAAGTACTGAAAAAGGGACAGGAGATTGAAATTGAAGATCCGAAAGTAAAGGCACTGTTAGATGGCTGGTTGGAAAGTGACCCTAATATGTCACTTGACAAGCGCTTTGTATACTACCTGCTAGCATCTAAAGGAGTTTGTGTGGTGCCAGTTTCTTCTTTCTGTTCAGATTTACAGGGTTTTCGAGTGACGTTGCTGGAAGAAGATGAAACATTGATGAGAGAAACTTTTACCCATATTAGAGAGGCAGTACTAGAATATACGGGAGCTTATAGCTATTCAAGTAAATGACGGTATGAGCGTTTTTAAAAAAGGGGAGCCTGATATATTTCAGTCTCCCCTTTTTAGTGCTTAATGATCTATTCAAATCAAATTGAAAAGGCCACCCATAAGGTAGCCCCTCAATCAGAAAATTTACAACCATTTCAATTATCTGAAAGTGACACTTCCATAATTTGCATAAACAGTTACTTTTTTACCGGAGCCTTCACTGCCTTTTCTACCTTCATAATCTCCGGATGTATTTCTGGTTATTTCTTTGTAAATATCTACACCATCCAATTTTGAGGAGAAACCACCATAACGGGTGTGAACCTCAAAATCAAAATTGCTGGAATCTTCAAAACCTAGTTTTACTGATCCGTAAGAAGAGTCTACCATAATTCCAGAGAAACTTTTATGGGTGTCATCTACTTTTACAGACCCATATTTACTTTCCAGCTCTAGCAGAGTCTGCAAGTTCCCGATACTTAAGCTTGCATAGGAAGAACTTCCTCTGACCTGACCAGCACGTTCGATAGCGATGCCTCCATATTTGTCATCCATTTGTAGGTCACCAACTTCTTCAATTTTGATAGTACTGCAATACCTTGTACGCATATCTCCACGCTTGATACTTTCGATTTCGCCACCACTGTAACTCAACTTTATATCAGCAATAGGGCTTTCAATACGTTGCGCTCTCAGTTGTCCATAAGCAACATCCAGTTCTAGCTTGCCATTGAAGTCACCAAGCTCAACATTACCATACTTGTTGGATACATCAAGTGGGTTTCCTTTCGGCATTTTTACATAGTAGTTGATTTCAAACCCCTTGTTATTGTTTGACCAGTTATTATCTGGTGGACTTGTTTCGTAGAATATTACACCACCTGTGTGATCTTTTTTGATCTTGATCATGTCAAGGATGCTTTGGGCTTTCTCTTCATTTTTAGCCCAAGCCTTGATTTCTACTTTTACTATAATAGAATTTGTAGCACTGGTTTCAATGAAGACCGTACCGAACTTATTATGTAGAGAGAGTTTCTCATCTGAGTTAACCTTGTACGTATCTTCAAATTCTCGTGAAGCTTCTTCTTGCGCCCAAACTGGAATGTTGAAGGTGAGAAGTCCTATCAGTAATAGTAAGTATAGCTTATAAGTTGATCGTTTCATCTTGTTCTACTTTTCCGTTTTTGTTGATGGATTGAAGAATAAAAATCTGCTTGTTAAGCAAGGCAATCCTGAGCTGTAAGTTCTCTACAAGGGCTTCAATCAGAATACCTTGTTGTTGAGTTGAAGACAACTCATCTTTTAGCTGATTATATGCTGAGTCGAGAGTATTCAATTCTTTGTCAAAGTCCTTTAGCATGTCTGCATCGGCAGATTTGAAAGCCATCACTTCCTGCTTTTTCAAGCTGATTAGAGAAGTGTAGTGTCGTTCCGCCTCCTGTAGTTCAGGAAGTACTACTTCTGATGCTATATCCTGTTGTGTAGAAGCATTCCAAGAGTACTGAAAGCCGATACCAAGCATCAAGCCAGCTACTACAGCCGCAGCTACAGATTTCCATAGCATATTCAATGATACCGTTTTGGCTTCCTTGGGTTGCGCTACAGGCTGATCCAATTCAGATGTGATATTTTCCCAAAGTGCATCATCTGGCTCATGAATATCCAAGTCCTTTGTGAAGTGTTGCAGTGAGTCTTCGAAAGAGGAAAGCTCAGGCAACTGTGGCGCAAGCCTATCCCAAAGTGTTGAAGAAGGGCTTTCTGTATCCAAACTACTCCTGTTGGCTCGAACAAAGTTTTCAAGGTCGTCTGCCATCAGTTTTTCAAACTGCCCATAAGAGACCGTTTTAGGAGTGTGTCTGTCCAGTTGCTCTCTATGTTGAAGAATATATTTTTCCAGTTTGTCCATAACGTATTCTTAGTAAGGAGATCATGAACTTATGAGGCCAATAGTTCTCTGAGTTTCTTTTTGGCTCTGCTGTACTGTGACTTTGAAGCAGACTCTGAAATTTGTAATATTTCAGCAATCTCACTGTGGTCATAGCCTTCCAGCAGATAAAGAGAAAAGACAATTCGGTAGCCATCCGGCAATAGTTGAATGGCTTCCCTTACCCTGTCAACACTAAGGTGAAGGTCTTCCTTGTCTTGTGCGCCAGCCTCGGGTAAGTCGTGCTGCATCTCATCCATACTGAGTACAGATAGTTTGCGTCGTCTGATATGGTTGATACTCTCATTGACCACAATTCTTTTGAACCAGGCTCCAAATGTAGCATCACCCTTATAGGACTCAAGACTTCTGAACATCTTCAGAAAAGCTTCTTGCATTACATCTTCAGCTTCTTCTATACTGTTGGTGATTCGGACACATACGTTAAACATCGGTTTGGCATATTGCTTATAAACCTCGTATTGTGCTTTTCTGTCACCTGTTTTACATCTCTCTATTAGTGTCATTGAATAATCAGTAGCATGTTACAGTTGAATTACCCGGGTATTCTGAATTAAAGACAGGAAGAATTATCATAGGTTGCATTAATTGGAAAAAATAAAGATCCAAAAAAAAGCTTTGCCATCAGACAAAGCTCTTACTCAAGTATACTTATGCATTACATTTATTACACGTTCCAATGACCAGGAAGTTTGCTTCTTGCATGGTATAGCCATCGGGGAGTTTGACATGCTGTATCGGAATCTGGTCCATGCAGATAGTGTGTCCACATTTATCACATTTGAAGTGTACGTGCTCATGATTATGTACATGGTCTGTACAATGGTCGTGGTTACACATCGCATACTTTACAATATTGTTTTCATCCAATACCTTATGGAGAATGTCATTTTCCAGAAATGTCTTTAGTGTTCTGTAAATCGTAGCTCTATCACACATGCCATGGATATTTGCCTCTATGTCATTTTCAGATAATGCGATGTCTGAGCGCATAAAAATCTCCAGAATAGAGGTACGGCTACCTGTTCTCCTTAATCCATGTGCATTTAATATTTCTAATGAGTTCATACGCAAGGTGCTTTATTTTCAATCTCGAAAGGTTCATCTTTCGAAGCGTGTCGCATTTGCAAAAATAAGGCTTTTCAAGCAAAAGGAGAAATATCATTGATGGATAAAAAAAAAGGCATTCTCCACCGAGAATGCCTTTTCTTTAAATGAGGCTCGAAACTATTCCATTTCTTCTCTTACACGGAACGTATAACAGAACGCTTGGAAGATTGGAACGTTATCAATTTCCAGTTTTTCACCTATTTCAACGATTTTGTCAAGCTCTACCTTGTTGATAGTACGCTCATTAAGCAAGTCGTCATCCTCTTCAAGGAAAAGGAAAGAAAGAAACTTGACAAAAATGTATGGCGTGTTCAGGATGTCTCTTCTGATATCTCCAGTCAAAGCTTCTGGATTCTTCAAAGTATTCAGGACAACATTGTTGCGCTTCAGAGATGAGTGCATCGTCGTCTTGATTACCTTGTAGAAGCGGTCTTCCCACTTTGAGAAGTTCTTGACAAGATATTTGACAGATTGCGTAAGTGCATCAGAGTTCAGGAAAAAGCTTCTTCTAGAAAGCTTTCTCACCTTTTTGTTAAGGGAAAGCTCTTCGTACAGGCTGACACTGCCGTTGGCAAGTGTAACACCAATTGTTGGCGCCATCAGTACGAGAGAGATAAAGTCTGAATCACCAATATCCATAAATGAATCTTCGGTTTTCAGAAAGTCTCGTTTCAGGTTCAGGATTTCATCCATAACATCCTGATCTCGGACAAGAGTAACCAATTCGCTACCAGTCATGTCTATTCAGTTTTATTTGGAGTCTTTTGTTGAGTCTTGTTCTGTAACCTCTTTAGGTTCGTCTTTTTTACTGCCTTTGTCTTTTTTGCCAAAGACAGAGAAGTGTACATATCTTTTCGGATGCTCTTTAAAATCAATCAGTAGGGCATCCAAATCTTGCATTGTTTGTACCATTTCAGTATGTAGCGTCTGATCTTTGACCAGTTTACCCATCGTTCCTTCAGCCTTATTAATGGCATCCAATGTTTTCTGAAGCTCATTCACTGTTTGCTGTGCATCTGCAATAGTTGAAGGAATATTCGACTGGTTCAGACTGTCAGTAAATGTCTCAAGTTTGGTAACAACAGAAGGCAGTGTCGTATTCAGGGTATTAAGCGTACCTTGGAGTTCTTTCAGAGAGTTGTTGAGCACGATTTGATTTTGCGTAATCATCTTTGTGGCTTCTATCAACATACCTTGTGCCTTGATACCAACTTCAGCATAAATAGCCATCAGTTGCTGTGCACTGTCCATTGTACTCTGAAGTGAAACAGCCAAAGGGTCTGCCTTTTTCTGAAGAGCAGACAGTACACTTTCTTCGATTTTACCAGGAAGAGTGTCTCCGCCTTCATAATAGCCACCTTCTCTATTTTTGATCGACAAGTCGATCATTTTCTCACCAAGTAACCCATTGTCGGCAAGCATCGCAAGCGTATTTCTAGGGATTCTAATATCACTGTCGATGGAGAGTGTAACTTGAATCTTGTTTATATCACTTGGAAGGAATGCTATATCTTTAACAGTACCTACTTGAACACCATTCATTTTGATGGCATTAGATTCCAGTAGTCCAGGTGTCTGGTCATAAATTACATAGTAGATATCTTCATCAGAGAATACATCAATACCTTTCAAAAAATTAAAACCTATATATAAGATCGCACCAGCCAGTATTGTGAAAAGGCCGACTTTAATTTCTTTCGTCACGATTAGATTTTTTTTGGTTATTTATCTAGAATAAAAAAGTCAAACAATTAAATAGGCTAAAGTTGAAAGAGCCTAATGCAATTTACAAGGGTCAAAGATATAAAAAACCTGCAATAAGGAATTTTTAGATGACCCTAATCTTAGGTCATATCTGACTATTGCTTGAGTATGAGTTGCTTAATATAATAACAGCAATATGCGTATTCTTGGTAACAATAATGTTGAAAATCTGTAACTATCATTTCATTATAAATAGATTTGGATAATACTTAGCATAAATCTTTCTTACTAACGATTGAAAAACCAAATAGTTAATGAATTGTGACAACTGTCAGGTTAATTTTGTCTTAAGATATTCACATTCACATTAACGATAACGAGCGATTTTTAGATAAAATTTATATAGCCCTGTTAAATACGTTAAAGAGTCCATCCGTTATTGATGAATCTTATATGTTTAAAAAACTGCTTTTGTTGTAGGTGAGTATCAGCCTGTTGAAACGCTTACCCCAACAAGCAGTAAGGGAGGCCTTTGGCAGTTACACTTATCCCTTTATTTTTGCGAGAGTATTTACTTTTTTCAATCCTTTTGAACTTGATGAAATTTCCAGCACTGGAGCTTATTCCTGTTTGGTTGAAGTGTCTTCTGACACTATTTTTTATAGCTGTTATCAGTTTGTGCAGCACTGAAGAAGTTTTTGCGACACCTTTTGAAATAGAGGATGGCCGCAAGGCATTGGTTGCCTATGCACCAAACAAAGTGGAAGGTGATACTTCTGAAATACGTAAGGCAGTACGAGCGTTAGCGCAGACGATCCAAGAAAAAAATCAAGGTGTTGAGAATGAGGTGTTGACCAAGTTGACAAATGCCTTATTCATTTTTGCTAATGAACCTGTCTTTAGAGGAGACCGCTATAAGCAGGAAATCATGGATGAATTGGCTACTGAGGAGAAGATAGCAGCATTTCGTAAGCTGAACCAAACTCTTCAAGAGCAAGATGAAAATACTTGGGAAGAACTACTTGGAAGTGATATCATTGCAGACATTTTTAATATTGGGTATGAGTTTGATCCAAATTTTGATGTTGAGGAAGATACATTAAATGAGACATTGGATAATTTGGTGCGAAAGGGAGCATCTGCTATTGCTAAGCCTAAAAGTATGTTAGATACGGATTTGAGATACGGAGCAAATGGCCCAAATGCCAAGACAAGAGTAGATGCACGTACTCAGGTTCTATATATTGAAGATGAAGCTTTTGTTGACTATGGTGAAAGAAGCCTAAAGGCAGGGAAAATCGAGCTTTCATTTGTAAGTAATACAGTTCGGGCATATGGTCTTAAAAATGATTCAACTGGAAAGGTAGAACAGAAGCCGATTTTCAGTGAGGCAGGACAAACTTTCAATGCCAATGAAATGCTATACAATTTTGATACTCAAAAAGGAGTCATCAAAGGGATTGTAACAGAAGAAGGTGATGGAATTATTCAGAGCCATATTGTCAAAAAGACTCCTGCTGCAGCTGTATACATGGAGGACAATATTTACACCACTTGTAACTTGGAGCACCCTCACTATGGTATTAGAGCGAAGAAACTAAAAATTGTTCCTAAGAAAAATATCGTAACAGGTCCGTTTTTGTTTGAACTTAATGGCTTGCCTTTGCCATTAGGTTTGCCATTTGGATTGTTTCCTGCAACTCAAAAGAGAGCTTCGGGAGTAGTAATGCCAAGTTATGGTGAAGGCTCTACTCGTGGGTTCTATTTGCAAGATGGTGGTTTTTACCTAGCATTGAATGATTACCTTGGTCTAAGGGCTACAGCATCTATCTATTCGTTAGGTGGTTGGGATGCCTCTATTCAGACAACCTACCGAAAGCGTTATGCTTTTTCCGGCTCATTCTCATTTAACTATGCGAATAATACTTTCCTGCTTGATGATGGGACAAGGGAAAACAATGTGAAGGACTATAGGTTACAGTGGAGTCACTCTCAGGATAGCAAAGGTAGTTCACGTTTTACGGCAAGTGTGAATATCGCTTCGCAGACTTATAACCAGAATAACGTCACCAATGTGTATCAAGGCTTACAGGCATCAACTAACTCCAGTGTCCGTTACTCGAATAGCCTAAATTTGGGGGGAGTAACATTATCGGGAAATGCCAGTTTGCGTCACAACCAAAATATCACAACAGGAGCTGCTCGTTTGAACCCTGATGTCAGTTTGACGATGAGTAGGGTAAGGCCTTTTGATAATTTATTCAAGAAGAAGAACCCACTCTCTCAATTAAGTATTCAATATACAGGTCAGTTTACTGGTGAAGTAAACAATGAAGAAAAAGATCCGGGTGATGATTTCAATTTTGATATTGTGACTCCGGAAGAAGAGGTTGTAGTACCGCCAACAGTAGGGGATGAAGATGAGACATTACCAGACCTGTTTGCCAACTTTGGGGATTATATAGGTGATTTTGAATATGGTATCACCCATACTATTCCAATCCAGACAACGGTTACACTTTTGAAGCACTTTACGATAACGCCATCAGCAAATTATCGTGAGTATTGGGTGCCAAATAAGTTCAATTATACATGGAATGATGAACAGAATGCTGTAGAGGTTGATACATTGTCAAAGTTTGCACGCTACTATCAGTTTAGTACAAGTGCAGGCTTGAGTACCAATATGTATATGTTCTACGACTTTAAAGGAGGTTCTAGGTTAAGACAAGCTATTCGTCCAACGATCAGTTATACTTTTACACCTGATTTCAGTACCCCGAACTTTAACTTTTACCAAGAAGTACAGACAGATGCAGATGGTACCTCTGATCTTGTGCTTAGGTCAGGTAGTTCTTATGTAGGTCAGCCTTCTTCAAGCAGAAGCTCTGTATTAAGTTTTGGAGTTACCAACCAGTTTGAACTAAAACTGGGTAAGAAAGATGAGGATGGTAAAGCCAAGAAAATAACCTTGTTGGATAACCTGTCAATCAGCTCATCTTATGATTTTGAGCGGGACTCACTTAACCTTTCCAATTTTAGGGTCAATGCCCGTACAAGATTATTCCAGAAAGTTGATATCAACGTGAATGGTACTTTTGATCCTTATAAATATGTCGCAACAGGTTACAAGTTTGATGAGGAGTTGGAGAAAGTAGTAGTGTCGTCTCAAATAAAGACAAACGACTTTTTGTGGAGTACAGATGGGAAATTAGCCCAACTGACAAACTTAAACGTGTCTATCGGAACAAGGCTAGCCCCTTCAAAAGCCAAGAAAAAATCAGAAGATAAGCTTGCAAACACCGCACCTCGAAATGAAACAGAGGCAGCTATTTTGGAAGATATGAGGCGAAACCCTCAGGATTATATTGACTTTAATGTACCGTGGTCCCTTTCTGTCAACTATAACTTGAACTGGAACAAAACAGGTTTGGCAGAGTCGAATGTTACACAAGCTGTAACCTTGAGAGGTGACTTAAGCTTGACACCTAAATGGAAGCTGGGTTATAACACAGGTTATGATATTGAAGAAAGGGCATTTACCAGAACTTCCTTGGACTTAAGTAGAGACTTGCACTGTTGGCAGATGACGTTGAACTGGGTGCCATTTGGACGTTTGCAGTCATATAGTATAAACATCAATGTGAAGTCTTCTATGCTACAAGATTTGAAATGGCAGAGAAGGCAGACTTGGCAGGATAACCCAAACAGTTTGATCAGGTAATTTGCTAACAAGCCTTTATCATTGTGACATAATTGTCATAAAAGTTATATATCAACTTTCTTGTGCTTAATTTTGCAGGCACAACCAATAAAAGTTCAAAGTTCACTGCTACTGGCATTGGGTTTTGAACTTTTCTGATTAAGAGAATCTACTATTTGAAAAGATGATAGGAAAAGATATAGGAGAAGCGAAAGCGCATTTAGAAGCAGGAAGACTTGTAGCCATTCCAACAGAGACGGTTTATGGGCTGGCTGGCAATGCGCTAAATCCAGAAGCTGTCGCAGATATTTTCAAGACAAAGCAGCGTCCCTCTTTTGACCCATTGATCGTCCATTGTGATTCTGTGGAGAAAGTCAAAAGCTATGTATCAGCGTTTCCTGAATTGGCAGAAAAACTAGCAGACCATTTTTGGCCAGGATCGCTGACGATGATTTTGCCTAGAGGTGAAATGATTCATGACCTGGTGACTAGTGGGTTGGAAACCGTAGCGGTCAGGGTTCCTAATCATCCGTTGACACTGTCCTTGTTAGAGCAATTGGACTTTCCTGTAGCTGCTCCAAGCGCAAATCCATTTGGATATGTAAGCCCTACATCTGCTCAACATGTAGATAAAAACTTGGGACATCTGGTTCCTTATATTTTGGATGGAGGAGAATGTGAGGTAGGTATTGAGTCTACCATAATTGGTTTTCCTGAAGGAGTGCCAACGATCTATAGAAAAGGGGGAATCAGTATTGAAGATATTGAGGCCGTTATTGGTAAGGTCGAGGTAAATGCTCATTCAAGCTCAAAGCCATCTGCACCAGGGATGTTGGATCGTCATTACTCTCCGGGTGTACATATGCTTATTGGAAACGTAGCAGAAATGTTGCCTGAATATCAGGGTAAGAAAGTAGCTACACTGACGTTACAGTCAGCTTTTGAAGGAGTAGAAAAAACGCATCAGTTTCAGCTTTCGCCTAAGGGGGATTTGGCTGAGGCAGCTAAAAACCTATTTAGGTATTTGCGTGAGTTAGATGTGCTTCAGCCGGACGTAATCTTGGTGGAGTTAGTACCAGAGAAAGGATTAGGTGTTGCAATCAATGATCGTTTGAGAAGGGCAGCAGCAAAATAAAATATAGTAAATAGAAATGGCAGGAGTATAAGTATACCTCCTGCCATTTCTGTTTTGATTTATAACTTCTTTTTGATCTTCACCCACTGAATGCCAATAATGGTTTTGGCATCTTCTATTTCGCCATTCACAAGCATATCCCAAAGTGTATCCCAGTCATAGTAAACCACTTTAATGTCTTCGTGTTCGTGAAGTACACCACCTCCTTCAGATATCTTATTTTCATCCATAACTTCTGCATAAAAAATAAAAATGCGCTCTGTCAGGCTACCGGGAGAAGCATAGCAAGTATAAAGGTGTTCTATATGATCAACCTTATAACCAGACTCTTCCTGAATTTCTTTAATCATGCACGACTCAGGTGTTTCCCCTTCCTCAATAGAGCCTGCGACCATCTCAAGTAGCCATCCTGGACCTTTCTCATAAGTAGCGTGGCGAAACTGATTGACCAATACATATTGGTCTTTTTCACGGTTGTAGATAATTCCTGCACAGGCATCCCCTCTTTCAACACTTAACCTGTTTACAGGTTCACTCATAGTACCGTCGAACTTCTCGAACTTCAGTACTTTTTCATCTACTTTTAAAAATTTGTTCAGTACTCGTTTTTGTTCTAGTATCTCTACTTTCTTCATGGAATCTAGAATATTTATGGGGTTATTGATTTACTGTTCCGAAGGTAAATGATTTGTCAAAAAAAAATGCTGTCAGATAAGTTCTAACAGCATTTTTGAAGAATATTCATAAGTCCACATCCGGACTATTTTTGCATATACTTAAGGCGAATGATTTCCTGTTCAGTAAGGAACCTCCATCTGCCTCTAGGTAAATCTTTTTTGGTAAGACCTGCCAAAACAGTTCTATCAAGCTTTTCAACTCTATAGTTAAAGTGCTCAAAGATACGGCGGACAATTCTGTTTCTTCCTGAGTGTAGCTCAACACCAATCTGTCTTCTGTCAGTTGTATGAACCGAGAAGCCATCCAAATCAACAGGGCCGTCCTCAAGCTCGAACTTTCTGTTTCTGATAGTGTCCTCGTCCTCTTCCGTGATAGGTCTATCCAACTCTACATAATAGATCTTATGCGTATTGCCGGATGGGTGCGCCATTTTCTTGGCAAAATCACCATCGTTGGTAAATAGCAACAGTCCTGTTGTAGCACGGTCTAGTCGTCCTATTGGGTAGATTCTTTCATCACAAGCATTTTCTACCAGTGACATCACAGTCTTACGCTCTTCAGGGTCTTTGGTGGTTGTGATAAAACCCTTTGGCTTGTTAAGCAGTACGTAAACCAGCTTTTCTCTGTGAAGCTTTTTCCCTTGATAAGATACAACTTCATTGGGTTTTACTTTATAACCCATCTCAGTGACCACCTTACCATTGACCTTGATTTCTCCATTTGCAATCAGCGAGTCGGCTTCTCTTCTGGAGCAAACTCCTGAGTTGGAGACATAGCGGTTCAGACGAATACCTTCTTGCTTTCTTGTTTCTTTTTCAGGTGAAGTGTTTTGCTTCTCCAGTTCCCTGAATTTTTGAGCATTGTAGGTTGGCGTACCTTTCACTTTGTCCTTCTTACTGAAAGAGCTTTTCAGCAGTTCAGCTTCTTCAAGGTGCTGAATCTTTTTCTTGAAAGTCTTCTTTCCATGAGAAGATTTTTTAGGACCTCTTTCACTGAAGGATGTGTCATCTTTTTTATCCTTCTTCTTGATGAATTTAGCGAAAGGCTTTAGCCCTTTACCAGAAGACTTACCTTTGGAAGGTCTTGAGTCTTTGTGTGATTTACTCATTGAAATAAATATAAAATTGTAGGATATGCTGCCCTCACGCTTACAGTTAGTAGTGTTGTCAAGCTCGGCAGTAGTCTGGAGTCAATTCGTCAATAACGTTAACAGTGACTCTTTTCTAGGTGCAAAAATACGCTAATTTATTAACATAGTGTTAGAATAGTTGAAAATAAGCGTTAAGTCTTGATGAGAATATTTCTTGAAAATAAGGTATGTGAGAATGGAAATAAAAAGCCCCTCAGGATTTGATATCCTGAGGGGCGAATGTTTTGATAGGTCTAAATCTTGATTTCTAATAATTTGTCTGTTACATACTCTAAAGCATGAGTAGAAAGTAGGTTAATCTCCTCCATGACGGTATGGGTATCTACTTGTTCTACATTATCGGCTTCCAGTTCGGATAACAGTTCATCCAAAGGTGGAAAACCTAAATAGGCAGTGCTAGACTTGAATTTGTGTGCCAGTTTGGCAAATTGAACAAGGTTTTGCTCATCAATTGCCTGCTGCATATCATTCGGAAATGAATACAGACTGTTGCTGATTGCCTGTAGTAGCTTGGCCATAAATTCTTCGTTTCCGTCTGTAACGTCATACAGACCTGTAAAGTCCAGTTGCCCTAACGCGTTGGATTTAGGGATACTCACTTTAATTGTCGGTTATTGTTGGCTATTCAAAAAGCTTTCTGATTAGTAGAAAATCAAACTAAATGGATTCGCCAAAAATGCATCTAGCAGGTTGGACATCCATTATGTTTGGTTTGGATCAGAAATGTAAAAATCACTAGTAGAATGTATACAACATTCAGAAAGTTAACAGGCTCAAAAATATGAATTATTTGCGAAAAAATTTTGATTTAGCGGCATCTTCTACTAATTCTTCTGCAACTTCTTTCCCTAAGTACTTGTCAATCAGTGAGTGTGCTACGTAAATTAATGGGGTGGTAAGTACGGCAATAGCAAATTTATAGATATAGTTAATGATGCCTACAGCCATAACCATCTTAAAGCTCCAGTTGCCCAAGAAGTAGAATGCAATGGTCAGTACAACAAAGCTATCGATAAGTTGAGAAACCAATGTAGATCCCGTAGCCCTCAGCCAGATTTTAGAACTGCCGGTCAATTTTCGAAACCATTGGAAGGTGAACACATCTACCATTTGACCTACCAGAAAGGCAATCAATGAACCTATAATAATATTGAGTCCTTGTGTGAATACCTTATAGAAGGCTTCATTCATGTTAAAAGGGTTGCCTTGGCTATCAGTGGCATTGACATCCAACCAGAATTGGGCAGGTGGTAAGTGGGTGACGCACCATAAAACAATAAAGGCATAGGCAATAAAGCCAACTGTGAGGAATGAGATTTTTCGGACACCTTCCTTGCCGAAATATTCATTAATGATATCAGTTGTGATAAAAACGACAGGCCAAAGCACGACACCGGCACTCAAGTTAAAATCAAGGACAAAATCCTTAAGCAAGTGAATTTGTGCAGGAGCAGTGCCGATAAGGGCTTCCAATGAAAAAATCTTGGAACCGATTATTTCAGCCAATAATGCATTGGTCAGGAATATACAAGTAAGCACAATATAGAGCGTACGTTTTCTTTTTTCGCTTTTTGTGGCTGTTGCCATAGTGTTTTCTTGCTCAGTGAGTAGCTTTGTCATGAAAAAATTCTGAATTATTAGAGATGTAAGATTTTTCCGAATAATAATAAATTTATTGTGAATGGTTGAACAACGGTTAAATCAAGCCAGTTGTTTAACTTTACTTTTGCATTTTATACTGAATTCTGTTCTAATGATATCATTTTACCCCGGACCTTCGAAGGTTTACCCAGAATTAAAGCATTTTATGATGGAGGCAATGGACAGTGGCATTCTGTCTGTTAACCACCGAAGCCCTGAGTTTGTGGAGATGTGCCGCAAAACGGTTTCCCTGCTTAAGCAGAAATTGGATATTCCATCAAATTATTCGGTCTATTTCACATCTTCAGCAACGGAATGTTGGGAAATCTTGACGGAGTCTTTTATCGATCAGCGGAGTTTGCATGTATACAGTGGCGCTTTTGGTGAAAAGTGGATGAACTATCGAAAAAAGCTTACTGATAAAGGGATGACAGAAGGGCTTTCATTTCCTTTCCATAGAGAGATAGGTATCAATAAGTTGCTCTCAGGTTCGGGTAAGGATTATGATATACTCTGCTTGACGAGTAATGAGACATCTAATGCGACCAAGGTAAGCAGTAAAACGATACATGATATTCATAAGCGTTTCAAAGATGCTTTGGTAATGGTGGATGCTACTTCATCTATGGCAGGTGTAGTACATGATTGGATTAGTGCAGATGTGTGGTTTGCTTCTGTACAGAAGTGTTTTGGTTTGCCGGCAGGTTTGGCAGTGATGGTATGCTCTCCTAAGGCAGTTGCAAAAGCTAGGTCATTAAACCATAACTTGCATTATAACAGTTTGGCTTTTATTGATGAGCAAATGCAGAATTACCAGACTACCTATACACCTAATGTCCTTAATATCTACTTGTTGATGCGTGTGATGGAGATGCGACCACATATCAAGGAGGTGAGTAAACGGACAAAGATGAGAATGCAACTGATCAACCATTCATTGACTAATGCAGGCTTTGAACTGCTAGTGCCTTACACAAAGCTAAGGTCAGATACAGTGACTGCCGTAAAAGCATCAGTAGATCGGGTTACAGAAGTGAAAGCCAAGGCAAAAGCAGAAGGATTTATGCTGGGCAATGGGTATGGTCATTGGAAACCAAGTACATTTCGGGTTGCTAACTTTCCTGCAATATCCGATAGGGAAGTAGATGATTTACTTGCTTTCATGAAGACGGTATAACTCCAATTGTAACCAAGTGTTACTTCTATGTAAATTTTTAGGAATCTATTAATAAAATATTGATCTATTTATAGTCTTGATAATTAGTGAGATATTTATCTTATGTTGAAAAATATGTAGCTTTTGTAGAAGGATTATCTACAGGAGAAATAGGATAGAACAAGTGTTTTTTTTGAATTTAAGTGGCAGGATAGTACCTTTACGTTTGAAAAGCTTAAAAATTGGGTTGCGAATAGTGACTGTAAAATATTTGACTGCTTTCGTTGTCGAAGTTTGCTTAAACACATTTATTCGCAGTTTGAAATGAATTAAAGTTTTCAAAATAGTTCTTTCTTTTTATTAACAAAAATTCATTCAATGATTCACGTACTGCACACACTCGGAATTTGGGGTACCGTGATTGCTTTTTTTGCATTGGTTATTGGATTGATTTTCCTGTTTAAGTTTATCATTACTAAATCAGGAAGTGACATTCTGAACCAAAAGAAAGAGGCAAGGGATGCTTCTAATGTACTTGTTAAAAAGTACAATGATGTCGATGTGTCCAAGTACTCTTCCATGTTTGGTCTGATTGGTTTGTCTCTAAGTTTGCTGGTTATGCTAGTAGCGTTTGAGTACCCAAGCTTTGATGAGACTAAACTGGTTGATTTGGGTACAGTTGACCTTACTGAAGAAGAGGTACTGGAAGTCCCTCCGACTGAACAGAAGCCGCCTCCCCCACCACAAGTAAAGACTCCTACGATCGTTACAGTTCCTGATGAGGAAAAGATCGAGGATCAAATGGAGATCGACTTCATGGAAGAATTTGACGAAGAAATGGTCGTTGAAGAACTTCCGGAAGAAACCGCTGTAGAAGAGGTTGTTGAAGATGAGATCTTCGAAATCGTGGAGGAAAATGCTAGCCCTAAGGGTGGTATGGGTACCTTCCTTAAGTGGGTAGGTAAAAATATCAGATACCCTAGCCAGGCAAAACGTATGGGTGTTGAAGGTAAAGTATACGTACAATTCGTCGTTGACAAAGACGGTACACTTACTGACATTAAAGTAGTAAGAGGTATTGGCGCTGGATGTGACGAAGAAGCGGTACGCGTACTTCAAAAAGCACCTAAATGGACTCCAGGTAGACAAAGGGGTAGACCAGTTAAGCAGAGAATGGTACTTCCAATCTCATTCAAACTGGGATAAGCTTAACATTTAATATGTAAAGAAGCCTGACACAAATTGTGTCAGGCTTTTTTTATGTCGAAATTTGAATGTATTGAGTAATAATTGCATTATAGAAGGGGTGTATCGACATTTTCTTTTGTAAATAGTAGGAATATGGTCTTAAAATTGAGATTCCTCTAAAGCAAAAGTAAATTCCCGATTAGGTAACCGAGTCATCAGACCAACAATGAAAAAAGGACAATTCTTCAGACGTATTAATCTCTATCTGCTTATATGTTTCTTCTCATTACTGTCAGTAAATACTGCTTCCGCTCAGGATGGGTATGAGAAAGATTATTATATGTTTCCAATCAGGCCCCATCAGCTAAATTATTTTGCTGGGACAATGGGTGAGTTGAGAGGAAGGCACTTTCATGGCGGGCTTGATGTGAAGACTGGTGGAGCGGTTGGGCTGCCAATTCATGCAGCAGCAGATGGTCATATATTCAGGGTTAGAGTTTCTCCTACAGGGTATGGAAATGCCGTGTATATCAAGCATGCAAACGGTCAATTTACTGTTTATGCCCACCTGCAACGTTTTAATGAGGAGCTTGCAGACTTCGTATTGAACTCTCAGTACAGCAAGCAGTCTTTTACTGTAGACCTTTACCCAGAAGCAGGGAGGTTCACCTTTAAGAAAGGAGATGTGATAGGGTTTTCAGGAAACTCAGGGTCTTCAAGTGGACCTCACCTTCACTTTGAGGTGCGAGACTCGGTAGAACGACCGATGAACCCTGTCAAGTTTGGGTTTACGGAAGTCAAAGACAATATCCCTCCATCTGTTCGTGCAATTACCTTGAAGCCATTGGACATTGAGAGTAGGGTAGAAGGTCGTTTTGAAGGAGAAGAGTATAGTGCCTATAAATCCGGAAGTGTATTCAAGTTAAAAAGAAGGGTAAAAGCATATGGTCGGGTAGGTATTGAGATCGATTGTTACGATCAAGCAAATGGTACCTATAATAAGTATGGTATCAATAAGATAGAGCTGTATGTAGATGGTCAGAAGCGCTATGAACATATTATTGACCGTATACCGTTTGATGATAACCATTATATCAATGCGTACATTGATTATGAGAAGTATGTAAAGCGCCGAAGAAGGTTCCAGCGTCTGTACAAGACAGAAGGTAATAAGCTTCCAATTTATCCTGAAGATGCATTGGATGGGTGGCTCAATCTGAAGGATGGAGAACAGAAGACAGTAACACTTAAACTATGGGACAGCTTTGGGAACATGGGAGAGTTGGAGTTTGAACTGGAAGGTACTGTTGGACACCCTCAGATTTCTAGCCGTTACTTGCCGGAGAAAATGCATATTACAGGTAATACACTTGAAGTAGCTTTTGACTCGTTGACATCAGGTGAAAATGCTTCAGTGATTTTGCCTTTTAAGAAAGTAGAGATTTCTCCTGCTTATAGAGTGAATAACCGCAATGTGTACCTTTGGGATTTACGCAATGGCTTGCCTGTTAGTGTAACAGCAGGTTCTCAGCATCGTATTCCTGACTTAAAAATCATGATTCCTTCAGGGTATGATTTTACTTATTATGACTCAGCTGCTGAGCTTCACTTTACAGAAGAGTCCCTTTATGATACGTTATTCCTGCAAATGCAACGACAAGGTGACACTTTAGAGATAGGAAGTGAATATGTCCCATTAAAGGGAAGGTTCAGTGTTGTGTTTGCGCCTAAAGGCAAGATTGAAGACAAGGAGAAAGTAAGGGTATATCAGCTTGAGAAAAATGGCAAGTTATCTTTTGTTGGAGGAGAATGGGTAGGTAACCAAATCAAGTTCAGCACTAGGTCATTTGGTACATTTGTACTAGCAGAAGATAGAACACCTCCTTCTGTAAGGCCTTTAAGAGTAAATCAAAAAAATATCGTGAGGTTTAAAGTGGATGACAAGGATTCTGGTATCCAAAATATTGAAGCTAGACTTAATGGGAAGTACCTCTTGATGCATTATGACCCGAAGTATGACCTGATTTACTCAGAGCGTCAGGATAAATCAGCGCCTTTGAAAGGGAAATTCAAGTTGGTAGTTACTGATGAAGTAGGAAACAAGACGGAATTCCTGAGAGAATATTAAAATTAAAAAAGCCACTTAAAAGTGGCTTTTTTAATTATCTCCCTGAAGCTGAAAACTCTTCTATATAGTAGATCTTATCATCTTTAAAGAGGTTAAAGCTCAGTGAGAAGTAAAATACGTTTACATCAAGGTCTTTATAGCTAAGGTTTGTTCGGGACATCAGCTTATTGTAGTCGTTACTGAAGAAGTCACTGACATAATATTTGAACTTGATATTGGTACCATGAGGAAAGTTCAAGCCAACAAAAAAGCTATGCGTGAAAGTGTCAACTCGGTCTGAGAACCAAACATTGAACTTGTCTTTCTTGTCTTCGTTGACGAAGGTCTTTTCTTTATAATGTATAGGTAGCTCAATTTCATATCCACCATAGATAAAAAAGCCATCAAGTTTGCCAATCTTAATTCCAATAGGAACCCCAAGGTTATAGGTTCTTACTTTTTTGCGAATGTCATTATCCTGTTGGATATCTGTGGCTTCTCTCAAATCATCAGGTACATCGAAGATAAATCCAATATTACGGATAGAAAGCCCTCCAAAGAAACCTAGGTATGGATTGGAGTCAAAGTTGGCAACAACCTGTGCATTAAAGAATCCGGAGAAACGTACTACCTGACCATCTTCTTCTTCACCAATATTGAGGTCAGGAATTGAGAAAATAAGCTCTCCGCTTGAAGTAGTATAGAATTTACTACTCTGGGCAGACACCGAAAGTGATAGGGTTAAAAGAATAAGGGTTTGAAAAATCCATTTCATGGTGTGGAAAGTTAGTGGGTTATATTTCTGGGGAATTGTTCCTGATTAATTTAGGGAATTCACTTTGTAGACAAAGAGTGCTTTAGATATAAAAGGGAATAATTGAAAGTATTGACAAAAATAAATTACAGAGAGGATTGTGACTATATTTTGCACCACTTTTTGAAATACCTTACACCTAGCAAATTTACCTTAATATTGTAAGCGCAATAGACTTGAACATTCAGTAGGTTTAGTTTCAACCATTCTAAACCATGCTTAAATGAAAAAGTCATTATACCTACTTCTGTACTATTTTATAACTACCTTTTTTATCCCCCCTTTATTATTCTCACAATCACCTACTCAATATTATAAGGGTAAGAAAATAGTAGCCAACAGTATTTTGGTTTTTGAAGAGAGTGCTGTTATTCAACAAGCTATATCTAAGAAAAAACCGAATTCGAGTATTTTGGATCAATTAAATTTACCAGCAAATGTAACATTGTCCAAAAAGTTTAAACATAACCAAGTTGAGCAATGGGATATTCAGGAAGGTGACATGACCACACTACTAGAGACACTCAATGCACAACCTGGTATCAAGGCATTTCCAAACTATATATTTCAATTGGAAGAGGAGGAGACTACTCCGTTGGTGATAGGTAGCAACACAACCCTAAGTACGGATGATGCCTATTTAAGCCTCCAATGGGCATTGAATAATGATGGAACTTTTGCAAGTGGTGGTGCAACAGCAGGAGCGGATATAGAGGCTTTTAACGCTTGGAATATCACGACAGGCAGTGAAGATTTGGTAGTAGTGGTAATGGATGACGGTGTTGATGTATCACACCAGGATTTGAAAGAGAACATTTGGGTAAATCCAGGGGAGGACCTTGATGGCAGTGGAGAAATAGAAGCTGATGAAGTAAATGGAATAGATGATGATGGAAATGGATATGTAGATGATTTTTATGGGTGGAGTCCCGCATATAATGATAACAGGACCTTTTCTTCAGGTAGGTCTCATGGAACCCATGTAGCAGGCATTATTGGGGCAGTGAGCAATAATGGTGTAGGGATTTCTGGTGTTGCTCAGCATGTGAAAATGCTATCAGTGATGATCTTTGATGCTAACGGTTCGGCAACCAGTGCTGATATCATTGAGGCATATGACTATATAAGTACATTGCTGGACAGCGGAATCAATATTGTAGCTGTCAATCAGTCATGGGGAGGTAGTATGTATTTCAGTAATTCTACCCTTACATCGTTTATTGAGCTAATGACAGGTTATGCATTGGATCATGATGAGCATGAAGCTGTTTGGGTAATTGCAGCAGGTAATTCTGGATTAGATAGGGATAACCAGAGTTATTATTCATATCCGGTCAATATAAATGCGCCAAACATTATCACCGTAGGCAGCTCAACCTATATAGAGTCACTTTCTGGTTTTTCTGATTTTGGGTTGGCGAATGTCGATTTAGCAGCTCCGGGGCATTCAATTCTTTCAACAATACCTGCTGACTCATATGGGTACAAAAGTGGGACGTCTATGGCAGCTCCAACAGTGACAGGTGCTTATGTGTTAGGGAAGTCCTACTTTGGTAATGAAAATCATTATGCTATGATTTCACGGATATTGGCTTCTACCGAAAAGTTTTCAGCCTATTCGGTTTTAGGAGAAGGAGGACGACTGAATGCTTATGCTATGCTTTCACCCACAGATGCTGGATTAGGAACAGGTCTTTTGGCAAGTCATACAACAGAAAAATTTCTGTATAACATTGCAGATACAGATAGTAGGCAAACGGTGGGTTTTATCAATAATACAGGGGCTACAATTACCTTATCAGATATTGAAATCAATGGGGCAGGAGCATCGGCTTTTTCATTAGGGAAGCCTTTTAGTACGCAAACAATTTCAGCAGGAGAGGCTTTTGGTATTCCGGTTACCTTTTTAGCGTCAAATGGCATTCAGTCATATGAGGCTACTTTGACATTTATCACATCTGCAGGAGATCTATCTATTACATTGAATGGAGAGATGCAAAAGGGTCACCCTGAATTGACACTTTTAGATATAGTCAAAGAAGAAGGTAATATAGCTCAAGGAGATACTGTCGATTTAGCTTATTCAATTCAGAATACAGGCAGTGATACATTGGCTTTTACCATTGTTAATTCTCTGTTGCAATACAACGAAGAGCTTACTGAGAAGGTAAGTAATAAAGCGACTTTTGATGCAGCAGCCAACGTAGGTATATTGTCTACTGACCAAAGTGCAGATATACTATTGATTCAATCTATATTGTCACAGACACAAGCACTTTCTACTTCACCAACAAAAGTTACAACCTTAGAGTCGACGGAATTATATCTGGAGGACTTTGATAATAGCGATTTGTCAAGTTGGACTTTTGAAGCTTATGGAATGGATGCAGGAGAAGGGCAGACATGGAGTGTTCGTTCTTTAGGTGCTGATGACTCAGCGCTAGTAGTTGGAAGTTTTGAGGAAGGATACCAAAACAATACAATCGCAATAGCAGTGGCTCCGACATTTGATTTGTCATCAATAGTTACAGCAGCGGATACATCCATATACATGGAATTTGATTATAGCACAGCACTTCAACATCAATGGGACTATCTGACAGTATTGGTATATATTGATGGAAACTTTTATGGCTATTATGGATTGACGGATTATGATCTGATAGCTGATAGTAAAGCGTACCACACTTTTGTTGATATCAGTGAGTTGTTAGGAAACACCAATGTGTCATTTCAGTTTCTTTTTGCTTCCGATGGTAATACAGTAGGAGGATGGGGCGCTATGATTGATAACTTTAAAATTACTGAAAGACCAAAGTTAGCTACTCAAAATATTTTTGCTGACAGTCTTAATACTAGTGAAAGTGTACCAATCGAAATGAGCATACGTACCGCTCAATTAGAAGAAGGGAACTATCAGTTTTACAATGCCATTTACTCCAACACTAAGGGTGGTGACTGGACTCCAGAAATGTTTAGTTACACATTTGATGTAGCCAATGCGGATTTAAGCCTTTCAGTGGATAGTCTTTACTTAGGGGGATTTCAAAAAAGTATAAGGTCCATCCGAGATTCAGTAAAACTAATCAATGGAGGTAATAATACATACAGCATAGAAGCGACAGGAGCATTGCTTAAGCAGTTTAGTGAAAATGAATTGGAGGAAGTATCACTTTTAGCTTCACCTTTTACATTGGAAAACACTGTACTATCTGAAAATTCATCAAAAAAGCCATTTGATCGACATTCAATCGAGCAGTTGAATATAGGTTCTATGCCACTTTCTACAGAAGAAGGGATTAGTTTAATGTCTGCTGATTCTACATTCATAGATGAAAGCTTTAAGCAAGGTACTTTGCCTGAGAATTGGCAGACAGTCGACTATGCAACAGGCATAGGCAGTAGTTTTAAGGTAGAGAATATTTCCTCAGTATCGGCTCCAAATTATGCATTGACAGTGGGAGATTTGGAAAGCAAAAAATTAAACAATGAGACTTATGCTTTGGCTTACTCTCCGATTATTGATCTTGGGTTGGCTTCCAACTTTCAGGATCAAGTAATGTTACAATTTGATTATAGCGTACTGATGGAAGTGAGCTATGATGTAGCAGGTGTGAATATTCTTACAGTAGATGATAGTGGTAACATCCTTGAACAAAGTACACTGTGTAGTAGTGAAGCAGGTCTTGTCAACTCAGGCTCATTTTACCATGCCTCATATGATTTGGAGAATTGGAAAGGGAACAAGATCGCATTGATGTTTTGGGTTGTAACAGACTATTCAGTAGAGTCAGGTTGGGCGGTTTGGGATAACATTAAATTAACTTCTGAAGAGGCATTGTTTTTAATTTCTCCTCAAGTCTCTAATTTATCAGGTCTTTCAGAACAGGCTTTTGATTTTTATATCAATACAGAAAAGCTTGAGGTAGGCGATTATCAGTTTGTCACATACCTTGACTATTCAAATGAAACAGGTGTGGGAAGTGGACAATTGTCTCATCAGACTTACTTTTCAATTACAAATCAAGCACCTCTTACAGTTCCAGATACCTACACAATCTATGCAGGCGATACGCTTCGGTTAGTAGGTTCTCAAGGTGTAGTACTTAATGACGCTGATCCGGATGGTGACTCATTGACAATTACAGATTTTACCGATCCATTATTTGGAATGTTAAAGCGATTGGAAAGTGGCAGTTTGCCGACCCATTATGTTGCACCTTTTAGGAGTGTCACTGACAAATTTAGTTATTCTGTATCAGATGGGTATGAGGAAGTTAATGAAGAGGTGACCATTCATGTGCTATATCCTCATTTTAAGACCGCAGATATTGAAGCATCCATTTTTGTAGGAGATACCTTATCCATTGATTTATCAGATTATACATTGGACTTGACTGAAGATATAGCCTTTGAAGTGGCAGGAGATAGCATGGCAATTGTTTGGTTACAGGATACAACGTCACTTGCAATTAGGGCAAATGATGACTGGGTAGGTAATGAGTATTTATCTGTATATATGAAAATGGGAAGTCAGTACATTGACAGTCTACTGATTGATTTGACTATTGAAGAAGTAGAGAGGTCGTTACCATTTTTTAATCAAAATGTATTAGTTCAAAGTCTTACAGAAGGGGATACTTTAAATTTTGACCTTTCTTCAGTAGTAACCAATTATCAAAGTGGTCTTATCTTTTTAGCCAACTCAATAGAGAATGTCGAAGTGCTATTTTCAGATAGTTTGATGCAGGTAACTAGTAAATCACCTGATGACTATTTCTTTAACCTTTATATGATAGATGAAGGTGATACTGTGGATTACCTTTCAGTATTATTAGAAGTAAGTGCAGAGCCTACTTCTATACCAATATTACCAAGCTTTAAAAAGAATACATTACAGCTTGAGATACAAGAAGGAGGCACCTTGTCTTATGATTTTTCGAGCTTGATCAGTAATAACAACTCAAATGTGAGTATAGGTGTTGATAGTATCGCAGGTGTAGAAGGAAAAGTAGATGTGCTCCTTTGGGAGTTTACCAGTCATATGCAAGGTGATTATTTACTCAATGTGTCATTGTTGTATCAAGATACAGAAGTGGACAACCTGATCGTATGGATCAAAGTGAAAAAGCAAGAAGTTACATTTCCTGAATTTAAAGAAGATTTGATTACCCTTAACATGATAGCAGGTAATAGAGATACATTAGATATTTCTACATATATCAATAATTCAAGGGAAGGTCTGAGTTTACAGGTTACTTCTTCAAATGTCAATGTAGAAACTCAAACAGATGGGTTTGTTCTAATAGTAGTTCCAAACGAAGAATGGTATGGGGTTGAATTGGTAAAAGTTTCGTTGAATTGGGGAAAGAATCAATTGGATCAACTTCAATTGCTGATTAATGTGGCAGAAAAGGAAGTGCCTTCATTGAGTTTTGTTCAAGGACAGTATTCTTTTAGGGAAGATTCATTTTTAAAAATTAAAAAAGCGTATCTGTACGATGTGGAAAAGAAAGATTATTCGCTGGAGGTTAGTAGTGACCATACAGAAGTGAAGGTAAATGTAACAGAAGAAAGTGTAGAGTTATCCACATCTCCTGATTACAATGGGCAAAGTAAGTTAACCTTTACCCTGAAAAATAATGAAGGGACTACGGTTGATAGTGTAAGAAGTGTATTGTTAGTAGAAGCCGTAAATGATCAGCCTGTTCCAGACTTTAATTATTCAGTGAATGGTCAGTTTGTCTCTTTCTCAGATTACTCATTTGATGTAGAGGGGGAGATTGATTATTTAAGGTGGGATTTTGGAGATGGTAATGCTAGCACTGAGAATTCTCCGACATATGCATATCCCCAATCAGGTGTTTATTTAGTAAGACTAACAGTGACGGATAATGAAGGGTTGTCAGCTATGGTTGAAAAAGAAGTATCTATTGAGATGGTTACAGATTTGGATGAGGTAATTGAATTAGGAGAAATGAGTGTTTATCCTAATCCGGTTTCTGATAGAATCACGATTTCAGGAATCAAGTCTGTACAAGATATAAAGGTGTTTAATACAGTAGGAATACCAATAACGCCAAAGTGCTACAAATCAGGTGAAAAGTGGGTGCTGGATGTTTCCAAGTTGCCGAGAGGAATTTATATGTTGAAGGCAACGGACGGTAAGTATCAAACAAGGTTCACGGTGAAATAAGTAAAAAGCCGTATGACAGTATTATGTCATACGGCTTTATTTTTAGTTGATGATTTTTAATTCAGTTCTTCTGTTCATTTTCCTACCTTCTTCAGTTGTATTGTCAGCGATTGGCTGTTCAGCGGCATAACCAAAGTATTTCATTCTGGAGGCAGGGATTTGCATATTCTTTAAAAACTCCACCACAGACCTAGCCCGTTGATGAGAGAGTTTTTCGTTTTGATTAACAGAACCTGTATTGTCAGTGTGACCTGAGATTTCTATCTGAAGTTTTGGGTTTTCCCTCAAAAACTTCGCAATGTTCTCCAGTTCTATTTTTGACAGTTCAGAAAGCTCATAAGAGCCAGGCTTGAAGAACATGTTTTTCAGCACAATCTTACTCCCTTTTTTAAGTGGTTGAAGTTTGAATACCACAGAAGTGTCACTGTTTGCCGCAGTGAAGTTTTCAGAGTAAAACAAGTACCCATCAGATTTGATTTCAGCACCGTAGTTTTTGCCTTTTGGTACTACAATGACCACTTTTCCGGCTCTATTTGTTGCAAACTTACCTGTCACTTCCTGTTTTTCATTATTGGAGATTTGTACCTGAGCATTGAGCGGTTTTCCTGTTGCGGCATCTACTACAGTTCCTTTTACGATGGTTAAATCTAAAGTGTAAGGCTTCAGCTGACCGATAGGGTCTTGTTGTTCAAAATAGGTTTTGGTATCTGTCAATAGCGTTTCTACGGATATCAGTTGCGGTTGTCTGCGTGTACCGATAATGGCAGCACTGTAAATATCCAAATAGCCATAGCCTTCAGGGCGATCCGATGAAAAGTAAAATTGAGAGAATCCATTAGGGGCAGAAATATAAACTTCATCATATGGGGTATTGATCGGAACGCCTAAATTCTCAGGTGTTTGCCATTCACCATTTAGGTTTTCAGATACAAATAAGTCAAACCCACCTATACTGTTATGACCTTTGGAACTGAAAAATAACTGTTTTCCATCCGCTGTAAGATAAGGTCCTTCTTCATCATAAGGTGTGTTCAGTGCTGATAAGTTGGTAGGAGTAGACCACTGTCCATTTTTTCTTTCACTTACATAAAGATCCTTTCCTCCTTTACCATCAGGTCTGTCTGACGAGAAGTAAATAAAGCGTCCATCAGGAGAAAAGCATGCAGAGGTTTCAGCATATTCACTGTTGATAGGTGCTGGTAGCTTGACTGGAGAAGTGATTGTCTTTTTGCGCTTACCTTCAATTTTACTGAAGTATAAATCTCCTTGTTTGCTGCCTTTGTGTACCAACAGGGTTTTGCCCGAATTAGAGATGCTGACTACAGATTCATGACCTTTGCTGTTTAGGTTGTCATCAGCCAACTTTCCTCTTTTCCAGTCATCTTCTTCACTATATCTTTTCGAAATAAAAATATCTTCGTAGTACAGGTTATCGTCAGCTATTTCAAAATAGTCCCTATTTTTTCTTCGGGAACAATAGTACATGGTCAAGCCATTAGGGTGTACTACAGGTCCATAGTCAGGGTACTTGGTATTGAAAAGGTTTCCGAGATTGGAAATGAGACTGTTAGTGGGTTGTGCTGCTAGTTTTTTACCACTTTGGCATTCCTCAAGGTATTTATTCGTCAGTATAACTTCTTGTACATGCGTTTTTTCGTCAACCTCTTTCAAGAAGTTTTGATAATAAGAGATAGCCTCATTCCATTCCTGTTTTAAGTGATAAACCCTTCCAATATTGAAATAGACTTTAGGCGTGAAAACAGGTTGGATATCAATGGATTTTTTCCAGTGAATCAAGGCGCTTTCTGTGTCAGAAGGAGAAAGCATATAGTAACAAAACCCTAAGTTGAAATGGAGCTCACTGTTATTGGTATTGAACCTTTCTGCTTTTTTGAAATAGCGGATAGCCTCCTTATAGTTTTGCTCGATTTCTATAAGTCCTACAGCTATGTTGATGTTTTTTTGCGCTTCTTTCAGTTTTTCAGCATCCTCAGGGAAGTGGCTTTTGTCAAAGGGTACATTTTGCTGAGCACTTGCACTGCCAATTATGCACAATAAGCCAATAATATATATCAGTATCTGAAATGTCTTTCTCATGAATTGGATGTTAGTTTCCACAGCTTTCCTGTAAATAAATTTCTGCCAGCGTTTCACCTAGTTCTAACGCCTTTTGCCATGAAGTACAGGCTTCTGTCGGTTGTTTCATCAGTTCTTGAATAATACCTTTATTGAGGTAGGCTTTACCGGATTCAGGGGCTAACTGTATAGCTTTGTTAATGTCAGAAAAAGCCGCTTCTAGGTTTTGCAATTGCAAATGTGCAGAAGACCTGTTAAGGTAAAATGCCGCAATACCATCTTCGAGCTGAATTGCTTTTGAAAAGTCGGCTAAAGCAAGCTCATACTCACCTGTACGTTGGTAAGTGATTCCCCTTTGATTGTGTGCTAATGACGTTGCTTTAAGCGCTAATGACTTGTGATAGTCTGCTTGGGCACTGTCATATTGCGTCATGCCAAGAAGCAAATTCCCCCGACTGAGGTAATATTGGTATTGAGTGCTGTCTAGTAAGATAGCCTTTGAAAAATCCTTATAGGCAGTAGCTGAATCAATTAAGGATAAAGCCAATTTACCATGCTCATAATAAGCTGGTGCAAATGTAGAATCATAGGAAGAAGCCAAATCAAAATCTTTTAATGCTTTTGAATTATGGCCTTGTGAAGAATAAATAATACCACGTTGAAAATAAGCTTGGGTATTCTGAGGCGAAAGCATCAGTAAAGTATCCAAACTGGAGAGGGCTTTCTCATTCATACCTGCTTTCTGATATACCAATGCTTTTCCTTGCCAAGGCATAGGCAAAGTGCTATCCAGAGAGATGGCTTTCTCGAAGGCTGTTGAAGCCTTCTGAAGTTGATTGTTTCTAGCCAGTATAAGCCCTTTATTAGCAAAAGCCTCTGCTAGCTCAGGGTCAAGTTTTGTAGCAGAGTCGAGCATAGAAAAAGCGACACGGTCCTGCCCTTTCGTCATTGCAGATAACGATTCTGAAAATATAAGGACAGCTTGCTGCCTTTGGTAAGACTTTACGTACTCTTTGGTTTTATCATCAAGTTGCTCAAGTTTTTGGACTTTTCCGTTTAGCATGACCTGCCCGTCTTCGGTAAAGGTAGGCAGATTGTCCTGTCCAAAACTGATGTTCAGTGTTAAGCTGAAGAGCAGTATAGTAATCAGGTATCTCATATTCAATTGGTCAATCAAAGCTTAGATATAAAGCAAAAATATAATAAAAGCTGATAGAATAGGTCTTTGGGACAATCAAATCCCAATACACCCAGCTGAATGAATAACGAATGGATGGTAAGGGTAGGTATTGTCATGTTTTCCAATTCAAATAATACTTATAATTGACACTATAAATAAATAGCTGAACGCATTTGAATTATTGAATCTATGATCCGAGGGATACTCATTATACTAGCCTTTCTGGAATTAGGAAGTCTTCTCAATGAATGGATAGGAACGGCTGTTCCGGGAAGTGTAATAGGGATGCTACTATTGTTTGTAGCTTTACAAGTTCGGTTGGTTAAGCTGGAACATGTGAAACCAACCGCTGATATTCTGACCCAAAATATGGCGTTGTTTTTTGTGCCTGCTGGTGTAGGGCTGATGAATTACTTTGGTTTCATAGCCGACCATTGGATGGTCATTATTCTGGCATCAGTGATCAGTACAGTAATGGTGTTGGCTACAGTAGGTTTGATTCATCAGAAACTGGAAAAGAAGGATTAACGTTATGATAGAATTTTTTGATAACGAAGTACTGGTATTGGCACTTACCTTGGGTGTCTTTTATTTGTCTCAACAAGTTTATCAGAAACTTAAGTGGGCACTTTTCCACCCTGTTTTATTAAGTGTAGGTATCCTGATTGTAATACTGTTGTTGGCAGATGTGGATTATAGCCTTTACAAGGAGCATAGCCATATGATAGATTTCTTTTTGGCGCCATCTGTTGTGGCATTGGGAGTTGTCTTGTATGAGCAAGTGCACCATGTACGAAAGAATGTCTTGGCGATACTTGTCTCACTCTTTGTTGGCAGTTTTGTAGGGATACTCTCAGCATGCGGAGTTGCATGGTTGTTAGGAGCGGATCAGGTACTGATCGCAACACTTGCCCCTAAGTCTGTCACCACACCAATTGCGATGAGTGTCGTTGAGCAGATAGGTGGGATTCCTTCATTGGTTGCTGTAATTGTTATCGCAGTTGGGATATTGGGAGCCGCCATTGGACCATTTATTCTGAAACTTTTAAATGTTAACAGCAGAATGGCTATTGGACTCGCTTTAGGAGCCTCTGCACATGGTATCGGAACATCAAAAGCATTGGAGTTAGGGGCACTGGAAGGTGCCGTAGGTGGGTTAGCGATTGGTTTAATGGGGGTTATGACGTCTTTTTTGGTACCTCTAATTTATGGTTGGTTCATCTAGATTAAGTTCAACCATTTTCTAAAAAAAGTTAAGAAATTTTTAAACCGAGATTGTCTGTTAAGATTTATTTACTATATTTGTGTCATAGGGAAATCTTTAGCGCCTTGCACTAATTATTTCTTCTGACAATTAATTTTTCATAGCTGGTTGAAAGAATCACAATGGGCAGACTCTCGTCTGCCCTTGTGTTTTTATAACCATTTATATTTTAGGATAGAATTATTTAGCTCCCTCTTGCCCTTCTTTTGAATAACTATTCAGTTTGCCTTCTTGCTCAAAATACTGAAGAATCCCTTTGTAATATGAGTTAGCGACATCTACAATTCTTTTGCTGATGACCCCATTTTGAAGGTCGTTGTTCTTGAGAGCATGAAGCTCCTTTTCATTATCTTGAAGAAGTGGTTCTCCATAGCAAATAGGCGTGTTGATTAGTCTGCAAAGCCTTAGGTTACGGGCATAAACGCCGTCTTCCAGTCTGATGGCTAATTTTTGAAGGTAGAGAGGCTCTTCTGATGGGAGAACAGCAGGTACTTGAAGTTGCTTCTCGAACTGACGCATTACTAAAGCAGAGAGTTCAGCCGATTCTTTTACCTGTTCACTAATAAGGGTTCTTACAAAATCAAATCGGTCACGGGGAAGGCGCAGTTCATATTTTAAAAATGACCCCGGTACGAATACCATCCCAAAGTTACGCTGCGATGGTTTTTTCCATCCATAATTCTTGTCATCTGCATTGAAATGAATAATGACAGTCAGGTCAGGTTTAAAGTAGTTTATTTTTTCTGCCCTAGTCTCAAGGTCTTTGTGGAGAAAGTGATCACGGTATATCTTATACTCAGGAGATCTGCTGAACAGGTGTTTGATCTGGTCACCATTCATGCCTTTTTCTCTCAGTTCAAGCTTTAACTTGCTTTTCTTCCAGTTTTGATACGAAAGGCCATTGGCACCATGGTTAGGTCCATTTCTGGAAATAAACACTTCAGCTCCTTGTTTCTCCAGACTGTCTCTGAGTAGGTAAGCAGTTGAGAGTGTAAGGTCTCCTTCCATCAGTTGGATTTTTTCTCCCTTATGCTGCATTTCAATAAAACGACCTTCCGCTTTAGCCATTCCCATGTCTCCAGCTATATGACCAGGGTCAATAGCAATCCTAATTCCTGAAAGTGGTTTGTTTCGGCTGGTTGGAAGCAGTTGGTGGTTGCGTTTCAGAATCTTGATGGTACTCAGTACGGCAGGAGAAAGCGGAGTTGTCCCTTTCCGTTTGTAAATCTCAAACTGATAGTTGCGGTCTGCAAATTCCAAAAGCTCTTTGAATGCAGGGAGTTCTTCCCAAGACAAATAAAACTCGGGCTTCTGTGCTTCCTTATCCTTTGGAGATGCATACATGGTAATTCCCTCATTGCCGATATGAAAGTAGCCATTAAGTTGGTAGTCCTTTACCAAAAACCTTTTGGCTCTGTTATTATAAAGTTCGACAAGCCTTTCAGTTTCCGGTTGTGGAGGCTGAGCAAGCAGTGGCTTAGCACCGAGCAAATACAATAGTACTAGGCAAGCGGTACGAAGCAACAGAGAGTGTCCGGAGGATTGAACGCTCATTTTTGACATTAGGCTTAAATAAGTTAATTCAATGCAGGTTTAACAGTATTCACCACTATGTTGATACAGGTTAGGTGAATGAACATGATATAAGGATGAAATAATCAACTTCAGTAAAGTTAAAACAAGGCTTTACTTCTTAAAATACAACGTTTTAGCTAGGTATTTATTTGATTAGTACTATTAATAGCAAGATTGTACCAATGCGAATGCAATTATTCATCGAAAATCTCAGCAAGATAACATATCTGTATGATTCTATGGAAGATAAAGACAAAGAATTAAGTTAACTAATATTAATCAAAAGGTTTGCAGTGGCTGGAGCTGGAGTCTTCTTTCTCTTTTTTGTTCTGATAACACTTTGCGATTGCTTTTGATAGTTTACTCCCTGATTAGGTTATAGTTCTGAATTCAATTTGAAAATGAAATATTGGAAAATAAGCACAAATCCCTACTAAATAGCTAGAATATATATACTTAATAGGGTGTAAGTAGTTGTAAAACAAATATTTATATAAAATTGCTAACATGAATATTTGTACATATGTTTGCTTAAGTAGGAATTTTTTAGACGCCTTTAGTGGGTGGATTTTAATCGGAGACGAGCTATTAAAACTAAAAAGCAAGCATGGAAATTTTGGGTTATATAGGCGCCATGTTGATTGGTGTTTCATTGGGTTTGATCGGGGGAGGTGGTTCTATCCTGACAGTGCCTGTTTTGGTTTACCTGATGGGAGTAGATCCTGTATTGGCAACAGCTTATTCATTATTTGTAGTAGGAGGGGCTTCATTAATCGGCTCAATCAACTACATGAAAAAAGGGCTGGTAAGTTATAAAACCGCAATAGTATTTGGTCTGCCTTCGATGTTTGCTGTTTTATTGACAAGGAAGTATTTGGTGCCAGCAATTCCTGAACATATCCTGAAGATAGGTAGTTTTGATCTGAACAAACCAACCATGATGATGCTATTGTTTGCAGTCATGATGCTGTTGGCTTCTGTTTCCATGATACGTAAGTGTAAGCATTGTACTGAAGATGATAACAGAGGACCTATATCTTTCAATTATCCAATGATTTTGGGAGAAGGAGCATTGGTGGGTACGCTTACAGGACTGGTAGGTGCAGGAGGAGGTTTCCTGATTATCCCGGCATTGGTTGTTTTGGCAAGGTTACCAATGAAACTGGCAGTTGGTACCTCTCTGCTGATTATTGCCATCAAGTCACTAATCGGTTTTCTGGGAGACGTGTCGGAGCAAAACATCGAATGGAGCTTTTTGGGAATCTTCACAGCATTGGCAATTGGAGGTATTTTTATTGGTTCAAAGCTTTCATCGCATATCGCTGGAAATGAGCTGAAAAAGGGTTTTGGCTGGTTTGTTGTCCTGATGGGCGTTTGGGTACTGGTAAAAGAAATTGTTCTGAAATGATACCTTTGCAGTAGTTTACACTTGATACTAACATATACAAAAGATGAAACATACAGTAGAGCAACTTTATACAGGATGTCTGGCACAAGGAGCTTATTATATTGAATCAAATGGGGAAGTGGCAGTGATTGACCCGCTAAGGGAAACGGCTCCTTATATCAATATGGCAGAAGAGCGTGGGGCAAAGATCAAATACATCTTTGAGACACACTTTCATGCAGACTTTGTTTCGGGTCACGTTGACCTGGCAAAGAAAACAGGCGCTACCATCGTGTATGGTCCTACTGCAAATCCTGACTATGATGTTCATGTAGCCAAAGATGGTGAAGAATTCAAGGTTGGGGAGTTTACAATCACCGTTTTGCATACGCCGGGACATACACCTGAGTCTTCTACCTACCTGTTGACAGATGCAACGGGTAAGAAAGAAGCGATCTTTACAGGAGATACACTTTTCTTGGGAGATGTAGGGCGTCCGGATTTGGCAATCAAGTCTGACCTGACACAGGAAGATCTGGCAGGGATGCTTTATGATTCTTTGAGAAACAAGATTATGCCGTTGCCGGATGAAATCACGGTTTACCCGGGACACGGAGCAGGCTCTGCTTGCGGAAAAAATATGAGCAAGGATACGGTAGATACTTTGGGTAACCAAAAGAAAACCAACTACGCTTTGCAAGACATGACCAAGGAGCAGTTTATCAAGGAAGTTACAGAAGGTATTTTGCCTCCTCCTCAGTATTTCCCAAAAAATGCGCAACTGAACAAGCACGGTTACGAAAGTTTTGACGAAGTACTGGGCAGAGGTATGACAGCTTTAGCACCTGAAGCATTTGAAAAGACAATGGCTCAGGATAATGTTTTGGTACTGGATACAAGAGCGCCACAAGTTTTCAACAAAAGCTTCGTTCCTAATTCAGTGAATATTGGTTTGGACGGAAAATTTGCGGTTTGGGTGGGTACCCTTATCACAGACCTGAAAACACCAATCCTTCTGGTAACAGATGAAGGTCGTGAAGAGGAAACAGTAAAAAGATTGTCTCGCGTTGGTTACGACAATACGATCGGTTTCTTGAAAGGTGGTGTAGAAGCTTGGAAAGCAAGTGGAAGGTCAACTGAAGAGATTATCTCCATTTCTGCTGAGGAATTGGAAGAAAAAATCAAGGAAGGTGTATCCGTGGTGGATGTCAGAAACCCTAACGAGTTTTCATCATCACACATTGAAAATGCCCAGACTTATCCGCTGGATTACATCAACGATCACCTGAATGAATTGGATAAGGAGAAGACGATCTATCTGCACTGTGCAGGCGGATACCGCTCCATGATTGCGACATCCATTCTGAGAAAACAAGGATATAATAATATCATTGAAGTAGCGGGAGGCTTTGGAGCCATCAAAAAAACAGATATCAAATTGACTGACTTTGTTTGTCCTTCGGGAAAATAAATAAGAAACCTATGTAGGTTAGGATTCAACTAAATAATTGGTAAGACCGGTACAATCACATTTGTGATAGTATCGGTTTTTATCTTTAGGGAGTAGTGCTAATTATAACCATAGGCAAACATTGATATTAAATGCAAAAACTAATCATTATAGGAGCGGGTATCAGTGGACTTTCAGCAGGATATTTCTTGAAACAAAATGGCTTTGGAGATTTCCTGATACTGGAAGCTGCTGATCAAATAGGAGGCAGGGTGAAAACCATTTTCCATGAAGAACTGCCTATTGAGATGGGACCAACTTGGCTTGGATTAAAACACAAGGCATTGGTCAGTTTACTGGAAGTGTTGGAAGTTGATATTTTCCCACAATTTGAAGAGGGCATAGCACAATACGAAATGTCAGTCTCGGCACCCGTACAGTCATTTACACCACCTCCAAATTCTGAACCATCTTACCGGATTGGAGGAGGAACAAGTGGTTTGATTCATAAACTGGTTGAAAAGGTTGGACACGAAAAAATCAAAACTGGCGCAAAAGTGATCAGCATATCTGAGAAAGGGGAAGAGCTGATTTTGCAAACTGAAAAAGGGGAGAAATTTTCAGCTGCAAAAGTAATCGTTACCATTCCTCCACAATTGCTGGTAAATACCGTTAGTTTTGCCCCCGAAATACCTGCCAATACCCGAATGTTATTAGAAAACACCTACACATGGATGAGCCTCTACACAAAAGTGGCAGTAGTGTATGCGGCACCGTTCTGGAAAGCAAAAGGCTTCTCAGGCATGGCGTTCAGTCAGTCAGGACCCATGAATGAGTTGTATGACCATTCAGATGTAAATGGTAAAGGTTTTGCCTTGAAAGGATTCCTTTCTTTGGAGCAGCATTATAAAGAGATGTCCAAAGCAGCAAGGGAAGAGGCAGTCATTCGTCAGTTGGTGAAATTCTTTGGAGAAGAAGCAGCCAATTATACAGCCTATTATGAAATGGATTGGTCAGAAGTACCATTGACCTCGGTACTTGGAAAAGATATGCTGCCATCCAAACATTTGTATGGACACCCATTATATACCCATCCACTATTCAATGGAAAGCTGTTGCTTTCGGGAACAGAGACTGATGCTGAATATGGTGGTTATATGGATGGAGCCGTTCGTGCCGCTAAATTTTCTACAGATTGGTTCCTAAAAAAATAGAGACGCATTCAATACGTCTCTACTTTTTAAAATCTTTCGATTCAATTCTAACACCTTAAATAGAAATCGGTGCCTTAATCGCCGGATGGTGCTCATAACCCACCAACTCAAAATCCTCAAACTTGTAATCAAAAATGGATTCAGGTTTTCTCAGAATTTTCAGTTTTGGCAAAGTCTTCGGTTCTCTTGAAAGCTGCTCTTGTACTTGCTCAAAGTGATTTTTGTAGATGTGTACATCACCGCCAGACCAAATAAAATCACCCACTTCCAAATCACACTGCTGTGCAATCATATGTGTCATCAATGAATAACTCGCAATGTTGAAAGGCAAGCCTAAGAAAGTATCCACGCTGCGTTGTGTCAGCATGCATGACAGTTTGCCTTCCACCACATAAAACTGGATAAATGCGTGGCAAGGAGCCAAAGCCATCTTTCCATTTTTTGCATTGTCAACAGGAGAAACCCCTTCATCAGGCAAGTCTGCAACGTTCCAAGCCGAAACAATAATGCGGCGGCTGTTCGGGCGTGTCTTGATATCCTCAATTACTTTTGCAATCTGATCGATTTCATTTCCGTCAGGTGTTTTCCAATGTCTCCACTGTACGCCATATACAGGACCCAATTCGCCCTCTTCCGTAGCCCACTCATTCCAGATTTTTACCCCATTTTCCTGAAGGTAGCGAACGTTTGTTTCCCCGTTAAGGAACCAAAGCAGCTCATGCACCACAGATTTCCAGTGAATTTTTTTAGTCGTCACAATTGGGAAACCCTCCGAAAGATCGAAGCGCATCATAGCACCGAACAGTGAGCGTGTGCCTGTACCTGTTCTGTCGCCTTTGTCTACACCCGTTTCGTAAGTTTGCTTAAGTAAGTCCAGATATTGTTTCATGTATTTGTATCGTCTGATTTTTTGTCGGACAAAGTTAAATTGATTGAAAAGAATACGAAAAAAATAATCCTAAATTAAGATGGTATTGAATAATTAAAACCGTAACCCAAAAACTATCCGAATCATGAAAGAGTACTCAAACGGCGAGGTGACCATCTTATGGAAACCCGATGTATGCATACACTCAGGCCACTCTACGGTACACTTTTTTATAACCAACTAAAAACCAGTTTTTCAGATGGTGTTTTGGGACTAATTTCCCTCCAAAACTTCTTCCAAAGTCCTTTGATCTCATTACCTACTTGGCGGGATCTCGTACAGAAATGTTCCTGCAACAGATCTTTTCCCTTTCTGAAATAGCTGTTCTCCCTGTAACCGTGGTTCTTTACTTTTATGTTTTGTACTTTTTCATGGAAAGCCACGCCAAATAAGTGACAAACAGCAAAGGCCATACACACCACAGCAAAAAGTCTTTCAAGCCGATCCAATTTGGTCAGGTGAGTGGCTTCCAGGTTGAATCCCCGCCCTTTGAGCGACTGGAAGAACACCTCGATGCTCCACCGTTTTCTATAGCTTGACAGCAAGCCTCTTTTCATCAGGTTTGAGACTACGATCAGGTAGTCCTTTCGCCCGTTTTTATCCTTGGTCATCTGCATGGAAAGAGTCAGGTCCATTCCATAGATCGTTGCTCTTCGGTCAGTACAGCGAAAGCCTTCTTTGCTCCATACCTCTCCTGTTTTCTCCACACCATCGATGTTGATTTTGTGGTGTGATGGAATCCGAACGCAGAAGACAATCCCTTGCATGGTCATAAACCGAAGCCACTTTTTGCCGATAAACTCCCGGTCTGCAATCACTTTCCCGATCCGTTCGGGAGGCACAATCTGAAGTACTTCCTTCAGCAAATCAATACGCTCCTGCTGGTGGCTGTTTCCTTTTTTGTCCAGTAGCCGAAAAGCCAGTGGAAAACCCACGTCATGACTGTAGGCCGTCACTGCCAGAATATTCACTGCCTGCTTTCTGGACTGCCAGTTGGTTCGGTCAATGCAGAGGGTGATCTTTCCGGATGGCAGGCAGGAAAACAACCATGCCATCAGGGCCTGATAATTGAACACAGCTCCTGACATAAAGCGTTTGACTTGCTTGGTCCGAGAAGCTTTTTGTGCCTTGAATGGCAAGTTTTTGGCTATCTGATGAAATTGCACATTTTCATCTTCCACCAAGGCCGTAATTAGCTTGGCTAGTACCTGTTTGCTTGGTTTGCCTTTGACGATTTGGAAACCGCAGAGGATTTCAAGTATATTTGCAGTCAACATAAAGGTAAAGGTCTGGCTTGTGGTTTTGGCGAACGGCAAAGTTAGACCTTTGCTTTTTCTTGCCCCAATCAGCCACTTAAATGACCTGCAAATATCCTGTAATCCAGCATTACACCCTTAACTCACTTTGTTATTAAAACTGTACCGTAGAGTGCACTCAGGCATTTGTGTGAAAGGGCTTCCTAAAGTTTTCCGTCCGAAGGAAAAACCATGGATTGATGTAGAAGCAGCTTCAACTGAAGCATTGATAAGTCAGGTAAAGAAATGCCCTTCTGGCGCATTGTCATACTATTTGAATGATGAATCTGATTCAGAAAGTGAAAAAGAAAAATCATCTGGTGCAGCGATGAAAGTAGAAATGATGGAAAACGGTCCACTGATCGTAAGAGGTAAAAGAAAAAATGGCAGCCCTTTGCCGATGTGGAGCCTCAGGCAACAAGCCTTATTGTGATGGAAGCCATGCAAAAGTTGACTTTAAAGGATAAGCTTGCGTGACATCAATACCGTAATCTGATTTTTAAATTTGAATAATAGCAATAAAGAGAATGAAAGTAACATTTATTGGGCTGGGCATTATGGGAAGCCGCATGGCTGAAAACCTGTTGAAGTTTAAAGTAGACCTGACCGTTTTTAACCGTTCGGCAGCACCAGTCAAAAAGCTGGAAGAAAAAGGTGCCAAGGCAGCCACGTCATATCAGGAAGCTGTAAAAAATGCGGACATTGTATTTACCATGCTGGCAAGACCTGAAGCAGTAGAAGAAGTGATGCTGGAAGAAAATGGCGGATTGTCAAACATGAAAAAAAATGCGTTGTGGGTAGATTGTTCCACCGTGAATCCATCCTTTACAGAAAAGGCAGCAGCGATAGCCCACAAGAAAAATATCCGATTTCTGGATGCACCTGTAGCCGGAACAAAACCTACGGCAGCCAATGCTGAGCTTGTGTTTTTTGTAGGTGGAGCAGAAAAAGACCTGAAAGAAGCAGAATCGCTGCTCAATTTTATGGGCAAGAAAATTATGCACATAGGAGAAACGGGAAAAGGCTCCGCATTCAAGATGCTGGTCAATGCACAACTAGCCCAATCCATGCTGATCTTCGCAGAAACATTGTTGCTTGGTGAAAAAATGGGTATACAAAAAAACTTCCTGTTGGATACACTTCCCAATCTTGCCGTATCCGCACCATTTACCAAGATGAAAGCAGAACTGATTCGGGAGAATGATTATGAAGCACAGTTTCCTCTCGAACTGATGCATAAGGATTTGCACCTTGCCGCACTGACTGCCTATGAAAATGATCAGCCGCTTTATCTAGCTAACCTAGCCAAAGAACTTTTTGGTGATGCAAAAAATGCAGGATTGGGCAGATATGATTTTTCAGCGATCTATCATTTTCTGGAAGGGAAGAGTAAAAAGTAAATGCTCAAATATTTTGAAATTGTAGTGAGGTTAAAAAAATCATCTGGTAATTGACTAGATTAAAGCAATTATCTAATCTAACTCAATGTATAATGATGATAAATGACTTGATATTTTTTCTAATTAAAATCAGTATTATCAAGCCCTCAAAAAAACTTGTAGCTAAATTGAATTCACATGCTGATTTACATAAAATCAAATACTTATCTATAAAAGGGGTTTATGATATTAGATGTCAATGTATTAAGCAATTGGTTATTATAAATCCAGATAATTTATTAGAAGAGATAGCTGTATTTATAGATGATCCAATAATATCTGTTTCAATGATGGCAATTGAAACACTGGAAACTTTAGATGAGAATGGCATATATTCAACAAAAGTGTCAAGAAAAAAGAGATATTGGAAGAACCGATACAAAGTAGAAAAAGGGAAAGAGTCCAAAAGAAAGAACAGGGGGACTAATGAACATTTTAGAGATTATTCAACAGATAGGTTACAAACACGCCTTAATGATCAAATAGGATGGGCAAGCTCTTCAATATCTAATGGGTTCTAGAAATTGAATTATAAGTAGTGGCGTGCATTAAGTAACGTGAACTATGGATTACATCACCCTTTCAGGGATCAATAGTATGGTTTTCATTACGATGGGATTTATCTCATCAAACAATTCAACTAGCCGTAGCATTGTGTAATTAGCTACGGCTAGTAGAGAAAATCTAATTACAAATACCTTTCATTCAGGATATTGATATGATGGTTGATATGACCGATCATAATGTAGCCCAATGCCCTTGCCGTAAACGGATGCGTTACACCATCTCCGACAAACTTGCTTTGATCTTCAGTCAGGTTTTGAAACAGAAAGGCTGAATTTTTTCTTATCACCAGAAATTCTTCCACAAGGCTTTCCATTGTTCTACCTGATACAGCTGCATGGGTGGCATAAAGGTCTTCATCCATGCTGTGCAGAGGTGTTTTGTTGTCACCTCTTGCGCAAACCAATGTACGGTAAGCAAATACTCTTTCTGTATCCGTTATGTGCATCAACACCTCTTTGACCGTCCATTTGCCTGGAGCATATCGGTAATCGTGTTTGTCTGCAGGAATTTCACGGAAAAATTGGGCGGTCAGTTCTGTGTTGAGATCAAGAATGTCCAGATACGGCCCTTCGTCGACAAGATTAATGTAGTGTTGGAAATAAGGATTGTACTCTGACTGTTTTGGTCTGTTCATGAGTTGAGTTTTATAAGCGTATCAAAAAGTACATGGGGCTTGAGCAGAAATTTTTGCTGCCCGTTTTGTGTGATAAAGTTAATTGTAAATCTATTACCCAATCAAATGCATCACTTGTGATTTGTAAGTTTTTCCGATTGGGATTTCAATCTTGTCAACAAGAATGCGGTTACCCTCGATACTTTTGATCTGTTTTTTGGCTACTGCAAAAGATTTATGGATTTGAATCAGGTCAGGGTAGTTGAATGAACGCAATAGCTCAGATATTTTTTCTCTGATGGTAACAATTTCATCTTCCATTACAACCTTGGTGTAATTTCCCGCAGCTTCCACATATAGAATGGCTGACAGATTTACCTGTATATATTTTTTGTTGGTTTTTAACCAAATGGATTGCGTTTCATCTTTTACTTGAGTGTGAGCAATTGGAGTAGTATTGTGAGTCTCCGTAGCTTTGTTGACGGCTTTCAAAAAACGTTCGAACCCAAATGGCTTTAAGAGGTAGTCCACAATATTCAGTTCATATCCTTCCAATGCGTATTCTCTGTAAGCTGTCGTTACGATTATTTTTGGTGGTGCAGGAAGTGTCCTCAATAATTCAAAGCCTTTCAGTTTGGGCAAGTTCAAGTCCAGAAAAATCAGGTCAACACGTTGTTTGTTCAAAAATTCAAGCGCTTCGATGGCATCATAGCATTGCCCTCCCAGTTGCAGGTTGGGTAACATATCACAGTATCCTTTAATAATATCATGTGCCACAGGTTCATCATCGATGATAAGGTACTTGGTCATATAGCTTGCAGTGTCAGTTGAACTTTATAGGTCGAATCTGTTTGTGAAATAATAAATTGATGCCTGTTTGGGTACACCAATTCCAGTCGTCTTTGCAGGTTTTGTAACCCTACGCCTTCTTGCGAAGCGGGCATTTCAGGATCAACGTTGTTTTCAACTTCAAAGTAAACCTGATTGCCGTCGCTTTTGCAAATCATATGGATAAAGGCATCGTGCCTAAGTTGTTCGACACCATGCTTAAATGCATTTTCCACCAGAATAATAAAGAGTAATGGCGTAACCGGAAGATTTTCATTTTCAATGGAGGTTTCAAAAGTTACCTCAATTTTTTTGTGATAGCGTGCTTCGTTCAGCTGTATATAACTTTGAAGATAGGCGATTTCTTCTCCTATCGTAGCCAATTCCCGTTGCCCTTCATAAATGCTGTATCGCATCATTTCAGAAAGTTTGAGAATCATGGTTTTGGCTTTCATATTGTCTTTTTCAATTGAGCCATAAAGATTGTTGAGCACATTAAAGAAAAAGTGTGGGTTTACCTGACTTTGCAGGTGTACCAGTTCCATCCTCATTTTTTCATTCTTTAAATTGAGCAGCGACCGAATCTGTTTGATGAGCCAAGTGATGGAAAAGATGGGTACGAGTATAATCAGCGTAGCATAATAGGAGATCAGCAACATTCCATCTATGGAAAATGGATCGAACGCTATTACGACAGAGTCCTTGTTGGTGGTGATTACCAGAAAGAAAATAATGATGGCCGGTATAGCTAATGATAATATCGCAATTGTTGCCAGCAGTTTTTTGGTGTTTTTATTTAAAGCTAAAATCATATTGCAAGAATAAGGCTTCGTGAAATAGTCTCAAAATAAGTTGACAAACACCCTTGCAGCAGTGATAAAGGTGTTGGACTTTGTGACAAAATACCTTCGTATGCACTTCGTTGCCGTATGTCACAGCCTCTTGTATATGTATCCCAGTTAATTGATTGCTACACACGATCAGGAATACTTTAGCATCAAATAATTTTTCATTTCCCAAAAAATCTTATTTGTATGAAGACTAAAGTTTTAAGATACCTGAAACATATTTTCCTGACTTTACTGGTATTGGGTACAGTTACCATAATGGTAGGATTACAAATGGGTGCGGCAGTCAATTATGGTGATGATCCTGCAAGAATGCATCTTGATAAAGAAGGGCCGTATATTTTTTTTGAGGCAGACAGCCTTATTAGTGTCAATTATATCAAGGGAAATAAAGAAGCGGGCTTTTATGTAAATCGGAATGATTATGAAACCCATGCGATAATGGAAGCCACTTGTTTTTTTCCACTTGACTCCAGCTATTTCAATTTTTCAGTCAAGGCAGAAATTAAAATACCCGCAGCAGTTTATAATGATCACGAACCGATTATTGCCCTCTCTGATATAGAAGGAGGTTACAAAACTTTCCGTGATTTCCTTATTCATAACAAGGTGATTGACCATGATTTGAATTGGACTTTCGGAAAGGGACACCTCGTTTTGGTGGGAGATTTTGTTGACCGTGGCTGGTCAGTGACACAGGTGCTTTGGTTTATTTATAAGCTGGAAACTGCTGCGGAAAAGCATGGGGGAAAAGTGCATTATATTTTGGGTAACCATGAATTGAAAAATATGCAGGGAAGGTACGAAGCAGCATCGCCCAGGTATTTTGCAGCAGCTGCCATTCTAGGCAAGCAGCACCACCAGCTTTACGATTCCAATTCTTTTATTGGAAGATGGATGGCGAGTAAAAATGCCGTTGAAAAAATTAACGGTTACCTGTTTGTGCATGGAGGTATTCATCCAAATGTGGCAAAATATGAGATCAGCCTAGAGGAAATCAACCACAAAGTGAGAAAACACTATTACCATATTTTTTTCCCGAAACCTGAAGAGACAGTTGACCAGCTGCTTATCTCTGACAAAAAAGGTGTCAGCTGGTACAGGGGGTACTTTAAGGAAGACCTGACTACTCCTGAAATAGATAGCATTCTGAAAAGCTTCCATGCAAAATCCATTGTTGTGGGGCACACACTCCAGCCAGAAATAAAGACCTTTTTTGAAGGAAGGGTGGTGGGCATTGATGTCAAGCATCCAAAAGATTACCGAAAAACGTGGCCATTCCAAGATTCGGAAGGCTTGCTGATTGAAGGAAACAAACTTTACAGGTTGTTTAGTGATGGCAGTAGGCTGCCTTTGTAATTATCGGCAGAAATTTTTCCATAGCCCATTTAGGGCGAAAGTTTTATACCGATGTGCTTTTTCTATCGCTGGAAAATTTAGTTCGTATAGACATTTGCCCTGATACATTCGAACTTTGATGATATAACTTACAATAAAAGATGTCGCTCCTAACGGAGCTGAAAAAAAGATGGCAAATAATGACTGGCTACAAAGATGATACTTCTAACGGAGCAAAAAAATAAACAGCTCCATCGAAGCGCAACCTTTGTAGCGCGTCTTTCCTTGTGAAAAAAGCTCCGTAGGAGCGACACCTTCAGGATTCATGGAATGTCTATAAACAGTGACTTCGTTTTTATATCTTGTTTATTTGAAGAGCGTACACCTTATTTTTCAATAAATAATGCTAGAGAAGGATGAATGTAAACGGTTTAGGTTCGCTATTTTCAAGAATTTATCATTGATGATGATTTTTAAAAAGTGAAACCAATTTTCTTGAGAAGGAGTAGTCCTTTACCAAATAAAGTTTTTGAATAAAAAAGCCAAAGATATAAAACAATACTCAAGTAGGTGAAAACCTTGGTGTTGTACAGCTGTAGGAATAATTTAGCAGGAATTGCGTTTTATAAGTCGTCTATAGTAAACATCATACTTTTCAATAAACCATTCTAAATGAGTTATCCTATTGTTGCAAAGATTATCAGGTTAGTCTTTTGCATATTTTTTATTTTAATATCAAGACTTACAGTATTTGCTCAGTTTCAGGAGTTTGATAAGCCGATCTATTCCAGACCACTTAATGAACGGTGGGAGCTTGATTCTGCCAGCCGAAAAGGTGTATTCCGCATTACTTTTTACAAGCCTGTCTATGTTACGGCAGGGCGTTGGTCAAGCAAGCCAAACAGGCAGCCGAGAAGCTTGAATCCAAGCTATGCGCTAGATGAAGAAATCAATTATAAAAGGCTTGAGGCGAAGTTTCAGTTGAGTTTAAAGACAAAATTGCTGCAAGGAATTTTTGGAGACAAAGGCGACTTGTGGGCAGCCTATACACAAGTGGCGCACTGGCAACTTTATAATTCGGATATATCCCGTGCTTTTCGGGAACTGAATTATGAGCCTGAATTGATTTTCAACTATCCTGTTTCGCTGAGGCTTTTTGGTTTTGATATGAAAATGGCTGGCGTAGCCTTTAACCACCAATCAAATGGAAGGGACTTACCGAGGTCACGAAGCTGGAACAGAATTATTTTTCATGCAGCATTGCAAAGAGAAAACTGGCAGGTTTTGGTGCGCCCTTGGATACGGCTGAAAGATGAAGAAGATGAAAATCCTGAGATGGAGCGGTATATCGGAAATGGAGAATTTGTAGTGGCATACAGTAAAAATCACCATCAGGTTTATTCTGTGATCCGGCATCCTTTTGACCGTCTTGAGGGAGGCAGTGCTGAGTTGAATTTTGTTTTTCCAATTGAGGAGCAATTACGTTTCCATATACAATTTTTTGGCGGATACGGCGAAACCTTAATTGACTATAACCACAGGCAGTTTACCATCGGTATAGGGGTTACTTTTATTGATTGGTAGATTTTTTAGATAAAAAAAGCATTCCATAAAGCGAAATGGAATGCTTGATTGCTATTGCACGACTATTTTATGCCAAATGGTTTAATCGGTAAGTCCTTTTGCCATTCGTCTCCATATTTCCTGTTGAGGTAATCAAAGATAGTTTGATTGTTTTTTGAGGTCTCCTTAAGTGTAATGGGATCGATGATACAGTTTTTGATGGTGAAACCAATGCCATACTTTTCCTTGAAACGCTGATATTCCTGTGGGATGGTATTGTTCAGTCCATGTATAATAAAGTCGAGTTCATTGTTTTCAATCTTTTGCTCAATAGCTTTATCTGAAAGCGAATACTTTATAGGTGAGTTGAGAAAGCTATTTCTTCCCTTTTTTTCTATATCCTTCAGACGTATTGTAATTGTATTCTTGTGGGCGGTAATTCTCGCAGGGTAGTAAACATAAGAATCAAAGGTTTCTGAATAGAACCCAAACTGATATCTGCCGCTTTTTGGTAATGTAATGCTAAAACTTTTTTCAGAGGTGAGTTCAATTTTTTGATCAAGTCCAGTCACATAAAATTCTCCTTGTGTAAGTATTTTATCTGTCAGGTTTTCAAAAACAACATGTGCAGTTATTGCTTTATTATTCGCTTTTGCTGCAAAAGCGAATAAAGTAAGTAGAATGAAAGTGATACTTATTTTTTTCATGGATACTAAAGTTAATTTGACACTTTGGTTAAAATATAGAAAAATAATATGAGAAGAAATATTTATGTTTTAAGTCTTAATAAGTGATTTTTTCATTTATTAATGACTTAAAAAGATGTTACATCTTATCCGTTTCAGATTATGAAAATAAAAATGAGATTTTTGGTTACACGTCTTTTATTTATTGTGTTCTCGTTAAGTGCATGTCATAATAAGCAGGAGGTGTTGCTAGGGACATGGTGGGAAAGAGATTTGACAGATGCTAGCCCTCCTAGAGGTTATGAGGGTTTTAAAATCTATCATGATACAATTGAAAGCCTTTATCTTGAATATACTAAATGGATGACAACTTAGGAGGGAAGACAGTTTATTTTACTTAGGAAGAACGTGAACTATGAATTAGTTTCACGATTTATCACGCCCTTTCAGGACTTAAAAAAGTCCTCTCCTTTACGATGGGATAATCGCACTGTGTAACAGTCATTGCTGAAGTATTTAGCTCCCTTCGGGGCAGGTGTAAACCACTGAATAAAAAGTCAATCTTAATCCTTCTGTCGCTATCCCATAAAGCCTTTTCAATGCATAAGTCCCGAAGGGACGAAATATATTAGCGATGGGTAAAACCCATCGTTGGCAGACACTAATTTTTAAGTCCTGAAAGGGCGACATAATCCATCGTTTACATCACGAAATATTTATGATGTTTTCCATCAAATATGAGAGGGTTTGAAAATGAGGAATAAATATTTTACCCATAGAAGAAAAGGGAGCCAAAGATCCGTTTTCCATTCAATAACCACTCTTATTGTTCTGCTTATTAGCATTCTGTTATTCTTAACTAATCAAAGGCAGCAGGAACAAATATATCGTACATACTGTGCTGGGTTTGGATTTGGTGGTAAACAGCTCGTTCTGCTGAATGGAGGTGCCTTCAGGTTTACTTTTTATGGATGCTCTCAAAATGATGGAGTTATAAGTGGTGAATGGTTAATTAGGGATAATGTGCTTGAATTATTTCCTAAAGAGGCAATAGAATTGCTTGAATCCAGAAACTATCTTTCAGACAATAATCTTATACCTGACAATGGCTGTGACAGTTTAGACTCTTATGTAAGGTGCCATTGAATTGGGTTATAGTTGAGTCAGATGGTTCTTATAGATGTTATGATTTTTAGAGATAGTTAAATCACTGTAGTCTTGTAGTTTTACATCTTCATTTTCTCCCTTAACTTGCGTTTCTCTTTTTCACCTTGCTAAACTGAAAACCAAAGGATGAATGACCAACTGAACCTGCTTCGTAAATTGACTGCCCGAAAGCTGCTGAATGCTGCAAAGCTGTATGGCAGTTATTTTTTATCGAGATGGACCAAGAAGAATTTTCATTGGGGATTGCCATTCAGCTTGGCGTTGGAGCCTACTACTTCGTGCAATTTGCGTTGTCCTGAATGTCCGAGTGGGTTGCGTGCGTTTACCCGTCCGACGGGAATGTTGCAGGAAAAACTTTTTAGGGAAGCGATTGATGAGCTGTCTTCTACCTTGCTGTACCTTACTTTTTATTTTCAGGGTGAGCCGTTTCTTAACCCGTCTTTTCTGGAGATGGTGCAGTATGCTTCTTCAAAAAATATTTATACGGCTACTTCCACCAATGCGCATTACCTGAATGATGCGGTGGCTAAAAAAACTGTGGAGTCTGGATTGGATCGCCTGATTATTTCCATTGATGGAACTACGCAGGAGACTTATCAGTCGTACCGGATAGGAGGGAAGTTGGAGAAGGTGATTGAGGGAACAAAAAATATGGTGAAGTGGAAGCAAAAGCTGCAATCAGCTACGCCGCGCCTTGTGTTTCAGTTTTTGGTGGTCAAACCTAATGAGCACCAGCTGGAAGAGGCAAGGCAGTTGGCTAAAGATCTGGGTGTGGATGAAATCACTTTCAAGACAGCACAGATCTATGATTATGAAAATGGTTCGCCACTTATTCCGACGCTTGATAAGTATTCACGTTATGCGAAGCAGAGTGATGGCACTTACCGTATCAAGAACAAACTGGAAAACAGTTGCTGGAAAATGTGGCACTCTTGCGTGATTACCTGGGATGGTAATGTGGTGCCTTGTTGTTTTGATAAGGATGCACACTATCAGTTGGGCAATATGCAAAAGGGTGGTTTTGAGAAAGTATGGAGAAGTGCGCCTTACAACCGCTTCAGAAAGCAGCTGCTGAAAGCACGTAGTGAGATTGATATTTGTAAGAACTGCACAGAAGGGATGAAAATCTTTGGCTGATTTTATTTTGCCTTGAATGCCAACTGTATGTCAATATGTTTCCGAACTTTTACGGCACCAAGCATTTTGGTGGGAGGTGTCAGTCCAAAGTCTGTGATGTCTACAATGGTATGCCCCTTTATCAGTAACTCTGAGTTTCTGTCCTGAATCTTTACGGGTAGCCACACTTCTCTTGTTTGACCGGCAATAGTCAGGTTTGTTTTGAGTTTCCCATTGAACGCAATCTCAGCAGACTCATAGTTATTTTCAAACTTGAGCATTACAAGCTCCATAATCAGGTAGGGAAAATTGTCTGCATCCAGAAGGTCTCTCATATCATTGGTCATCATCTTGTTGTGGCAGTCCAACCTTTTGATTTCCACTTTCAGTTCTGAATCCTTAAAGTCCAGTAGGCCTGCATCCCTGTTGAAGGTGATGACTTCCTTATTATCAGAGGTAGGGTCAATATTATAATCACACTGAAAGTTGTTGACGTTTGTTTCTCCTTTTATATTCAAGTAACATTCATCATCAAAGTGTAGGTCCCAATGTCTTGAGGGAACTTCCTTGGCACTTTGACCACTGACGCTAAACGTGATTAACAATAGAAGTAGGCAGCAGTATTGGACTTTTAGGAAGCAGGCAAGGTGAAGATGTTTCATACTTATGGGATATTGCAAGGCATCAGAAGTAACAGTAAAGTAAATGAAAAAGTATGCAGCACCTCAAGGTGAGGTGCAAACATACTTTCCTACTAAACAGTTAGCTGGACAAAATAGTTAGAAGCCGATAGCTGCTTCAATCATTAACCCGTCAAATTCGCCTTCGCTGTAAAGAGACTCTTCAGGGAAATCCTTGTATTCTTGTTTCACATATTCCACTTTCATCAAGATATTTTTGCTGATGAACCAACCGATATCTGCCTGAACTCTATTGATACGTGTTTCAGGTGCATCATTGACATCGTTCCCCCATACAGTATTGTATCTGCCACCTACATAGAACTGTTCTGTGCCACCAAAACGGTAAATCAGTTCTCCAGCAAGCTGATCATAGCTACCGTCTTTGTCTCCGTCCGCTTTTTTACCGGAAGTGTGTTCATATGTTCCGAAAAACTCCAATCCTACAAATTCAATAAAAGGGTTGATCATGTAGGATGTTACCTCATTGAAACCAGGATTGAAACGTCCAGTAGTGAAATCACTGGCATCATTGGCTAGTACATGGTAATATCTTGCACCACTACGGTCACCACCGTACAAGGTATTTCGGTTGAGACTTGAGTTGTTGTAAATTGAACCTGTGATTCTCAATCTTATCTCATCATCATCATCGTCATTGGCAGGGTCGGTATCAAAACCCAACTTGCCATAGAAGGTAATGTTTTCCTCACTCTGCTTTAGAGCACTACCTCTAAGGCTACCACTGGTAACAGCCACCATTGCCAGAAAACCACTTTGACGGTAATAAACCTCACCACCGATTTCTGTTGTAAAACCATCCATGATCAGGTTACCTACAAATGGGTTGTACATGGCGTTGGCATTATCAGTTCTTCTGAAGTGCGCATCACCATAGTTGATCTCCATATGACCGACCTTAATGGTGATTACATCCATGATATCATCTATCAAACTACTATTTAGAAACTCCATGGCATCCACTTGCAGGTATCCACCTTTTACCCATGCTTCATTGTGGTGTCTAGAAGACAGGTAAGTAACCAAGTTCATACGAACACCCGGTAGGAGGGCTACGTCGAGGTTTAGATTGGCTGTAGCATTGTTAAAGTTGTCTCCAAGCTCAAGCAGCTCATTGACCACTACACCGTCCTGTTCAAAAGGCTTGTTCTCATGATCCAGAGACTGGTACTGAAGCGCAAAGTTACCACCAATTCTTACTCTCACTTTGTCAGGTAAATCATCGTCCTCTTTAGGAGGCTCAAATATATTGACACCGTTTTGGCTGTAAGGTCTGAAATTGCTGATTTGAGGCTGTTGGGCATATGCAGTGAGGGCTATAGTACAGAGCCATAGCAATGTAAATATTCGTTTCATAACTGTTTTGTTTTGAAAAATAGATATTCTGAATAGGTATATCGAGGGGGAGAGACAGCAGTCAAGTTTGCTGCCGCAGCGCATTATCCAGTTAATTGAATAAAATCCTAGATTCTAAAAAGAGAGGAAGACGTAGAAATAATGGTAAGAAAAATGAAATGGTTTATTTGAAAGTCACTTCAAACTGGAGCGTAATATCGTCACCTGTTTTGATGGTACCCATCATGGCTTTGGGAGGGTCTACTCCAAACTCAGTCATTTTGGTAACAAAACTGCCTGCAAAGGTATTTCCATTGACTTTTGAGGAGATTTTGACAGGTTGTGTTTTACCTGCAATAGTCAGGTTTCCACTGATTTCAGCCTGTCCGTTTGAGACCTCTACAGGGGAAGTTAACTCAAAAATGATATTGGGGTTTTTGGATTCCTTTAGTGCCTTGTACGTGTTGTCGTCCATTCCACTTTTACCACTTTTCAGTGACTTTACAGGGATGGTGGCAGTCAGGCTTTCGACAGTTTTAACTTGTCCGCTTTCCATACTACCTGTGGCTTTGATATCAAATTTTTCAGAAACACACTCCCAATCATGAAGTGTTGAAGTTCCTAGAACAGAAGCTTTAGTTTGTGTTACTTGTAAACTTTTAGCGGATTGTGCATGCGATGTTACAATAAAAGGTGCACAAAGAAAAAATAGCAGAATAAGTAATGAGTATTTCATACAGTAATATGCTAAAGTTTTGAAAAGGAAGGGTTATTGTATCAATTGAGGAACAATTCAATATTCAGATTCGTTCAGAATTACTTTCATGTTTTAACAAATGAGAAAATTGAATATCTGAAATAACTGAAAAGGGCAAAGACAGTACTGAAATTTACAATTTCAATACTGCCAAATAATTTTAGTATTGCTTATTTCTAATTGTATTTACATTGTTATTCATTAGGTGACGTATATACTTTTTAAATAGTATATTTTTTAATATTCCCATCTTTTGTTGATGTTTTGAATAAAATGTATCAGGGTTGTCAAATACACCAAAGTCCTGATGGATACCTTTTTCCTGAATAAAGGTATGGCTAAAGTTCCATTCCATTTCAGGGTTTTCGAACTTGTCTGTATAGATACCATAACCACAAAAAGTCGTTTTGCATTCAGGGTTTTGTTCTTGGAGTGCATTCAGGTAAGTCTTGTCTATAATCACACCTTCCAGAAAATACCATTCGTTTTCGATATAAACTTCTACCCAGCTGTGCAGGATATTCTGTGGAGATAACCTGTACCAAATGCCTGTAATAGCGCCTTTCTGCAAAGCCTTGTCTATGGTAAACCCATGTATCCTGTTTGGAATGCCGACTGCCCGTAGCAAAGCCATCAGCAGGGTGGATTTTGTATTGCACTGCCCGTATCCATCTTTCAAAACCTTGGAGGCAGGGATGTCATCCGAAGTATTGTAACCGAATTGTATATCATCTGTAAGGGGCAGAACGAAAGGTACAGGGTAAAATGGGGGAAGGCGCAACCAAAAACAAAGGTAGCCGGGAGCAGCCTCCCCACATTAGATCCACATGACCTTTTGAAATGAGGGGTGAAATTTCCACATCGCCCCTCATTTGATCCCCATTTAAATGATATTTAAAGATCCTTTAATTTATCCATGGCAAGTATAAGTCCAAGACCCTTGCCAGCGAAATCAAGAGCTTTCATATAGTCAAAGGAAACGTTCTTGATTTTTTGATAACAGGAATCAGCAATCCTTTTGGCTCTCTTGCGGTCCAGGCGTTGCATAGATTCTTCAGACAGGTAGTCTTTCATAAGCCTGTTATCTTCCTTATCAAGGAGTTGCATAGCAGCAATAGGATTGTCTGACTCTGAATTTAACACTTCCTCAAGACGATCCATAAACTTAAACTGGCACCACAATAAGGCATAATGAATAGGCGTAAAACGCTCTCCTAGTGCTATATCACCCTTTCTTATAGTGAAATCCCCATCCACAATCATAGGCTCCGTACTGAAGCTGTCCTGATCCTGAACCGCTGTAGCGTGCTGGTAAAGATATTCAACATAATTAGGGTTAAATTTATGACACTCCTCATAGAGGCTGTCTAGACTGGAGCCTATCGTATTCCCATCCTCCAGCTTGGCGACTTTCTCCAGGATATCAAAATATTGTGTTGAATCTAAAGTCTTGTTTAATGAATCCATACACTCAGGTTTTAGTAGTGACAGCAGCTTTTATACTGCTAGTGAAATTCGAGTTCTATTATGATGTAAAAAAAGGTGTTATTCATATCAACAACCTGCCAAGGCACTTATTATTAGCACCTTACTTATGGTTATTTGCCTATTTATTTGTCTTTGAGAGCCTGTTAGTGGGTGTTGTAATCGTTATATCCCTACTCTCAGAGGTTAAGGGAAAGCTGTATAGCAAGTATTGTGATGCGGCATCAGATGTATTGAGAGACCTGGTAATGGCTCTTTTCCTGTTAAAACACTTCCACACCTTACTATAAGCCATCATATTAGACCATGGAAAACATTAAAGTAATCAAAGAGGACAGTAAGTCCGTGATCGTAGAAATCAATAACATCGCTTCTTTGGAAGAGGTGCAGCGATTCTGGAGCCAACAGAAAGCCACCCAGAAGGGGACCGAAGACCTAGAGCAGGAACTTACTAATCTTCTAACAAGGGTTGTGAGAAACAGTATTCAATACCACAATGGTCAATAAACACCTGATCCTGAGTCTTTAATCCTTCTCTGATTTTATTATCAATACCATTTATATTATTGATAATGGTTTTTAAAGCTAAATCCCTAGCTGTATTCACATTATTGTGAAATAAGCTAGGGTTCTTTTTCCAAAGACCTATAGTACTGGCGGTGATAGTGTCTATAATACTTATTATAATTTCTGGGTAACTAACTGATCTGCCTAGTTCTTTACTGACTTTTTCTAAGGAATTCTGAAGTTCAATCATGATTAATTAATTGATTATTAGTTTAATAATTGAATTATAGTGGGCTTAACTTTACACACCTTACTATAAGCCCACACATTAGCCCGGTTAGGGGATACCGATACATTCTCATTTTAGTTTTAGCGAAAAGAAGCAGCTCCCAGGAGCTGCTTTTTTATTAAAGTGTTAACTAAATCTGTACCTTTTGTTTTCTAAATACAATTAACACTTTAGTTAACACTTTTCTTAACACTTTTGACCCCTACTTTTGAAGCATTGATTTTAGCAATTCGATCATCTCATCTTTAGCCTTTAATTGGTTATTACAAGACTCCTTCAACATCTCAATCTGATTCTTATATTGAATATCTATATCAGATATTTTATTCTGAAGGTCGGTGATCTTATTTTGAAGGTTTTCTATCTGAGATTTATACAAAAGTATTTCTGTGTCAGAGTTAAGTTTTTTTCCTTTAGAAAGATCTGCACCTACATTACCAGTGACATTACTAGCTATTGTATTTCCTTCCCCTCTTATTCTGACTTTACTTGAAGACACTTCCTTTTTTAGCATTTCTCCTCTTCCTGTCAGCAACCATTCAGGATTTACTATATCATATTGAGTAATTATACTCGATATCACATCTGCTGCTGGGGAAGTTTTACGTGCTCCAACAATATTTTGCAATGTTTGAGGACTTATCCCAATTGAATTAGCAAAGGATTTCTTAGATAAATCTAATGCTTTTATGATACTAACTATCCTATCGTTTATTTTTTCTTCCTGATTATCAGTCATATAAAAAATATATTTTAAAATACACAACTGCATATTTGATATTCAGTATCACATGTGATACATTTGAAATCGTAAACATGACGTAAACATTCAAATATATGAAAAAACAGGACAAGAACGTCGGTTTGCCCTGTGGTGCCAGGCTTGGCGATGAAACATTTATAGCCGAGACATTAGGATGCAGCAAAACCCTGGTCTCGCTGGTTGCCAAGGGAGAGCGGGCTGACCGCCTGGGTATCATGAAAGAGTGGCGAACCCTGATCGCATACCGTAGCTGGCGAATCAAAGTACATAAAGAAACAAGGAATAGAAAGACGCAAAGAAAGAATGTAAGGGATGCAGTATAATGTAGGAGACATATTGATACAGGAAGGCACCGTTTGGGTTAGTCAGGAAACACTTGAAAAAATGTGTAGCCTGGACAAAACATATCTTGAGTGTAGAGCTAGAGCCATATACAAAAGATCCGTCCCCCCCACCCAGCGTTACCTTTCCGAGCTTCCCGACACCGGCAAGAGCTGGCGATGGGCACGTATCAATGACCGCTTCTACTACGACGAGGCCCGCATCCCAAACCGCAAGCCCACTTACTACCGTTCGCAGCTGCCGCCAAGGGAGGAGCTGGAAAGAATTGCTGAAAAACTGGCGGGCATTTCCCGGGAGGGAGCCGCCAGGCTGGAGCGCCAGCGCAAGCTGCAGGCCAGGGACGAGGTGGTAAAAGCCTACGATGCCTTTATGGATGGCCGCATCAGGGAAGTGGTGAACTTCTTTATGTACCGGAGTGCTGTCAGGACCTTCAATATCCAGAAGTCCTATGAGCTGGCGGAGGCCTGGGGATGGCTGGAGTTCCTTTCCCAGTCCGACAACGTGGAAAAGAAGCTGTATACCCAGTGGGGGTGCAAGTCCCAGAGGGAATTGTTCGAGGTGGCGGCCATCCATCTGGCTGCCCGCAACCTGGAGGGCTTCAAGGCAAGCACCGAGGCCTATATCCGCAAGCGGCTGGTGGACTACAGGAAGGTGGAAGGCGGTGAAAACCGCTACAACTTCGTGGTCAGCGGCAAGTATAACAACGACCACGCCCGCAAGTTCGGGGCCATGGAGCTGGCGCACCCCGTGACCGGGGAGGTGATGGAGTTCGACGTGCACGAGGCCATGGTCTACAGCCTGTGGATGAACTTCAACAAGGCCAACAAGTACACCAAGAAGGATGTGTACGACCAGTACACGGAGCGAATGGCAGCCCTCGGGATTGCCGAGCACGAGCTGGTAAGCATCAGGACGATAGGCAACTACCTCAACAAGTTCGACAACAAGGTGCTGATGGCCAGGCAGCGTCACGGCAAGAAGGAATACGACCGTTACCGCCCCTATGTGCCACGCCATGCGGTGAAATACAGCAACAGCCTCTGGGCCATTGACGGCTCTTCGGGCAAGCTGGCTTACCATACGGTAGACACCACTGGAGGCAGGACCAAGGTAGTCCGCAAGAACATGTATTTCGTCCGTGTGATCGACGTGCACAGCCGGGTGGTGCTGGGCTGGAGCTATGGAGCCAATGAGGACAGCGCCCTGGTAAGGGCAGCCGTGCAGATGGCAGTCAAAAATGCCGGGTACATCCATCCAAAGGTGATTATCTCCGACAACGGCTCGGCCAATACCGGCATGGGCATGAGGGAATGGCTGGGGCTGATCGCCAACCGCTTCACCACGATCACCCCGGGCAACTCCAAGGCCAACCCAGCGGAGATCTCGGTCAAGATGCTCTCCAATCTGGGGCGTAAGTTTGACAACTGGCTAGGGGTCGGCCTAAATGCCAGGGACATCAACAATACCCACAACCCGGACTATGCCCCCCGCAATGAGGAGCTGCCGGATATGTACGAGGTGCTGGAGCAGTTCCGGGCGCTGGTGCAGGAGAACAACAACCAGGTGATGCAGGATGGCAGGACCCGCATGCAGTGGTATGAGGAGGATAAAAACCAGGAGTGCCAGCCGTTTGATGACCAGGTGAAAAGGCTGGTGTTCGGCTTCAACACCATTATTGATATGAGTTACCGCCGCAACGTGATCACGGTCACAAACAGCGGCAAGGACTACTCCTTTGAGCTGCCGAACTACCACGACAACATCCAAACCATTGTGGAGCACAGCGAAAACCCTACAGCACCGAAGTGTAAAATCTACTGGGACGAGTCCGGGGAAATGGCGGACCTGTACAGCCTGGAAGAGGAATACCTCTTCAGCATCGGCAAGCTGCAAAGAGCCGCCGTGATTGAGGAGGAGGCAGCCGACGGGGACCTGAGCGCCCTGGGCAAGCACCTCAGGAACGCCAGTTCCGTCGATGAGCAGGTCAGGTCCTTCGAGCAAGGGCTGAAGGAGGCTGACGAGGCGGTGGGCATCCAGCTTTCGGGCGCCGACCAGGAGCTGCACGCCCGCTATGACTGGTCATTGGGAGATACCAGTCTGGATGGAAAGTACAAGGACACCCACAACCAGGCGGCGGAAGCCCACAGGTTTGGCATCGGGAAGGCCGAGGAGGCAAAGCCTAAGCAGAAGCAGGCAAAACCCAAAAAGGAACCGAAGAAAAACACAAGCAAGAAGATGACCGAAGAGGAGCTAAGGAAGAAGGCCATAGACATGCTCTAGCCCGGGCTTTTGCGCCCTGTACCTTTCACCCTTTTACGTCCCTGATACACCCTAAAACACAATTTGAGAACATGGAACAAGTAATGGAATACACCACCGAGGAAAAGCAGCAGATCATTGACCTGCTCCAGTACAAGCGGGAGCAGTCCAGCCTGGGCAGCGACGCCAAGTTTGCCGTCAGCATCGGGCTGAACAAGGGGGTCTACTCCCAGCTCAAGAACGGCAGGTACACCAACAAGGGCGGCAAGTCGCTGCTCTCGCACCAGAACTGGGTGCGCATCGCCCGCTTCGTGGGCTACAGCCACCACAGCGAGCTGTCCTGGAAGACCGCCCGCACGCAGGTGTTCTCCGTGATCAGCGCGCAGCTCACCTTCTGCCAGCAGCACAGCACCACGGGCATTTTCTGCGACATCGCCGGCATCGGCAAGAGTCATGCGGGCAAGGCCTACGCCGAGCAGAACACCAACGCCTTTTACCTCAACTGCGGGGAGGCGCCCAAGAAGTCGGGCTTCATCAAGCTGCTGGCCCGGACACTGGGTTTTGAGCAGGCGGGCAGCCTGGAGCAGCTTTTCATGGACTGCGTCTACTACCTGAAGACGCTGACCAACCCCATCGTCATCCTGGACGAGGCGGGTGACCTGGAGCAGAGCGCCGTGCTGCTGCTCAAGCGCCTCTACAACGAGCTGGAATTCGCCTGTGGCCTGTACATGTTGGGGGCCGAGGGGCTCAGGAAGAAGATGGACACCGGCGTAAGGCTGAGGAAGAACGGCTACGAGGAGATATTCAGCCGCTTCGGGGGCAAGTACACCAGGCTGATCCCGGAGGGGCACGAAAGGCTGAAGTTCATGAGGGCCATGGCCCGTGACATTGTCGAGGCGCAGGGGATCAAAAACCAGGAGGCCATCAAGAACATCCTGACCATCAGCGCGGGCTTTGACATGCGCCGCATCCGCAAGGAGGTGATGAAGGTGCAGCTGGAGGAACGCCTGAACAGCAACTGAGCATACCATACCTAGTCATAATGTCTAACAATTAAAAACAATCTGAACGATGAACAAGAACAAATTCAACAACCCGGAAACACTGCTGTCGAAACTGGCCCTGATCAGGCTGGAGAAGGAAAGGATCGCCGAGGAGCAGCGCGAGCTGGAGGCCAAGATCCAGGAGTGGGTGGACGCGCACCCGGAGCAGTTTGCGGAAAGCAACACGCTGAACCTGGAGGGCGGCAAGCTGGCCTTGACCACGCAGCGCAAGGTGGAGGTCAGTCCGGACTTCGAGGCGCTGGAGTTTGCCCTGGAGTACCCCGAGCTGGTGGACATCAAGCTGCCGCTGGCCAAGGTGAGCAAGGCCATGTCGCTGGAGAAGGTGGCCGCCGACCTGGAGCAGGCAGGCATCCGCATTGTGGAGAACCCGAAAAAACGCCTGACGATCACGGCCTACCCACCGTCAGACAAGCAGTAAATGTATCACCGGGGGCGGTGGCCAACCCGCTGCCCCCTAACCTGAAAGTGAGATGAACCAAAGGCAAAGGAAATACTTCTACGTGCTGCTCAAGAAGCTGGGGTTGCAGGAGCAGAAGGGGCTGCTGGTGTTGCAGTACACCGAAGGGCGCACCGACAGCACCGCCGCCATGAGCCAGCAGGAGGTCAGCCGCATGCTCGATGACCTGGGCAGACAGGCCGGAAAGCTGCCGGTAACTGGGGAACAGGTATCCGTCAAGCGGATGCGTAGCAAGATCCTGCACCTGGCAGGCGAGAGCGGCTTCGCACCGGAAGGGCAGATCAACTGGGACCTGTTCAACGGCTTTATGGAGCGCCGCAGCTACCTGCAAAAGCCCCTGGGCAAGTACGCATACAAGGAACTTCCCCGGCTGGTGAGCCAGTTCGAGCAGATGGCCGACAACTTCCGGCGCACCCGCTTCAATGCCTACCTGCAAGAAGAACTCAAAAACCTAAAGATCGGCACAAGATGAATCACCAACACTTTACACTCTCGCTCTACCGGCAGGAATGGGACATCCTCCGGGAGGTCATCAGGAAGGCACTGGAAAGCGGCAAACAGGGCCCCCCGCTCCCTTACCTGCTGCTGCGGGAGCTGTCCGGGGCTATCGGGGAGCTGGACACCTCAGGCTACCTGACCACCCTGCAACTGAAGGAGTCCGAGACCGTGGTACTGAAAGACATGGTCCGCGCCGCATGGGGCAGCCATGCCGCCAGCCAGGAGGAAAAGCACTTTATCTGCGCACTCTGGGGAGCACTCGACAGCTGGGTAAGCATCAATATTTTACAACAACTACATAAAACCGCCTAAAAACTATGGAAACAGAACTGGAACTAATGATTGTGGAGATTGACCCGACGCTGACGATACGCATCCACTCCAGCGAGGACATCAACAACTTTGTGGTGACCAACACCGATGCGGCCAGGGCCCTGAAGGTTGACCCCGGCTACCTGCGCAACATCAAGAGCAACAACCTGGACGTGCTCAAGCGGGACAGCGACTGGATCATCTTCCGGATGCCGACCGCCGGGGGCTACCAGCTCACCACCTGCTGGAGCCGACAGGGCATCATCAAGCTGTGCGACTTCTTCTCCCACCCGGAAGCCCGGAAGCTGAAGCAATGGGCCAAGGACTTCACCCATGCGGACCGCAAAAGGAAGGAGCACCACAGCGGGGCCCTGAAGGATGCGCAGATAGAGCTGCTGATGAGGATCGTGAACGGGGAGATGAGCGAGCAGACCCGCAAGGAGGTCATGAAGGCCTTTGAAACACTTAGAGCAATAATCAACAACAACTAATCTAACTCGACAATGGAAAATCTTATGATGAACGAAGAGATGGGCACAACGGTATTGGCCCCAATCAGAAACCGCTACTTCCTTTGCGATTCGGTATATGTGTTCCACAAGGGCATGATCCTGCAAACGCTGGTGTCGGCCATCTTCCTGCTGGACGAGGAGACCGGGCAGGTGGGCTACTCGGTGTATGTGGGCAGGCAGGAGCGCATAGACGTGCCGGAAAGCAGGGTGTTCGGCACCGTGGAGGAGCTTTTTGACAGTATCCCCAAAAAGACCGTCTCCCTCGGGTAGGCAAACGGGCCGGAGCTGCCACCCACCCGGTGGCGGCCCCATTCCGTGGCCCTGTACCTTTCACCCCTAAACACCCTGTATCGGAAACAAAACCTTAAAAATCAAATGCGCATAAACCACGATTACGTCTTCGAGACCAAGAAAGGCAAGGTGTCGGTCAGGGCCACCAGCCTTGTGGAGGCAGCCAAGAGGCTGATGTTCTGTGGCGTAAAAGCCACCCCATACACCCGTACAAAGAGGACCCTCAAGTACAGGCTAAGGCGAAAAGGCCTGACGGGCTACCTGCAACTGGAGTACCACCCCGAGACCGGCAGCCTGGAGCGGTTCTACAGCACCTTCAAAAGGGAAGGGAAACCGCTTGACAAGGTACAGGTCTATACCTTGCTCCAAGTCATCCCCCTCACGGCCGGCAAGGTGGCCGAAATGGAGGAGGACTTCACGGTAACCCATCTCCAGCACCGGTCAGGTGGTAAGGATACCAATCTGGGTGGGGACATGGGAAAACTTCTCGGCAGGCATAAGGCCGGAAGCCCCGCAGAGCCGGCACCGGGAGCCGGAAGGATGCAGGTAAAAAACTACAGCAACATTAAAAGCAACGTACTATGCTAAGAAGGATAATGAATAGAAAAGTGAAGGCAAGGTTTTACTGGTATTCAAGCAGTGCTGAGATTGCCAATTTACTCTTTAATGGGGTGATCCCTGCTGGGACTCCCTGCTACAGCTCCATACGGTGTGCCAGGGACAATAGGAGAATAGGCCTGAACCGCCAAAACGCTATGGTGCTGGAAATGGAGTTTGACCTCTACTTCTGGTTCTGGCTACTCCACTACTTGCCTGCCCGCCTGGAGTCCTGGATAGTAAAGGCAAGGGGGAAAGGCGAGCTGAAGCATCACCTTTGCGGGTCTACCACAAAGGACCACCCTTTCGAGTCGCTGGCCTACTCCTTTGTCAACGGGGAGGGAAGAGTGATACACAGGGTCTTTGCGACAAGACAGGTGACCTATTCCATACCTTAACCCCTATTAACTATGGCACAATACATTGATGAGCATGGTTTTTTGAACGAAATAGACCATGAGTTCACCCCCCAGATAGTTTGCCCCCATTGTGGTTATGAAGATGAGGATGTAGATGAGTATCATGACAATGAGGGAGAGTCCAGGTGTGGCAACTGCAACCGATGGTTTTTATACGAACGGCATTTCTCTTATTCAACATACCACCTAGATGAAACCGACGATGAGTAACCCTAAAGCCATACTGTATTTCACCTTTCTAACCGACAGGGATTACAAACGGATCAAGCCATTGCTAAAGGGGGAGTTTATGCTGCTGAAAACAAGGCGGATCAGGGAAAAGCAGATATGGCTGGAACCAGAAGAGCGAGTCAAGCCGTTTGACTACTACATCAGAATCCCGCTGGACCCATACAAGTGGATCATTGTCTGTGAGGAAAAACCCAAGCTATCTGATTACGAGGTTCAATGGGTTTCAATTAACTTACCGAATCACAGAGAGGTGAACTATGCCTATCATACTCCAGCAGGGATAAAGTTCCTGATAGGGGGCCGAAAGCTAACCACCTATAACCCGATATCAAGGTGAATAATGGAACCCCTTACAGCCCCTTCATGTGGAAATACGATTAATCAAAGCCTCCGGATTGGAGGCTTTTTATTTTGGCATGAATTGTTAAAAAAGTTCCCATCATTTAAAAAAGATAACATTTTTGAGACCTGTACCCTGAAACCATTCACTGTATGAAGTTTTTTGACCTGAAGAAATATGCCATCAAGAAGCGGTTTGATGAAGAGATCAAGAAGATGCCCTACGGGCGTTTTGACAGCCGGAAGGACATCGTGCTGGAAAAATTGCAGTATGAGTTTTTCCTGAGCAAGCGCAGGCTGTCTGATATCCTTTTCTGCGAGGAGATCCTCGAACCGACTGAGAACATGAAGCGGATGCTCTCCTCCTCTTCCCTGTTCAGCAAAGATATATAGCGGATTCCATTTGTATCCATTTGGGTTTTATGTGAAGTTTTGAAAATCCCCCTTGCCTTGCAGGAGGGATTTTTTTATTGCCGCATCACCCGCTTGCCAAGCTCAAGCCCAGCACCGGCGGTTTCGGTCAGGGCCTTCCAGCTGTCGCAGCTCAGGTCGTGCAGGCTGGTGCTGTAGGAGATGATATGGACCGGCACGCCCTCATGGTCACTGTCGAGCTTTCTGCCGACCCCTATCAGGCGGGAGAAAGCGGGGTGGCTGATCCCCTTGACCACTTCATTGACGGCGGCAACCAGCCGCAAATGCTCCAGTGCTTTTTCCATGCGCTGGCTGTCAATAGTCCGGTAGCGGGTACTGCCCAGCTCCTTGCTCTCCAGATGCAGGTTGACCAGTTCCTGGCTGGCGTCCGTGTTCCTTCCCTGCTGCCTGATGGTGGCCTCGGAGAATTCCACAAACACCGCCGGAAGGGGGTAAGCCCTTTCCGACTCCTCGTAGAGGTACTGGTTGTTGAACAGGTCCACGTGCGCCACGTCCTCCAGCCCGTAGGTGGCGAAGATGTCTTTTGCCCTTTGGCTCTTCAGCTCTTCGGCTATTGCCTTGTAGAGTATATCCAGCATTTAAATACGTTTTAATCCTGATTTAATCGTTTCCTCAATCTGCCGCTGTATGCGTTTTCCCAGAAAGGCAGAAGCTCCCATAAACTGCCGTTTGGGGATATTCTGCTTTATGGTTCTGCTGTGCCCGCTTCTCTTGTGCGCCTTGACCTTGCTCCCTCTTCGGGTATGCTCCCTTACCGTTGTACCCTTGATGCGCTGCTGCACCGTTCCCTTAAATCCCTCATTGTGGATTCTTGCATAAGGGACATCGGTGCCTACCGTGACACTGTCACGGCTCTTGCTTACAATACGGATACTGCGGCGGAGCCTTCCGGACTGCACCAGGGTGGTCAGGTTCTTTTTCTTGCCCGTCTTTCCCCATCGGCCCTTCTCATCCTTCTTGGTGGGTTTCCACCGCTGGTAGCCCCGGTCGATAAAGCCCTTCCGCTTGAAGGACTGCTTGTAGAAGCTGACCGCCGTCACACCTACCAGCTGTGGGGTCTTGCGGTAGGCTTTCAGCAGTGCATCCTGTGTCTTTATCCACTCTTTCATCTAGTAAGCTGTTTCTGCATTGCGCACGACACGGGTCAGGAGTTCGCTGAGCTGCGACTCAAGGTCCTCTGCCTCTGCAATGCTGTTTTTCACATGGATGGTAACGTTCTGAGCCAGTGCCCCCAGGTTGACGGTTATGCTCCGTCCTGCACCGCTGCCGCTTCCCCCAAATGAGTTGGAGGCCTCCGGCGTCGGAGGGGTCACGGGCGTTGCGGTTCCACCACCAGCCATCGTGCTGTCGGCTTCCGGGTTGCTGGCCTTTGGGGTATCCGTGGTTTTCACCTGGATAATCTCCTTCTTTCCGGCAAGGTCACTGCTGAAGTCCTTCTTCAGCTTGTCCCAGTTGGCGCTTGCCAGGTCAAAGTCACCCGCCAGCAGGTTGTTGACAATCTCGAAGGCAGTCTTTGCCGCTCCCGTCACGGCCTGTATGCTGGAAAGGATCTTGGATTTCATCCTGTCCCAGGTACTGCCTTCCCCAAAGAGGCGGTCCACCAGTGCCTTGCCGCCAATCTTCTGCCAGAATTCCGAGACCTTTCCCCCCAGCCAATCCCAGAGCTTGCCGATCCCCTTCAGGGCGGAGGTCCACAGCATCCATACCATGTAGAGCTCTTTCGCCACCGCCTTGATGGATTGCATCACGGCCCAGATGGCGACCTTGAGCACAAGCCCTACAGGGGCGATGGCAGCCTTGATGTATTCCCAGGTGATGCGGAACTGCTCGGCATGGGCATTGATAAAGGCCATTGCCTGGTTGATGGTCTGGTAAAAGAGCAGCCGGGCTTTCAGTGTCAGCGTATCAAAGAAGTTTCCTACAGCGGAGAAGGTTCCTGAGAATTTCAACACTTCCTTGTTGATGGCCTCCTCCAGGGCAAGGCGCTGCTTTTGCTTCCGGATGTAAGGATCGTTCATGTCGATAAGCTTGCCCATTTCCAGGTCCATGTTCCGGAGCATGCCGATAAAGCGCTTTCCGGCATCCTCACCGGGACCGGCAAACAGGTTGGCGATGATTTCCTGCTGCGCCTGCAAGTCGGCGTTTTTCATCACGCCACTGATCTGTTGCAGGGCGTCCATTGTCGTCATGGCCCCGCCCTTGATCCTGGCAGACATGGCATTGACATCCACCCCCAGTTTTTGCAGGCTGTCCCTGGTCGCTTTCGGGAGTTCCTTCAGCCGCAGGTTGGCTTCCTTGATGGAGTCTATGGCCTTGTCCTGATAGATCCCCTCCCGGAAGGACTTCACGATCAGGGCCCCCGACTGCTCGGCATTCAGTCCTGCCGCCTTCAGCTGGGTGGAGTATTCCTTGATCCAGTCCAGGTCAGCATTGCCTCCGGTAGCCAGCAGCACATCCTCAATCACCTTGGCGGCCTCCATGCCTGTGATGCCAAATTCCTTTGACATGGCATTGGTAGCCTCCCTGACCTCCTTGGCTTCCTTTCCGAACACCGAGCTGATACCCATCACCTTGGCCGTGAGGTCGTCCAGCTCCTGCCCGGTCACCTGGAAGAGCAGGCGCACCTGGGTTTGCTGCTCCCGGGCTTCCTTGCTCACCTTTACAAGGTGCTGCCCCAGCTTGTAGATACCTGTCACCAGCGTGACCACCGCCGCTGCCGCTGCCAGGTAGGGGTTGGAGAGCATAGGCCCCAACTGGTCCATAAAGGGCACCTTGCTGGAGATGGCCTCATAGAGTTGCATATTCTGAAGGGAAAAGGCTTTCAGCCCCTGGCTGGCCTCCTGTGTTCCGGAGCGGAAGCGGGAGAAGAGCCCCTTCGTCTTGGTTTTCAGGCTTTCGGTAGCGGTTTCCACCTTCCGGAACTGTTTCCGGATGCCGTCCAGCCCTTGTGAAAAGCTGTCCTTGATGTTGAACCGTATGCCTATATCAATTAAACTGCCCATATAAATTTCACTAATGTTAATATTTTAAACAATAACCTTTCTTTGAATCCTTCTATTTTGTTTATATTTTTAGCATGTATTTTAAATTTCATATTTTTTACAATGTTTATGCCTGATGTAAAGTCCAGCAAGGTCACCGTCAAGGGCGACCACAACCAGATTATCACCAATGAACAGCCCGGCAGGCAAGCCCTGATCAAGGACAAGCTTTTTCACCTGATGTTCGCCGTTTCCAACGGCCAGTCCAAAAGCATGACAATCAACAGGATCAAGGAGATCTACGACATGCTTTAAGGTTCAAAGCCCTTGAGCTTAAAGTAAGGGTGACTCTCATCGAAGATCACCTTTTCTTTTCCCACATTCTTTGCAAATAAGGGGTGCACCTTGTCAGGGTAGCGCAGGCGTTCCTTTGGGGTCTTCCGTGCGGTCTGGTTGGGTACCAGCTCCACGTCGCAGCGGCAGCCCCAGCCCAGCGGCGGATAGTTGCTTGTCCAGAACGGGTCGTCTACCGGCAAGGTGATCCCCTCCAGCCTTCGGTGCTCCTCCCTGACCCTGCTGTCATTGACCGTGCTGTAGCGCAGCATGTAGTCCTCCTTGTGCTGCTCGGCTTCCTGCCACCTGGCCGCCATCGTGGCCTGCGCTATGGCCGCATCGTATTCCGTCCGCAGCCAGGTGACATTGTAGGCATGGTGCTTCTCCAGAGCCAGCTCTCTGAAGGCATCCCATTCCCTGAGGCGGCCATCCTGCAACAGCAGGGCATTGATCTCCTGGCAAAGCACAGCCTCCTTGAAGGAGGAGAACAGGTAGACATTCTCCTTGAGTGACTTGAGCATGGTGTGGTCCGGGGAGTCATAATCCAGGTCGACCAGCCTTTTTCCATACCCTTGCTCGACTCCCTTATATAAGGTGTCACCCACCTGGTTTGCCAGTGCCTTGAAGTCCCTGGTCTTCCAGAGTCCCTTGAACCCCCTTTTGAACAGCCTTTCAGCCACCTTTAGAAAGAGTTTAAGCAGTTCAGGATTTCCCTCTGCCATTTGTGGCTCTTGGTGGCCGGTGATGCAACAGCCCGTTTCATGGTAGAGCGCGACCAGCTGTTGCTCCAGTCCGCTCCCCTTACCCTTTCCCGGCTTTTCCACTGGCTTGGGCTCCTCTGCCAGGATGGGGGTGCCATAGGTTTCAGTGATGTATTCCGGATCGATACGGTACTGGGTGGCGATCCACTTGTCCACCTCCAGCTGCGTTCCTGCCAGCTTGAGGCTCTTGGAAGTATCGAAGCGGAAGTGGTTGCCCTCCACAGCATAGCCATGCTTGCCCAGCAGCGGCAGCACGTAGTCGTTGACCATGTATTCTACATAGCGGATATCGGCCTTGTATATTTGTTCCCTGGTGGTGTCGTGCACCTCCGCCTGGCTTCTGGAGGAGCCATCCTCCGTGGTCATGGTCTGCCCCAGCACCCGCTTGGATATTTCCTTGTTCGCCAGCTCGATGGCAGAGGTGAACACCTTCTGCCCATCGGTATTCTTGGACTCATGGATCTCAAACTGTGCATCGAAGGGCAGGATGGCGTACATGGCTTCCCCCATGGCTTCTAGGTATTCCTCCAGCCCATCGAGTACCTGCTTGTCCCGGCTATCGGTCTTGGCAATCCGGTACGGGAAACCGTATACCTCCTGGTAGAGACTGTAGAAGCCTACGGCCTGCTTCTTGAATACCGTGTAGCGGGAGGCCTCCAGGAGCAACCCGGTATGGTCCGTGGTATCGTCCTTCAGGAAAAGGTAGAAGTCATTGTAGGGGGGCTCTGCCAGGAAAAAGCGCTGCTCCCCGTTCACATCTGAGAGTACGGCACATTCCTGCGGGATGGCATGGGCCCGGTCAATGGACTGGACTGCCACCACATGCCCCTTGTCCAAGACAAACTCAATGACCGAGTAACCGTAGTAGATACTCTCGACGACCATGCGGATAATGTCGTGCATCCACTTCTTGTCCAGCTCCTCAAAGAGTGCCTCGTTCTTTTCCCCATTCGCATCAAGGATGTGGAAGGGCGTATTGAGCACCGAGAGCGTTCGGGTATTCAGCACGGTTTGCAGGTGCGTATCGAGAAGGGCGTCCTCATAGATGCGTACCAGCTCCTCCCTTCTGGGGCGGTAGATGTCAATGGCGGCCTGGTGTGCCTTGCGCCATTTCTCGGTATCCATCCGCTCCAGGTAGCGGCTGCGCTGCTGCATTTTCACCCTTTTGGAGGATGGGCGGTTTAGAGCGCTCCTGCTTGATTTTGTGTAATACATATACAAATAGACGTTAGATGCTGATATAATCCGAAATACACCGTTTAACTGCGTTTAAATGGGGGTGTTTCCGGCCATTAATAGTAATGCCTTGCCGTGGAGGGCTTTCCCTTCCTGATCAGGGGCCTTTCTTCCTCCCCTTTCTCATCCAGGAGCCTGGGCCAGTCCACATGTACCTCATCCTTCTGGAGGGAGACAAGAAAATCCCGCGCTTCCTTGTACTGTTCGTACCGGTCTTCCGGCACGGTGCGCTTGGCCACCTTCCCGTAAAGGATGTAAAGGGTGAAGTAAATGCTGTACTCCACCAGGGTAATGTCCCTGGGGTCACCCACCTGCCAGCTTGCCGGGTTGGCTTCCGGACCGGTGGCAGTCTCCGTGAGGCACGTATAGATGTAGGTGTCCCCGTTGCCATCCGTGTAGCTGGCCACATCATCGGGGTAATAGGTCTGTCCATCCGTGAAGGTGAGCACCTGGATAAGCAGCTGTGCCGTATCATACTGCCTGCTGATGATCTTGCGAACCTTCTCCACCGCCATGCGCTCAGCCTTGAGCAGGACGCTCTGCCTTCCTTCGGTGAGCACTTCCAGCTCGTCTGCTTCTACGATGCTTTCGTAGTCCGTGTCTGTCAGGAATCTCATACCTTGCTGATTAGTGTGAAAATGATTTCCGACTCCCTGATAAAGCGCCCCTCGTCCTCGCTGCGGAGCACATTGCAGGCGTGTTTCATGATCAGGCGCTGCAAGTCCTCGGCAGAGTAGAAGTGGTCCGGCATCGAGAGGCTTGCCGTATAGTGCTCGCCCTTGTACTCGAACTGGTAGATAAACCTGAGCTCGTGCAGCTCCCGCTTGCCTGAGGCCTTGAAGAAGCCCCCAAAAATCAGTACTGCCCACACGGTGGCAAAGGTGAGCAGCACTACGATTGTTTCTGTTTCCATTCTCTTAATACGTTTCTATTTTCCTGCGTTTGCCCGTCCTGGGCTTTTGCCTTTCCACATGGTTCCTGCGCATCAGTTCCGAGATGGCGCCATGCAGGCTGTCGGGGGCGTCATCATGCGCCCCGGACCCCTTTTCAAAAGCAAGGGTTTGGTCAATGCTAACAGTGAAGTCCTGGTTCTCCTTATGCTTCTCATTATAGTAGACCATCCCTTTTTCCCAGAAAGGGGAAATCCCCTCTATACGCTCATACTTGTTGGCCTTGGGTTTCCGGTCGGCCACCACGGGCAGGTAGTACCCCCGGCGGTCGCCTTCCTCGTCAAACTCATTGATGAACTTGTCCTGGATGAAGTTGCCTTCCATCATCATGGCGCAGGGAACCTTGCCATGCTGTAAGCGGTCCTCGTACAGGTCATAGCACCACTGCACGGCATTGGTAATGGTGGTCTTGCGCACGAAGGCTTCCAGTATGTGGAATTCACGCCCTTTCTTACCCACCAGGTGGATGGCCTTGTAGTCCCCGTTTTCGGTGTAGGAAAGGTCCCCATACAGGCAAAGGGTGTCGTACTGTCTCAGTTGCAGGGGCTTTTTCCAGCGAATCCAGTCTGCCTGGAACACCGTCCCGTCCTCGATCGGGTTGTTCATGTACTCCCGCTGGAAGGAGCGGTGCGGGATTTCCTCCTGCAAGCGGTCCCAGTACTCCTTGGTGTACTTCTGTGGCCAGTTCACCTTCCCCTCCTTGTCTAGGGCGTTGACCTGCAAGTGGTAGGCATTGGGCAAGGCCTCCAGGATGCCTGCCAGGATGCTCTGCTTGTGGATGCGGTTGTTCACAAGGAGAAACCGCTGGCGCAAGTCCGAGAAGCAGCCCATCAGGTCCTCCAGTATCCATTCCACCGCCTCCCTGACCCTGCGGGGGTTGGCGGAACGCTTCTTTGAGTCGCAGTCATCGACCACGATATAGTCCGGGCGGTGCTGCCGCTTGCGGATACCCCTAGGCGATTGCCCCAGACCGATGCAGGAGAAGTAGGTGCCGTCCTTTGCCTGGAACCTTCCCTCTGACCATTCCCCGGATTGCATCTGTTCTCCAAAGTCATTGATGTAACGCTGGTTGTATTGCAGCTCGGCCTGCACGTCGGATAGCAGCAGCTTGGCCTTTTCCTCGGTTTCCCCCACCAGCAGCATGTAGTTCAGCTCCCCGCTGGCTTTCCAGTAGAGGGGAAAGAACACATCAGCGTGTGTGCTCTTGGCAGCCCCCCGGAAGGCCTCCCAAACGGCGCTGACATACTGCGCCTTCTTCAGCTTGTTGGCCATGCGCTTGTGGAACCAGGCACTTTCCGATTTGACATAGTGCGGAAAGTAGTAGGAACAAAAAGCCGAATAGTCACCCAGCAGGTGCTGTATCCTTCTGCCTTTGTCCTCTTCCGTTTCGTTCAGGTCAATGGGTGTGGCCTCGGCAACCAGCTCGCAGAACTCAATCCACTCGTTGTAATCCTTCCTGTTCATAGTTCCCCGTTCTTGATTTTCTCATCAATGAAAAGCCTCATCCAGTTGTTCATCTTTCCGGCCGCTTCCACATCACGGCTTTGGATAAAGCGGGTCAGCTCCTTGAAAGCCTGGATGTAGTTGGAGGCCAGCAGCTTGTTGCCCCTCAGCTTCTCGATGGAGCTGACCAGCTTGGCGATGGAGTCGGCCTTTTCCACGGCATCCTCCGAGATGGAGACCTTGTGGATCTTCTCCGTCAGGTTGGCAATTACCGCCTCCGAGGTGATGGTGTTGGCCTTCTTGATATTGTCCCAATCATACTTTGCCTTGTTGTTGGTGAAGGTCTTGCGGTCCTTCCACCCGACAATCTTGCAGATTTCCTCCTGTGTCATGTCGGTATGCACATAGAGTTGCAGTGCATAGTTCCTTTTGTCCTGTTCGGTGAGCGCCCCTTTTTCCATCCTTTTTGATACAAAAGAGCCTGAAAATCCAGTCAACTTCAAAAGAACTTCCGCACCCTGCGTAAGGGCGTTGCAAGGGTTGCATAGGGGGAGGCAATGCTGCGAAACCCGGTTTGAAAATACTGCCTCAACCTCATTTGTTTGTAGGGAATTCAACACGTAAGGTATGTTCGAGATAGTAGCAAAATCCAGTCAGAGAGAAGCCGATATCATGCTGCATGGCGATATCATGAAATGGGGCGAGGTGGACCTGAATACGGTCAAGGCAGCGGTTGCGCCTTTGCTGGGCAAGTACAGCACCATTAACCTGCGGATACACTCCCCCGGGGGGTCCGTGTTCGAGGGGTCTGCCATCTACTCTTACCTGAAGAGCCTGCCTGTCAAGGTGAATGCCTATGTGGATGGTATCTCGGCCAGCATGATGACCATTGTGATGCTGGCGGCCGGAAGAGTGGAGGCGGCAAGGAACGCCCGCTTTCTTGTGCATGGCGCTGCCGTGTCACCTGCCGGGAGGGGAACCCCCGCGCAGTACAGGAAAGCGGCCGAAGAGATTGAGAGCATGAACCGTCAGATGGCGGAAATCTATGCCGGGAAGACCGGCAAGGAAGCCTCCTGGGTACTGGAGAACTGGCTGGGGGAAAACGAGGTGCACTTGTCTGCGCAGGAAGCGTTGGAGGCTGGCCTGATTGACGGCATCTACGAAAGCAGACTGATGATGCCCCCGGAAGGAATGGAAGCGGACCGCATGGTCGCATTTTATGATAAGCAGATTTTAGGGAAACCGAAAAGCAAGATGAAACAACAACTAATGGCACTGCTGGCGATGCATGGGATGTCGCTGGACCCGCAGGCCTCGGCAAGCGACGAGGCGTTTATGGGCGCCTTTACCGCCAGGTTCAATGCCCTGGTACAGGCAAAGGAAAAGCTGGAGGCACAGATGAGGGCCTCTGAAGGGGAACAGCTCCTGGGGGAGGCTGTGGCACAGCGAAAGCTGACGGCCAAGCAGGCGGAGAACCTCAAGCCCATGCTGGAGACTTCCGGCATTGAGGCCATCCGCAATTACCTGGCCTGCCTGGAGCCGGTAGCTGTGGTATCGCAGCAACTGCAACGAGAAAAGCAAACGCCAACCTCGCCAAAGGCGCAGGCAGGCAGAGATAACTGGACTTTTGATGACTATCAAAAGAAAGACCCGAAGGCCTTGCTGCACATCAAGGAGCAGGAGCCGGAGAAATACAGTGAATTAGTTCAAGCATACATTAACCAATAAGAGGATGGCTTTAGAAGTAGAAATTTGGGAAAGGGACCTGGCCAGGAACTTCTATCCGGACAACACCTTCATGACGAAGGGCAAGGATATGACAGCGTTTGTGGTCAACGGCAAGACCGTACACTCCCCGCAGGAAGGGGCCGACCCGAACGTGGCGGTCAACAGGGCTACGGTGCCTGCCACCATTTCACAGAGAACCGATGCTGACCTGACCTGGGACCTTTCCGAGCTGACCACCGACCCCACCCTGCTCAGGGATATTGAGGAGATCGAGACCAGCTACGACAAGCGCAACAGCATCATCTCCCAGCACGGCAAGACGCTGAACAAGAAGGCGGCAGGCCTGATCCTGAACAACTGGGCAGCCACGGCAGCGGGAAGGGTGATCACCACTACCGGCGGGGAAAGGGAAGCGACAGCCCCCGCGGCTACCGGCAACAGGAAGGCAGTGGATAACAAGGATATCCTAAAGGCAAAGTCTATCCTGGATCTGGAGGATGTGGATACCGAAGGGCGTTACGCGCTGTTCTCGGCATCCATGTACAATGACCTGCTGGCCAACGATGCCTTTATCGATGCCTCGCGTTTCGGGGCGGCGGTGATCCCTTCCGGGGTGATCGGCCGCATTCACGGTTTCTGGGTATACATGCGCAGCCATGCAATGATTTTCGACACGGCCGGCTCACTGAAAGCCCTGGGGGCCGCAGGAGCTGCGGACGACAAGGAGTCTGTGCTGTTCTGGCATGAGGACTGTGTCAAGTACGCAAAAGGCAACGTGAAGATTTTCCACAATGCCGGGGAGGCAGCCTACTACGGCGACATCTTCTCTGCCATGGCAAGGGCCGGCGGCAAGCACTCCTACACGGACCAGTCCGGTGTTGTTTCTCTCATCCAAGACGCAAGTGTATAATGAAGGCAACCAAGAAAATGATTGATCTGGCGCAGGAGGTCATGCAAGCACAACAGGTGAACCGGGTATGGGTCAACGCGAAGGGACATTACTTCACACAGGAAGACTGGGCCCTGCACTCGGTAGGTGGCGATAAGGACAGGATCGCTTTGATAAAGGCAAAGGAGGAGGTACAGGAGCCACAGGCCCCTGCACCTTCCAAGGAAGAGATAAAGGAAGAAACCCCCGATAGCAAATGATCAAGGGAGTAGAGATAATCAAGGTTACACCATCCCCGTCAGCATCGCTGGCGGAGGTGGCTACCTCAGGGCTGATCGTCGAGGCGGTGGATGTGGCGGGCAAGTTTGAGGCTGGCAACCTCTACCATTTCCTGAGTATCCGTGACGCGCAGGCGGCTGGCTTGAGTGAGGATTATGACCTTTCCAACAGTGTGGTGGTCTACCATCACATCCGTGAGTTTTTCGCGATGGCCGGTGAGGGGGTATCCCTTTATGTGATGCCCGTGGCGAAAGACAGTACCCAGACCGTACTGGCCGGTGAGGGCTACCTCAAGAAACTGGTACAGGATACGGAAGGAAAGGTGTTCCAGGTAGGCATTGCCACCAACCCAACGGTAGATGATGCGATGGTAAACGGGCTGGAGAGTGACCTGGTGGCTGCCATTCCGGTGGCACAGGCAACGGTTGACTGGGCATTCTCGGCCATGTTCCCGACCCGTGTCATTCTGGAAGGGCGCAACTTTACGCCCCCCGTGGCTGCCGTGGAGGACCTTAGGAACCTGACAGATGTGTCGGCTCCCAACGTGTCGGTAGTGGTCGCTCAGGATTATAACCATGCCGCCAGGGATGCAGCCTTCAGCCATTACGCCGCCGTGGGGACAGCCCTGGGGACCATGGCTGCCGCAAGGGTGCATGAGAGCATGGGATGGGTCGAGCAATTCAACCTGACCGATGCGGGCAAGGGCCGTTGGCTTTCCGCCGGGCTCTCCAACCATACGCCAGCCACGGCCATACAGCAGGACTGGGGTGCACTGGATGACAAGGGGTACATCTTTGCCATCAAGTACCCGCACCTGGATGGCTTCCGCTGGAATGGGGACCATACCTGTACCCAGGTGGAGGTAGCCGAGGACGGCACGATGAACGAGAGTCAGCAGCGTTTCGGGCGTACCGCAGACAAGGCGATACGAGCGGTGTATGCAGCCCTGATCCCGAAAGTGAACAGCCCCCAGTTGCTGGATGCCAATGGAAAACTGCCACCTGTCATGGTGGCCTCCTTCAAGGCAGCGGCAGAAAAGGCCATTGACCGCCAGCTGGCAGGCGAGATATCGGCAAGACGCGTGATTGTCGACAAGGACTCTGTGCTGCTGCCGCCCAACCCCGTGCTGAAGGTCTCACTGGAGGTGGTTCCGGTGGGTTCTGCCGATACCATTCAAGTTAGTTTCGCACTCAAAAACAGTTTGAACAATGGCAATTAAGAGAGCTTACGGGTGGAGTGACATCGATACGGAGATACTGGGAACCGTCCCGGTATATATCCAGGAGATCAGTTACAGCAAGGCCCAGGAGAAGAGCAACGGCTATGGACGCGGCTCCTCCCCGAACCGAAGAGGGAGAGGCAACAAGTCTGTGGAGGTGTCCATCACGCTTGGGATGGAAACGGTGGTGGCGATTGAGGACTATATCCGTGGCAAGTACGGGGAAGGCTATGACCTGCTGGACCTGGAGCCGTTTGACATCCCGGTGACCTATGACAATGGGGAGCGGGTGGTGCAGGACATTATCCGGGACTTTGAGTTCACCAGCATTGGACGTGGTGCAGCGCAAGGCGACCAGTTCATTGACCAGGAGCTGCCTGGTGTCGCTTCGGACATTAATTTCAACATAGCCGTTTAACGGCGTTTAAACCCCATATAGACACATGGAAAACACCGAAAAACAACTGGAAGAAAAAGTAAGCCTCACCTCAGAGCAGAAGGAGCACTGCAAACTTTTGTCTTTGAAAGAAAAGGACTATGTAAAACTGCTTGAGGAGTATGGGGAGCTGTTTCTTTTGAAAATCACAGAAGAACGGGAGGATGAGGTAGAGGCTGATATTCATATGCTTGTCAAGAAACCGAACCGGTACCATGTCAACCACTATCTGGTGAAAGCAGAGCAGAAACCGATTGAGGCAGTCACTGTCTTCTTGCGTAGCTGTATGGTAGCCGGTGATGAACGTATCTGTGAGGATGTAGAAAAGTTGATGGCAGCCTTTTCCCCATTGCAGGAAATGATCAATGGGTCTGACCCTATTCTTACCAAGTCGCCCAAACCAGAACCAAGGGTTTTGAAAGCGTTGGATATGGATGCGGAAGAGTTCAACAGCTTGAAAGGGAAGTATGCTGAGAAGGGCATTAACCTGCACCTTGTTGAGGTAGCCACCAATGAGACATTCACCGAGTTCATATCCTTGCTGGTGAAATCACCGAACAAGGATATCATGAATGATTTCCTGAAGAAATCAGAAAGAGTACCAGTAGATGCCATGCGTCAGCTTATCGCAAGATGTGTTGTCCATGGTGACAAGAGAACGGTATTGGAAGACCTTCAACTAACGATCAGGGTTGGAAGGACCATCAACAAGATCGTGACAGGCTACAAAGGTGTCTTGGTCTCTTCGATCAAAAAAAAGGCTTAACCTGGATAGACAAGTGGGATGCCATCATTGAGTACATGTTCAAGGTGGACCCCGCAACCCTATCCGATGACGAATGGGTAACATACATCGCCAAGGCTGAATATATAAAGGAACTGGAAAATGGAGATCAGAACGGACGCACTGAAGGACAGGTTGAAGGCGGCGTTTCAGGACGTGGTGCTGGGACAGGACGCAGGGTTTGACTACCAGCCTGAAGAAGGACCCAAGCTGGGAGCCGTCAGGCAGAGGGAAGTGCGCTACCGTTCCTCCACTTTTGGTACCCCGCTATTCGACCGGATAGCATTGGCAACCTCAGGGGGAAATACCTACAGTTTCCAGACAGACCCCTTACTGGAGCTTCAATACCGGAAAAAGATCACCGAGACCCCTGTCAACGGCAGCGAGTCCGTGGTGGAGATGTCCGGCATGGAAGCCATTGACATCACCATACGTGGGGTGCTGTGGAACCCTGACGGGAACTATCCGGAAAAGGAGCTGAAACGGTTGCTTGGGATGGTCAAGGAAAATGCCGTACTGGATTGCTCCAGCTACCTGCTGTCGTTGCACGGCATCGATAACCTTATCATAAGAAGCCTTAGCCTGCCTGCCCTGGAAGGGTATGAGGACTCTCAGCCCTTTGTGATCAGTGCCCGTTCGATCAAGAGTGCCGAACTGGAGATATTAGAAACAGCACTGCTATGATATATGTATTGAGCTGTGAAATAACAGCGGGGAAATTACGGACCAGGCATGTGGCAAGGGTACAGGTCCGTTCCACCTGGAGAGAGCTGACGGATACGGCAGTGATTGAGTTGCCCCGTAACCTTGACCTGAAGGGAAAGTCCCTAGATGAGGTGGTCAAGCGTGGTGACCGGGTAGACATTTTCTTGGGGTACAATGGTGGCCTCAAGCGTGAGTTCACAGGCTTTGTCAGGAAGGTGGAACGGGATGTGCCCGTCAGGATTTACTGCGAGGATTATGCCTACCTGCTGGACAGGAAGGTGGAGCCCAAGGCGTGGGCAAGTGTCACGCTGGAGGGCTTGGTGACCTACCTTACTGCGGGCTTGGGCATTGCCTCTGAGGTCGTGGATGTCAACCTTGGCAAGGTTCGTCTAGAGAAAGGCAGCATTGCCGATGTGCTGATGCAGGTGCGGGATACTTTTGGGCTGGTGGCCTACTTCCGCCATAACCCGGACAACAACACCAGGCCCACCCTGTTTGTGGGGTTCCCCTATGACCTGGTTACCGACAAGGATACAGCCATACTGCACCGGCAGAGGAATGTAGCCAACAGCTCGGGCCTGAAGTACCAGGGCAAGGAGGATGTGCAGGTGACCATCAGGGCCATTTCCAATGCGGCAGACAAGACTGCCAAAAAAACCGTGGTGGAAGTGGGCAGCGGTCCGGTACGCACCCGCAACTACATGCCGGGGTTGAGCAAGGAGCAGCTCAGGTCACTTGCCACCAAGGAGCTGGATAACCTCAGGGTGGATGGCTTTTCGGGAAGCCTGGAAAGCTTTGGCATTCCCTATATCGCACACGGGGATGCCGTCCGGATTATAGACCAGCAGTATGTGGATGAGGATGCCAGGTACCTGTCCGATGGGGTGGATATTGAATTTTCAGACACCTTCAGGCGGAAGGTGAAAATAGGCAAGAAGTTATGAGGGATGTAAGGAGCCTGCTGGTACAGCTGATCAGGGAGCAGCAACCCGTCACCGTGATTGCCGGGGAGGTGAAGGCCGTGGACAGGACCACCTGTGACGTGCAGCCTTTCGAGAGTGAGGTCCTGTACCAGGACATTATGCTCAACCCCAATGCCTCCGAGGAGTTCCTTGTGACCCCCAAGGTTGGTAGCACGGTGGTAGTACTGCTTTTTCCAGACCAGGTGTCAGGGGTGGTGGTGTCCTTCTCCGAGGTGGAGCAGGTCACCATCAACGCAGAGATAAACCTGGACGGCAATACCAACACGACAGTCAAGGGGCAAGGTCTGGTCAGGGAGCTGGGCAAGCTCAGCAACCGGGTGGACAAGATAATAGAAGCCTTGGGGAAAGCGCCTGTGGCCGCCGGTGATGGCGGAGCCTCCTTCAAGGCCAGTATCGTGTCTTCACTCTCCAGCCTGGAGAGTGAAGACTTTTCAGAAATAGAAAACCAAAGAGTAAGACATGGCTAGAAAAGACATCCTACTGGACGAGGACCATAACCCACAAATCATCAACGGTGACTTTGTGGTGGGTGAAAGCGATGAGCAGCACATAGAACTCCTGATGCAGTCAGCTAAGGGGGACTGGAGGGAATCCCCAGTGCTTGGCGTGGAAGCCATCAACCACCGGGAGGGCAACAGTAAAATCAGTTTGAAAAGGGACATTGAGCGAAATTTGGAACTGGATGGCTACCTAGGGGTGGACATTGACATTCTGGATGATTTCTCAGTGATCATTAACCAGGGGGACAATGGAGCATCTTAGTATGGCGCAACAGTCTGCCTCCCTATTGTCAGATACCAAGAGCCAGCCCTATGTGGTCAGGCTGCTTGTGAGCATGCTGGTCATTCTACTGGCGGGGGTCATTACCGTCAGCAGCATGTTCTATAATTTCTCCACCAGGGCCGTGCAAGTCATCGAGCAGAACTCATCCACGAACAGAAGTCTCATTGGGTTGATAGACAACTACCAGAGCGAAAGCAAGAAGGAGCATAAGGAACTGCTGAAGGGCCAAGCGGAAATGGTCAGGAGAATCGAGGCCCTAGAGAAGGGCCAGTAATTATTTTTAACCGTTTAAACAGTGATTAAACAATGGGAAAACTGTTCACAATTCTTAAAGCCGTACTTCAGTACGCATGGATCATTGACCTGGTGACTTACCTGGTCAAGTCGGGTAAAAACCTGCTGGAACACAAGGAGCCCCTAAAGGCTGCTGCGGACAAGGTCAAGGAGATTTTCGGGGCACTGGAACTGACACCACAGAATATCCCCAAGGTAGTGGAGACGCTGGAGCTAACCGCCGAAGCTGGCGGGGTGGATGAGCTGCACGAATTCCTGACAGAGGCAAAGGCGGCTGGTATCCTGGATAAGCTCAGGGACATTATCGAGCCTGGTGTGAAGGCGGATGTATAAATGGGTTGGGTAGTATTTGCAGTCGTTGTCGCCTTAGGGGCGGCAGCGACTTTTATCAATCTGAAAAAGTATAGAAATGGCTAAAGGACAAATTCAAGGCGTATTGAAGCGCTTTCCGGATGACGGCAGGCAGGTATTGGGGCGCATGCATGTGTACAGGGGAATTGACCAGGTTTTCAGTACCTGTACGCTGGAGCTTTCCGACAAGGGGAATGCCCGAAACATTAGCTGCATTCCAAGGGGTACGTACAAGGTGGTCCCCCGCCATACCGATGCCAGAGGCTGGCACTACGAGATAAGTGGGGTACCGGGCAGGAGCTTGATCCTGATCCACCCTGGTAACTTCCACAGGGATATCCAAGGGTGTGTGCTATTGGGGACAGACTTCATAGACATAGATGGGGATGGGCACAAGGATGTGGTCAGCTCCCGCAGGCAATGTGATGCCCTATGGGATTGTATCGGTGAAAATGAGTGGACATTGCAAATCATCTAGAAATGGCCAGGACACGAAAGGAAATATACGACGAAATAATAGCTGAAAAGAACCGGGTGCAGCAGCTGGATGTGCTCTCTGATGAGAAGCAGATCAAGGAGGCGCTTTCAGAGATGGCAGAGGTACAGAGCGGTAGCAAGGTGGCAGTATGGAGGCTTTGGCTGTATATCGTGTCCTATTGCATATGGCTTCATGAGCAGGTGTTTGATGCGCACAAGGCAGAGGTAAACACTTTGATTGCCTCTGCCAAGGTGCACACTGCCGGGTGGTATGCCGAACGCATGCTGGAGTATCAGCATGGTGATCTGATTCTTTTGCATCCAGATACTAAACAGCCTTACTATGAGGTAGTGGATGAAAGTAAACAGGTAGTGAAAAGTGTGGCGGTCACGGGACGTGGTTATGCGCTTGTGAAGGTAAAGGGCGAAGCTGGTAGGCTCTCGACAGATGAGGCACAAGGCGCAGAGGCTTACCTTCGGGAGATACAGGAGCCGGGGGCGCAATTGGCACTGATCAACCTGGACTCTGATAAGCTTACCCTGTATGCAGACCTGTACTATGAGCCGGAACTGGATAAGGCTACAGTGGAAGCGGCGGTCCGGTCGGCTGTTGAAACCTATATCTCCGGACTGGACTTTAACGGTATTTTGGCAGTATCCGATCTGGTGGATTATGTGAAGGATGTGGCAGGCGTGCGTGACTTTTATATCACAGTGCTGCGTGCCCGCCCGGATATTGGCACCTATGAGGATGTACAGGCACGGTATTACCCAGCTTCTGGCTGGATGGAACTGGAGGACTACAATGTAACCCCTATAGCTGATGTTTGATATTGACTTCTCTCTGATCACTTACAGGCTTTTGCCTTCCTTTTTGCGGAAAGGGACTTTACTTTCTTGGATTTACCTGCTTGTACATAACATCAAGATACTGACGGCTGACTTTAAGCTGTTCCGCTCACAGGTAAAGGATGAGTTGATATGGGGACGCTCCAAACTGGCAGTGGAAACACTCGCTAGGGAGCGGTTCAATAACCAGAACATATTCCTTGTCACCCAGCTGGTGGAACTGGATGAGTTTCTGGTATTCCCGCCTGAATACCGATCACTTACGCCACTTGTGGCTGAAAAGGGCGTGGCCAAAGTCAAGGTCCGTCCACCTGGAGAGGCAATTGACCTGTTCCGTACTCAACTGACTGTACAGGTACCTGTAGCATTGCAGCCGCAGGAAAATGAAATAAAGGTTTTTCTTTCCCGCTATTTGCATGTAGCTGTGATTTATGAAATCGAGTATATCTAATGAAAAAATTCAATACACCTCCAAAGGGAGCAATCTATAATACTGCTGATTTTGAGCACCTGTATAAGTCTGTAAAGGAACTGGCTGATGCGCTTTCAGGGGTACTCACCGAGAGTGCGGCACCTGTCAGGATTACAGGCGTGGAATGGACAGTGAATGTTTCGAATTATAGCTGTACCGAAGGTTGGCTTTTGTATCAGAATACCATTTATAAGGTGGAAGCATTTTCAGGAACTGCCACTGGTGCACAGGTACCTGTATTCAAGCTACAGACCGTAAATGCAGTTCATGAGCCTCATGACCTTTACGAGGGCTTTAATAAGGTAGGTTCATTCTTTCTCTGTACCGAGGAAAAGCTAAAGCCTGAGTTTGGGGCTGCCGGAACGGGATTGTTTGATTATGATGCCATTATCAAGAACCCTGTAAAGCGAAACAGTGATGCCATTGCGGGACTTCAGGGGCTTTTGCCAGGGATGATTGTGGATTACTATGGCAGTCTTTCAAATTTTAATGGTTCTGGTTTGGGTATTGGCGACATGATTGGCTATGCCCTTTGTAATGGACAAACACATGACCTTCCAAGTGGTCAATTCATAACGCCAGACCTCCGAGGTCGCGTGATTATTGGCAAGGGAGACTCTTCACTTGCTGGTGGAAACCCAGAAGCCAACCTGAATGAATATTTTGAAATAGGGAATGTGGGAGGTTTAAGGGAAGTTATCCTTACCATCAACCAAATGCCTGAGCATAATCATAATGTAGGGAATGGGACTGCCAGTGTCGCACAAGGTGACTTTGGTCTGATTCGTAGGTCTGCCACTACTGATACCAATAGTTGGACGGTTGATGCAGTGGATGCAGAAGGAAAAGGAGTTGAGCCTGATGTAATTACAACGCCAAAATCCATTCCAATGCAAGGAGGTGGGCAAGCTCATGAAAACAGGCAGCCTTATATGGTTTTGGGCAAGGTAATAAAGCTACCACTATGAAGCTAAAGAAACGCACCACAGAAGGAATGAACCTTCTGGATATAGTACTAACCGAAGAGGGAAGCGTTGAGGGGATTGTAAATTTCCTTCAGCGCAATCCTGGTATTAATCCCAATGGGATTATTCCCGCAGGTACTGAGATTGTTGTGGATACGGAGGAAGTCCAGAGCCGTAGTGTGGTGGATTATCTCAAAGGGCGTAACCTTCGGGTGAATACTGGAGATATTGAATCACCTGCATCACCTTCAGAACTTATAGCTGTAGCTACTGCTATCGGTGAAATCACCTTAAGCTGGGCAGATAACAGCCAAGGTTTGTATGGCTTTGAGGTATGGCGTAGGCGTAAGGGAGCATTGGAGTTTACGCTAGTGGAGGAAACGGATGTGGCAGAAGTAGGCTATGTTGATACTGGGCTAGGTCATGGGGTGACTTATGAGTATAAGGTGCGTATTCTTGGCTTTGCTGGAGCTGTTGATTATTCAAATGTGGCAGAGGCTACCACTATTTCTGCGGATTTGGTTATCAATGCCTCAAATCCTGTAGGTATCAGTATAGCTGGTACTGGAGAGTGGAGACATGAAGGCGGCGTTTCTTATTTGTTTGCAACTGCTGGGAAGTCTGCTGTTTCAGGTATTTACCTATGTGATGCGGGTGTGTCTGGTGTGGTGGATGTATCAGATGCTGGTTGGACTTCCTTGGTGTACCTCTGTGTCAATAAGGCTACAAATCTTGATTTGCGTGTAGGTGATTGGATTAATCAGGATGGGGTAACTATTGAAGTGGTGAATAGCTATGTGTTTAAAGACCTTTTAAAACCTTTTATAGCACATGTTAAACAGGTCAATGATGTTGCTGCCAATCCTAACAGAACCTTGGATATTGGTATTATCACTACAGACCCAGCGGAAGATGCAGACCTATTGGCTGATATTGACTACTTGATAGCGAATGGCTGGAATGTGAAGATTGTGTATGATAAGCTTCTGTCTTTTAAAGTTTCTGCTAAAACATTTTTGGACACAAGAGGAAGAGTCACAGATAATGCTGGGGAGGATTTGTGGCTAGTGAATGGGCAAGTGTTTGTTAGTGGGTATGTGAATCAAAATGATGTGGTGGAGGTTTATCATACGGAGCCTGCTAGTTTGATGGATGTTATAATCGACAATATTATTTCAGGTAATATTATTCCAACACAGTCATTGTTAAGTGGATCAAAACTATCAGCTAGAAATAGTTTTGCATCAAAGCAAGTATTATTTAATCTTATATATGAGATAGAAGGACTCAACCCTTTAAATGAATTTACTCTCGATATATTAGCGAGTGAAACAATTGACTTATATGAAGATGGTGATATTCTCAAAAGTGAATTGATAGATGCTGTTAAAGTAATTGACAATCTAAATGTAATTTATCCTAAACTTAGAATAGGTCCTGATTCGGGTTTCTCTGGTTTTAATGCTACTGGCTCTGGGGATTATACTGAAAATGAGAATGTAGCTTGGAAAGAAGGAGATTTTGGGGTGTCGTTTGATGGTAATCAGATACTAAATCAGATAAAATACTTTGAAGTGTTTGACGATGGGTTGGTAGGTATATTTATCCGTAACAACCTCAATATGGAAGGCTGGAAAATATGGAGTACACAGAATACTTTCTCTTTTAATGCTGGTAATACCCCAATTTCAACGGCGGATCAAATTGATTTCTCGAATCAAGTTGCTATAAGTCAAGTTATTTACAATAGTATATATGAGTTTAAAGCCCCATTAGGCTCGACTATAAACGTGCTAAATCTGTTAAATGTAGATTCAGGTATACATTTGGATTTGTCAGATTATGTAATATCTCTCAATGCAGGATTTACATTTAGATATTGTAGTGCCGAACAACTCATTTTTTCTGGAGTAGGGAACAGTATAGGCGCGGTTGTGTGTGACTTCAGGGATTCAAAACTTAGAGGTGTGAATGACTGGTCAGGTGTTACATTGAACAACACGACAATCAGATACCAGAATGCTGACAATGGAGGTTTTCCTTTGGAAATCATTGTAGCGGATGGTTCGACGATTGCCGCTCCGCTGGAGAATAAACCACTGAAAATACGGACTGTTGATGGTACAATACTTTATTCTAATTATTAATATAAAAGCCTCCCGGTTATGGAAGGCTTTTATATTTTTGTGTGATTGTGATAAATTCAGGTACAATTCGATTAGAATTGTGAGTACATTTCGTTTTACCGTTTATACATCCCTGACAAAGTTATAGATGCCTTTTACTTTTTCAGCAGGTGACAGTTTTTGCCAACCCTTTTTAAGAATAAGCTGTTGAATAATTTCTGACGAAAAATCAAGGATAGGCGTTTCTTCCAGATATTGTTTCATGTGTATTCTTTTAGTCCTTTAACATGAAGCAAAGTTGGTAAGGTGGTGGATGAAAAAATTGTATAAACTGGCTATAGTTGCTGGATCTTCTTTGGTGAAAAACCAAACTGTTGCTTAAAAGCCTTACTGAAATGTGCGCCATCAGCAAAGCCAAACTCATAAGCAGATGCTGTGATGCTTTGATTTTTTAGGGCTGTAAAGGCAAGCCTTGTCCTTGTCCATATCTGTGCCTTTCTAAAAGAGGTGTTCATGGATTCCTTGAACAAATGCAGGAAACGACTTGGAGACAAGAAACAATGTGCGGCAACTTCCTCCAATGACACCACCCTGTGGCTATGTGCTTCCAGATAATCCATGCCTTTCAGGATTCTTGCATCCAGATGTGTTCCTTCCTGACATTGGCAACCATAATCTGTGATGGTATCTGTAATGCTTTTTGTAAAATGATTGAAGTCCTGATCCGCCAAAAGTTGCAAGGCAATCTCTTTTAGCTGATCAATGATAGGGTCATTCAGTGTCGCTACCTCCGATTCAGAAATAACCTGAAGGTAATGCCCAATCCGTGAAGTGGGGTTCAGCAGCAGCAGCAGATGATTGCCATCACAGTTGAGCTGATGCGATATATTGGATTGTATCACCATTCCGTTGCTGCTGCAAAAACGATCGTTTTCTGTAACCAGAGCCAGTTCACCATGAAGCGGAATACTTAGCTGAATGGCATAATGGCTGTGTGGCTTGTTGTCACTGAAAGTGCCCAAAAACAAACCCCAGTCCTTGCCGATATGTATATGGTTTTGATTACTCGCCATTTTTCCCTTCTACCATTTCAATGATTTCCTGACCAAAATTTTCTGACTGCATCTGTGCAGAGAGTTTTAAGGCATTTTCCTTATAGAATTTGTTTTGCCATAGGTCTAGCACCTTTTCCTGAAACACATTTGCCTTGAGCTTGCTGATGGCAGGACCTTTTGGACCAACTCCTTTCTTTGAAAGGATATCATTCCAAAGAAACTGGTCGATGATATGCGGAATGATCAGGGAAACACATCCGTACTTGACCGCCATATGGCTCGTACCCGAACCACCATGATGGACAACGCCATACATTTTTGGAAATGCCCAGTCATAAGGAATCTGGGAGACGAAATGGATTAAATTCTTGTCGTATGCTTCAGGCTCCACCAGTCCGCCAGCAAAGGTGTTGATGATGGCAGGGATTCCGTTTTTCTGAAGCACATCCAAGATCATCTTCGTTTTTTCAGCAGGATTAGGATTGGTCATGCTACCGAATGTGACCAGCAGGATCTTGTCGTGTTTGCCAACAAAATCTTCAAGCGCTTTGTCAGGTGTCCAGTTAACAGTCTTGTCCCTTTCGTGGTAGCCAAGCACTTTTACATGCTTATCCCAGTAATCGGGTTTTGAAAATAGGGAAGGGGAAATGGTGTAAATGGTTTTCCCATTGAACAGCGCTTGTTTGATTTTTTTCCTGCTTATTCCGTCAGAGATTTTCAGTTGCTTGGCAACACTAAGAATGGTCTGTACAAGACCTAAAGAGGCAATGCTGTAAGTCAATTTGTTGAAGAATGGACCATAGTCACCATCAAATGCTACATGAGCATGCTCTTTTGCATAATGCATGACGTAAGGCATCGGGTAGACAAGGATATTGCAGTCCTTGTTTTTCATACCCCAAAGGATTGGGTAAATCATTTTACCGTTATGGATAATTCTGTCGGGCTTTTCTTCTTCAATCACTTTGTACTGTAATTCAACCAACTCCTTGTTGATATTCTTGTAGCGTGTGGCAAGCTTGATGTAGGCAGCCATTTTTTGTAGCCCCGTTCCACCACCACCTAAGGCAGCTTTACCTTCCTTGCTATCTAGCATTTCAATAAAGGCAGTACCCAGAGAGGTGAATCGGAATCCTGAATCTTCTGCCAGACTTCTGAATTGTGCTGGGAAAAGGCAAATGATATCATGCCCCTGTTTTTGCAGGATTTCACCCAATGCCAGAAAAGGCTCCATATCACCACGTGTTCCAATAGACGCTAAAAGAATCTTCATTCCAAAAAGTTGATCGTTAGTTTCAGTTTGGCAGTCAAGTTAGTGAATTCTGTATTTTGTACAATTCCATGTTATGAGGTCAGGAGATAAAAAGCCCAACCGATTGTTTTGAATCAGTTGGGCGTCAAAGAGTGAACAAGTAAAATATCCTGTCTATAATGGAGGCAATTTAATGACTAGACCCTAATCATCTGCTCTTTTAATGAATAGGCAATTGCCAAAATATCTTTTTTGGTTTCCTCGTCTTTTCCATGTTTGTCCAGCACAGAGAGAATGTCATCTACGACATTCATATATTCTGCTTCACTGATATTCATCCCTCGATGAGCAGTGAGCATATCCTTGCCGGTGTAGGCTTCGGGACCTCCACTGCCTGAAGCCAGAAAAGTAATCAAGTGCAACCTTACTTCTTCAAAGTGAACAGGATCATCCTTCAATGGTAGAAACCTCGCTTTAACAACGGGGTTATTCATATGAGCATCAATGATGTCGTCAACAAGGGCAGTAATACCCTCCAGTTTTCCCAGTCTGTCATAAAGTGATGTGTTGTTATCGGCTTCCATAATAAAACGGTTGTGTTTGAGTATGATAAATGCGAATTGAATTGGAGAAAGCCGTAACCAAAAGTTACAGCTTTCCTTCTTTCGCTTGTTGTTGCATATCTTCATTGGCATAGATGGCCAATTCTACTCTTCTGTTTTTGGCTCTGTTGGCATCGTCATTAGGGTACTTCGGTTGGGTCTCTCCGTACCATTTTTCTGTAATGCGGGACCTGTCTATCCCTTGGCTCACCAGAAAATCACCAACAGCTTTAGCCCTTTTTTCAGAAAGCTGCATGTTGTAATCATCGGCGCCGCTATCATCAGTATGTCCTTCAATCAGGAGATTGGTGTCCTCATATTTCTTGAAAACTTCAGCAGCACTTCTCAGGTCATCCTTGTAGGAGTCACTGATTTCGGCTGAGTTGATTTGGAAGGCAAGGGCCGCATCAAATGTGACATTGATCCCTTCATTCACCCTGTTTACTTCTGCGGTTGGGATCGCCTGCTCAAGTTCTTGAGCTTGCTTATCCATTTTCTTTCCGATAAGGTTACCTGCTGCACCACCTATGGCAGCACCAGCCAAAACACCCCATATGCTTCCTTTAGAAACTGCCGCACCAATTGCGGCACCTCCAGCTGCACCAATGGCAGTTCCTTTTTGCTGTTTATTCATGGATGCACAACCCATGCAAAGTGTAATAGCAAGTGAGAATATGATCAGTTTTTTCATAGCAGATTTTGGTTGTATAAAGTCTAATACCTTAAGTCATTTGATTTACTTACATACCAGTGCCGCAAACATGTCCTTGTCCATCTGGTTCCAACCAAGCTCGTTAGCTTTGGTGATATCGGCACAAACTTGTTCCTTTTCTTCAGGGGTCATCTTTTCTTTCAGTTCTTTGGCCTTGGTCGTGCCATATTTGTCTTGCATGATTCTGAGTCTTGCATTGCTTCGAATTATGTACATGTCGAGATCATTTCGTCCCATGCTTACAGCTTTATCATAGGCTTCAAAGGCTGTGTTATAATCTTTGGCATTCATGTACATATCCCCTCGCTGTATCACAAAATCAGTATTTTCAGGGTCGAGCGAAACAGCCTGATCCAAATACATAAAAGCGGAATCCTGTTCGCCTAACTGACGGTCATACAGTGCAGCCATCAGGGCGTAGTTGGAGGCTCTTTCCTTAGTGTTCTGATTTTTTTCAGTCAATTCAATGACCTTATTCAGAGAACTTTTGGCGCCTTCTGCATCTCCCATTTTACCTAAAGCGGTTGCCTTCTGGAAGTGCGCAACAATACTTCTGTCCTTGGTGAGTTTTAAGGCTTCATCAGCTTGAGCAATGGCATTCTGGTAATCTTCCAGTCCATTATAAGCTTCTGCCATATGTTCTGCACCTTGAATCTTGGCATCTCTTGTTTTACAATCGCCTCTAAACTCCTCAAGCATTGTAAGAGCTTCTTGAAAGGATTTAACTTGGAGTGCAGAATCGGCAGCACTGAGTTTGGTTTTGCACTTCTTGGACATGGTGAATGTTTGCGCCGGTAACAGGGTAGGAAGGGCAATTATCCACAGGAGGATGATGAAAGGTGGGAATTTCTTATTCATGCACGCTGTCGTTTTGTGGTAGAGAAAGGGTACACGGTATGTAAAAGAATGTGAACCCTTTCTACAAATAATCAATCAGGTGCGTGATTTAGTTCAGATTGTGAGCTGTTTCAAAGATTTTATTGATGGAGATTTTTAGCTTTTGCCATCGCACTGATAAAATCTGTTAGTCTTTTTTCATCTACTTTAACTTGTCCCAAAGAAATATTCAATTCCTGAAAGCCTAGTCCTTTGCTGAAATGCGCCATCTTTTGGTACCATTTACCTTTTGATTTGGAAGGCTCAAAAGCTTCATCTATAATAAGGCATATGAATTTTTGTCCATGAACATCGGTTAAGTAGGCATCACAGATTACTTCCCAATTAATAAAACCCTGATTGGTGGTACGGTCATAGATACCAATCTCATTAATAATGATCTGTGGTCTTCGGTCAAAAAGGTGGAACAAGCCAATTGGAAGCCCCAATCCAAATAAGCCAATGTTTAACCATCCTACAATTTTAGGCGCTTCTGTATAGATTAAGAGTATAATGCCCAAGGAAACGAATAATGAACATAAAAGGATCATTTTAAGGGCTTTCCATGGGGATTTGTATAGTTTGAGTTCTTTCATCACTTAAAAATATTCCTCAATAATGAGTTCATTAAGATTATTCTGATTGTTGATATCTATATACTCTTTGTAAAATAGTTTTATTTTCTTGAATACCCTGTCGTATTTTGCATATTCAACACTATTTGAAACTTTAAACCAAATAACAACCTTTCCATTGCTAGCTTGAATTAGCGTGGATAAAGTTGAAAGTATTTTCTCTTCACTATCAGTGTCTTGATTGTAAGAAAGTTTTCCATCTTCGGATAGAGAAATACTCACAAGTTCATACCCCTTAGGTATATTACTGAGTTTCTTTTTGATATCAGTTTTTTCTAATGAATGACAAAGTTGAAAAATAAGATGGAGAGCAATTAGTTTGGAAAATTTATTCTCAAATCCCTTATCCTCAAGATTGCTGTAGATATAATGAGCCTTTTCACTCCTGCGTATGTTAGATTTTAATACAGCCCAAGTTGAAAGAATGTTTTTAGGTGTCTGCTTGAGTTCTTCTTCTGTAAATTCCTCTTTAAGTATTTCAGCTATAGATGCTTTAGCTAATAGTGGAAATGTCTCTTTATCAATTGAGAAGGGTAGTTCACCTAAGTATTCAAGCGTTTCAAAAATAGCATAATAGCTTTTCCCACTTTTATCGTTTAAAGCCCTTAATTTAATAAGGTAGTTTTCAAAAGAAATCAGTTCATGTTTGAACCGTGAAGTAAATGACATACGAAAAGATTTAAGTAAAAAAATTAATCACTTGCTTGAATAAAAACCAAAGTCTGTGACTGTCGGGTAAGTAAATTAATAAATTTATCCAATTGCCTTTCCGTTTTCTCTTCTGACCCTGCCAGTTTTATTAATGCTTCAAATAGCTGTAGGTCTTGTGATGGTGTTTGGTAACTGTAATAATTAGGTCCATTTTCAGTTCTATCAAAGCCAATACGTCTTTTGTATCCATCAGGTCTTCGATGATAGTGACCTTAACACCAATTTTTTTAAATGCAGGAAGTAAAGATTCTTTTAATATTGTTAGTCCTTCGTCCGTTTTGCTGGGTTTAAAATCAAATTGGAAAAGGTTTGTATAGGTACCACCGGTTTTTTTTGAGACCATTTTGACTTTGATTATTGTCTTGAGCCATTGTGAAAGAGTTTAGCCCACTACAAATAATCAGAAGGAGTAAGGAGTTGATCGATTTAAGGAACATGCTGGGTATTGGTGTTAGATAAGAAAAGACCAAAACTTATTTTTTGCTACGGATTGTAGTGCCAATTTTAAGTGAGGCATTTAATACTTCTGTATTGGCTTGTCCCCAGTCATGTCTCACTAGGTTTGGGCCTATATCAAATTGGATAGTGAAGCCTTTTTTTGCTATATATTCATATCCTATAGGTATATAAAGGCCAATTTGCATTTCACTAGAGCTACCAAAAATGGGATTATAATTAATTAATGCAGCTTGGGTTCCAATATACATCGATGAGGTATGGTAGGATCTGTCAGTCACATAAATATTTGTTCCGATATGTCCATCAAGTAGTACACCTAAGCCGAGGTTGAGAGAAGCTCTTTTGTTGATATTGTAATTCAGGTTTACCCCCAAAAATTCAGGACCGAACAACTGAAGAAAAATACTAGTGCTATTATAAACACGAGTAGATTCCTTTTGAGCATAACAATTGGGAGGAATGATGAATAGTATATAGAGAAATAGCGCTTTTAAGAAGTAATGCATGGGTAATAGTGTCTTTAGTTTTTTTCTTTACCGAAGACACTATATAGATGGTTACACTTTCAAGAATTATTTGGGCATCATTAATATTTAAAACTGCATTACATTTTCAGGGTCGGTCAGTTTGCTTTTTATGATATCAAAATCACTGACTGTGAAGTCGGGTTTTCCATGTAGAGGGTATATCTGCAATACAGGGCGACTGATACTGTTCCAAGCCGAACAGAATGAAGGCCAGTCATCATCTGAAATAGGTGGGTGTGAGAACTCTTTACCATCTTTCTCATAGTTGTTCCCAACAGCCGAATCACCCGTGAAAAGTCGTTCGGTTAGGTGCTGATAGATTACAATAGAGCCAGGCGTGTGTCCCGGGATATTATAAATGCTCAGGTTGTACCTTTCATACCATTCTGAAGCTTCCATGATATTTTCCAGTGGCTCTCCCAAATAGTCGTCAGGGTGCGCATATATCGGAGCGTCTATCCAATTGCGGACATCTGTAATTTTGCCAAATGCTTGCTTGATTAGGTCGCTATGGGTCAGAATCATTCCTGTGACGGTGTAACGCTCCATCAGCTTTTCGACGGCTTCCTTGGTAATGTGGTGGACACAGTCAATTAAAACAGCTTCATCCTGATAGGTGATGGCGTAGGATTGTCCATGTCTGTAGTCAGCTTTTGGGATGCGGAACATGTAAAGATTTTCTGTCAATTGAACAGATTCACCTGCTTTGACAGCGTAGATTTTTTCAATGAGTGCGTTCATCATGGTTGTAGTAATTATGCTTGAATATTGTGGTCGAGAATAATTTACTTTTTAACCCATTGAAATAAAAGAAATCCAAGAATTGCTATTAAGAATATTCCACAAGCCACCGCTGAAATAACCATCCAGAACACTTTAGTGATCAGGTTGTCTAACTGGTCAAAGGCATTGGTAATGCTTCTGTTAGCAATGGCGTCAACTTCAGAAAGTATCGCTTTCCGTTCTTCCGTAATTTTATTGAAAATAATTACCCTTTCAGATCTTACCTCTTCAATAAGTAGGACTCTTTCCTGCTGTAGGTCGGCAGTAATGTACCGTCTTTCATTGTCAACAAGGGAAGGGATTCTTTCTGTCACCATTGTAAGCCTGTCAAGGTAGGATTCAAGATGGTCTATTCGGTTGAAGACTTGCGATGTTATGGAGTCACTGGCAACCTGCTCCAAGGATTGCCTGATCAGGTAAGCAGCTTGCCACCTTGCTTGCCTTGGCAATAGGTCAATATATAGGTTTAATCGTTCGGTTAGTTGTTGAAGGGTTTCAGTAGCGCCACTTGCCATTTTTTTCAATCCCATTTTTTCTTTGTCTACATACTTCGACAGAAGTGGAGTAGTGGACATACGGTTGAAGTAAATACTTTGAATGGGGTAATCCTGAGCAAATTTTTTAATGGTTTTGGAAGCTTTGGAGGAGTCACGGTTTTCGGAAAGGGTACTGAATACTTGCATGCTTCTGTTGATAAGGGAGTCGGAGGTGGTGATAGCCAAAGGTTGGTATGGACCAAAAAGCTGGTTGCCTGCTCCGTTTTCAAAGAAATGCTTCATCTGAATGCACAATGCGCTGATATCAAAAAGCCCAATTAAGGGGTCGTTGACTAGCATAGCTCTTTGAGCAGCAGGAATGGCATACATTTTCCATCTTAAGGCATTGTCTTTGACTGTCCAGTCCTCTGAATGCTGCAAAATACTGTCCGCCGACTCTTCAATTAAACCAGCAAAGTCAATCAGGAAAGCATTCATTTGTTGCCTGAGGTCGTAGGATGTGATATCGACAGGCTGTTCCACTTGCTGCATAGAGGCAGATTGCTTGCTTTCCAGTATTTTATCTTCTTTGGCTTTTTGACTTTGCAGGACGCAGGATGAAAAAAATATAACAATGATCAGGTATGCTAGAGTGAGCTTCATAATTGGGGGAGTTAAGGCAAACAGGCATATAAAAAGTAACCTTTCTGTAGTGTGATAAATTCCCTGTGTATTACTCTGAAATACTTTGGTCTTGGAAATCAACTTTATTGATATACCATTTCAACTTGACTTGGAGTACAATGTCAGATGTGTCAAAGTCATCATTGATATCCAGTCGGGAACGCTGGAAGTTAAGCAGGGCTTCCAACTCCCATGAGGGATCCCAGGAGCAGCCCATACCGAAGCCAATGCGCGCCTTGTTTCTTAAAAACTCGTTGAAACTTTTATTGGTGTCAAAGAAGAACTCATAGTTGATTGTTGCATAGTATTTTATATCAGTATTCTGGATGGGAAGGTAAGCTTTTGCTGAAAGCTTATACCGTAACCTGACCTCTGACTCCCATCCATTTTCTTCACCACGACCATTGAGCCAGTAGATCACCCGCTGTTCAACCCTGATGTAATGCGAAATATTAACCCACCAAATGCTTGGCCATTTTATGATTATTCCTTGAAAAGGGCGTAGCTCAAGCTGGTCACGAAGTACATCTGCATTGTTGATAAAGAAAAGCCCAACGCCAGCCCTCAGTTCAAACTTTGGTGAAATACGGTAATTGATTGAGGGGCGTACTGATACCCTGAGCCACGTTCGATCATCCCAAAGTAATCGGAAGCCTGCATCACCATAATACTGGACCTTGTCACTTTTTTCATAGTAGGCAATATAATCCATCCAGAATTGCTGATTGACTTTAAGGTCTTCAACATTTGTGTTGTTCTGAGGAGGAGTGTTCTGTGCAAAAAGCATTTCAGAATTTAGTAAAGCACAGTGCAGGAGGAGGAGAAAACATGCCTTTCGAAACATGGTGTGGCAGGTTATGTTGTCAGTGCCTCAGTAATATGAGAGAGATTGCACAAGAAAAGATATGAACTTAATTTTTCAATAATAATTACTTAAGTCATCCTTAAAAACCTGAATCAGGTTATAATCAGTTTTGGCGATGAGTGTACAATCTCCTAACTTTGCCAGAATTACTTAATCCGTAACGGGTCTGGCTGTCTTCACTTTTGAGGGCAGTCTGAAAGCATTTTTGACAAACATATTTTGTTGACGATAGATGGCAGTATTACCAAACCAACCAGCACTACAGCCCGAAAAGGATGCCATGGGCAAGGCTATTCAAGATTATTTCAAGACAGGGAACAAAGACATTGAAGTGACAGTCTATTCAGACTTCAGTGACCCTGATGTAATTCCAGCTGAACTGCTTTTCAGAATGGATGATGATTTGCCAGAACTGGAACAAGTAGCCATAGAACATTGTGAAGGAGAAGTGCTGGATATTGGCGCAGGCTCCGGTTCACATGCGTTGATGCTCCAGAAGGCAGGTTTTGATGTAACTGCCATGGATGTTTCCCCATTGTCTATTGAGGTGATGCAGCAGCGTGGCGTAAAAAATACGTTGCAGGAAAATATCTTCTACTACAAAGAGAAGCAATATGATACCCTTTTGATGCTGATGAACGGGATCGGTTTGGTTGGTACTTTGGACGGACTCAAGCACTTTTTAGAGCATGTCAAGACCCTACTGAAACCTGGTGGGCAATTGATCTTTGACTCCTCAGACATCATTTACCTTTATCAGGATGATGATGGTTCTTACCTGATTGATATCGCAGGCGAATACTATGGTCAGCTGGAGTATTGGATGGAGTATGGAGAAGCCAAAGGGGACAAGTTTGGCTGGCTTTATGTAAGCTTCCCTGTAATGGAAGAATATGCAAACGAAGCAGGTTTCAATGCAGAAGTACTCTATACGGGAGATCACCACGACTATCTGGCAAGGTTGACTTTGCAGAGCTAATTTGAACGAACACTATTTCCTTTATTTAGGAGTAGATATATAAATATCCAAAGACAATAATATCCTGTTCTGTTACTTGAATTTACGTTCTGATTTTTAAACTTATGGAGCAACAAATACACCTAACCCGCGCCCAAGAATCAAGGGCAGCTATTGAACGCCTCTATGTGGCCATGCGCCACCTTTTTATCAGAGGATATTACAAACCCTCAGGAGCATCCGGAAGAGCACTGATTGAAGAGCTGTTGGCTTTGCGTCCTGAAATCTATGGTTCCATCAATGACCCGAGAAAAGTAGAACTGGATGGACTTGTTTATGTGATAGACCGTTTGCCGAAAGGAATTGAGGCTTGTAGGTTTATTAAGCTTGTATCTGAAGAGGGCTACGAAAATTCAGGCTTTAAGAAGATCATTCCGGCGGCACGTCGTCGTAACTGCTACCGTATAGATCAGGAGCAGATGTTTATCGAGGTGACAAGAGGTCGAAGTGAGATCTATGATATCCTGACACACCTGACTTTCTTGTTCGTAGAAGCTGAAAAGATCAAGAACCACTCCTTGGACGAAAAGGGAGAACCTTTGAGAGAGTGGCTTCGACTGGAAGAGATCGTAACAGGGGAAGTGGCTTTCACCAAGCAGAATGAAGAGATTATCTTCACTTACCTGAGCACCATTCTGGGAAGAACGTATGAGGAGACAAGGGCTGCCCATCAGCGTTTCCAGAAGAATGATGACAAGAACAGTGGCTTGTTCAATATCGTCTACTGGTTGGGTAAGTTGGCTATCGATGAGGAGCAGGAAGGGCTTGCACGTCATATCAGTTTCTCACCTGCGTTGCGCTCACGCATTGGTCACCACATCTATGGTGAAAGATGGGCTAACCGCATCAAGCATTATCTGTTCAAGAATAATATGATTGAGCGTCCATTGCATATCATTAGTGCGAACCTTCACAGTGTGATGAATATGCTATACGGAAAGCCGGCTTTGGGTAAGGAATTTGCCAAGATGGACCTTCTTGAAGTTGTAGAGCAGATAAGTGACGCCAAAAACAGGCACTTGTCTGAAACGGTCAACGTATTTGCCGAAGACTTTGGAATGCATACGCTGAGAGAGAGCTCAGGTACCAATATCGCAGTGCAGGTAGTGGATACTGACAAGATTGACTTTACCAAGCTGGACGAAAGTTCATCTTATGACTTGGCGTATATCAAGGAACAACGTCCTGTCTTGTTGGTAATGGACTATGCATTTGGTGAGCAGGCTTTTGAAGCAATGGATGAGTTGCTAAAACCTTATTCGGAAAATGGTGGACAAGACATCAAATTGAATGTCAAGTCTGTATCGGTCATGGGGAAAGCAGGAATCCTTTATGGTGGTAAAGGTGATATTATGATTCCATCGTCCCATGTTTTTGAAGGTACAGCGGACAATTACCCAATTGACAATGACTTTTCTGTAAAGGACTTCAAGAAGCAGAAAGAACTCGAAGTCTATGAAGGTTCTATGATTACGGTATTGGGTACGTCTTTGCAGAACAAGGATATTCTGGAGTATTTCAAGAGTAGCTCTTGGAATGCCGTAGGTCTGGAAATGGAAGGTGCACACTACCAGAAAGCCATTCAGGGTGCTATGGCTGTCCGTAACAACATCAGCAGGGATGTCAAAATTCGATATGCATACTATGCTTCGGATAACCCACTGATTACGGGAAGTACATTGGCTTCAGGAAGCTTGGGGCTGACAGGGGTAAAACCAACTTACCTGATCACACAGAAAATTCTGGAGAAGATTTTCAATAAGTAAGAAACTTGTGGATTGAACATAAAGAAAGCCCTTCGGACAGACTGTCTGAAGGGCTTCATTGTTTCATTCAAAACCAACGTTATTGGGCACCAGCCTCAAGCAAGGTTTTTTCCATCTCCTTAAAGCCCATTTTGGAGGCATGCTTCAATGGTGTAATACCTGCTTTGTCACTCAGGTTAATATCAGCACCAGCTTCAATCAACAAGGACAGAATCTGTTGGTGAACCTCACCGCCATTGCTCAGGATAATAGTTTCCATAAGAGCAGTCCAACCTAAGTTGTTGACATGGTTGATGTTGATATCAGTATTAAGCAACAGCTTTACTGAGTCCAGAAACCCAAATTCACACGCCGGAATCAGCGGAGTGCCCCCATAGCGGTTGTAAATGGTAAAATCAGGCTTGCCAAACTCAATCATCAGTTTCAACATTTCAAACCTTCCTTTTGCTCCTGCATAAAGTAAAGGGTTGTCCAATGTGCTGTCCTGAATGTTGACATCTGCACCTTTCATGACAAGATGTGTAGCCGATTTTAGGTCATTTTGTTGTACAGCAATAAACAGTGGTGTTCTGCCTTTGATGTCCTGTACGTTCACTTCCGCATTCTCATCCAATAGTCTTTTGACTGAATCATGATCCTTTCGTCTCGTAGCTTGAAGCAGCAAATCGCTTTTGGAAGGGGTTTGAATTGGTTTTGGTTTTTCTTTCAAGGTTGTGAATGATATAGGTAACATTAGTTGATTGGTTAATTAAAATGGATTGTTTGTAAAATAGTACAATATCTACGTCTAATAGAATATAATATTGTAATTATCTTAGTTGCTTAACAAATGTTTGAATTTGTTAAGCAATTCCGTACAAAAAGTAAACCAAGTATGAAAAGGGCTCTAGGATCAAGAAATCAGGATAAATGGTGTTTATTCACGATCTCTTAAGAAGAAATTGCGTCATTTGTGTTATTAAATAATACCAAGAGTTTTGTATAACAAACAGATCAAAATGAAAACACTGAAATTCAAGACCAATATCAATTGTGGAAACTGTATCAAGTCTGTTACACCTACATTGAATGAAGAATTTGCGATTATCAACTGGAGTGTGGATACGGACAATCCTGACAAGGTACTGACGGTTGAAGGAGAAGAAGGAGAACTGACAGCAGAACTGGTAATGGACGCTATCAAGAAAGCAGGTTTCAAGATTGAGAAGGCTTAAATTTATGGCATAAGGGTCAGGACTTTAGGTGTCGAAGTGTACAGTATTATACCTTGTGTCTAATGTCTTGATCCTAATTACTACAGATATGAAAGAGACACTCTCCGTAAATGGTATGACCTGTGCTTCATGTGCCAACATCATTGAGCGGCAACTCAAGAAACAGAAAGGCATTCGGGAAGTGCAGGCAAGCTACGCCAACCATTCGGTGATGGTTGAGTATGATGAGAAGGAAACGGATATAGCGCGATTTTCTCCCTTGTTGGAGCAGTTGGGTTACAGTATTCAGCAAGAGCATGTATCAGTAGCAGATGGCGAGGGAGATGTGATAAAGGGAGCAACGGAAGCAAGACGGAAACTAATTGTAGCAGTCGTTTTTGCATCGATAGTCATGCTGATAGCCATGGGACCTTGGCACGTGCCGTATGCACCTTACCTGATGTTTGGATTGTCGCTACCCGTATTGTTTTATAGTGGCAGGGACTTCTTTGTTTCAGCTTTGAGACATGCACGCCATTTTTCTGCCAATATGGATACGTTGGTAGCATTGGGAACTTCCGTTGCTTTTATATACAGTGCGGTACTGACTTTCTTTCCTGACCTTTTTGAGCATGGGGAAAAAGGAGTTTACTATGAGGCAGCGACCATGATCATTACGCTGATTCTAGTAGGGAAATACTTTGAGGCGAGAGCCAAAAGCAAGACTTCGGCAGCATTGCATGCACTGATGGAACTGGGCGCTAAAATGGCGACAGTGATTAGAAATGGTGAAGAGGTCAAAGTGCCGATAGAAGAGGTCAAGGTAGGAGACCGCCTGATGATTAAGGCAGGAGAGAAGATTCCAGTAGATGGCAGGGTAATCAGGGGGACTTCCACTGTGGATGAAAGCATGATTACAGGCGAGTCGGTTCCTGTTTCTAAAGAAAGGGGAAATACCCTGATTGGTGCTACAATCAACAAGAGCGGTGTCCTGACCATGATCGCAGATAAGGTAGGAAAGGACACGATGCTTTCTCAGATTGTTGGTATGGTCAAACAGGCACAGGGCAGTAAGGCTCCGGTTCAGCATTTGGCAGATAAGGTTTCAGGTGTTTTTGTACCTGTGGTTATTGTAATAGCCGTATTGGCATTTGCCGTTTGGTATTTCCTAGTAGGGACATCATTTACCTTTGCTTTGTCAGTATTGGTATCAGTCCTGATTATATCTTGCCCGTGTGCTTTGGGATTGGCTACCCCGACCGCTGTAATGGTAGGTGTGGGGAAGGCAGCAAGCAGAGGTGTGTTGTTCAAGGATGCTGAAAGCCTTCAGAGACTGAGTGAACTGGATGTGATTGCTTTGGACAAGACAGGCACCATTACAAAAGGTCAGCCTGTCGTTACAAAAGAGGTGTGGAAGGTAGACCTAACACAACATGAAAAAGAAGAAGTATTGCAGGCTGTATTGGCAATCGAGTCACAATCTGATCACCCATTGGCTTATGCCCTGACTACTTACCTTCATGAAAGAGAACTCATCAAACCAGAGGTGGATAAGATAGAAACCTTTGCAGGAAAAGGTATAGCAGCAGAGGTAAGCGGTCACCAGTACAGAGTCGGGAATTACAGGATGCTTGAAGAAGTCGGAATTGCGGTCTCAGATGAGGACTTGTCCAGTAGTGGAACAGTAGTATTGGTTGCAAGAGATGGGATTTATGCTTGTGGTTTTGTTGTAGAAGATGTCCTGAAGGAAGAAGTCAAAGATGTATTGGATGAGTTCAATGCTTCCAAAAAAGAGGTTTGGATGCTGACAGGAGATCAGGAACCAGTAGCCAAGTTTATCGCTGGACAGGCAGGAATAAAACATTACAAGGCTGAACTCTTGCCTGAAGACAAGCTGAAAGTCATTGAAGAACTGCAACTTCAAGGTAAAAAAGTCGGGATGGTAGGTGATGGTATCAATGATGCGCCAGCCTTAGCCAAAGCAGATATAGGTATTGCAATGGGAACAGGAACCGATGTCGCCATGCAAAGTGGTTCAGTCACCTTGGTACATGGGGATTTACAAACCCTTTCGGATGCCGTAACGATCTCCAAACAGACCATGAATACCATCAAGCAGAACCTGTTTTTTGCCTTCTTCTACAATGTGATTGCAATTCCTGTAGCGGCAGGCATACTGTATCCGGCATTTGGCATTTTGCTCAGTCCAATGATTGCGGCAGCTGCCATGTCATTGAGTTCCATCTCAGTGGTAACCAACAGTATCAGAGCAAGGTATGCATAACACATTTAGAAATTGAAAAATCAAAGCGGCAATATACCTTTAAAGTATATTGCCGTTTTTTTGAAATCAATATTGTCGGAGATGGGGAGTGTTTATTTACTTTAGCACAAGTAGCGTATTTCTGCACTCGCTATGCTCCCTTGAAATACTAATACTTGCACCAGTGGGGGTAATGCAAGCTGAAATTAAGAAACTAACCCATGCATTAAAGCAGGAACTGATGGAGCAAAGTGTGAAAGGAACTAAAAATGTCAATGACTTATTTGGAAAGTCTGATGATGAGGATGTTCTGATAAATGCTGTTAAAAGTATTATTGACAGATTCAATCAATAAAAATGAAATACTATAAAATAAGTAAAAAAATACGTTGGGTCGTTATGCATACAGAGCAGGTAGATAACGACTATAAACTAAAAGAAAACTTAGATATACACGGTAATCAAAGTCGTTGGGAGGAGGCACCTGTGATACCGCTGACCTTGATTTATGATAGTTCCCAGGAAGCTCCTTCAGAGCCTGAATTTCAGGATATCTATAATTGGCAACATAACTTGTTGTGGAATATGTGGCCAGAGCCAAGTGGAAATTATTTGGTTATTTCCAAAAGATTTTGGCAAGTATTAAAAACACACACTTTACCAGAGAATTTTATATATGATTCTTTGGTTGCTTATAAAGGGGAAAAAAAACCTTATAAGGTTTTTTTTCCAAAAATGATTGAACCATATTGGTTTTGGGAAAACTTTAATTATAGAAATTCACTTTTCAAAGAATCAAAAAGTTTTAGACCTAATATTGTATATCAATCCAAACTTAGTTTCCAAGACAAGGAAGAAATACTTAAAGTTAATACAAGTAAGTTTCTAGATGAAGATAGAATGATATACCCTGAGAAAGTAATGCTTAATGAACCATGGGATATTTTTGTATTTGGCATTAACTTTTTTATTTCTGAACGTTTAAAAGATGCTTTAGAACAGGCTGGTTGTAATGTAGGGCTAGCCAAATATGAAATAGACTTTGAGGTTATTTCATAATAGGCTTTCTTATTTATAAACAAGGCAGTTTCCATCAAAGGAAGCTGCCTTGTTTATTTCTCATTAGTTTAAGTATCAACTTAACACCGCAGCTAAACGAATGTAGTTGTACGTTACTTGTGCTTAATATTTAAGGGAAGCATAAAATATAAGCCATTGGCTTTCACTCCTAACAGGTCTTAGTATCTCACACTAAGACCTGTTGTTTTTTTAAAACAGCACCAACATTTGCATTAGATACACATTACCGTTAGCTTATATAATAAATAAGTTAATCACTTATAAAGACAAAAAAGAAAGGGAGCTTCGGTTCCCTTTTTTTATGCAGATGCCTATAACTGTTGTAATTGAACAGGATGACATAGCGGGGTAATGTACATTTAGTTAAACACAATAAAGAAGATATAAAGCAAAGTCAAACAGCAAAGAACTTTACTTATCGTTCATTCCATGAATGATTTAAATCGGTAACCCTATATTGTGCTGAAAGTACAATATTCAATAGCAAAGGACTTTAGTCCTTTGTCTTCCCACTAATGCAGAAATTAGCTCAATAAGCGAGTGAAGCGAATGTAGCAGGGTGTTACTTATGCTTAATATTTTACTACTATTAGCAAGAAATTGATTTTTTAATGGGAAGATGAGCGATTAATTATTTTAGGCACAAGTAGCGTATTCTCCACTCGCTATGCTCCCTTGAAATACTAATACTTACGCCAGTGGGGGTATGTCCAAGGTTCAAAGGACCTTGTTAAGGTGGTTAAAAAGAAGCCTACTATTGTTGGTCGTTCAGAATTTATCAATCAAAGCAGTGTTGTAGACTTGAGAAAAATTAAGTCAATTATGACAAGTAAAAAAAATACAAATCAACGATTTACAATTTTTAATTGATAAAAATGGAAGAGTCGTAATTGCAGATCCATTAGATGTTTATGAGAATGTAGCCCCTAACAATAAGAACATTAGGATGATTGACTTATTAATTGAAGTAGTACAAAAAAATAATTAATGGACTTTTTAAAATATAACAAGGAAAGAGTAATTTCAAAAAACATTAGTTTGCTTGAGATTTTATTTAGTGATAAGGTGAAAGACCTGATAAGATGTAGTTTATATAAGGTTGTAATTGGGGAGAACTTTTCAAGTATTGAAGGAGCTTTACTAATAGAGTTATATTCAGGTAGGATTATAGGTTTAAATGGTCAAGATGAATTAAATTCAATTGTCACTTGGTTAGAAAAAAGTGAGAAAGGAGAAGTGAATGAAGACTACTACCTTAATGATAATGAAATCTATCCATATACATTAGCTGAGTATAGTGAAGATTTAAGTAGTATGATAATCAATAAAAAAGCTGCTTTTATTGACGTTGTTTATCAGCAGTATTTTTCGAATTATAAATACATGGAGCTCCCAAATGAAGTGGGGATAATTGTTGGGTTCGAAGAAGGTGGTTTTATGACTTTAACACATTACCTATTTAATCAATCCAATGATTTAGACTTAAAGATTACCTCTAATTATCCAATGATTGATACAAACTTATTTAAAATACAAAGAATATCTCCCCAATAGTTGAGCATTTGCTTAATCGAACTTGACTTCGTCGAGTTTGAAATCGTCTTCAAGGGACTCTGTCCCGAATCGAGCCACAACATAGGGAATAGTAGAGAATATAAAACAAGCCATCGAGTGTGAAAACTTGGTGGTTTGTTCTTTTTAGATACTAAGTCCTATTAGAGCTAACATTTAAGCCATTGGCTTTCACTCCTAACAGGTCTTAGTGTCAAACACTAAGACCTGTTGTTTTTTAAAACAGTACCAACATTTGCATAAGGAACACATTACCATTAGTTTATATATCAAACAAGTCAATCACTTTTAAAGACAAAAAAAGAAAGGGGGCTTCGGTTCCCTTTTTTTATGCAGATACCTATAACTGTTGCAATTGAACAGGATGACATAGCGGGGTAATGTACATTTAGTTAAACACAATAAAGAAGATATAAAGCAAAGTCAAACAGCAAAGAACTTTACTTATCGTTCATTCCATGAATGATTTAAATCGGTAACCCTATATTGTGCTGAAAGTACAATATTCAATAGCAAAGGACTTTAGTCCTTTGTCTTCCCACAAATGCAGATATTAGCTCAATAAGCGAGTGAAGCGAATGTTGCAGGGTGTTACTTATGCTTAATATTTTACTACTATTAGCAAGGGATTGATTCTTTAGGTGAAGAAGAGCTATTAATTATTTTAGGCACAAGTAGCGTATTTCTGCACTCGCTATGCTCCCTTGAAATACTAATACTTACACCAGTGGGGAAAAGAAGTCCACAGGGGTACAGCTAGAAGCCATGATGGTTATGATAAATTTATTGAAAAGTTAATAGATGATGGAACTTTTGATAATATGCAATCAATAACAGATTTAATCGATGATTTAAAAGCGATTTTCAAGGATGAGTATACTTCACCAAAAACAGTAGGAACTATTAATGATATAGACTCATTATGAGATACTTCAAGTTAGAAATTAATTTTATAGAAGGTGTTGTTTCTGACAGTAGAAGGCATGTTTATATAACAGCCTCTGATATCAAAAACAGAGATGAAATTCTTTATCAAAAGTCTACCGATAGCACTGACTTTTATCCCGAAGAGGTAGAGTTTGATCCATTATTAGCTGTTGTAAAGACAGACGATGTAGTGGATGATATTACAACAACCCCCCCAGAGGGAGTTGAAATGGTATTTTCGGATATTATGTATTGGATATATAATGAACCTCATAATGGTAATTTTTATACGGTATCACAAAAGTTCAAGGATACAGTAGATCCATTACAAATACCTGAATTTAAGTTTTATAAATCCAGACTTAAAGTGCGAAATGAATTAAGGGACGATTATTGGGTTTGGCAATACTTGGATCGAGAAGAAAGTAAGGTAGTGGATGCAGAGAAGACAAGATATAGGTATGTTATAGGGTTGCTTTCTAGGCAACAAGAGCCTCTTGGAGAAGACTCTTACTCATTTTCATCTTTTAAGGGGGGACGTGAATTTGGGAAGAATGTTGCAAAACGGGCGAGATTGAAGTATCAAAAGCTTGTTTTACAAAATCATATGAAGGGTTTTGATTTACTTCCTTTACCAAAAGGATCTATGATTACTCTGATATCTGAACGTTTAAAGAATGCAATAGAATCAGCAAACCTTAAAGGCGTTACTATTCAGGAGTTAGATTTTGAAGTGAAATTTTCAGATGATGAATAGCATTCAATACAACCACTTTCCACATTGATTAAGCAAGGAAGCTTCTATTAACTCAATCAGTGTTCGAACCGAATGCAGAAGAGCGTTACTTGTGCTTAAGATTTAGGAGAAGTATAAAGCATAAGCAATTGGCTTTCATCCCTAACAGGTCTTAGTATCTCACACTAAGACCTGTTGTTTTTTAAAGCAGTGCCAACATTTGCATAAGGAACACATTACCATTAGCTTATATAATAAACAAGTCAATCACTTATAAAGACAAAAAAGAAAGGGAGCTTCGGTTCCCTTTTTTTATGCAGATGCCTATAACTGTTGCAATTGAACAGGATGACATAGCGGGTAATGTACATTTAGTTAAACACAACAAAGAAGATTTAAAACCAAGTCAAACAGCAAACAACTTTACTTATCGTCCATTCCATGGAATGATTTAAATCGGTAACCCTATATTGTGCTGAAAGTACAATATTCAATAGCAAAGGACTTTAGTCCTTTGTCTTCCCACAAATGCAGATATTAGCTCAATAAGCGAGTGAAGCGAATGTAGCAGGGTGTTACTTATGCTTAATATTTTACTACTATTAGCAAGGGATTGATTTTTTAGGTGAAGAAGAGCTATTAATTATTTTAGGCACAAGTAGCGTAATTCGGCACTCGCTATGCTCCTTTGAAATACTAATACTTGCACCAGTGGGGGTAATGCAAGCTGAAATTAAGAAACTAACCCATGCATTAAAGCAGGAACTGATGGAGCAAAGTGTGAAAGGAACTAAAAATATCAATGACTTATTTGGCAAGCCTGCTGAGCCTAAAGATATGATAAGAGCAGTTCAAGAAATTGTAGACCAAAACAGTATTTGATATGAAGTATTATGAAATAAGTATGAAAGCCTTATGGGTCGTTATGCATACAGAGCAGGTAGATAACGACTATAAACTAAAAGAAAACTTAGATATACACGGTAATCAAAATCGTTGGGAGGAGGCACCTGTGATACCGCTGACCTTGATTTATGATAGTTCTCAGGAAGCACCTTCAGAGCCTGAATTTCAGGATATCTATAATTGGCAACATAACTTGTTGTGGAATATGTGGCCCGAGCCAAGTGGAAATTATTTGGTTATTTCCAAAAGATTTTGGCAAGTATTAAAAACACACACTTTACCAGAGAATTTTATATATGATTCTTTGGTTGCTTATAAAGGGGGGAAAAAACCTTATAAGGTTTTTTTTCCAAAAATGATTGAACCATATTGGTTTTGGGGAAACTTTAATTATAGAAATTCACTTTTCAAAGAATCAAAAAGTTTTAGACCTAATATTGTATATCAATCCAAACTTAGTTTCCAAGACAAGGAAGAAATACTTAAAGTTAATACAAGTAAGTTTCTAGATGAAGATAGAATGATATACCCTGAGAAAGTAATGCTTAATGAACCATGGGATATTTTTGTATTTGGCATTAACTTTTTTATTTCTGAACGTTTAAAAGATGCTTTAGAACAGGCTGGTTGTAATGTAGGGCTAGCCACATATGAAATAGACTTTGAGGTTATTTCATAATAGGCTTTCTTATTTATAAACAAGGCAGTTTCCATTAAAGGAAGCTGCCTTATTTTTATCTTTATATCTAAAAGATCATATCACACAGCCCTATAAACGTGATACCTAACCTCAGGGCTAGATATAATATTCAGGCAAACAATAAATAAAATGCGGATGTTACTTGATAAGAGAAACAATTAATCAAGGCAATTACGCTTGAACGATCTAGAATGAAAATCCGAAAAGAGTTTACCTGTCCACTGGAAATAGTACATGATATTCTGAAAGGGAAATGGAAGACTGTTATCCTTTGGCAGATTTATATATATGGAAAAGTATCCCTGTCGCAGCTGGAGAAAGATATCAAAGGAATTAGCCAGAAGATGCTGCTGGAGCAACTGAATGAGTTAAGGAAGTTTGGTTTGGTAGACAAGCATACTTTTGAGGGCTATCCTTTGAGGGTGGAGTACTTTATTACGGCAGATAAGGGAAAAAGAATTATTGAAGCATTGGGCATTATGCAGGAAGTAGGGCGTGAGTACCTGATGGAAAGAGCTGCCTGTAATTTGGAAAAGCGTGAACTTTCTAAGGAAATAGAAGATTGAATAAATGTTAAATATTAGAGCGTGATTGAAAAAGGAGTCAATGAAGATACCCACAAAAAAGTAGGTAATTGACAGCTCGGCTTGTTCGCGCTATCATTGTGCATCATTAAAATATTGTTTGACAATAACCTGAGAAAAATGGCACACAAGGCAAGTATTCAACTTTTAAGACATGCAACACTTGTAATCAATATAGCAGGCAAAAAGCTGTTGTTAGACCCTATGTTGGGAGAAAAGGATGCATTTGACCCAATTCCCAATGCAGGCAATGATATGCGCATTCCGATGGTGGATTTGCCGATCAGCAAAGCAGAACTGGAAAAGCTGGTGGATGAGGTAGATGCTGTTTTTATCACTCATACACACCCTGACCATTGGGACCCGATTGCCATGCAGCTGATTCCAAAAGACAAGCCACTATTCTGTCAGGTTCCTGATAAGCAGTTGCTCGAAGGACAGGGCTTTACCACTGTAACCCCTATTGCAGATACAATTGAATGGGAAGGAATTACTATTCACAGAACTGGTGGCGAACACGGTACAGGAGAGTTGGCAAAGTTGATGGGAATTGTATCGGGTTTTGTTTTTGAGTTTGAAGGACAATCCATTTATGTGGCAGGGGATACCATCTGGCATCCTGAGGTGAGCAAGGCACTGGACATTTACCATCCTGATATGACCGTACTGAATATGGGTAGTGCACAGTTTCTGCAAGGTGACCCGATCACGATGTCACACAAAGACCTGATCAAGGTGCATGACTACGCGCCAAACACAAAGATTGTAGCAGTACATCTTGATACGGTCAATCACTGTCTGGAAACACGTGAGGTACTTTCAAAAATACTGAAGGAAAAAGGTTTGGAAGAAGTTGTCACCATCCCTGAAGATGGAGAGGTAGTTTCGTTATAAAGTACGACCAAAGAATTTTCATATAACATCGTGATGACTGCAGCAGTCATCACGATTTTTTTATTGCCTAGAGTTGCTTATAGAAATAAACCGTTGCTTCCAGTTTACCATCTGAGCTTCTGGCAAAGTCAGGAATCTGTCCTGCTTCCTGATAACCGATGTTGCTGTATAGGGTAGAGGCAACATCCCCAAAACGGGTGTCCAGTACAAGCAGCAGCAGACCAAGTTCTTTGGCTGTTTCCTCCATCAGTGCCATCAGTTTTTTGCTGACACCTTTCCCTCTTGATACTGTATGTACCATCAGTTTCTCCACTTCACCACGGTGTGAGCCGTTTGCCTTGTGGCAAAGTGAAAGCTGTACAGCCCCAATCACGGCATCACCTTCCTGTGCAATGAAAAGCTTACGTGATTTGGATTGCAGACCTGCTTCAACACCAGCCCAATAGTCTTTGGCTTCTTGCAAATCAAATGGTGTGATAAACCCGACAGATGCACCACTGTCAACACAGTCTTTAAGGAGTGCTTCAAGGTGAGACTCGTGTCCTTTAATTGAATTGATTTCTTTAATTTCCAGCATAATAGAATATTAGATGTCACACACTTATTTAAAAATAGCTGATGCATCAAAGATATTAATATTCTAACATTTGTTTGAAGAAATAGAATTAATCTATGGGTGGATGATCTTATTCAGAGAGAGGGAAAGATATGAGGAAGTATGCCTTTATGAGGGGGAAATAGGTGGTGTAATATGGATTCAGTTAAATGTTATAAGCAAAGAGGTTCCTGTTGTCGCAGGAACCTCTTTTTTTCACTATTGGACGATAATCTCATCTACAAAAAGGTAAGCGTTTTGTCCGCTTCCTTTATGCCATTCAGGAAGCTTGTCCTGTCTTTCTACCACTACTTTAAGGTAATGGGCAGATACCTTGTCAAAGCTGGCTGTCAGGTCAGTGATCATGTCCTTCTGTTCCTGTGTTGTCTCAGGAAATGTCTCTGAGGCCACTTCCTTATATGCTTTCCCATCATCAGATGTATAAACCTTCAAGGAACGTGCTCCAAAAATCCAGCTGCCTGCCTGCACCAGCGTTCCGACTTTTACTTCAGATATTTCAGTAGGTTGTTTCAGGTCAATTACGGCTTCAAGATCGCCATGCAGGAAACCTACCCAAGCACCACTGCCAAAGTTCATGATACCTCTCAGTCCGTCATTCAAGGCAGGCGTATATTTCTCATATCTGGAAGAAGGCGCTTTCAACAATTGCATCGGCTTGAAGCTGGCTATGTTCAACTGAATCGTTTCTGATTTCACCATGCCTTTCTCTCCATTCAGGAAAGTGGTTGCCTTTAGTGTCACAGGTTTATCGATTGACAGTTTCTCCCCCTTGTATTGTTCACTTTGCTGATTAGGCTCCGAACCATCAAGTGTATAATAAATCGGTTCACTGCTGAATGTCGAAAGGGCTACTTCCACTTTACCTGTCTCAGGGTTTGGAGAAGCTGCTATCTCAGCATCAAAGATATGTTTGGCGTAGTTAAGTCCCATCTGCTCATAATAGCTGATGGCATGCAACAAACGAGGTTTGAAATCCTCAAGGTTACGGTCTTCTTTGGCTGACCACAATACCTCTGAAAGGGCCGCCATTCTTGGCAGGATCATATATTCCACCTGCTCTGAAGATTTCATATACTCCGTCCAGACATTTGCCTGAGCACCTTTTACATATTGTTGTTCTTCTTCCGAAAGTTCTTCAGGAACTGGTTCAAACTCGTAAACTTTGCTGACTGTAGTAAAACCTCCAATTGCCAAAGGTTCCACTTCCTTATCCAAAGACTGGTAATGGTCAAAGTAAACGTGGCTTCCTGGTGTCATGATCACATCGTGTTTCTGACGTGCTGCCTCAATACCACCATGCATACCTCTCCAAGACATAACAGTGGCATTTGGAGCCAGACCGCCTTCAAGAATCTCATCCCATCCGATAATCTGTCTGCCTTTGCTGTTCAGGTATTTTTCAATTCTTCTGATAAAGTAACTTTGTAGTTCATGCTCGTCTTCCAGTCCTTCCGAATTGATTCGAGCCTGACATTTAGGGCAATTTTCCCACGAAGCCTTAGGGCATTCATCACCACCGATGTGGATATACTCACTAGGGAACAGTGCGACAACTTCATCCAGTACATCCTGAAGGAAAAGGAAGGTACTGTCGTTACCCGCACAATATACCTCGTCAAAGATGCCAAAAGTAGTGGCTACATCGTAATGTTCTCCTTTACAACCGAACTGTGGGTAGGCTGCCAGTGCAGCAAGTGAGTGTCCCGGAAGCTCAATCTCAGGGATAACCGTGATAAACCTGTCTTGAGCGTATTGTACAATTTCCTTGATCTCTTCCTGAGTATAGAAGCCACCATAAGGTTGACCATCATACTCATTGCTTCTGCCTGCATGTCCCACAACAGTTTCCTTTCTCTGGCTTCCTACTGAGGTTAGTTTAGGGTATTTCTTGATCTCAATTCTCCATCCTTGATCTTCCGTTAGGTGCCAATGAAAAGTATTCATCTTGTGCATGGCAATCAGGTCAATATAGGTTTTGACAAAGTCGGTGTCAAAGAAGTGTCTGGCCACATCCAAGTGCATGCCTCTGTAACTGAATCGTGGTGAATCCTGAATCTGCATGGCTGAGATCGCTACCTCATTTCCTTTGGCTTTGGCAGGAATAAGTTGTCTCAAAGACTGCACACCATAGAATGTCCCTTTTGCAGATTGACCATTTATCAGTATTCGGTCATTGGAAACCGTCAGCTCATAAGCTTCTGATGCATCCTGATTGGCAGCTGTCAGTACAATGCCGTCATCACTTGGTGTTCCTGCTGCAATTTTAGGAGCAAATCCCAATGCACCCATGATATAGCCTTGCAGCAGTTCAGCAGTTTTCTCCAATACCGGATCACCTTCAGGGTAAATGATAGGTGTATCTTGGTTTAAGACAAACTTGCCTTCTTGGTACTGTATGGATTTGGGTTGGGGTACAATCTCTGCTTTTTGAATGCTTGTAGCATCTTTATCAGAGGAACAAGCAAACACCATTGCCATTAGTGGCAAGCAGCGTAGTAGTTGATGAAAAAGTCTATTCATTTTCTTTACTGTGTAATTGTGTGGATTTAAGATTTTATCTGTCTAATAGTAACAAATTGTTAATATACATCCTCAAAAAATAGCAAAGTCCTATCAATTGTTAAAATGACAATATCACTACAACTTAACGATTCAGTGATTGAGTTATTCAGGTAATTAGCACCGTATATGAACTTCAATTATAGCATAGGGGCAACAATAGGAAAGAGGAACAACTTTATTGACAATCCAAGCTTCTTGGGTTGGGGAATTGATTACCGTAGAATGGTAGGGGAGCAGGTTGTAGTTTTTAAAGAGAAAGCCTCTGTTAATTTCAACTGAATTAACAGAGGCTGCATTGTGAAGTTACAGGATGTTGTTGCTTGTTTTTTTGATTGATAGAGGATTGTAACCTGAATCTACAAGACCAACAATACCATAAACGGTCTCACCAGGCTGAATCGATTTTCCATTTAAAAAATACTGCTCCAGTTCATTCTTGAAGTTTGAGTTAGCACCTGCTGCAATACCCATATTTAATGCAGTTAGACCTGGTCCTAAACCATAACCAATTGAATAGGTGTTAGTATCTCCGTTGGAATTTGAGGTGTATAGTTTGACAGGAGTCAGTAACAGATAAAGAATATGAAGTTCTGTATGCTGGCGAAGCTGTGAATGTACAAACGATGGTTGTAAAATATTCACTTCATTATTGCCAGAGTAAAGTTTTAGGTTTTGACCTACTGTAAGTGTCTCATTTGAATTGTTGACAATTTTGACCGCAACAACTTTTATACCTTTTTTAGCTTCTTTTTTGAAATACTTTTTATTTCCCCTCTCATTTAAAATATCATATTTGTATGAAAAAAGAACCTCATCACTATTTGATTGGTTAGAGTAGTTAAATGAATTTGGGGTAATTGATTTAAAACTTGATGCACAAGATGAAAAAAGGCACGCCGAAAGTGCTAAAAAAATGATTTGTTTTAACATTGAATTATAATCTTTAAAATTTGAAAATGTGCTAATAATGTTCAATTATAATAAAATGTAAATAAGTATTAATTGAATATATTTAGAATTTTTGATTATTCTTAATTCAAAATAGCTGACAATTAATTGGATGTTGATGTAAGTGTCAGGTTTTTAATTATTTGCGTTGTTTTTAAAAAATATGAAAGAATAAATATTAAAAAGATGATTAAAAAGTTATTGGTGGTTTTGTTGGTGCTAATGGCTAATGTTGCGATGGCACAAAAGGTTGATCAGTCTGCTCTGGTCGGCAAGTGGATTGTAAAGGGGACAGGAAGTCCAGTTGAGCAATTACCTCCTGATGTAAAGCAAGTGATGGACATGATGCGGGACGGTTTTATGTATGCTAAGTTTGAGTTCAAGGCTGACGGTAACTTTTCCCTTGAGTTTCAGGAAAGCGCAAGTGATATGATGAAGGAGTTGATTCCTGTAATGTCCAATTCAAAATGGAAATTTGATGGACAAACACAGATGTTAATGATCGGTACAGAAAGTGATCATTATAATCATATGCGCATGTCTGTGATGCAGCAGCAGGGAAAATATTTCTTTGCCTTCAATGATACACCTATCGTGTTGGAAATGGAGAAGCAATAAGAAACTTATTTTTGGGTTTGATCTAGTCAGGACTTAGTTCAAACCCAAAAATACTTCCTTCACCAGTCGTAGATTTAATTTGCAGTTGAGCAGTATGAATCTTCAAAAAATCCCTGCAAAGCATCAGTCCCAATCCAATTCCTTTTTCATCCTTGGTGCCTAGTGTGGTATAATTTCCTTTTGCTTTTTTGATCATTTCAATTTGCTCTTCTGAAAGTCCGACACCTGTGTCCTCAATGCTGATCAAACATTTCTTGTCCTGTAGTTTTACTTGTGCAGTTACTTTTCCATTGCTATCCGTAAACTTGATGGCGTTATTGATCAGGTTTCGAATTACAAAATCAAGCATGCGGTAATCCCCTCTGACTATTATTGGCTTTTCAGGAATACACATCTCAAGTGTGATGCCTTTTTCCTTGGCAGTAGAGCTGTAAAGGGTGTTGTTTTTATCGATCAGTTCCCTGATGTCAAATGTGCTTTCCTCATAGCGGTTTTCCTGCAATTGTGCCCGAGACCATTGCAACAGGTTTTCCAGTAAGTCAGAAAGGTTCTGCAATGACTTGTTGGTTTCGGCAGCAATCTCTTTCATCTCTTCCTGTGATAGGCGGTGACTGTGGTGAAGCAGCAGATTAAGAAAGGAATCAAAGGTGGCCAATGGACTTCTCAGGTCATGTGAGATAATGGAAAATAGCCTGTCCTTTAGTGCATTCAATGCTTTCAGTGACTGTTCTGATTCCTGTAGCTGGGTGACTGCTTCTGCCAGTTCTTTGGTTCTTTCCTCCACCTGCTTTTTAAGCTCCGCTTTTTGTCCGGCAATCAGCTGTTGTTTCTCACGCTCTTTCTCCTTTTCTAGTCTTTCCTTCTCCAGCTTTCTTTCCAATGCTTCCTGCTGAGACCTTTTAAACCTGTCAGCCAAACCCAATGAAAACAGGATTACCTGTGATACAACGCCCACTTGTGTGGAATGACTGATCAGCGAGCTTGCTGGCAGGATAGATACCTCTTGCAGGATCAGCAGTAATGCGCCAACAACAAAAAGGAAATTGGCTACCATAAAATAGATGGCAGGGATATAGCCTTTGCGGTAAACGAGAAACGCTGTCACAATCATGCTGACCAATACAGTAGCACCGATCAATCCAATGGCTTGTGTGGCTTCCTGAAGAAAGTCCCATTTAGTGGTATAGCTGACTATGCCTAACCCGATTGGGATAATGTAGGCAAAAGTGAGCCAGATCAGCGCCTTGTCCCAAGCGGGAAGAAACTCTCTCAGATGCAGGTACTTTCTGGTAAACAGTGTTCTGGCTACACCCGTCAACGGAACGATCAATGTAAAGCTGTGGGCATCCCAGTAAGGAGCCTTGGGCCACAGAAATACAAGATTCAGTCCGTGATAGAACATCATATAAAGACCAATGCCGGCAATGGATAGCACAAAATAGAAATAGCTGATATCCCGAATGGTCAGGAAAATCAGCAGGTTGTAGAGGGCCATTACCAGTATAATTCCGATAAAAAGTGTCTGGATAAACTGCTTGCGGTATTGTGTCAGCTCATAGGTACGGGCAGGTAGTAGTTGTACCTGTGCTTTTTCCTGTTCCAGAATACTCACTTTTGCACTTAGCTTGAGTAAAAGCGTCACCGATGACTGTTCATGGATAAGCAGTGGAATGGCATCTTTCTGTAGGCGGTTGGCATGTAGGCTCAGCTTTCCGGTCTGTTCCAAATGTTCCAGCGAATTAAAGTCCCATGCGTCAATCTCTCCCCATCCTGACAGCTTGAGCGTTTGGTGCAAGGTGGTGTGCGAAGGGTTTGTGATACTGACCATCAGCCAATAATTGACCTTTCTGCTGCTGCTGAAATGCATTAACTGTGGTGCAGTGTCAGCAATTGCCGTCAACTTCTCACGAGCATCTTGGGGCGTCAGCTGTTGCAGTGAATCCTCAAGCAGGATAAATGGAATGTTTTCTTCTGATTGTGTTTCCTCCAATCCTGAAAAGAACAGTAGGTCTGAAGATTGAGCGTGAACAAACTGAAAGCCAAGCAGCAAACAGCATAATCCAAGAATAATGCGCATGAGTTGATAGTGTGTTTAGTGTTGTTGTGTCAGTTAATGGTTTCTGAATATTGGGTGAATAATTATTTGAAAAGTAAAAAATTTTATACAATTACAATAATTCAAAGAATATATTGGACTTAAGAATTGATTTGGAAAGAAACTGAAGTGATGGAAACGGTAAGAATTGCAATTTTAGAAGACAATCTGGTAATGGCTAAAAACCTGACCTTTACATTGGAAGAATTGGGTTATGAAGTAGTCGGGGAATTTAGAAAAGGGGAAGACTTGCTTGAGAAGATAGCGGACTTGGATGTTGATCTCCTTCTGCTGGACGTTGAGCTGCCAGGTACAGTGGACGGCATTCAGACAGCGGCTGTATTGCGCAAAGTATATAAAGGGCCTATCATTTACTTGACCTCCCGAAAGGATGAGGATACTTTTTCAAGGGCAAAACCAACCCTGCCTGCGGCTTATCTTCAGAAGCCATTTGACAAAAATACCTTGCGGTCGAGTATAGAACTGGCAGCATACCATGCACAGCAAGAAGGAAGTGAAACTTCTGAGAGCAGTTTAGGCGAAGTTGAAGAGCTGGATGTAAAGGATGCCATTTTCGTGAAATCCAAAAACAGGCTGATGAAGGTAATCGTAGGGGATATCCTTTATATACAGGCCAATGATATCTATGCAACTGTCGTAACAGCAGAAGGGCAGTACCTTGTGAATTATTCCCTGAAGCATTTGGAACAACAACTGCCAAGCCTTCCATTTTACAGAACACACCGCTCTTTTATTGTGAACCTTGATCGTGTCAGTGGCTTGGAAGATGGACATCTTTTGATAGGAGATAATACCATTCCTGTTGGCAAAACCTATAGGGAAGAACTGATGAAACATTTTAGGGTATTGTGAGATGAGAGACGTAAGTAATTAGACAAGAGTACTAAGGTAAATGCCAAAACTTATATCAGAAGTCTCAAGTCTAATGTCTCAAACCTATTATGCAAAGTCTGATTTCTCTAAGTGTACTTTTTACATCAAAAATATTTCCGTTCACCTGATAAATCACTTCCGTTCACCTTTGAATCTTCTCCATTCACAAGAAAATAATGTTGTGGATAGGTGAAAATTCTACATTGAGACAACAACACATCGAAAGAATTGTCGGGTAAAGCCGACACTTAACCAGATAAACAACTTAGGTGAATATGGAAATGGCAGGATGGATATGCATACTTGGCTACATGGCTGTGCTCATGTTTTTTGTAATCAGAGGAGCTCGTAAAACGACTTCCATGACAGATTTTGCTGTAGGCAGCATGATTTTTTCTCCTACTGCGGTTGGACTTTCATTGGCAGCATCCATTACCAGTGCGGCAACCTTTATCATCAATCCAGGCTTTGTAGCCTACTACGGAATTAGCGGGGTGATTTCAATGGCTCTGGCGCTACCGTTTGGCGCACTGCTTTCTTTGGTCGTGCTGACAAAAGGTTTCCGTAAGGCAGGTGTCAAGATGAAATCACTGACCATTGCCCAATGGATAGGAGAGCGATACAAAAGTAAGCGCTATGCCACGTTCTTTGCTTTCCTATCTATGTTGCTGATTACATTCGTGGTGCTGATTTGCGTGGGACTAACCAAAGTCATCGCCAGTACGCTACAACTGGATGAATTATCCGTACTGATCAGTATTGTAGTATTTGTATTCGGTTATGTGATGTTTGGCGGGGCTAATTCAATGGTTTATACCAATATGGTACAGGCAATCCTGATGATTGTGGTGGCTGTGGTATTAATAGCTTCCGGTTATGAATACTTCTTTAGCGAAGGAGGAATTTTAGGAAAACTGAAAGAAATAGATGTACAGCTTGCCGAGCCTCTGAACCCATCCAGCCCGTTATTCAGAGATTATTTTGAGATCATATTCTGTCAGGTCGTTGTGGGTATTGCAGTGGTTTGTCAGCCACATATTATAACCAAGTCATTGTTGCTGAAGAAGGAAAGCGATGTAAATAAATACCTGTTGACAGGGGTGGTAACGGAGATCTTGTTCTTCAGCGTAGTGATTGCAGGGCTTTATGCCAGAATAGCTTTCCCTGACCTGACTTTGGATGGACAAGCCATTCCATTGGATGGCGTACTGACAACTTATGTGGTGACCATCTTACCTGTATCTGTAGGGTTACTGGTGGTGTTGGGATTGATTTCGGCAGGGCTTTCCACCTTGGAAGGACTAATCCAGACTGTTTCCTCAACCATAACCCAAGATATATTGAATCCAATGATGGGGGAGAAATTCAGGAAGAATGAGAAAAAGCAGATTATGACCAATAGACTGGTGATTGTAGGGTTGGGCGTATTGTCAATTTTCCTCTCCTATGAGCAGCTGGTTAACCCGAACCTGAGTGTGGGCATCTTTGCACAGAATGGCGTTTACGCCTACTTCTCTGCAGCCTTTATTCCGGTGCTTTTCGGACTGTTCCTGCCGAAGGTAAGGACGGTGGTTCCAGTAATAAGTTCGCTGACAGCATTGGTGGTACACTTTGGAGTGTACTACGGAGGAATTACACCTTATATGCAAGGAGCAATCAGGAATCCGGGTATTGCGGCTGCATTGGCTATTCTGTCAGCCTTATTGGTAGCTGTGGTAGTCCACTTCTCGTTAGGTGCTAAAGAAAAAGAAGCTGAAACCATTGAGGAAACAAACTCAGCACAACTAAAAGAAACCCAATTGAACTAACTAAAACCAATTCAACACATGAAAACGAAAGGTTATTGGATGATTCTGCTGACACTGTTGTGGATGGGCGCTTGCCAATCCGAAACACAACAGCAACAGTCAGAAAAGCTTGAAGCTAACACTGAAATTTCAGCACCTGATTTTTCATCAAAATTTACCATCAAGCATATTAATCTTCCTTCGGGAAATGAGTTGGCGTATGTAGATGAAGGTACTGGCAGTACCACTTTGCTGATGATACATGGCTTGGGAGGTAACCTGAAACATTGGGAAACCAATATCAAAAGCTTGAAGGAAAACTTCCGTTGTATCGCTATTGACTTGCCTGGTTATGGCAACTCACCTTTTGTGGAAAGTGAAGCAAATGCAGTGACTTTCTATGCAGACCTGATCAATGAATTAAAGCAGGAACTGGGGCTTGAAAATACAGTGATAATCGGTCACTCGATGGGAGGACAGGTAGCAATCCATTCGGTACTGAATGCACCTGAAAACTTCCAGAAAATGGTACTGGTTTCACCTGCGGGTTTGGAGACTTTCTCTTCTGTAGAAGCGATGGGCATAAAAAGTTTTGCAACGGCTGCTTACTATCAGCAGCAAGGTGAAAAGGATATTAAAACAGCTTTTGCCTTGAACTTCCATCAGCAACCTGAAGTTGCTGAGTCGTGGATTGCAGAAAGAATAGCGATGAAAGAGGAAGAAGGTTTTGACGCATACTGCAAGACAGTTGAGAGAGGAGTTACCGGTATGTTAGAAGCTCCTGTGGCTGAAAGACTGGCAGAACTGAAAGTACCTGTATTGGTAACTTTTGGTCAGGATGACAAGCTAATTCCTAACCGAATATTGCATAAGGACATGACCGTACAGCAGGTTGCTGAAAAAGCGTCTGCGATACCAAACCACCAGATTGAACTGATACCTGAGGTTGGGCATATGCCACATGTAGAAAAGCCACAGGTATTTGAAGAACTACTAAAGCATTTTCTCGAAAGCGCTGAAATCTAGGCTTTCGGACCAATAAATGACAAACCCAATTGCACAAATAAACACTTACAAAAAAGAATGAAAATGAAGAAGCTACTATCTACACTCTTGCTGCTGTGCATGACGGCATTGGCTGTTATGGCACAGGACAAAGCATCTCTTAAAGGCGCTATCAAGGATAAGCTGTCGGGACAGCCACTGATTGGGGCGACAGTAATGTTAAATGAAATCAACAAGGGAACAGTTACCAATAGCAGTGGTATGTTCCAGTTGGCAGAGCTTCCGGCAGGAGACTACACCCTGAATGTGAGTTTTGTAGGTTTTGAAACCATTTCACAGAAAGTAAGCCTGAAGGCTGGTGAAGTGAAAACATTGGACTTTGGTCTGAGTGAGTCAGCGCTGATGAGTGACGAAGTGGTTATCTCAGGTACAAGAAAAGCTGAAAAAATTACAGAGACACCTGCAACCATCGAAGTAATTGGTGCTGAGCAGTTGGCAGAGTTGCCATCTTTTAACCCTGGTGAATTGCTTGCCCGCCAAAAAGGGGTAGACTACTTCCGTGCGGGTGTTGTCGGTACTGGTATCAACGTTCGTGGATTCAACAGTAACTTCAATGCCAAAAACCTTCAGGTGACAGATGGCAGATTCTCTTCACTGATTGCAACAGGTCTACCTCTAGGCCCATTGAATACAGTAGTGAAGGAAGATATTGAAAGAATGGAATTGGTATTGGGACCAAATGCGGCGCTCTTCGGTCCGAATGCTCACAACGGCTTGATCAACACGATTACCAAAGACCCTAGAAAACACGAGGGAACAACGATTGCGATCAATGCAGGAAACCAGAAAATGTTCTCCACAAGATTGCGCCATGCTGAAAAGGTAAGTGACAAGTTTGCTTACAAGGTGACTGGTGAGTACTCAAGAGGTGAAGAGTTTGAGTATATTGACTCTGTATACTTGGCACCGAATAACCCAGTTGAAGAGCTTGACCTAGACCGTGACTTTGAGTTTTTCCGTGGAGAAGCAGCTATGATCTACTCACCTGTTGAGGACATGGATATTACAATGGCATACGGAGGAAGTAACAGTACTTATCTGGCTCCTACCAACGTAGGTCGTAACCAAATTGTGGACTGGCAAGTGCATTACCTACAAGGTAAATTCTCCTACAAAGGTTTCTTCGCACAAATCTACCATACGATCAGTAAGACTCAAGATACATATTCCATCAGTGATTATACCAAACAGTATTATGGAGCGATCGGAGCAGGTATGAATGAGCAGGAAGCAAGAGTTTATGCCAAAGACCCATCAAGAGGAGCTTTGTTCATTGATGACTCAAAACGTTGGAATGCTGAAATGCAATACAGCAAAAACCTGTTCGGAGTAGACGTTACAGTAGGTGCTCAATGGCAGCGTGATATGGCTAACTCACACGGTACTTACCTGTTGGACAAGAATGAAAAAGACTATATCACAATTGATCAGATTGGCGCTTATGCACAAGCAGAAAAGAAATTTGCAGGAGGGTTGAAACTGGTGGGGGCCTTGAGAGCAGATAATCACGAAGTATATGGCTTTAACCTGTTGCCTAAGGTGGGTGCAGTTCAGACAATTGGCGATCACAACTTCCGCTTGACTTATGGTAAAGGTATTGCAGCACCAACCATCCTGAACATGTATGGTAACCTGTTTGGTGGTCTGATATTGGGTAATGCCGAAGGATTTACAATGGTACCAGGTGAAGATGGCAGTGTTCAGACAATCGAGAAACAAAGAGTGGAGCAACTTCAAACAATTGAATTGGGCTACAAAGGTCAGCCAGTGAAAAGCAAGCTGTTTATCGATGCCAATGCTTATTACAATATCTCAAAAGACTTCTTAAGCCCTGTAACAGTAATCGGTGTAGCTGACAAGATGGGTGATCAGAAAGTGACGGATGTACAGTCAAACCCTGCTTTGGGAGGATTGGTTGCTACTTATGTCAACTTTGGTGAGTTCAATACTTACGGTGCTGATTTGGGTATCAACTATTACTTCAGTGATCAGCTGAGTGCTACGCTGAATTACTCATACTTCGGGTATAAAATTGATGAGAACAATCTAGAAAATGACTTCAATAAAGACGGTGTAGTAAACAAGCTGGACCTATTAGTGAATGCACCTAAAAACAAGGCTTCACTAGGTTTGAACTATAGTGGTAGCAAGTTCTTCGGATCGGTATTCACTCGTTGGGTAGAGAAATATGATTACTTCTCAAGCTACCAGATTGCAGCTGAAACACAGGATCTGGTTTACCGTGGCGTACCAGTAGTAGAAAATGCAAGAAGTGCCAACGCCTTCAACTACGGTCCACTTGGTGGGTTTGTAACGATGGATGTTAGCTTAGGTTACCACATCAACGAGATCTTCACAGTATCAGGTATGGTGACAAATGTGTTTGATCAGGAGTTGAGAGAGTTTACAGCAGCTCCTCCAACAGGTAGACTGATGTCACTGGAGTTGAAAGTGAATTTGCCTTCTTTCACAAAAGCAGATTAGTAGTAATAAATAAACCATCGAGGGGTGAGGCTGCAATGCCTCATTCCTTCATTTTAACCGAATAAAAAAATGAAACGACTAGCAGGAAAAACAGCAATCATCACAGGTGGTGCAGCAGGTATTGGCAAGACAGCGAGTTTGATGTTTGCCCGTGAAGGAGCTTCCGTAGCCATTTGGGACTTGAATGAGGAAAAGGGACTGGAGACGGTTCAGATGATTGAGGAGACAGGTGGAAGAGCGATGTTCCAAAAAGTGAATACCGCTGACTATAACAGTGTACAGTCCGCTGTAAGCAAAGTGATCCAAGAGTATGACCAGATTGACATTCTGGTAAACAATGCAGGCATCACAAGAGATGCATCACTGAAGAAAATGACACCTGACCAATGGCAGCAGGTAATTGATGTAAACCTGACAGGCGTATTTAACTGTACAAAACTGGTGGCAGACCATATGGTCGAAAAAGGTAAGGGACGTATTATCAGTACTTCTTCAGTGGTAGGTCTGTACGGAAACTTTGGACAAACCAACTATGTGGCGACCAAGTCTGGTGTAATTGGTATGACCAAGGTTTGGGCTCGTGAACTGGGACGTAAAGGGATCACCTGTAATGCAGTTGCTCCTGGGTTTATCGAGACGGAGATGACCAAACAGATTCCTGAAAACGTGATTGATGGCATCAAGGCAAAAATCCCAATGGGACATATGGGTAAGCCTGAAGACATTGCAAATGCCTATTTATTCCTGGCTTCTGATGAGGCTAAATATATCAATGGTACTGTCCTAAGCGTGGATGGCGGTATGGTTGGCTAATGACCAAGATCAGGCACGGTTCGCCGTGTCTTCCCTTTATTTTTTCAGATGACTTTATTATTCGCGGACAGGATACACATGCAAGTGAAAAATCTATTGTCTAGCATCTGGTATCTAACATCTTATATTTTACTTCTACAAAATGAGAAATGCAATCATACTATCCTCAGGTATGTATGTGCCTGAGCAAATTGTGTCCAATCAATACTTCAATGACTTACTGGGAGAGGATGTCGATACATGGCTAAGAGAAAATGTACAGATTCACGAAAGACGCTGGTGTACAAAAGAGGAGTCTGTCGCAGACCTTTGTGTCAAGGCAGCCGAGCAGATTCTGGAAAGAGCCAATGTAAAAGCAGAAGAATTGGATCTGCTGATTATCGCAACGGATACGCCTGAATATATATCTCCATCCACTGCTGCCAAGGTGCAGGACAGGATAGGAGCAAAAGACTCTGGCACTTTTGATGTGAATACGGCATGTGCAGGATTTGTAACTGCCCTTGACATTGCCAGCAAATATATCCGCTCTGATGAGCAGTACAATAAGGTGCTGGTAATAGGCGCCTATGCCATGAGCAAATACCTCAATTTGCAGGATAAGAAAACAGTAACCCTGTTTGCAGATGGTGCTTCCGGTGTACTGTTAAGTGCAGATACTTCTGATTCAGGAAGAGGATTTTTGGGTGGTGAACTGACAACTAAGGGAGAATACGCTGACTGGATGGGCATTTACGGTGGCGCAACCAAGACTCCAACTTCTTTAGAGATGGTGGAAAGAGGCGATCACCAACTGAAGTTTGTCAAGAAATTCCCTTCTGAATTGAACCCTGAGATGTGGACACAGATGGCACTTAACCTTTGCAAAAAGTTGGAGGTGCAGCCACATGAGGTAGCCCATATTTTCCTGACGCAGATCAATATCAACAGCATCCATGCTACAATGGATCGTTTGGGTTTACCGATGGACAAAACTACTACTGTAATGCATCACTACGGTTATACAGGTTCAGCTTGTATTCCAATGGCTTTTGATCAGGCTTTGCAGGAAGGGAAGGTGAAGGAAGGCGATCTGGTGTTCTTTATCGGGTCTGGTGGAGGACTTTCATTCGGAAGTGCGGCTTTTAGGCTGTAAGAATAAATGACAATCGAACCAAGGGTTCCCATGTGGAGGAACTCTTGGTTGAGATAATTTTTGACCTTGGATAGAAATAACTGAACATGGTAACAAAGGACTGGAGTTCGAAATGGGCAACTTTCAGCGGCAATAAAGTGGCGGTTAGGGAAGCCGACTCAAAGCGGGAGATCACTTACAGTGATTTGGACAGAAGAAGCCGGTTGTTGGCTTTGGCTCTTCAGCGGAAAGGGTTGAAAAAGGGGGATCGGGTAGCTGTTCTGGCGGAGTTTTGTTTGGAGTATGTCTTGCTGTTTGCTGTAGCCCAAAAGATAGGAATTATTCTCGTACCGCTTAATTACCGCCTTTCGGGAAGGGAATTGAACTACATGCTGGAGAATTCAAAGCCAGCATTGGTTATTACCGATTTTGCATATCAACACCTTGTAGAGATACAGCCAGACTATCAGTCTGTACCATTGAAATTATTGATTCAGGACTTACCTAATCTGGAAGATGATTTTCAGCAGTGGGGAAATGAGTTGGTGAAGGCAGACATTTCGGATGCTGACCCTGTATTTATACTATATACTTCTGGAACGACAGGTTTTCCGAAAGGAGCGATTTATACACATGGTATGATGTTCTGGAACAGTGTCAATACGCAGTTGCGGTTAGCACTCACTTCAGAAGACCATACAGTGGTTTGTATGCCACCTTTCCATACTGGAGGCTGGAATGTACTGCTCACTCCGTTGCTGATGCATGGCGCCACTATTACACTGATGCCTAAGTTTGATGCGGATAATATTCTCTCTGAACTGGAAGGGCAACAGGCGACCATTTTTATGGCGGTACCGACCATGCTCAAGATGATGGCGGACAGTCCTTTGTTTGATCAGGTGAAACTGGAAGCGCTAAGGTACTTTGTAGTGGGTGGAGAGGCAATGCCTATTCCTCTGATTGAAAAGTGGGCTACCAAAAATATACCTGTCCGTCAAGGTTTTGGACTGACAGAAACAGGCCCTAATATCACCTCTCTTCATCAGGATGATGCGATTCGTAAGAAAGGCTCAATTGGAATTCCTAATTTCTATGTGGAAATCATGTTGGCAGACGAGCAAGGAAAAGAAGTGATGGAAGGAGAAGTTGGGGAATTGCTGATCAGAGGACCAATCGTCACGCCGGGATATTGGCAAAATGAAGAGGCTACTGCAAAGTCATTTTTCGGGGAGTGGTTCCGTACAGGTGACTTGCTGAAACAAGACAGGGAAGGGTTCCTTTTTGTGATGGATCGTATCAAGCATATGTACATTTCTGGAGGTGAGAATGTTTATCCTGCCGAAGTGGAGCACATCTTTAGGGAAATAGAGGGAATAAAGGAAGTGGCAATTGTTGGAGTGCCTGACAAGAAATGGGGAGAAACAGGTTTGGCTTTTGTGGTTAGAAATAAGGAACTGAATGTAGAGGACGTGTTGAAAGCCTGTAAGGGGAAGCTTGCTAAATTCAAGTTACCAAAGCATATCCATTTTGTTGAGTACCTGCCTAAAGGCGATACCGGCAAACTGGATCGCAAGCAACTAAAACAAATGGCATTGGAACAGCTAGCCGAATTGGAAAATGTATAGGTGGTGGAAATATCAGGGACATCGGATAGCTTACCTTGATAATGGAGGGAAAGGCGAGACCATTATTTTCCTGCACGGTATGGGAAGCAACAGTCTGGCTTGGCAGTATGCAATAGCTGAACTGGAAGACTTCCGCTGTATTGCGCTGGATTTGCCAGGTTATGGTAAGTCGGAATGGATACCGACAGATGACCTCTTTGGCTGTTACAGGTCACTTCTAAAAGATTTTATTCTTCAGACTGGATTGAGAAAAGTCACGTTGGCAGGGCACTCCATGGGGGGACAACTTGCCCTGCTAGCAGCTTTTGATCTTCCGGAAAAAGTAGAAAGGCTTATCCTGTCAGCACCAGCAGGTCTGGAAACATTTACGGCTCAAGAGTCGGAAATGCTGAAAGCGGCTTTCTCTGTTGAAAATGTCTGTAACTGGGACGTGGAAGAGGTCCAACAGCATACCTTGAAAAACTTCTATTTTGCTTCTTCAGAAGCAGTACAAAAAGTAGTGGAAGAGCGAATAGCAAGGATGCAAAAGGACGGTTATGTGGAGTTTTGCAAGGCTGTGTCCTATGCTGTAAAAGGGATGTTGGAGCATCCAGTTGCCACAATGCTTCCAAAGCTGAGCATTCCTGTATTACTCTTTTTCGGTAAACAGGACGGGTATATTCCCAACACATTATTACACCCTTCTCTTACAACTGCACTATTGGTAGAAAAGACTGCTGAGACTATTAGCAACTGCCAATTCAAAATGATAGACCAGTGTGGACACTTTCCACACTTGGAACACCCTGAAGTTTTCTGTAAAGCTTTAGAAGAATGGATGGCTGTTACAGCTTGACCTACCTGCAAACTTCTCTCAATAATGAATGTTCCGTAGCCCTGTAAGCTGTACAGGGTTACATCTCCATATTCACCTTTCACCCTAATCGATAAACACATGAACCGATTGAACCACTCGCTACTGTTGGTCGTAAGTATGCTGTTTCTGTATACTACTGCCAACGCTCAACTCACCCAAGTATCAAGTTTCGGGTCTAATCCCGGAAACCTCACGATGTATTACCATGCACCTTCTGGAATTGGAAGTAACGTAGCTGTTGTAGTCGTTATGCATGGTTGTTCCCAAACGGCATCAGGATATGCAGCAGAAAGTGGATGGAACGTTTTGGCAGATACCTATGGCTTTTATGTCGTCTACCCTGAGCAGAAATCAGCCAATAACTCCTCCACCTGTTTTAACTGGTTTGAAACTGGAGATATCGCCAGAGGGCAAGGAGAAGCACTTTCCATCAAGAATATGGTAACCTATATGGTGAATACGTTTGGTGTAGATTCAGATAGGGCTTTTGTGACAGGGTTTTCAGCAGGAGGTGGTATGACCAATGTGATGTTGGCAGCTTATCCAGATGTGTTTGCTTCAGGAGCTGTGATGGCAGGGATTCCGTACAAGTCAGGAACAGGACTGACAGGTGCTTTTCAAGCCATGAATCCCGGCAACGATAAAACTCCGCTGCAATGGGGGAATCTGGTAAGAAATGCTTCATCGAATAGTGGTGACTGGCCTACAGTCGCGGTTTTTCATGGGACAAGTGACTATACTGTCAATTCCATGAACCTGTTGGAAACTGTAGAACAGTGGGTAAATGTACATGACCAAACGATTCAAAGTGCAAGTCAGGTAATAGCGAGTAGCAGTCAAAATGATTTCAATGGAGCAACTGGAGTAACCAGAAAAGGATATTCAGTTGGTGGGCAGGAGATAGTGGTAAGCTATAGTATCTCAGGAATGGGGCATGCGATTTCCATTGATCCGGGAAGTGGTACAGGACAGGGCGGACAAACAGGCAGCTATGCTGTCGACAAGGATTTATATTCATCCTATTGGGCTGCAGTTTTCTTTGGATTGACAGGAGCTGTTACGCCACCACCAACTGCCGATTTGAATGTTCCAACTGGTGTAACAGCTATAGCTACATCTTCATCTGCCATTGATATTAGTTGGACAGATACCAATACAGATGAGGCTGGCTACGTTGTGGAACGAGCATCAAGCAGTGGCGGGCCGTTTTCAGAGATAACCTCATTGGCTGCCAATACTGTAAGTTATACAGATGAAGGGTTAACTGCCGAGACGACCTATTACTATCGGGTTGCAGCTGAGGATGCTGATGGCGAAAAAGTATATGGAACGGTGGTCAGTGCAACAACTGACTCTGATGGAAATGGAGGTGGATCTACTACTGAAACATATGCCATTGAGCAGTTACTCGGACCTTACTTTTTTGCTCAGTTGGCAACATCAGATTGCGGACAGTCTTTTACGACAATATCAGCAGGGACATTGGAGAGTATTGAAGTGAAACTTAAATCAGCCATCAGCAATACAACGCTCAAGATTTTCAGTGGAAGTACGATATCTGGTACGCCAATTTACACCCAAACGGGGGTGAGTGCAGGTAGTGGATTGCAGACTATCACCCTTACAGCTCCGCCAGCCTTGGATGCCAATTCCAGTTATACCTTTTTTCTGGAAAATGCTTCTTTAGGTGTGAATTATACCAATGTATATAGTGGGGGTAGCTTCTTTTGTGACAATGTCAACTATGCCTATTATGATGCTTATTTTGTAATTAGTATTGCAGAAGCAAGTGGCGCAAGGTGGGCAGCTCAAACTATAAAGCCTCAAGTAGATTGGTACTTGGATAGTAAGCATGTATTAAGGTTTGGAGCTGAAAGTAGTGGTGTATTGACCTTGATTGGTCTGGATGGGAAGATGCTAATGAGAAAACCGGTTTCATCTGATAAGATCACAGTCCCGAATATTGTCCAAGGATTAGTGATTGGTATTTGGGAAACAGATAGTGGTGTGCAACGGAAAAAGCTTTTATTCAGGTAGAGGTAAAAACTGAAAGTAAAAACTCCGACATTTTGTAAGATGTCGGAGTTTTTTTGTTTGTCACAAACTTATTTGAGGATTTCCTGTAGCTCATACTCAGGAATGAAGAATACAATTTTGCCCTCAGAGTATGGCGCGATCTCATATGGATTGTAAAGGAATACAAGGTTTCCTTTTTCAAAAGTAAAGTTATTAGGCAACCTAAATTTACTGTCATCAAACCAGTATCCTGCTGACTTAAGGTCGTCATTATTGCCAAGGTTACGGCTGTCTCTAAAGTACTGTTCTGCTTTTTGGAGCAATAGCTCACGGTTATGTGCAGGAATCAGCTCCTCCAAAGTGATGATGGTTCCAGTGGCAGGGTCAAAGTTTCTGTAGATCACATACTGAATACCATGTACTCCTCCTGTAAACTCATAATAGTTGAATTCAAGAGACAACATAGCCTCATCATTGTTGATCACTTCTATATGAGTAGCTGCCTGATAGGGAGCAGAAAGCTTCGTTTTTACATAAGCATCTTTGTATGACTGAATAAAGGCTTCCATGCTTTCTTCAGGAGTGGCACGGTTGTATGATTCAGACATACTTAGGTGGTTTGTGATAAAAGTATTTAGTGTATCACGAATAGCTTTGTTTCCCCCAGTGGTAAAATGTGGGTAAGTGAAACTGATAAAAGAAGTGTTGTTGTCTCCTTCCAGCTCTTCATTTACATAAGACTTTTCCTGCTTTTCAGTAGTGAAATGGAGTTTGTTATTAATGGATTGGGCCTTGATTAACTCTGTTTGCTGTTCTTCACTTTTTGTGGGTTGCTGACAACTGAATAATGAAAAAGCCATCAGCAGGAACATGATTTGGAAAATATGCTTCATTGTTGGTCGATAGGTTTTATGTCATTATCCCTTCAGTAAAATGGGAGCTGGTGAATAAAATTGTTTGCGTAATAAATGTGAAATGAAAATCCAATTACCTGATGCAAACAAATATATGTGATATCTTATACTAGATTCACTAAAGTCTTGTTTGAAAAGGATTTTTTTAAGCTTTTTTAGTATTCAGCGGTTATTTATACCCAATGATTAAAATCCTTAAAAGTCAGTAAGTTCTACTATTGGAAGAAGTGTATAATGACTTATCAAATAAGTAATAACTAACAATTTTATACCCAAAAAACAGCTATGGAAAGACATTTGAATATCACTGTCACAGGGAATGTACAAGGGGTTGCCTATAGAGCATACACCCAGAAAAAAGCTACAGAACTAGGATTGAAAGGTTTTGTTCGCAATTTGGAAGATGGTTCGGTTTATCTGGAAATAGAAGGAGAGCAGTTACCGCTTGCAAAGATGCTTTCATGGTGCCAAAAAGGTTCACCAACTGCAAAAGTAACCAGTATGCAGGTCAAGATGGGACCTCTGAAAGGTTACCAACAATTTGATATTGATGGGATGAGATAATAAGAAATGTGCATTAGATGACATTTTTCTGTCTCAAAATTATAAATAAGGACGGATGTTCTCTATTTTTAAACCTTCGGGAAAACAGATTCCCGAGGGTTTTGTTTTTATAATGCTGAGGGAGATTTCCTCGGCAGTATCGTAGATTTTTTTAGCGGTAAAAATTGAAGGTATGCCTACTCAGGAAGTTGTAAGAAGCAGCAAGTTGTCTCTGTTGCGTTATATGCTGATCGACAGTATGATTCGAAGTAAGTTTAAACCATTCCCGACCAAGCAGGAAATATTGGATGCCTGTGAGGAACGCTTCGGAGTACGTTCTATCTCTACAATTGAAAAAGACCTCAATGCAATGCGCTTTGAGTTTGATGCGCCCATCGAATACAGCAAAAAAAGTAAAGGGTATTACTATAGTGACCCTAGTTTTAAGCTGTTGGGAATGAACTTTTCGAAAGAGAATCTGGAAGCGTTGCAGTTTGTTGGAATGTTGCTGGAAGGCTTCAGGGATCTGCCTGTGTTCAATGAGTTTTCAGATGCAGTGGATAAGGTATTGGATGGTGTGGAAATTACGAGGCAAGCCAACGACAGTGAAAGACCATTCGGAAATTTTATTCAAATTGATAAGTCAGGTTATATAAAAGGAAGTGATATTCTGGCGAACCTGATCAGGATTGTCAAGGAAAAAGGTGTTGTTCGTATTGGTTATCAGAAATTCGGGTCAGAGGAATGGAAACATTATACTGTCCATGCATACCTTCTGAAAGAATACAAGGACCTTTGGTACCTGACAGGTTTTGTTGAAGAGCGCAATGAAGTCAGGACCTTTGGTGTAGATAGGATTACCACAGTGGAAGAATTGAATAAGGGGCGGATCGAGGAGTCTGAAGTGAATTTTGATCCTGACAATTTCTTTAGGTACTGTTTAGGAGTGACTGCATTGGCCGAAGAACCTCAGGAGATCATGTTGTCTTTTACCCCTCAGATGGGAAATTATATCAAGACTTCGCCCGTACATCATACACAGGAAATCGTTCAGGATGATGAAGATGTGTGTGTGGTAAGGCTGAAGTTGGTCAACAACCATGAGTTGAGAAATTGGATTTTAGGTTTTGGTGCTTCAGTAAAAGTATTGAAACCTGAAAAATTGAAAGAGCAGATCAAGGAAGAAATACTTCAATCGATGCTGCATTACGACAAAGCATGAATTTTTTAGCACATATATATCTCTCTGCACAAGACGAGGATGAGATGGTAGGTAACTTTATGGGAGATTTTGTGAAGGGAAGAGACTTTGCTACCTATCCTGAAGCCATATCAAGGGGTATTCGTCTTCATAGACAAATTGATACCTTTACTGACCAGCATCCTGTATTTAGACAGAGTACAGCACTTTTAAGACCTTATAGTGGTAAGTATGCAGGTGTTTTGGCTGATGTATATTATGACCACTTTTTGGCTGCTAACTGGGAAAGTTTTTATAACCTTCCCTTACTTGATTTCTCTCTCCATTTCTATCAGAATATGGAACGGAATTACCAATACTTACCTGAGCGTGTCAAGGGCTTCTTTCCGAATATGCGAAGTAATAACTGGCTGGTTCATTATGGAGAAATGTGGGGAATAGAGCGATCGCTACAGGGCATTGACAACAGAACGAATGGCAAATCAAAATTGGGAGAGGGAGCTACTTGGTTAAGAGATCACTATGAGGAGCTGAAAGCACACTTTATGTTATTTATGCCAGAAGTTAGAAGTTTTGTAGAAGAGACAAGAGAAAACCTTTAATTGGGTTTTGAACAATATGTGTATAAAAAAGCCACTGATCTGTAATTGATCAGTGGCTTTCTTTTATTTCTATCTGATTAGAAGTCATGTCCTATTGTTAGGTAATACTTAGGTTTGTCACGACGGAAACCATCTTCAATGGCCCATGCCGCATCAAACTTCAGGTAATACCCCAATAGAGTTGAACGAGCTCCTGCACCGTGTCCCATTAGGAATGGTTCACTGAAGTTTTTGACAGTAGCCTTAAATGAACCACTTTCAATTACTTCGGTATTCAGATCGTTGTTTTCATCAAATGGACTGCCGTTAGACCATGCTGTACCAATATCAAAGAAAGCTGTAAACTGAAGGTTTCGGAAGAAGTTTGACTTCACTGTTTTCTTAGTAAAGAACTTCACAATTGGTAACCTGATTTCAGTATTCAGTAACATGTAGTTTTGCCCGTCCAGCTTGTTGTAGTTAAAGCCTCTAAGCGGTGCCGCAAACCTTGTAAATAACAGCTTACTGAGATCTTGAGCTTCTTCATTGATTGCTGTTCCACGAGGGTCTCTGTCGATACTGTTGAACATCCAGTTGTCCATACCACCTAAGCGGTAACGAGGCGTATTGCTACCAATAAAAGCACCGCCACTTAGTCTTGTTGCCCATGTCAGCGATCGGAAAATCTTTTGGTAATGGCGGATATCCACAGAAAGGTTAGCAAAGCTTTCAGCCAGTTCAGATAAGCCCATGTAGTTTTCTAACCTTACTTTTGCACGTGTACCTCGCATCATGTTTTGTCCAATCACGAAGCTATTGTCATAAACAAATTCTGCATTAAACCCTGAGTAAATTCTTACCACATCGGAAGTAGAGATGGCAGACAAGCTCATATCAGTAAATCGGGTATTCAATACAAATGGAGATACTGATAATCTGCTTCGAATTGTCAATGGGTACGAAACGCCCAGTTCCAGCATATTCAAGGCATACTTATGTTGGTATGCTGGGGTTTCTATATTGAGTGTACTTCTTTCAAATTTAGCTCTGTAGTCAAAGCGTTTTGGCAAGTACTCATATTCAATGTAAAAGCTAGCGTCATTCAAGTCCAAGGCACCAAACAAACCAGCATTGATCTTGTGGTTTTCAAGGATGTCGGTCATGTGTGGCTCAAGCAAGAGTCCCCAACCCCTTAGTGGGTCAATACGGAGTGTCGAGGTCATTTCCTCAACAGTGAATCGCTCCTTATACTCAATAGGCCTAGAGTAAAGAGGTTCTTCTCCTATCTCTTCTTGACGGGCTTGCAGTTTCTGCTTATAGCGTTCGAGGAAGCTTTTTCGCTTATTTTGAGAGAATGTGTCAAACTTGTAATTGTCAGTGTCAACTTCTTGCTCCTCAGGTTTCTTCTCAGCAATTTCTTCATCAGGATCCTCTTCAGGTAAGATCAAATCCTCTTTATTTTCAGTGTCAAGACTGTCGATTGTCTGAGTTTGTTGCCCTGTACTGTCATTTTCTGTGAGTTTTTTTAACTCTTCCTCCAAGCGCTTTTGCTCCTCTTCTTCCTGCTTCTTGCGTTCATTGGCAATACGGATACGTTCCTCGGCTTCTTTTTTCCTTAATTCTTCCAACTCTTTCTGCTTGCGGATTGCCTGAAGTTGTCTAACGTCCAGTATCTCCTGTCTAAATGTTTTTGGTGTAAACTTGGAAGTCTTGGCAGTGAAATCATCGTAATAGATATTTTCCTTGCCGTCCTCAAACATGACATAGACCATCTTGTCATCACGGATATGGTAATCTTTGATGGAATATTTGAAATCAGTCAACTGTGTAAAGACTGTATCCTCTAGGTTGAAATCGTATAACTCTGTAATACCTTTCTGAGAGCTGAGGAAAGTGAATTCCTCATTATTGAGAGGTATGGGTCTTGTTTCCTTACCAATATTGTTGGTCAAACGAGTTAACACTTCAGGGTCTTCCTTCTTATACATAAAGATATTGAAGTCTTCAGTGATATCGTGTGGATCAGCATCTATGACTTTGGTAGAGTCTACCGTTCTGTTAGAACTGAATACAATGTCCTTGTTATTAGGCATAAATGATGGTGTAAGGTCATCATAAATGTCCTTGGTGATCTGCCATGTTCTTCGTCTTTTCAGATCGTGGACAAAGATATCGCTTTGACCTCGTCTCTCTGCACTGATCGCTAGCTTGTTACCATCTGGAGCAACACTGAAGTCATTGATGTGTTCAAACTGGAATTCGATTTTCTTGGAAACATAACGGAAGAATTCCCAGAGTCCCCACTTTGAAGTATCATAAATCCACATGTAGTTTTTCCCTTTTGTCTGAGAGAAAACGACAAGGTCTTTATTGTCAATCCATCCCACAATAGGGGTGTCATAATCTATCTGTTGATTTACTACACGATATCCGCCTTTAAGAATGGTTTTAGTCTTACCTGTGATCATGTTACGGATTTTAACCTTGTATTTACCGTCGTCATTCTCTGTGTATGCAGCCCAAATTCCATCAGGGCTAAGGGATATCTTATTGTAGACCTTCTCTTTTCTGTTTTTCCGGATTACAGTAGCATCTTCAGGTAAAGTGTAGGAGTCTTCCACCTTCTTGTACTGATCTCTGTAGAACTTTTCCCAATCATTGATAAAGCTATTGTAGTCAATGCCCAACGTGTTTTCGATACTGACTTTTTCATCTCTAACAATACGGGTCAGGTTCAGTACACTGGATACATTGGCTTTACCATACTTTTCAGCCATGTAATTCCATATGGATTGTCCTACACGGCTAGCTTCCTGCCCTTCGAGGTAGCGAATTTTACCGACTTTCGGATTACGGCTAAAGAAGTCACGCATATAGTCATCCATCTCCTGAGACCATCCTTCGGCCATATACAGTGAGGCCCCTGACATAAACCAATCCGGAAGGTTGAGCAAGTAGCTATTTTTGAGCATATCCTTCAGGCTTCCTCCATACATCATCTCAAAAATAAAGGCATCAGAAATGCCGAGTGTCAACTCTTCCTGAAACTCATATTTATTACCGTTAAAGGCGATCTCCACTTCAGGGCGAATAAAGCGTGTCTGACCACTGGCAATATATCCTTGGAAATAAATACCAATGTTACTTTGCTGTAAGTCCTGAATGGAATTGTAAATAAGAAGCTTGGTCTTGTAATAAGGGGAGAAACCTACCAGTTCGGTGATACGTTTGAACTCTTCTTCTACGTATTCAGCCGTTAACTTGGCAACAGTATAACCGTTGTCATAGTAATAGATTTCAAAATGGGGAGATTCGATGTATCGCCATTCAAATTTCTTGAACTGAAGTCGGTTCTTTCCATACTTGTATGGATGAAAGAATGACTGGGATTGTCCTATCGCTTGGATAGAGGTAAACAATCCTAGTAATAATATAAGTAGAAACTTGTACTTTTTGCAGAGTATGTTAGTCATAGAGCAGCTCAAATTTCAGCCATTTTTGAGTCGAAAGGATCGCTATCTTCCATATGCAGAAGCTATATAAAGCTAGCGTAAGGTTGTGTAATATACAAAAGGGTTTTGGTTAAAAACTATTGTATAATGATAAGATAGGAAAAAAATCTAAGTAAAAAATACTAGTGTACTGGTAATAATTTAATTAGGGTTCTGAAGGTCAGGGAAGTGTAGGCTTTCACCTAACCTTCAGGTGTACCCGTAAGCGGATTATAACCTTTGCATCAGTTTTTTGACCATGATATCTTTCCACTCTCTGAAGTCTCCTTCAATGATATGTTTTCGGGCTTCTTTTACAAGCCACAGATAAAATGTAAGGTTGTGTACACTTGCTATTTGTGCTGCAAGTAACTCTTGGGCACGCATCAGGTGTCTAAGGTAAGCCTTTGAATAAAATGTACTTACATATCCTCCCAATTCCTCATCTATTGGTGAGAAATCACGCTCCCATTTTTGGTTTTTGATATTGATGATACCTTGGGTGGTAAACAGTTGACCGTGGCGAGCCTGTCTTGTAGGCATTACGCAGTCAAACATATCGATTCCCAACCCAATTCCTTCAAGAATATTGGCAGGCGTACCAACTCCCATCAGGTATCTTGGTTTGTCTTTTGGAAGAATGTCTGTTACAAGATCAGTCATCTCGTACATATCTTCAGCTGGTTCACCCACTGAAAGTCCACCAATGGCATTGCCTTCACGCTCAAAGCTGGCGATGGTTTCTGCCGATTGGATACGAAGATCCTTGAATGTACTTCCCTGTACAATTGGGAATAGGGTCTGGCTGTACCCATATTTGTCTTCTGTTGAATCAAAACGGTCTACGCAACGCTTAAGCCAACGATGGGTACGCTCCATAGAAGTCTTAGCATATTGGTGGTCACATGGATAAGGAGTGCACTCATCAAAAGCCATAATGATATCCGCACCGATGGTACGCTGAATGTCCATGATGTTTTCAGGTGTGAAAACGTGTTTTGAACCGTCAATATGAGATTTAAAGACAACGCCTTCTTCCTTGATTTTCCTGTTGTTTGACAAAGAGAAAACCTGATACCCGCCACTGTCAGTAAGGATAGGTTTATCCCAGCCATTGAATTTATGCAGACCGCCAGCTTGTTCTATTGTTTCCAGTCCCGGACGCAAGTACAGGTGGTAAGTGTTTCCCAGAATAATCTCAGCTTTGACATCTTCTTTCAGCTCACGTTGGTGAACCGCCTTAACGGTACCTTGTGTACCGACAGGCATAAAGATAGGTGTCTGTATTTTACCGTGGTCAGTAGTGATTTCGCCCACCCTTGCTTTGGATTGGGCATCTGTATATTGAAGTTCAAATTTCATCTGTTCAGAAAATTTATGTATTGAAGGAATCCTGATACAAACCAAAAATTCCCATTGGCTGAAAGCCAGTCAAAAACGTGCAAATTTACGAAAAAAAATTGTGAAGCGAAGTCTATAAATATTTGTGAGGTAAAATGTACGTTCTCAATCTTTTTATTACGTGGGAGAGGAAATGCCAGACTCTTAAGACACAGTTAGGGAATGGATGATTACATTTTGAGGGTATGCTTAAATTTAACCACAATCCCATTTGTCATGAATTTATACAGATACCTATCACAGTTTAGTCTTATGAAACGCTTTTCTACCAAGTTTTTGGTGATTGCGTTTTTTGGAACCCATATACCCCTTATCGGTATTATTGTTTACCTGTCTTTTGCCGAAACCCCTTCCCAGACGTCCATTCTCCTGACTACTTTAGGGTTGACTTTGATTGCGACAGCCATGACTTTGTATTTGCAGCATGAACTGTTGGCTCCAATCTACCTATCTCAAAAAGCCTTGGAAGAATATGTTGAATCAAGGATATTACCTGAGCTGCCTAATGACTTGCCAGATGAGGTAGGAGTACTGATGCAAAAAATCAATATTGCTTTGGGTACACTTGATGATATGTATAAGGAAAAGGACGATATGATGGCATTGTTGTCTCATGATTTAAGGTCTCCCTTGAATAGAGTCTTGAGTTTGGTTGACTTGATCACACTCACTAAGGATGAAGAAAAAATGCCGGAGTTTCTAGAGATGATCAAGTCTGCATGTACACAGCAACTTGATCTGCTTCATCATACACTTATGCTTATGAAAGAAGACCATACTACTTCTTTAGAAAAAGTGGAAGATATTTCATTGGATGAAGTGATCAATTATTTGGAGACTTCATTTTCACAGCAGATTGATTTCAAGAAGTTGAAAATCAATAAAGATTATGATACTTCAATGATGATTAAGGGAGACAGGTATTTAATGTGCGAAGTTCTTCAGAATCTGCTTAATAATGCGATTAAGTTTTCACCTTATGGAAAAGAGATAACAGTCAAAGGTGTAAATGAGGAAGCCAAATGTTTGGTGTCTGTTGAAGATGAAGGGATCGGTTTTGATGATCGAATTGCAGCAAAACTTTTTGACCGATTTACCTCTGTTGGAAGAAAGGGGACAGCAGGGGAAGAATCCAACGGTATTGGGTTGCACTTGAGCCGTAAGATTATCATGAAACACAAAGGAACCTTGACAGCTTATAGCAAAGGAGAAAACAAAGGCTCCAAGTTTACCATTGAGTTGCCTACTTGGAATAATTAATTTAAAAGCCCTGTAACAAGTTCGTTACAGGGCTTTAATTTTTTAAAGATGGTCTACAAGGTTTCTGACCCATTTGCCTGACTGCATACGCCAAGAGACCACAATAATTCTGAGAATTTCTTCTATTGAAACGGCTATATAGACCAAGTAAACAGGTAGGTTAAATACGAATGCAGCCAACAATCCGATGGGAATTGAAAATACCCAAGTACTGAAGAGTCCTAGTCTGGTTGTAAACTTGGTGTCGCCTCCGCTACGAAGTACCCCCCCTCCAATAATCATATTTGAAACCTTTATAGGAAACAGTACTGAAAAGATAATACATATGGTTCTGGCATAAGAGGCTGCTTCCGGAGGTACATTATAGGCATCTATATATTTCCATGAAGTAATTGCAATGACAAATGCCAATGGAATAGTAATGATAAGTCCTGTTGAAACAATTTTTTTAGCAGAAGCCATCCCATAACGTAACTTTCCGGCGCCAAGCTGCTGTCCTATCAGAATCGCTGCTGCGGCACTCAAACCTGTGAAAAACCCAATGGTCAAAGCTTGTAATGGAAAAGTCATTGTAATGGCAGCAACCTCACTGGTACCCATTCTGCCATAAATAAACATGTAAGCAGATTCTCCAACAGCCCAAGAGAAGTCGCCGAGCATCAAGGGGAGACTGACTAGCAAGATGGGTTTCAATATGGACCAAGGTACGCTGGTAAGCTGTTTGAAAGAAAAGCTTCCTGTCAGTTTTCTTCGGTAGACAATTGCTAAAAGGACGATCGCTTCAAAAAACTGAGAGATAACCGTAGCGATGGCAGCGCCTTTTAATCCCTCTATTGCAGAAGGGACACTTCCCATAAACGTAATTGTATTCTCTTGCCAATAAGGATATCCTGCTACTCCGAAGATCAAAATGTAATTCAAAATTGTATTGAGAATGACCTTCGCAATACCAATTTTCATGATCAGTTTTGCAAAACCAGTACTTCTAAGAACTGCTCCATAAATTACAGATAACATAAGGGGCAAAAAGCCAATTGCGTTGATGACCTGATATAAAACCCCTTGTTCTATCACATCCTGATCTACGGTAAAAAGGTGCATCAATTGGGATGGGAAAAACACACAAACCACTCCTGCTAGCAAAGTGATGCCTCCTCCCAGCAGTAGCATGCTGCCCACTACTTGAGCAATTTTGCTGTAATCCTTTTTACCCCAGAATTGAGCAACGTATACACTGCCACCACCTGCCATTGCCATCAGTACAAAGGTGTAAATAAAGATTGGTCTCAAACCTAACCCTACGGCTGCAATGGTTTGTTCCCCTAGCTGTCCTACCATAATCTGATCAATCATATTTAGGGATGATTGAAGCAGACTTTGCATAGAAATGGGAAGTGCAACATGCAATAAATCCTTAAAAAAGGACTTGTGTTTGAATAGTTGCTGAGGTTTTCTGGCAATAGCCATTGTGTTTTTCATAAACCCTTAAATCAAAATCAAGCCGCAAATATACTGAGCGTATTCAAATGGCATGTTGAAATAGGGTGAATTTTGAATAATATTTTGGACTACCTTTTATCTTAACAAACCTGTTAGGGGAATTATCTTTTGGAATCAGCTTTTTATAAGAAAAGAATGTTATGTGATTAAAAATGGGCATTGCTATGGCAAGAAACGCATTCAACTATCAGCTGGACTTTGAGCATACTAACTTTAGAAAACATCCTGAGTTGTATAGAATTGGAATAGGAGAACAAGGGGTGTTATTGGTACAGCCATACAAAAGTGAACTGCTACCGCATTGGCGTTTTAAGACAGAGGAAGCTGCAAAAGTATCAGCTGAGAAAATCTATAGCATGTTTGAGGTATACCTTCAGGCAAATGACTTTGTGGGTGCTGATATGGCTAGAAAATTTTTGCAGATGGGTTTTACAAGGGCTAGGCGTTACGCCAATCATAAAAGTGGTAAAAAGTACCGTGATTCAGCTGATGACAAAACAGAAGGATTGTCTTATCCTTACTCAAGTGGAAGCAAGAATAAAGGCAATGAGATATTACCAACAGAAACGGATGCATTGACCAATGAAAAAGCAAGGGCAGCTGCCGTATTTAAACACTTTTGGTGTAAGGCAAAAGACCATACTGAATACCAAAAACAAAAGGAAGCTTTTAAGGCTAAATACTACCAATAAAGATAAAGGGACCATCATTTGCATGAAAAGTCCCTTTACTGTTAAAGCTTAATTCTTGAAGACAAAGTCTTCCATATAATCAAATTTCTTGGTCAGCTCACCTCCACTGGCAATGGTAGCATTACAGATAATTCCATGAGGGTCACTGTTGAGCAGGAGTGGAATGATCTCCTCCAAAAGTGACTGACCAAATCCTTCTGAGGCATCTTTTGGAAGTTCACAAGGTAGGTTGTCTACCGCCATTACCGTGATGTTGTCTGGATCAGAAAAAGCAGGAGCTTCTTCTCCAGTTATCCTATTATAGTCATAGATAGGGTCAGCGATGGTACTTGGTCTGAGCGTAGACGGAATCGGGTCTGCGATATCACAGCTGATGTCTGCTATCAGGCGGATACGGAAGTCTGCTGCTTTTGCTTGCTCTTGAGTAAAGAAAACAGGAGAAGTATTGTCCCAGAAGTGTCCAGCAATAAACAAGTCTGTATTACGGTAAAAGCGTTGGAAGTTTGATTCATACTCTTCACCATGGTTGTAAAAGTGGCTGTACTCAAATGGTTTCCCGTCTTTGTGTTTTACATAGTCTTCCGCATCAATCCAGCAATATACAGGCTCGTCAAATGTTTTGTTGAGATATTCCTCTACCTCCACTTTACGTAATGATAAGGCCTCCAATATTTCATTGGCTCCTTTGGCTACCCTTCCACTACCAGTCAAGAGAATCTTGATAGGAGATAGTTCTACTTTTTCTAACTCATGTAGCATTTCCTGCATGTCATCACATTGATTTGCAGGCTTGAGTTCATAAGCTTTTTCTCTTTTGCCATATGCCAGAATACCATTATAGGCTCCTACAATACCTGCATACCTTCCAAATCCCAATACTCTATTTCCCTGTGGATATGTAAGGCACTCATAGTCCGTAAGGCTAATCTGCTTATCAATAATTGCCTTGATCAAAGGCTGGTTATATGGCTGAAGCTTATGGGTATGTGAGAAGAAGAAATATTGCTTCTCAGGCATCAATTGGGAGATAGGTACTTCCTTGACACCAAAAAGAATATCGCAGTCAGAGAGATCTTCTTTCATCTCTATGCCCTTAGCTTCGTATTCTTCATCCGAAAAACACCTGATTGGACTGGGCTGTACAAATAGTTCAGCAGCTGGATATAAGTCTTTGATCTGTTTACACTGTTCTGGAGTAAACGGAACACGTTTGTCTGGCGGGTTTTTGCCCTCCCTGATAATGCCAATGCGATGTGTCTTGTTGTTCATTCAGTAAAAAGGGGTTTGTGTTTATAGTTAGTGTATCTATTAATGGATATTGAATTTAATTGAAAACATTTAGTCTTCAATGATAAGCTTGCAGTCAGGGTGAGATTTTCTGAAAGCATTGATTTCCTGTTGGCTGACAGTTTCCTGACTGATATAGAGTTCTTCCAGATTGCTAAGTTCATACAGCATCATCAAAGAGTCTATGCTTGTTTCACGTAAATCTAGCTTTTTGAGTGTATGTTGGTTACGTAATGGTGCCAACTCACTGATGTCCGTGTCTTTTGCCGAGAATTCTTCCAGTTGCATAGAGGAAAGTGGCATCAGCTCATCAATATAAGTATGGTCAATATGAAGGACCCTAATACTGTTATTCAGCATGAGGCTTTCAAGTGAATCTATTGGTGTATGGCTGATATACAGCTCTTCCAAAAGAGGGAAATACATCAAGGGAAAAAGGGTGTCAATATCCGCATTCTGAAGGTAAATACGTCTCAACTGAAGCAAGTTGTGAAGAAACATGGTATCAGGCCAAAGTGGAGCTGATATTTCATCACCAAAAATGGATACGTATGCCTCCAGTGGAGAAGTATTGGCTTTTTGGGCAAATGCCTTTTGAATTGTATTGCTGTCTGTCTGTTCTTCCTGAAACCTGAGACTAACCATCAGGTTTGTCTTCCATTCATCTGGTAGTTTGCGCCAATCAGTGCTTTTCATATAGTAATTCGTTTAGTCATTTGTGGCCTAATATTTTTGCGACGCAAAAAACGATGCAAAATGTCAATGCAAGATACGACAGTGGAAGAGTTGGTGCAAGTAGTAAAAGTAGGCTGTTGCCATAATAAAAGGGTATCCCAACAGTAGCTGGAATACCCTTTTGTTTTAATTATAGTCAGATAACTTGCCTAGTTTGGACTTTCAACTGATTGTCCTTCGTATATCTGATCGATCAAATCCTGATGCTTTTTCAAGATAATACGGCGCTTGGGTTTCATGGTAGGTGTAAGCTCGGCTTCACTGCCATCAGTCTTCTCTGCTTCCCATGTAGCCCCAACCAGTGCAAATTTCTTGATCTGTTCGATATGACTGAACTCGGGGTTATACATATCTATAATTTTTTGGTAATACTCCAATACTTCAGTCTTTTGAATGACTTCACCTAAAGTGGTCCATTGGATATTTTTATGGTCACACCAGTCTTTCAAGGCTTCTTCTGCCGGAACGATCAGTGCAGAAACAAATTTGCGCTGTTCACCTACAACCATGATTTGTTCAATGAGAAAATCTTCTTTGAACCTATTCTCGATTGGAGCTGGAGCCACATATTTACCTCCGGATGTTTTCAGAAGCTCTTTCTTACGGTCTGTGATTTTCAGGAACTGCATGCCATTTCTTTCCACCAGTTTGCCTATGTCTCCAGTTTTGAACCAAACATCACCATCGATCTCAACCATTACTTTGGCTGTTTCCTCAGGTTTCATGTAATATCCTTTCATGATATTAGGTCCTTTGGCGAGTAGCTCTCCCTCACCTTCAGCATAATTGCCATCGCTGCTGTCAATTCTTAATTCCACATTACTTAGTGCAGGTCCAATTGTTCCTAATAAAGCACCATTTTTCTCGAAACGTCCAATAGCCAAACCTGGAGAAGTTTCTGTAAGTCCATAGCCTTCTCGGATAGGAATACCCGCAGCGGAAAATACCTGTGCAATTTTCATAGGCAAAGGAGCTGCACCAGAAATAATGCCTTTCACATTTCCTCCAAGTGCTGCACGCCATTTACTGAAAATCAGTTTATCAGCAATAGCCCACTTAATGCCCTCAATAAAACCGTACTGCTTGTCATACTCAAAGCTTTTGGTCAGGTTTAATGCCCAGAAAAACAACGTGCGCTTGATACCTGTGAGGTCAAGACCTTTATTGTAGATCTTTTCATATACCTTTTCCAGCAGGCGAGGCACTGATGTAAAGAAGTGTGGTTTCACTGCTTGAATATCGCCATCCTCACCTCCAAGGTTATCCGTGCCAACATAATGTACATTGACGCCATTGGCAATATAGAAGTAAGTGGTTGTGCGTTCAAATATGTGGCATAGTGGAAGGAAACTCAATGTACGGTCGCCAGGTTCCAAAGGTGTGATGTCTCTTACATCCATCACATTGACCAATATATTATGGTGTGTCAGCATAACCCCTTTAGGGTTACCGGTAGTACCAGAAGTATAGATGATGGTAGCTAGGTCATCTGCTTTTACAGCATCTCGAAGTTGCTCCAGTTCACTGTTGAGCTCATTGGTGAAAATGTCTTTCCAGAACTTGCAGCCTTTACGTTCGTCAAAGACGAAGACTTCCTGAATGGAAGCTACATTCTGCTGTGCCAACGTTACCTTTTCGTAGAGATCAGCACCACCCACAAAACAGAACTTCACCTCTGTTTCATTGAAAATATACTCATATTCTCTTGGGCTAATAGTTGGGTATACAGGGACACTGATAGCTCCAATCTGTTGGATGGCCATATCCATCATCACCCATTCAGGTCGGTTCTGATAGGCCGCAATTGCAATTCGGTCACCAGGCTTTACGCCTAACTTCAGTAAACCTCTGCCGGCGTGGTTAATAATTTCCACGGCTTCTTCTGTACTGAAGTGTACCCAATTGCCTTTGTTTCTGTATCCAAATGCTTTGGATTGAGGGAAATTCTTTAATTGGAAATAAAGCAAATCAAAGAGACGGGTCGCTTCTTGGATGTTTTTCATTGTTTCCGAGTTAGTTGTTTTAATAGGATTTAGTTTTGCGAATTTGCATAAACTACAATAATAACAAGGCGCTTTCTAGCAGATTAGTGTATGTATGCATGTTTTTACCTTGTTATTCTTTTAAACTGTACTGAAAAACAAATATATACTCGTTCTCCAGTAAATAATGATGTTGATTATTGGATCTTAAATTATTGTTATTTAGAGAGTATATCTGAAAAAAACAATCTAAAGAGCTATAATATTTGGATTATAGTTGTTTTGGTGTGCTAGATCGAAAGTACGTATTCATTTAATGGGGTGTTTTTACTACAGGTAGGTTAATGTTACTGCATAAAAAATCAGCCAGATAAGCATTTCAGTTCTATAGGTAGATTCTACTATTGATGATACTTACTGTAGTATCATTAAGACTATTTGAAGTAATTATATGGATGAGGGACTTGTTGTTTTTTGTATAAAAATACTAAACTGATTAATAATTTGATATTGAGTGTGTTGTTTTTTTAAAATACTGTAACCGATTCATATATAATGATTATGTAGTCAGAAAAGGCTATTTAAGTTATGATCAATAGTTAATTATATTTAAATTTATTGAATTATTAATGGGAGGTGCTATAGGTTGCTAATGAGTTGTTTGTAGCCTTATATCTACCCTTGAATAGATTTAAAGGTGATTTTTAAACTAGAAAATCAAATTTTTATTAACCTTAATTTTTAACTCACGTAAAAATGAAATATCAATATTAAGATCGATGTAAAACTATTTTTTGTTTAAACATCGAGATTCTTTTCGTATTTAATTATTCAATTTTTTTAGACAAGCCTAAAGTTTAAACTAAAATCAAAAACCATTTTTTATGTACCGGAATTTTATCTCCAAGCTTATTGGGTTAACCCTGATAGGATTGCTTATGTGTGCACATTCGTGGGCACAATGGCCTACAAGTGTTTCCTTTGCTGATGTAAATGAACATACCATTAGGGTAAAACTAAAAGCTGAATCATTAGCTAAATTTGATAGTAAAATAGCAAGAAAGTCAGCTACAGGTGTTGTAGAGTTTGGTAGGTCTGATGTTGATAACCTGAATAAGCAATTCAGTGTGAAAAACTGGACAAGAGTATTTCCTTACTCTGCAAAATTTGAAGATCGCCACCAAAAACATGGTCTACACTTATGGTATGAATTAAAGTTTGAAGGAGATGTTTCTTCAATTGAAGTGGCAAAAGCTTACAAACAGATTTCAGATTTTAGTATCGTAAAACCTGTTTTAAAGAAAAGCCTTCCTAAAGAGCAATTTCAAAAAGTAGAAAAGACAACAGCATCAACTTCTTCTGTTTTTAATGACCCTATGTTGCCCTATCAGTGGCATTACAATAATACAGGTCAGTCTGGTGGTACAGCAGGTGCCGATATTAACTTATTTGAAGCTTGGTCTCAGTCATACGGTTCATCAAATGTAATTGTAGCGATTACTGACGGAGGGGTAGATGTGAATCACGAGGACCTGAAAGATAACCTATGGGTTAATGAGGCAGAACTAAATGGAGTAGATGGAGTAGATGATGATGGTAACGGTTATGTTGATGATATACATGGGGTCAATTTTGCTCTCAATACTGGTAATATTGAACCGGATAATCACGGTTCACATGTGGCAGGAACTATTGCAGCTGTCAACAACAATGGTATTGGTGTTTCAGGAGTTGCTGGTGGTAGTGGTCAGGGCGATGGTGTACGCGTCATGTCTTGTGAGACATTTACCAATTACGGTAATACAGGTTTTGCCCAATCCTACATTTATGCAGCGGATAACGGCGCTGTTATCTCACAAAACAGTTGGGGCTATACCTCTCCTGGTTATTATGAGCAGGAGGTTTTGGATGCTATTGACTATTTTATTGAAGAGGCTGGTAATTATGCAGGAAGCCCAATGAAAGGTGGTATTGTGATCTTTGCAGCTGGAAACGATGGTAGAGATGACAGTTACTATCCAGGTTATTACGAACCCGTATTTTCAGTAGCGTCTACTAACCATAATGATGTAAAGTCGTGGTACAGTAATTATGGAACATGGGTTGAGGCTTCTGCTCCAGGTGGAGAAACCAACTCAGTAAGTAATCAAGGAGTACTCAGTACACTTGCGTATAATTCTTATGGTTATTACCAAGGTACTTCAATGGCATGTCCACATATGTCAGGTATTGCAGCTTTGGTGATTTCTAAAGCAAATGGAAATATTACCAATCAGGAGCTATGGGATATTCTGGTAGAATCGACTGATAATATTGAAGCCTTAAACCCAACTTATCAAGGAAAGCTTGGTAGTGGTAGGATTGATGCCAAATTGGCATTGGATAAGGTGTCTAGTGTAGGAAATCTAACATTTCAGCCTGGTTCCTTGACCTTTAATCTTAAACAAGGAGAGACGACAAGTCAAGTATTGAAATTGGTTAATACTTCATCTGATGAGATTGATTTTTCGTTGACATCAGCTAATGCATGGGTAACACTAGATGTGACAGATGGGACAGTAGCGGCTGGTAGCGTAACCAATATTGAAGTAATGATTAATGCTACAGGTTTAACGTCAGGAGTCTATGAAAGTCATATTTCGATAGAAGCAAACGGTGGCAGTATTATACCTGTAAGGCTGGATCTATTAGGAGATCCTAATCTGATTCAACCTTCAAATATTGATTATGGAACTGTCTATGTAGGAATGGATAAAACCATGTATGTAGAAGTGATTAATAGTCAATATGGGATTTTAGAAATCTCAGATATAACTGTAGATAATGCGGACTTTACCATCACCAATACGAGTCTGACTTTACCTCCTTATGGGAATGATTTTATTGAAGTGAAGTTCTCACCTTCAGTAGGAGGGAGCCGTACAGGTATGATGACTATAGTATCTAATGACCCGGATACTTCGCAAATGACAGTGAACCTAACAGGTATTGGTAATGCGAATACACCTCCTACAGCTTCCCTTTCAGTTACAGAAATTCAGGTTAATCAGCTTGAGGCTGGAGCGGATACTGTTACGATGACATTAACGAATACGGGAGGTGAGTTATTGAACTATAGTTTTGGGTATTATGATCCTAATATATCTGTTAATCAGTTGTCAAGGGTAGGGCGGTTTACAAATTACGAACCACAAAAGGGTGAAGAGTCTGTCCAAAAAGGTTTTCCTGTGCAGTATGGCTATGGTAATGATGGTCAACTAAATGGATACAGATGGGTAGATAGCAACGAAAATGTTGGATTTAATTATGAATGGAATGATATATCAACTACGGGTTCTGCTAGAAGTATGTCAGATGATAGTTATTTCCAGCTTAACTTGAATAATTTTTCATTCCCATATTATGGACAGAATTATTCCAGTGTATATATCTGTAGCAATGGCTTTTTAAATTTTCAGTCAGGTTATTCCAATACTGGAGGAAGTGCTTTGCCTAATATGGGTACTCCGAATACAGTAATTGCACCATATTGGGTAGATCTACTTTACACGACTGTTTACTATCAAGAATTTGCTGACCGATTGGTAATACAGTACAACTCTAAATATTTTTCAGATACTTCTCTGGATGCCATTTTTCAGGTAGTACTTTATGCTGACGGTAATATTAAGTTTTTCTATAATAAAATAGATCGTCCAACATCTGGAACAGTAGGGATAGAGAATGAAGATGGTTCGAAGGGGATGACGGTTGTTTACAACAACACTTACCTGCAGAATGGTTTGGGAGTACTGATTACTCAAGATGATTTGATTACGTCAGTGACGCCAGGTGCTGGAACCTTGTCGGTAGGGGAAAGTACAACGGTAGCATTAGCCTACAATACAATCAACACATTTGAATTAGGAGGATATAGTGAACGAATTATTCAGCTATATTCTAATGATCCTGTAAATGAAACTCGGAATATTCCATTTTTGGTAAAGTATGGAGGTGTATTTTTAAATGCATCACCAGAAGAAATAAAGACACAAGCATTTTTAGGATATTCGTTTGAGGATTCTGTTTTACTGGAAAATACTGGTTATGCAGATATCAGTATTACAAATATTGCAACGGATATTACAGGGTTGATATTTGACCAGACAAGCTTTACACTTGGAGACAAAGAGCGTAAGGCTATAATCATGTCTTTGGATCCTCAGACACTAGGTACATTGACTGGAAATATTACTTTCAATACAAGTGATACAACACAGGCAACTGTTACGATTCCAGTAACCATTGAGGTTGTTAATGCACCATCAGGAGAGGTGTCCGTTGATTCTCTTTCAATGACACTTTATCAAGGACAGGTAGACTCACTAACTTTTGAGTTGACTAACCTTTCTTCTACAGCTAATCTAGTATACGAAGTTTCAGTGCATGAACTTGGGACTCTGGAAAATATTAAGACACTGGTTTCTAGATACGAAATACAGAGGGTGAAGAAAGAAAGTGATCACAAGTCTTTCGTTGTTGAACAGTATCATGTGGATAAACCACAAACTGTTTTTGTTAATCCAGCTTCAACTTCAGGAATGCACGTAGCAGTTTTGGCTGCGGACTTTGATGGAAACAGGCAATATTTTACGGAGAGATTACAAGAGTTTAGTGACTTTGAATCTGTGTCACATTTTGATTTGTCAACTTGGACGCCAGATCTTGAAGCGCTAATGCTTTTTGATGCAGTACTTGTTTATAGTGCTGATAATTTTAACGATAGAGAGGCATTGGGTGACGTATTGGCTGACTACTATGATTTAGGGGGAGGTGTTGTGACGGGCTTGTATGAGATGATAACAAGTAGTGATTATCCAGAGGTGACAATCGGTGGTAGATGGGAGAATGAAAATTACTATTTGTATGAGAGAGGTAATTACCAAAGAGTCGGAGCTAGTTTGGATATGAGCTTTGATGCTACTCACCCAGTAATGCAGGGAGTAGGACCTTTTACTTTATATACATCTCCTGGTACTGGAGCAACGAATGGTGCTGAGGTGTTGGCTTCTTTTGATAATGGTTTACCAGCAGTGTTGGTTAAAGACAGATTAGTATCTTTAGGTATATATCCATTGGATATTAGTTGGTTTAGTGAAGGAATACAGTTGGTGATAAATGCGCTTCACTATAGTGGGAAAGATAAAAAATGGTTATCAGTACTTCCTAAATCTGGTACAGTTTCTCCTACTGTATCAAATGAATTGAACGCAATTTTCAATGGATCAGCATTAGCACCAGGGATCTATGAGTTAGAGGCAAAAATAGCGACCAATATACCGGATGTTCAGTCATTTAGTCTACCAGTAAAAATGACTGTGGATGCAGCACCTGTTATGCTAGTATCTACACCATATTTTGAGAACTTTGGATCACAATACGTTGATAGTATATATGTAAAGGCTATATCAATTAAGAACTTAGGTGGTGCATATTTAGATGTGAATCTCTCAACTACTTTGGAGGATTTCTATTTGGAACAAACTGCGATAAGTGTAGCTCCTTATACTGAAAGATATGTCAATGTATATTTCCAACCAAGAAGTGAAGGGCGGAAGGATGCTTTATTGGAAATCACTAGTAATGCTTACAATCTTTCATCCTTATCATTGAATATGTTTGGCAGTGGGGTTGCCAACAGTTCTTATTCTGTAGATAAATCTTCTATTGATTTAGAAATGACTATAGGAGATGCAGAAACTGAGCAATTGGTTCTCAAAAACAATGGACAAAGTGAAGTAGACTATGTTCTGAATGTTGTAGGAAAAAATGCGGTTGTAAATACAGCTGAAGGAAATGAACCTATTATTGTGAAAAATAATGAGGGGCAAATTATCCTGATGAAGAGGGAGGTATCTAATAAATCTCCTATGTATGTCGATTATGGTTTTGACTTACTAGTGTTGACTACAGCTCCGTATGAGTATCAGACCTACATCTGGGAAGATCTTTGGCAAGCAGGTGATTTCAAAACGATGAGTATTGAAAGAATAAATAATTACATTCCTCCACTTAGTACCATACAGAAATATGATGCAGTATTATTATTTGGATATGGAAGTAACAGTATTTATTCAAAAACAGAGTTAGGAAATTATCTTTACCAATATGTGCAAGAAGGAGGAAATGTAGTAACAGCCAGTGATTATAATAGTGGATATACCTATAGTGTATTGGGAGGTGCTTGGGAAACAAATGGTTACAATCTATATGAGCCTGCATCTTTCAATAGTCCAGGAATTCAAGGGTTAGGAGAAGTGGTTGTAACAGATCACCCTATTATGGAGGAAGTAGATACATTGTTAAGTACCTATAATACCAGAAGACAAAATATTTCAACCTTAATAACAGGTACTTCAGTAGTGGCAAGATGGGCAGATAACCTACCTCTTGTACTGGAGAAAGAAATAGATGGACATCGCTTGATACACCTTAATTTTATGCCAGGCACTGGTGTATGGGACGAAAGTACAACTGATGGCACTAGAATGTTGGCTAATGCTATTAAGTACGTTAACGTTGCGAATGGTGGTACAGATGTAGATTGGTTGTCTGCAAGTTCATATGAAGGAACGCTAGCTGTGGGAGACTCGGCTTTGATAGACCTTACATTCAGTGCCGACACGTTGGCAGAAGGCTTGTACAATGCAGATATCAAATACTATACTTATGATCAAGATGTATATAGATACAAAGGTTCGATACCTGTTTCGTTAAACTTACTGGGTACACCGAATTTAGAAACAGTATCCCAAGTTGACTTCGGTAATCTGTTGAAGACGCATGAGACTAGCCAGAAACTGACTTTGAAAAATACAGGTAATGGTAAGCTGATATTGGACTCTCTTCAAATATCTAATGACTCCTTAGTGACTGTAAAAGGTTTTGCAGATGGAATGTTGTTGGAAGTCGGCGCTGAAAAGGTGATTACAGTAAATTACAATGCCGTTGAGACAGGAATGGTTTCGGAGTATCTCAAGATTTTCAGTAATGACCCTGATAGTGTATGGGAAGTGGCATTAACAGCCATCGTATTACCTGTAGGTGAGCTGGCGCCAATTGATACAACAGATGTGAGTGTGGCTTACGGTGAGACAACGACTTTTACTCTTCCAATTGTTAACCAAGGAGAAGCAAGTACAGAAGTTTATTTCAGTAGGTATTATGCTGAGGAAAAGCTGTCGGCATTACAGACTAAAAATAACGTTTCACCAATTCAATTTGGTAATGTTCCTGTAAAAGGTGAAAAAGATGAAAGAGTAGGGCATGTTGTTCAGAACGGTATGGGTAGTGACAATTTTGGTTACACCTTTATAGACAGTGACGAGGAAGGTGGGCCTGCTTTTGTCTGGACGGATATTACCACGGATGGTACACGATTGACATTGGGAGATGATCAGGCGGCAATGGTTTCACTACCATGGGAATTTGAATTGTATGGGTTTAGATATGACAAAGTTTATGTTTCTTCTAATGGTTATCTGACGTTCAACGAAAATCAGGGTATTTCTCCTATTAACCAGCAGCTTCCTTCAACTACAGCACCAAACAATGTGATAGCAGGTTTTTGGAAAGACTTGAACCCATCAACAGGATCGGTGCACTATAAGCAGTTGGAAGATAGGATAATTGTTCAATATACAGATGTAGCGGACTTTGAAGGAACTGGTTTATTCACGTTCCAAATTGTACTTGTCAAGAATGGAAATATTGAATTCAAATATCTCCAGATGAGTGGGAATACAACCGATGCGACTGTAGGTATAGAAAATGAAAATGGAACAGAAGGACTGCAAACAGCATTCAATACCATCTACATTCACAATGAAATGGCAGTGATGGTATTTGCACCTCACAGCTTGGTAAGTCCTGAAGTATCACATTTTACATTGGCTGCTGGGGATTCTGCTGAAGTGATGTTTACAGTAGATGCTACATCATCAGTAGTCGCTGGGCAGTATATGGAAAGCTTAGGACTTTCAACCAATAACTTAACTCAGGATGTAACTGTGCCAGTAAGGGTGACTGTGACAGGAGGAGAACCTAACTTAAAGATGTATGAAGAAAGGTTGACATTTGATGAAACCTTTGTGGGCAATACTTCTATTATTCCTGTTGCTATTTACAATACAGGTACTGGTTACATGGATATGCCTCAGGTACAGGCTATGTCAGACGACTACTTTGTGGTTTTCTCAGATGATGTATCGAGTTTACAGGGTATGAAGAAAGAGGCACTGCTTGAGTTGGATAGTATTGTTACGGTAGCACCTAAAAATTGGAAAAGAGGTGCGGTGGTATTTGCGCCATTATCTGAAGGTACTCTATCTGATACTTTAACCTTTGAGAATGCTATAGGACAAACACATCAAATAGCAGTATCAGGGGTAGGAGTAATGCCAACCATAGTCTTGAGAACAGATACTAACCTGCTGACAGATACATTGGCTGTTAATACAACTGCTACGAAATCATTCGTGGTGACCAATGAAGGAGATAGTCCATTGAACTATTCACTAAGTGTCAGAAAATCGGAATTTATAGAGTTGCATCTGCCTCCAGCAGAAAGAGACGCTACACCTAATTCGAATATCTCTCATCAAGTAGGAAGAGTGCCAGCAGGTATGTTGGGACAAAATATAACTTCGGAGCCAAGTAAATATTTTGAAACATCAGAAGAAGTGGCTTATGGCTTTGTGTATGACTATAATGCTGATAGAGAATACTTAGGAGAGTTTGCATTAGCCAATCCAAATGATGTAAGAGAAATTACTGGATCAAAAGGTATTGGAAGTGGTTTCCATAATGCTGGAGCATATATTCTGGATTTTACTTCTCCATACTTTATTGAAATAACAAATAATGGTGAAGTGATTAAAACGGTTGTGTCAACAGGTGAAGTCATCTTCTTAGGCAATGTAAGCGTCGCTGCAACAGGTATGACTTATGATATCACAACAGGCATATGTTATATAGTTTCCCAAACAGGTCTTTATACCTTTAATCCAAATACTTTGGAGACACAGTATATAGGCTTAGTTAATAATAACTATATCATGATAGATGTGGCAATTGCAGGAGATGGAAAACTTTATGCTTTTGAAATTGTAAATGATATTTTCCTTGAGATTGATAAGGAAACCGCAGAGGCGACAGAAATAGGATATATCGGATTCAATTCAAATTATGGACAAGGTATGGGTTACGACCCTGTATCAGATAAACTATTTATGGCAGTTTATGATATTGGAAGTGGTACTCATCAGTTGAGAGTGGTAGATACGCAAACAGGAAATACAGCATTCGTAGATTACATTGGAGAGAATGGTCAAGGAAAGCAGTTCGGTTGGATCGATTTTGTAATTGATGGACTAACATACCTTTCATTTGATCCGAAATCAGGTTCAATTGCACCAGGTGCTTCTGAAAATATCACAGTCAGTTTTGATGCAACAGATCTATTGAATGGAGACTATAAAGCTGACATTGTGATTAGTAGTAATGATCAGGTAAATCCTATTCAAACTGTTAAGACTGTTCTGCAAGTATATGGCAATGAAGCTGAACTTATGTTGAGCGATAGTCTACTTGATTTTGGCCACGTTCATATTGAGCAAGGAAGTGAAAAGACTTTCTTTATCGAAAATACCGGAAAGGCATCCGTAATGATAGACTCAATTCAAGTAAGCAATCATGAAAATGTATTCACAGTTTCTGTAATGGATAGTCTGGTGAGTATAGGAGATACGCTGTCAGTGAAGGTTGGTTTTAATCCTGAATACTCAATCTCTTATGAGGAAACCTTGACCATCTACTCAGCTTATGGTACACAGGAAGTCAGTTTGTTTGGTACAGGTTATGGCGTGAATACAGCACCAGAGATTGTAGGAGATGTAGCGAATTTGTCAATCGACTTAGCTCAGGGAAGTGTGGTATTCGGTTACGAAGGTGTCTTCAAAGACCCTGATCTGGATGAGTTGACGTATGAAGTAGTTGTGGCAGATACAGAGATTGTAAACCTTAGAGAGGTTACTTCAACGTCGATTTATGTAGATCCACTGTTAGTGGGTAGTACAACGTTGACAATCACAGTTAGTGATGGTGACAAAACATCTACTGTAGACGTATTTGTAGAGGTTTATGACAGTACACCATTGGGTATTGATAATGAAATTTCAAAGTCACTCAATGTTGTTGCATACCCGAACCCTACAGCTGGACTGTCCACTGTAGAGTTTACGTTGATCCAGAAGATGAATATTACGCTGGAAGTGATTAATACAGGTGGTATAAAGGTTCAGACTTACCAATTGGGTGATATTAACGCAGGAACACATCAATATGATGTAGACCTTTCAAATCTACCGAGCGGTATCTACTTGTATAAAATAATGAATAATGGTACTTCACTGAAGACGGTTAAGGTGATGGTACAGTAAGCGTTTGAAAATAATAGGGAGATATTCCCACTCAAATGAGCAAGAAGAGGCATAGGATTGATTTCCTATGTCTCTTTTTTTTAGGGTAACTGGGATCAATTAATTGCTTTGTGGTCTTTGTTAATATTTGGTTTATATTTACATATATGATTTTTATTTTAATTTTTTAGACTTATTAAAGTTGATTCATCTGTATTATTATAAATAATCAAAAGGTGTTGAGCTTTTTGATGTAATCATTCAATTATTTAAAACATCTATTCCATGATCAAACGACTATCGTTGCTGGGTGCGCTTTTGGCTTTGCTGATACAGTGTGCCTTTGCACAGGTGACTAAGCCTGTCAATGGCGTGGTGGACAACAGGGCTGAAGCCTATGCTTTCACCAATGCAACCATCTTTGTGGACTACCAAACAAAGCTGGAGAGTAGTACACTCGTTATCCGTAATGGCAAAGTGGAGGCTGTAGGGCAGAGTGTACTGATTCCTGCAGATGCTACGGTTATTGACCTGAAAGGCAAATTCATTTATCCATCTTTTATTGATATGCACACCCATTATGGACTTGCTGAGCCTAAAAAAGGTGGAGGAAGTTTCTTTGGAGGAGAGCAAATTCAATCAAAGAAAGAAGGGGCATACAACGCCAATGAGTCTGTAAAGGCAGAGTTTGCGGCATCTGAACTGTTCAAGCAAGATAGCAAGGAAGCGGAAGCTTTGCGTAAGCAGGGTTTTGGTACTGTATTGTCTTTTCAGGCAGATGGTGTGGTAAGAGGTACTTCCTCATTGGTAACACTGGCTGACGACAATGAAAACCTGATCATGCTGAACAAGAAAGCAGCAGCCCACTATGCCTTTGATAAGGGAACTTCCCGTCAGATGTACCCTGTATCTGTCATGGGTTATGCGGCTTTGCTTCGCCAGACCTATATGGATGCTGCCTGGTACAAGGAAAGTGGATACAAGGAATTCAAGGACCTTTCGCTGGAAGCATTCAACGCACAGCAGGGGATTCCTCAGATTTTTGATGCCAATGACCTGATGAATACCCTGAGAGCTGACAAGATTGGGGACGAGTTTGGGGTGCAGTATATCATCAAGGGTGATGGTAGCGAGTACCAGCGCATGGCAGATATCAAGGCGACCAATGCTCCGCTTGTTGTGCCGGTTGATTTTCCTGAAGCATATGATGTAGACGATCCGTATGAGGCAATGATGGTAACAGTAGGCAAGATGAAGCATTGGGAGATGGCGCCAACTAACCTTAGCATGTTGGAGAATAACGGCATTACCTTCGCTATCACAGCAGATGGCTTGAAGAAGAAGGATGACTTCCTGAAAAATATCCGCAAGGCTATCCAATATGGTTTGAGTGAGCAAAGTGCACTGAAGGCAATGACCTTGACGCCTGCTCAATTGCTGAAAGCAGATGGCGAAATTGGTAGTCTTGCAAAAGGTAAGGTGGCCAACTTCCTGATTGCTTCGGGTAATATCTTCGAAAAGGATACAGACCTGTATGACAACTGGGTACAAGGTAAACGCTATAAACTGAAGGAGTGGATTGATACGGATTTCAGTGGTGTATACGCATTGGAAGTAGCGGATGCGAAATATATGTTGGAAGTAAGCGGAAAACCGGAGAAACCGTCTTTCAAGATTGTGATCAACGACAGTACGGAGATCAAGGTGGATGGTTCTTTTGAAGAAGCATTGGTGTCTTTGCGTTTTCAGCAGGATACGGCAAAAGCTTCCAAAGGAATGGATATCCGTTTGTCGGGCTGGGTAAAAGATCAGGTAATGAAAGGAGAAGGACAGTTGCCTGATGGCAGCTGGGTGCGCTGGTCTGCCAAGTATGAGAAATCATTGGAAGAGAAAGAGAAGAAAGAAAAGGACAAGAAAGAAGAGAAGGCACCTGAACTGGGTAAGGTGATGTTTCCGTTTGTGGCTTTCGGAAATGAGGCTGTACCCACACAGCAGACGATCATCTTTACCAATGCAACAGTATGGACCAACGAGTCTGAGGGGATTATGGAAAATACGGATGTGATGGTGAAAGACGGAAAGATTGCAAAAATCGGTCAGGGACTGAAAGAGCGTGATGCCGTGTATGTGGATGCAACAGGCAAGCACCTGACAAGTGGTATCATCGATGAGCACTCACACATTGCGCTTTCAGCTGTTAATGATGTGGACAAGATGTCTTCCATGGTGAGAATGGCGGATGCGGTTGATCCAACCAATATCAATATCTACCGTCAGTTGGCAGGTGGCGTGACAGCCGCACAGCTATTGCACGGTTCTGCAAACCCTGTGGGCGGTCAGTCAGCATTGGTGAAACTGAGATGGGGTAAGTCGGCAGAGGAAATGCTGATCTCAGGAGCGGACAAGTACATCAAATTTGCCTTGGGTGAAAACGTGAAGCGTTCTGCTTGGAGTAGCTCTCACCGTTATCCGCAAACAAGAATGGGTGTGGAGCAGGTGTATATGGATGGCTTCACAAGAGCTAAGGCTTATGACGAAGAGTGGAAGGCTTACAATGCACTTCCTGCAAAGGTAAAGGCAAAAACAGCAGCCCCTCGTCGTGATTTGCAGCTGGAGGCATTGGCAGAAATCCTGAATGGTGAACGCTTTATCTCATGCCACTCTTATGTACAGTCAGAGATCAATATGCTGATGAAAGTGGCAGAGAAATTCGGTTTCCGTGTCAATACTTTTACCCACATTCTGGAAGGTTACAAGGTGGCAGACAAGATGCATGAGCACGGTGTAGGCGCTTCCACTTTTGCAGACTGGTGGGCTTACAAGTTTGAGGTGTATGAGGCAATCCCTTACAACGCGGCACTGATGACGCAGCAGGGCGTAACAACAGCCATCAACTCGGATGATGCTGAAATGGCAAGACGCCTGAATCAAGAGGCCGCTAAAGTAGTAAAGTACGGTGGCTTGTCAGAAGAGGAAGTATGGAAAATGGTTACCCTGAATCCTGCCAAGCTGTTGCATCTGGATGACAGAATGGGTAGCGTAAAAGTAGGAAAGGATGCCGATTTGGTACTTTGGACAGACAATCCGCTGTCAATCTATGCCAAGGCTGAAAAGACATTGGTGGATGGCGTAGTGTATTACGATATGGAACAGGATCTGGCAAAACGTGAGGCAATCAGACAGGAGAAGGCTAGAATCACCATGAAAATGAAGGCAGAGAAGAAAGCTGGAGCGCCAACCCGTAAGCCAACTCCTACTCAACTGCATGATTGGCACTGTACAGATATCATGTTCAATGAAGCATCTGCACAGCATGGTCATTAGTATGGGGATGAATTCAAAGTCTTATATCTTAAATCTCAGATTTGTATTAATATGAATAAAATCATCAAATATATATTGCCACTGTTTGTCACTTGTTGGGCAGGTAGTGCAATGGCGCAGGTGCCTACGCCCGCCCCAAAACAGGATACCCCAATCTTGGTAAAAGGAGCCACAGTCCATACAGGTGCTGGAACCGTAATCGAGAATGGGGCAGTAGCCTTTGAAGACGGTAAAATTACCTATGTGGGCAGTGCCGACGGCTTTACCATGACAGGAAGCTTTAAGGAAGTGGATGCTGCCGGTCAGCATGTGTACCCTGGGCTTATCCTGCCTACAACAGACCTTGGTCTGGTGGAGATCGGTCAGGTCAGTGCTTCCAAAGACGAAAGGGAGGAAGGAAGCATTAACCCTGAGGTAAGGGCTTTGGTAGCCTACAATACAGATTCTCATTTGCCGCCAACTATCCGCTCCAATGGTATTCTGATGGCGCAGATTGCACCACAAGGAGGGCTTTTCTCAGGAACGTCATCTATCGTGCAGTTGGATGCTTGGAACTGGGAAGATGCAGCTTACTCAGTGGATGAAGGAATCCATTTGAACTGGCCTAGCAGGTACCTGTCTCCACGTTGGTGGATGGGTGAAACAGATGTAAGAGTCAACAAAAAGTATAACGAGTTGACAGAAGAAGTGGAGAAAACCCTGCGCGATGCGGCAGCCTATGCACAGGCTTCCTCTCCTGAAGAAGTGAATATCAAATTGGAAGCATTACGTGGTTTGTTTGATGGCAGCAAGACACTTTACATGCATGCAGATATTGCCAAAAGTATTTTGCAAGGATTGCAGCTAGCGGAAGAACTTAACGTGAAGCGTGTGGTACTGGTGGGAGGCGCACAGGCTTGGTACCTGAAGGATTACCTGAAGGAAAATAACATCCCTGTAATCCTGAGTAACATTCACCGATTGCCTTCTGTAAATGATGAGGATGTGGACTTGCCTTACCGATTGGCTGCCATGCTGCAACAGGAAGGCGTATTGGTTGGACTGGGTTATAGAGAAGAAGCCATGAAAACCCGAAACCTGCCATTCTTTGCTGGTACGGCTGCTGCCTATGGCATGGACAAGGAAGAAGCCTTGAAAATGATTACTTCCAATACCGCCAAGATTCTGGGTGTGGCAGACAAGACAGGTTCACTGGAAGTGGGCAAGGACGCTACCCTGATCATCTCGCAAGGCGATCTGCTGGATATGAGAACCAGCAATGTAACACAGGCTTTTATCCAAGGAAGAGACATTGACCTGAACAACAAGCATAAGATGCTTTACCAAAAGTTCAAGGGCAAGTATGAGTCAACTGAAAAGGTAAACTGATTTTTTTATAAATTTAAAGACCGCAGCAAGAAGTTGCGGTCTATTTTTTTCATTAAAACCTGAAAAATAATGAGAACCCTACTGACAATTTTTTTTGTGTCACTCATCGCTGTTAGCTGTAAAACAGTAGAAAAGAATCAACCCAATATCGAATCAGCATTTATCACAGATGGGAATAACTACTCCCTGATGGATGCCCAACAGTCCAAAACTATAGTAGAGGCCTACTACAGCAATCAAAAAATGAATGAAACAGCAAGAGTCCTTTATAAGGGTGCTATTTACCCAATCGCCTCTTTGGATAGCCTTATTTCTTTACAGAAAACCCCATCTTTTGACATAATTAAGGTGAAATCTTTGATACATTACCAAAAGAAGTGAAGGAGGTGATTAGGGTTAATTAGAAATATTTATTGTAAACGAAGAATTAAACCGCAGCAAGAAGCTGCGGTCTATAACTGGTCTTAGTGTCTCACTAAGACCTTTTATTTTTTGAAGTGTCTTGCTTCAGTGAGTGGGACACTCACAATTTAATAGGTCGTAGCGGATGTTCAATGCTGTCAACTTAAGCAAAAGTGTAGAAACAGAGCCTTGCTCTGTTCTTGCGAAGTACCACGAAACACATACCCGTGGGACATTTGTGACACGATTGAACACGGCAAGGCCGTGTTCCTACAGTGGTTCGTGTTGTTAAGTTGACAGCATTGAGCGGGTGCTACCACCAGTAAGGCTTTAATAGCAGCGGAAGACTATAGGGTATTGAAATACAAAATTCGAAATATGAATAGACTAGAGAGTCATCTAAAATTAGATGAAAAATTCATGGCGATGTTAGAGGTGCGTGCCAATTCAGTAAAAGAAGCTAAATTTATCGGATGGCTTAAAAAGGTATATGATTCGGATAAAGTAAATTTTGCTTTAGCTAGCAATTATATGATCGAAACATTCATCTTCTCATGTATGGCGGAGGAGCCTGAGGAAGACTACTTCAAGTGGCTGCTTTATGCCCGTGACCTGGGAATCCTGCATCTGCAAAGAGTGACCTATCTTAACCGGGAAGTCAATGTACAGGTAGGAGACCGGATGGTAACCATGCAAGGGAAAATAGACAGGGAAGATATTGACTGTGATTACTGGGAAGCTTGATGGAATCTCTGCGTTATTACCCGTTACCGCAAAGGAGTGGATCAGCTGAATGAAATGCCACTGGAGCTGCACAAGAACTCTGTCATTCATGAGGATGCCATCAGCCTGGTGATGGTCAAGCTGCTGCGTGAGATGCTTAGCCATGATATGTCTGGTCAGTTTGCCCTGCTGCAAGAAGCCAAGCAAACTATCAAGGAGCATATCGGGGAGATGGACAAGTTCAGGGAGGAATATATCCTTTGGAACGACCTGCCGCTGCTCAACGTCTATGCCATGATCTTCGGCAGAGATGAGGAAGGTTACAATAAGGAACTGGCAGAAGCCTTGGAATTGCACAAGGAGTATTGGTCGCAAGAAGTAACACACGACAATGGGCACGTTGAACTCCGCCATCGAGACTGGAAAGGTTGGATAGCTTGGCGATTGGTGGCAGCTGCTTGCATAGCCCGTTCCAACGGGTTGATGACCAAGATTCAAACGCCTTATTTACCTGAGTGGTTATTGGCAGGAGACTTTGAAGGGTTGCCGACTACTGTTGAAGTTGAATGATTTTAACTGGCCTTTGAAAGATATTACGTCCAGTATCCTCTCAATTATATTTTGCTTACACACTAAACGGAAATGAATATATTTTTTAAGGTATTGAAGACAGCATTTCTAGGCCTGATGTTTTTTATCAACTTTTCTATACTGACACCCTATTTTCTGGAGTAAAAGCCGGAAGCTTATGACAACGCGGCTGGCTCTTTACCCTGTTTTTTGAAATATCTTCCGATACAGGTTATATGCCTGAGCCATCCTTCTATAATTTTTTGAATACAATAATGACCGGATTGGTATTGGGCGGTGTTTTCTCACATTACCTGATCTGGAAAAAAAGAAGGGCGCATTTAGGTCTTGAGTAAGGAATATGGACTTACTAGTTTAATTTAAATTCTAGTCCAAGATTAACTTTGTAAAGTGTTGAACCAGTTGGTCTTCCTGAAGGAGATTGAATTGATATACCAAAACCGGAGCATATTTGATACTGATATTTTCCTAAGGAGACTAAAGCTATTCCTGATGGACTAAAATATAATCCATCAAAGCGTAAGGTGTTTCTGGTTTCATACCATAAATTTACCTTACGCTTTTTTATACCAGAAGAATTACTAAACAATAAACTAACTGAGATGAAAAGAATAACAGCACTCTTAGGAATCATGCTGATGTTGACGTGGAATGCATTTGCACAGGAAAAGCCCTTGAAGGTTGGGGTAATCGGGTTGACACATACCCATGTACATGGCATTTTTGGGAGTGAAGGCAGGGGAGATATCGAGATTGTCGGGATTGTAGAACCGAATAAGGAACTGGCGCAGCGTTATGCCAATATGTATAAGTTCTCGTTGGAAAAAGTCTACAACTCTATGGGTGAGCTGATTGAGGCAAAGCATCCTGAAGCAGTGACGGCATTCGGAACCATCTATGACCACCTGAAGATTGTGGAGACTTGTGCGCCATTAGGTATTCATGTGACGGTGGAAAAACCATTGGCGGTAAGTATGGATCATGCAAGGAAAATGGAAGCGTTAGCCAAAAAACATAATATCCAATTGCTGACCAACTATGAAACAACTTGGTACCCATCTAACCAGAAAGCCTATGAGTTGGTCAATCAGGACAAGGTAATTGGTGATATCAGAAAAGTAATCGTTCGGGATGGACACAAAGGCCCTAAAAAGATTGGCGTAGACTCTGAGTTTCTGGAATGGCTGACAGACCCTGAGCTGAATGGCGGAGGAGCTATCACAGACTTTGGTTGCTATGGTGCCAACCTGATGACGTGGCTGATGAAAGGCAAGAAGCCGAATAGTGTAACAGCTATTACACAACAGCTTCAGGCAGAAAACAATCCAAAGGTAGATGATGAAGCGATTATCATCTTGCAGTATGACAGTGCCGTGGCATTGATACAGGCTTCTTGGAACTGGCCAATCGGCAGGAAAGATATGGAGATTTATGGCCTGAAGGGCGTCGTGTATGCAGACAACAAAAAAGATGTGCGTGTCCGCATCTCGGAAGGGTATGACGGTTTTACAGAAGATGCCCAAACATTGGAAGAAAGAAAAGCCCCTTATGATGATCCTTTCTCCTTCTTGGCGGCAGTTATAAATAATGAGATAAAGTTACAGCCTTTCGATCTGTCATCACTGGAAAACAATATGGTGGTAGTGGAGATATTGGATGCAGCCATCAGAAGTGCGAAGTCAAACAAGACGATTGAGTTGAAACACTAAAGGAAGTTGGTGATATCACCAGTTCGTAAATAAAAAGAGGTTCATTCAGTTTTTCACTGTTTGAACCTCTTTTAGTTTAGCGGTTAACTATTTGATTTTTAATTAATATTAATCGTATCCTTTTCGTAAAGGGATTCATTAAATAAAATAGACATATCCTGTACTTCGTTTCCATTTTCGGCTCCAGTAAACTCTCCAAGGTCATTAGTTGGAATTTCAGGAATATTGATATTTAAATACATATAGCTAAGGGTAAAGCTATTGAAATTGTTTTCATAATTCAGAATGCTGCTGGTGGCATCACTTGGAGACTTGTAAAGTACCTGTAGTCCATATAGGTAGTCTCGGGTTGCTAAAAGTTGATCAGCCGGCATCTCATCAATGTTAAAGGTAATAGAGTCATTTGAACCATTGAACCGAAGATAAACATCCCCTAAAAGATTTGCATTTATAGGAGCACTATGAATGTTTAGATCAAATAACCTAGGTCCAAACAGTGCAATATAAAATGTTACTGTGTCGGCAGGAGGAGTGATGTCCCCACTTGCATATCCAAACATCCAGTTGAGGGTATGTTTCCCAAAGGAAAATGAAGGAAGGTATTGGGTGTCATTCAGGATGGTGGTTGTACTTTTCACTGTAGCTTCATCACTCATTGAGTTAGTGATATTAATGACCTCAGTGATTAGATTATCATTCTGAGCAGCCAGAACTTCCTCATTTGAAAGCATATAGTTTGCCTTGAAATTTAGTTCGTAGGTTTTTAGAGGTGCCAATGAAATATTGATTGTGCCATTCTGTACAATATATTCGTAATCGTAATAAGCATAGTTGATTCTTTGGTAATCGCCATCGCCCACTTTTTCCAACACTTCAATTAGGTAGACAAGGTCTTCGAAATCAGGAATATTCTTATTGGCAATTTTATAATTACTCTGCTCTTGTTGGTACTCCTCCAATAGTGCTCCAACATTTAAAGAAATCATCGTTTCCGCATTGTTAATTTGGTCCTTTTCATCGTATTGATCACAACTAATAAATAGTAAGGTCACGATAGTACAGATAATGAGGTTTACTTTGTAGTCCATTTTGGGTGTTAGGGTTAAATAAAAAGGGTCTTTTATTCAGAATTTCAATTCTCGCTAAATATATTAAAAAGGGTTGATTTTGTGAAAGTTAACTGCGTAAAAAAAGATGCTAAAAAAGTGGATAACATTGTGTTTTAAATTTTGGAGGGGTAAAAAGTACAGAATTAGAATGTTCTGACCATAAAGTTTGAGATGAAAAGAAGCTTTGTTTGTCAGCTATAGAATAACACTAGGTACTTTGAATGGTTAGCTGATTTTTATATAGAATCTAAATATTAATAGTGTACACTTCTACTTTAGGTTTAATTAATTGTGATGTAAGTGTTACTATATGAATCACTTGTGTATCTTTGGTGAAATGATTATTGTTATGTTTTTATAATCGGATTATGGAATGTTATATGCTTTCATTTTTTAGTGCAGAATCCTTTTTGGGTACGTAAATGTAGCTTTAAACTAACTGACGACTTTCTTTCAATGGCAACATATATTAATACCAACTCATTTGAGCGTAAAGTGCTCAACTTTTCTGCTATTACAACCAGTTTCTTTTCTGCCTTGGCCATTATCTATGACCTACTTTATGGGGAGGGAAATATAGTGGTCTTTATGTTTACTTTTAATGCGATTTGCAATTTCACATTTGTACTGACAGCAAAAGGACAGTTGAGTGAAAAAACCGTAATCGGCTTTTTTATCTTTAATGGAATCTTTGCCCTATACGCTTGGTATGCTTTCGGAAATATCGAAAACCTATGCAATATGTGTGGTCTCCTGATGGCAACACAAGTCAGGGTTGTACTCAATCACAATGTCAAAGTAGTCAATGTACTTTCCATCTCATTCGCCATTCTGCTGACATTCCTCCATATCATAGCTATCGTCTATCCATCCTATATCCCGACTGTCAACAGGGAACTGGTATTCTTTAACCTTGGAGGTATGTTTGTGACCTATACCTTTATCACATTGGCAATCAAACACTATAGCCAAAAGGTAATGGAAGAGCGGAAGACTGTCCAGCAACAGCAAGAAGAATTGGCAGTACAGAACGAAGAACTACAGGTAAATAATGAGGAGCTGATTTCCAATCAGGAGGAGATTTCAGCACAACGGGAGAAGATAGGACGTCAGCATAATGAGTTGCAGAGAGCCAACAATGATCTGCTGAATTCAATCAACTATGCCAACCATATCCAGACTGCGTTGTTCAGCTCTTCCATTGAGAAGCTTGACCGTGAAAAAAGTTTTGTGATCAATATGCCAAAGGATATCGTCTCAGGAGATTTCTGTTTTGTCAGGGAGGTAGGTAACGTGACTTATATTGTGCAGGGAGACTGTACCGGTCATGGAGTGCCGGGTGCTATCCTGACCGTCATTGCAACAGAAATTCTGGATAAGGTGATTGTGGATAAGAAAAACTGGTCACCAAAGGAAATCCTGACCGAACTGGATAATGAGATGGAAAAGCGGTTAAGGCAAAAGGGCAGGATGAACCTTGATGGTTTAGAAGCCGGTATTCTGGCGATTGACAATAAGGTGCATGTGGCTTTGTATGCAGGTGCCAAAAGACCTTTGATCTACTGGAACTCAGATGGCCGTTCATTTGAAATAGTAAAAGGCACCAAGAAAGCGGTAGGTAATGTGATGAATGTGGAGAATGAGTATAGGGAGCATATATTTAAGGTGAGGTCAGGAGACAGGTTCTATTTATTTACGGATGGTTACGTGGATCAGTTTGGTGGAAAGAACAATAAGAAGTACTCATCCAAAAGGTTTTTAAAGACCATTACAGAACTTTCAGATACTGGTATTCTGGAGCAGGCAGAAATACTGACAGATGAATTCAATAACTGGAAAGGAAACAAGCGGCAGATTGATGATGTAATGGTTTTGGGTATTGAGGTTTGATAGAGGGTTGTTTTGGTAAAGAATGATAAGGCAGCCTCCATAGGTGGAAGCTGCCTCGCTTTACTTTGAATCAAGATAAAGCTATTCTACCACTACTTCTTCACAGCTGCTGTAAGAAACCTTATAGCTTGCTATATTACCGTTATCATATATAATGGAAACTTCTTCAGGGTAACCATATTCATTATATTGATAATTGTAGTTGGTGTAATAATAGATTTCTTCATCTTCAAAACCTGTATAAGTATACTTGATCAAATTATTGATTCCACTAGGTAGGCCAACTAATATCCAACGTAGTGCAACTTCTTCATAGAGTGAGTAGAATGGACTTTTTTTATTACCATATACAAACTCTTCAATACTATTTATTCAAAACAAGCAATTTCACCCGTTGTAAGCGAGTTCATTTTATTATAACCCATAATTGGAGACTAGTACCCCTTTCCTTTTTAATAACAATGTATATTTAGGTGGTTTGTGAAAGTGTTGTACCCCTTTTTGAAAAGGTGACTAATCGTTGTACCCCCAATTGTAGCCGTTTGTTTTTTGGCTTGAAAGCCCTCAAACTGTAATATGAGCATAGAAATTTGAATTTTTCCTCTACATGGACAGTGATTGCTGCTGTACCCCAACCAACAATTTTATGCAAGACATATTACAAAGACTACTATTCTCAAAGACTGTACTTCGTCGCCTAAGGCAAGTAGGTTTGCTTGGCTACTTTCTATGCTTAAATGTTGCATTCTCATTGGCTGCTGACTGCTCAGGTGTGGCAGAATACCAGACTTATCCGAGCATTTATATGACAGGTGATAAGGTGGTTTACAATGGCAACCTATATGAGTGTCTGACGGATAACCTTTACAATGTTACACCAGGTACGGCAGATCATTGGTGGTCGCCTCTGGGGGCATGTGACGGTGGCGGTGGAGAAAATGTAGACCCAACCGTATCTTTTGTGTCACCTCAGGACAATGCCTTGATTGAGCAGGAAGCACTTTCAGCGGTTGCGATTGAAGTAGCTGCTGCTGACGCTGACGGTACTGTCGATGCTGTTTCAATTACAGTGGACGGACAGTCATTCTCAGGGACTACCGCCTCATGGACACCATCTGCCTATGGTACTTTTGCCATCACTTCCACAGTAACGGACAATGAAGGGGCTACAGGAACAGCCTCCGTTTCCGTTACCATTTCGCAAACAGTCGATACACCTCCAGTGGTGGCTTTTGTAAGTCCATCAGCTGACCTGACGGTTACGCAGGAAACTTTTGAAGAGATAACGGTGTCGATTTCTGCCACTGACGATGGGACGGTCACTTCATCGCAGATTGATATTGCAGGCACAGTAACCAGTGGAACAACAGCTTCCTTCACACCAACAGCTTATGGTGATTATGTGGTGACAGCTTCTGCTACCGATGATGCTAACCAGACTACTATAGTATCGATTACGATCACAGTAGCAGAACCAAGTGCTTCGACTTGTTCATATGCTTCATGGAGTGCGTCCACTACTTATGTGGGAAATGATATTGTAGAGTACAATGGTTTGACTTACAAGGCGGCTTGGGCACCAGCAGTAGGGGCAGAGCCAACGGTAGATGACGTTTGGAAACTGGAAGGCTCATGTGGAGCATTGGATTGTACCCAATATCCTGAGTGGAAAGCTAGCGTAACTTATCAGGAAAATGGTATGCTGGTTACTTATAATGATAAGGTTTACAAGCTGCTGAACTACTGGTCTGTAGGACAGGTGCCTTCAGATACACCAGCTAGCTGGCAGGAATTTGCAGATTGCGGCGGAACGGGTGGTGGCACAGGTGGTCAGGACGCTGAACCGTCTGTAAGTTTTACCTCGCCTACTACCACTACTTTTGTAATGCCCACCTTCTCATCCATTGCAATTGCTGTTTCGGCAACAGACCATAATGGGGTTGTCTCTGATGTGACGTTGGCTGTGGGCGGACAGACTTTTGCTTCCAGTACTGCTTCATGGACACCATCGGCATACGGAACCTTTACTATCACGGCTACGGCAACCAATGAGATCGGTTCTACAGTGGAAACATTTGATGTAACGATTGTGGCTGAAAGTGGTGGAAGTGATATCAATGCTGATGGCTCCATTGTACTGACTGGACCTTTTGCACCTACACCGAATACATCTAACCAGCGTATTGTTGGTTATATCCCAACTTGGAGAGATACCGAAACCCTTGATTTCAGTAAAGTGACACATGTGAACGTTGCGTTCCTGTTGTTTGATCAGAAGGAAGGGGCTGCCTATTCTGATAGCGACTTTTCGAGTGGCGCATTCCATCCAGTACATTATGCTACCTTGGATTCTATGCTGCCGGGTATTGTAGAGCGTGCACACAACCAAGGGGCAACAGTTTCCATTGCATTGGGTGGTGCTACAGACTTCGCCTTCCTTTGGCTGATGGAACATTATCAGGACAATCCTGCCATGATCGAGACGATTGCCAATCAGGTAGTGGACTATGTAAATCTATATAACCTTGATGGTGTTGACCTTGATCTGGAATGTTGGTGGCAGGATGCTTCCATTGCAGGTACTTCTGAGCAAGGTGGACGTACAAGAGGTCAGGATGCATGGGGTGGCGATGTAGACCAAGGGGCGCACCCTGCTGGTTATGGCATGACTTTACTGGCTAAAAAGCTTCGTGCAAAAATGCCGAACAAGTTACTTTCAGCAGCCGTATTTGCTACGCCTTGGTATGCCAATAACTATGACGCTGATGCTGCCGAGTACCTCGACTGGGTAGGTATTATGTCCTATGATTTTACTGGTTCTTGGGATACTTCACCAAAAGGTCCTCATTCAGCTCTGTACGAAGTCAACAACTCCCTTTACCAAGGAGCAAGTGACAGCAACCCGATTTACTCAATCGAGACAGCGATGCGTTACTGGAGCGGTGATTGGTCAACATGGCAAGGTTCAGGACAGCAGGTATCAAAAGACAAGCTGGTGATTGGGGTACCATTCTATGGCTATGACCTGAATACTAAAAAGTCACAGGCAGGACAGTCAGGCAATGGTTACCATTTTATCACTTATGCCGAAATATTGGCAGATTATCCTAATGCGGATACTTCTTATGACCCGAATGACCCGAACAATCAGGGTGGATTGGTCAGTGAGGATGGTAAGCTGATCTTCTTTGATACACCGAAGATGGTGAAGGCTAAGGTAGAATATGCCAAGGCGCAAGGTACTCAGGGAACGATGATTTGGGAGCTGACTTACGACACGGCTGATCCTGCGAAGAGTTTGCTGGTGGCTATGAACGAGGCGAACAGCAATGCCCGCATTGCGGGAGTGCCATTGTTGGAACAGTCTGCTATTGAAACGGTATTTTATCCAAACCCATTTAAGCAGCAGATAAGCCTTCAGTTTAACCTGAAAAAGAATGGCAATATCGCAGTGCAGGTGTATAACCTTCAAGGCAAGGTGGTGAAAGAAATCATCGAAACAAGGGAGAAAGGAAGTCAGGTATTGGAGCTGGATGCCTCAGACTTGCCGGAAGGGATTTACCTGATCAAGGCAAAGACAGATCAGTTTAGTATCACAAAGAAAATGCTTAAAGGACGTCAATAATAGGCATTGTCACGAATAGATTTGTAGGTGAAAGGAACTTTTAAAATTCACGATACAAATCTGTTCGTGATGAACATTAATAAATAACTATCTGAATACAATCAATCAAAACCTAATTGGAGGTAGGCTACCAGTCTGCCTCCTTTTTTTGTGTCAAATGTTGGTTCATCAATTCAAATCCACCTTTTTTGAGGGAAATTTGATAGGAACAGCTATTTACTTGTAAAGGATGAAATGGAAAGCTTTTTTGTATCTGATATTGCCGTTTTTTTGCTCGGTCACTTATGCTCAGAAAGGGGTTGGACTTTATGTACAGCATCCTGAAAGAGCCGTTAAAGGAGAGACGGTATATTTCAATATATATGCAGGGGATAAGGTGAGTTCGGTTAAGGTATTGGCGAAAGACGGATCATTGGGCGTGCTTAAGGTCGAAGCAGTACCTGCTGCCTTCAGCTTTCAGTTTAACTATGAGGGCGTAAAGGAGTTGACGTTTATTTCCTTGGACAAGAATGGAATCGCATTAAGCGAATTGGAAAGCGGATTGACTGTTTTGCCTCAAGTTACTTCAGTATCGTTCCCACCTACACCAGTTGAGGATGAGGAGAAGGGAAGAAACGATAATGCCTATCTGGCAGCGACCACTAAAGTTTCAAAGTCAGAAAAGGAGACTTTTGTTCAATCTCTCAAGCCAATAGCCCAAACGTTGGGAAAGGAATATAATGTGCCTCCAAGTGCATTGCTCGGTATTGCTGCTTTGGAAAGCGGGTACGGAACTACCCGAACCGCTTACTTTGCCAACAACCTGATGGGTATCAAGAAATGGGGTATTCAACCTACGAATGCCTATCAGCTAAAAGGTCAGCCTGATGAGGATGAAGGGAATGTAAAGGTACTTAGGCATACAGTTTCTGGACAACTGATCTTTGATGAGGAAAACAGGAAAGATAACTGGTACCAGAAGTTTGAATCAAAGGAGGCTTGCCTTCGCTTTTTTGTGGAAATTATCCTCTTGAATCAGGATGGTTCCCGTTGGCGTGAATACAGGCAGGTAGTAACAAAGTACCAAACCAATTGGCGTAATGAGTTGGACAAGCGTTCAGCCTCAAGGAAATTTGTGTTTGAGTTGGGAGAAAAAGGTTATAACCATTTGGGAGGAAATACATACCTGAACAGGGTAGGAAGAGTTATGGATGAATTGAACCTTTACAGGTTTGATTAAAGTTTTAGAGGTAGTCCTTCACATTTGAATTTCAAAACCGCCGCATAACATAAATGACCTACAGGTATGAAGTTTTTTCGCCTTGCTTCACAGTATCATTTTCTACTTTTTTTGACGATATGGACTTTTCTTAGTGCATGTCAAGAGAAGAAAAACCTGCCATCTCCTGTTTCAAATTTTAATCAAGGATGGGAGTTTGTCAAAGCTAATGATACTAGCTGGGTAGCTGTGACAGTACCTCATACACCTAAGGTTGAACCGCTTGTGGTGAATGACCAGTGGCAGGGCGCATGTACTTACCGTAAGCGTTTCAGTTTGAAGAAAATACCAAACGAAAAAGTCTGGTTGGAGTTTGAGGGAGTGATGAACAATGCGACAGTGTCTTTGAATGGAACAGAATTAATAAAGCACAAAGGAGGTTACTTACCTTTTGTCGTTGATTTGACAAAACAGCTGAAGGAAGGGGAGAATGAGTTGGTGGTCAAAGTTTTGAATGTAGATGACCCGACCATTCCACCTGGGAAACCATTGAGAAAGTTAGATTTTAATTTCTATGGCGGTATTTACAGGGATGTTAACCTGATTAGAAAAAAGAAATGTTATATCACACATCCGGTAGTTGCAGAAAAAACTGCAAGTGGAGGCATTCTGATACATTTTGATACGATAACTAATGAGGTCGCTAATGGAAGTCTACAGGTTCATATTCGGAATGAGTTCGATAGTGAGCGGGATATTTATATAGAAGCCAGTTTGACGGATGAGCAGGGGAAACGAAAGAAGTTCAAGGCTGAAGAAATTGAGTTGTCGGCAGGGGAAGACAAAGAGATCATTGTAGACCTGACGGTGAAAAAACCGATGTTGTGGAGTCCTGCTGATCCCAACCTTTATGATCTGAAGGTAATGCTGGAAGTGGATGGTGACTTGGTGGAGGTAATGGAAAAGCGTATTGGAATCAGGAAGATAAACCTGACAGAGAAAGGGTTTCTGCTCAATGATAAAGAGATTTTTATGAGTGGTACCAACCGACATCAGGAGTATCCATATGTTGGGTACGCTATCTCGAATGAAGCAAACTGGAGAGATGCAGTCAAGATCAAGAATGCAGGTTTTGACTTTGTCCGCTTGTCCCATTATCCGCAGGACGAATCTTTTCTGGATGCCTGTGATGAATTGGGGATTATCGTAATGGATGCGATTCCCGGATGGCAGTTTTTCAAGAAAGGAGAATTTACTGACAACGCTATTCAAGATATAAGGGATATGGTTCGTAGAGACAGGAACCACCCTTCAATTTTCTTTTGGGAAGTATCCCTGAATGAATCGGAAATGTCAGAAGCATTTATGGAACGAGCCAATAAGGTGTTGAACGAAGAACTGCCTTTCAATGATACCTACAGTGCTGGCTGGCTGGATCATCCTGCTTATGACTTGTTTATTCCAGCAAGGCAACACGGTGAATTCCCTTTTTATTGGAACGGGTATAAGGATGGAAAACGGAGCGTCTTTATCTCAGAATATGGAGACTGGGAATATTATGCACAAAACGCGGGGTTTAACCAGACTGCATTTGAAGGTTTGAAAGAAGAAGAACGTACAAGCCGACAGTTGAGGGAAGCTGGTGAAGTCAGGCTCAAGCAGCAGGCGCTTAACTTTCAGGAAGCTGCCAACTCCAATTTGAAGGGAAAAGGAATGGGGACCATCGGAATGTCAAATTGGTTGATGTTTGATTATAACCGTGGCTATGCAGATGACCTTGAGACTTCAGGAGTGAGTGATATATTTCGACTACCCAAGTTTGCCTATTATTTCTATAAGAGTCAGCGACCCGCAGATGTGGATATTAAACATAGTCTAGCCGAAAAAGGACCTATGTTAAAGATTGCCAGTTTTTGGAATAACAAAAGTGATTCTATTGTGAGGGTGTTTTCCAATTGTGAAGAGGTAGAGCTTTACCATAATGGGAAGTTTATTGCCCGAAAAAAGCCTGAAATAAATGAGCTGAATGACAGGCTGATTTCTCCTCCATTTGACTTCAACTTAGGAAAGTACATTCATGGAGTTATTGTAGCCAATGGATATATAGATGGAGAAAAAGTGATACAAGAGGAGATCAATACCGCTGGGCTTGTAACAGATCTGGATGTGAGTATTGATTACTCAGGTATTCCACTTTCTACAGAAGACCCCGATATTGTGTTTGTGTATGCTAAGGGGGTGGATGAATATGGTTACTTCAATGAGCGGTTTGATGAAGAAGTAACTTTCGAGTTGGAAGGGAAGGGGGAGCTTATTGGTAATAACCCTGTAAAGGCAAAAGCAGGCATAGCGACAATATTGTACAAATCCGTTCCAGGCGATACAACTTTTAATATTAGCGCCAAGAGTAAATGGATGTATGGTACACTGAAAGAAATTGACCATTAGTGTATTATAACATCGCTTTTAAGCCTCATGTGATTCAATTGCATGAGGCTTTTTTGTGTACAAACAATTGCGTTAGCTGCAAGGTGGAAAGTTGTATTATTGTATGGTTTATAAAATATCGGGTATGTGTTTAAGTTCGGATTTATGTATCGAATTTAAACTTCTGTTTAAAATTAAATTTCGATAAACTTGCATTTTTTACATATAAAATATTTTCTTTTTAATATTTATTCGATAAACTAGAAACCACTTTTTGTTTAGAACATAACTAACGGTGCTACTGAACACTAAGGTGGATAACTAATTACCAACCCTAGATCAATATTGAAGGAAGCTCACATTGAAAAACAACCAATTCAACATAGGCTCAATCAATTTAGGCCGGAACATACTTGCAAGACGTTTCCGAGTCGGGTCAATGGGGATACTAGCTGTATCTTTTTACCTTAATTCAAATTATTACATGAAAAAAATTCAACTGATTCTATTGCTACTAACAATGGTGCCGACAATGCTATTCGCTCAGGAGCGCAGCATTTCGGGTACTGTAACTTCTGGGCTGGAGCAAGAGCCTCTTCCGGGTGTGTCTGTCATTATTGAAGGAAGCGCTCAAGGAACCGTAACAGACTTGGAAGGAAAGTTTAAACTGAATGCCAAGCAGGGGGATGTTTTGGTATTCAAGTTTGTGGGGTACAAGATCCAGACACAAACTGTTGGACCTAATAATTCTTTTGACATTTCGCTTGAAGAAGATGTAACCAGTCTGGATGAGGTAGTGGTTTCTGGTTTGGCATCCAGTATCAAGCGTTCCAATCTGGCAAATGCTGTAGGTACTGTAGATGCAGCCCAACTTGCCGGAACAACCAGCCAACCAACCATGGATGGTGCTCTGTATGGTAAAATCACGGGTGTGAATATCACGGCAAGTTCTGGTGCGCCAGGTGGTGGTATGGGTATTCGTTTGAGAGGTGTCTCCTCTATCAAGGGTAACAACCAGCCGTTATTTATTATCGATGGTATTTATTTGAACAATGCAGAAATCCCAAGTGGTTTGAGGTTCGCATCTGGTGCAAATAGAGGTAATGAGGAAAACTCTGCTAACCGTATTGCAGACCTTGACCCAACAGATATTGAATCGATTGAGGTACTGAAAGGAGCTTCAGCTGCTGCCATTTATGGTACAAGAGCGAATGCGGGTGTAATCATTATTACAACTAAGAAAGGTAAAGCAGGTAAAACCAAAATCAATTTTAGCCAAGATGTAGGTGTCAATACCATTCAGCGCTATATGGGTGTAAGGAACTTCACTGAGGAATCAGTAAGAGCAACTTATGGTGACGCTGAAGTTGAAAAGTTTAAGGCGGCACAGGCTGCTGGCAAAATCTATAACTATGAGGAAGAGCTGTACGGTGAAAAAGGGCTGATCACCAATACAAAATTGAGCCTTTCTGGAGGCAATGATAAAACAAGCTTTTTCATTGCCGGTTCGATGAGAGATGAAGAAGGTATTGTGAAAAATACTGGATTTGAAAGAAACTCTTTGAGAGCAAATATCAACCATCAGCTAAGTGATGCCATCAAGTTGGGTTTGAGTACCAACTATGTCAATACTTTTACAAGAAGAGGTACAACAGGTAACGAAAATGAGGGAGGTCTTTCATATGGATACAACCTTGCCTTTACAAGACCTTGGGCAGAGCTTCATCCTGATGAGAATGGGAATTACCCAGCTAACCCCAACTTTGCAGGTAACATGCTTTTTGTAAGAGATAAAGTAAAAAATGAGGACCGTGTCAACCGTATCATGCAAGGTGCTAACCTTGAGATTAAGTTGTTGCAGAATAGTACTACCTCAATGAAAGCGAAATTGAATGGAGGTTTGGATTTCTTTATGAATGAGACGTATGTCTATGTTCCTGAGGATCATGGGCCGCAAATCGGTACAAAAAATGGCTTTGTAGGTGTAGGTAAAAACAAGTTCAGAAACCTGAACTACCAAGCATTTATGGTATTCGATAAGTTCCTGATGGACAATAAGCTGAGTTTGAGTACGCAAGCGGGTATCTCTTATCTGAACTTTAACAGAGATCTGGTATACAACCAAACCACGCAGCTGATCCCAGGGCAGGAGAACCTGACTCATGGTGGAGCAAAGGACATTATCCAGACACAGGAAGTGGAAGAGGAGTTTGGTATCGTATTGCAGGAAGAAGTGAATTACGATGACAAGATCATTGGTACGTTAGGTGTTAGAATGGATAAGTCAAGCCTCAATGGTGACCCTAATGAGTATTATCCGTTCTTGAAAACATCACTGGCTGTAAACATTGCCAACTTTGACTTTTGGTCAGTGGATGCCATGAATGTGCTGAAGGTACGTGGTGCTTACGGTGAGACAGGTACAAGTGCAGGTTACGGTTCGCTGTTTACGCCACTTGTGTCTACCGTAATTGACGGTATGCCTGGTACTGTAATCCGAGGAAACAGAGGTACTCCTGACCTGATTCCTGAGACCTCATCAGAGATGGAATTCGGATTAGATATGGCGTGGCTTGATAACCGTATCAGCTTGGAAGCATCCTATTATAGCCGTGATGTAAATGACCTGCTTTTTGACCGTGCATTGGAGTCGTCATCAGGTTATACTTCACAGGTAATCAATGATGCAGATATCAATAACCAAGGTATTGAGTTGGGCTTGACAGTGGATGCTGTAAATAAAGAAAACTTCAGATGGGTGTCTACAACCAATTTCTGGAAAAATAAATCAAAAGTAACCAGACTGGGTGTTCCTTCATTCCCGCCTCCAGGCAATGGCTTTGGTCTTGGACTAGGTACATTCTATATGGAAGAAGGAGCTTCTGTAACGCAGTTGGCACAGTCAGTTGATGGCGAAGTAGTGAAAGTAGGTGATGCAGAGCCGGACTTCCAGATGTCATTCACTAACAATATTACCTTCCTTAAAAACTTTGACTTCTCTTTCCTTGTGCATTGGAAACAAGGTGGTGAAAACCTGAACCTGACAAAGCTCCTGACAGACCTTGGTGGTACTACTGTTGATCTGGATACTGAAGCAGGTCAGAACAGGTCATCATTTATTGAACCGGCAGGGTATGTAAGGTTAAGAGAGGTAGCCTTGTACTACAGAATTCCTAAGACGGCACTTTCAGGCGTTTTCGGCGATACCGTTGAGCGTGTAAAACTGGGTGTGTCAGGTAGAAACCTTTGGACAAAAACAGACTACTCGGGTTATGACCCTGAAGTTTCTGTAAACGGTAGTAACGTGATTTCAAGTGGTTTGGATGTGACTCCATTCCCAAGTTCAAAGCAACTGTACTTCCACTTGAATGTTGCATTCTAAGCAATTGGAAAGAGCCGTTGATTTAAAGTTTTTAAACCTAAATTGGAAAATACTGATGTTAAGAAAATATATAACGATTGGCCTGATGGCTGGGGCTTTGATTGCTTTTCAAAGCTGTACAATTGATGAAGCAGTTGACTTGAATAACCCAAGTGTAAACGATGTCCTGAGTGATCCTACAGTAGCTGAGTTGAATAACTTGGTAGTAGGAGTGATGGCAAGCATGAGAGAAGATGTGGGAGTGCATGTTACTGCGATGGGAACTATTGCCAGAGAGTTCTACATCTTTGATGCTGACCCAAGAAATACGGAAGATTTGCTTGGAAAAGATGGTGTGAGCTTGGATAACAACTCTTTCTACAGCACTGCAAGTTTTGCTAGCAGGTATCAGGTAGTCAAGTTGGCGAATATCATTTTGGAAGCAGTAGAGGAGGCAACAGTACTTTCAGAAGAGCAAAAGAATGGCTATAGAGGCTTTGCCAATACAGTGAAAGCGCATGAGCTGCTAATGGTATTGAACCAGTTATATGATAACGGAATCAGAATTGATGTATCAGACCCTCTTAACCTAGGAGGTTTTGTCACTAGAGCTGAAGCCGAGAAGCATATTGCAGACCTGTTGGATACAGGAGCTACCCAACTGACTAGTGCAGGTAGTGATTTTGCTTTTACCCTGACATCAGGTTATGCAGGTTTTGATAAGCCTGCAACTTTCAGAACGTTCAATAGGGCAGTGGCAGCTAGAGTGGCATTGTACAGAGGTGAGTATGATGACGTACTCAATATCATGGATGAGTCATTTATGGATATGTCAGCTGACTTGTCTATTGGGCCCAAACACGTGTTCAGTACACAAGGTGGTGATATGCTGAACCCATTATTCAAAGTTCCTGGACAGAATGGAGACCAGATTGTGGTTCATGAGAGCTTTGTAGAAGATGCAGAGATGGGTGATATGAGAGTGGCCAAGAAAACCATTCTTAGAACGGATCCTACAGTGCAGGATAACCTGACAGGTTCATATTCTACAGCATTGTTTACATCAGCAACAGCACCAATGGACATTATCCGTAATGAAGAACTTCTCTTAATCAAGGCAGAGGCATATATTCAATTGAGTATGTTTGATGAGGCAATTGAGTTGATTGATGTTGTACGGACAAAAGCGGGCTTAACTCAGTATAGTGGTGAGAAGACCAAAGATGCCATGGTAGACCAGATTTTGTACGAAAGAAGATATTCGCTGTGGGGAGAATACGGCCACCGTATGATCGACTTAAGAAGATATGGAAAGCTCAATAGCAATGAATTGCCATTGGATAGGGCGAAAGACCAAATCTTTACACAATTCCCAATTCCTTTAACAGAGAACCAAGGGTAATAGTTGATCCAATTGTTACTGAGCGGACATCAAGGAATTACCCTTGGTGTCCGTTTTTTATTTGTAACCAATTAACTGCCATTCACTTTCAGGATTTCACTTAAAAGACCTTATATTTGAAGTCTGTCAAAAGCAAAATTCGAACTAACTAATATGAATTGATAAGTTAAAAGCAGTAGCCAATAGCACACTGCACTATTTTAACTACACAAAATCTCATCATTCTACAGCTCATTGTTGAACTATGAAATAACAGAAACTTATGAACAAAGTATCCTCTATACCCCTCCATTAACATAACCTCCTTTTTTAATATCCTAAGAGCTTATTTTGCCTTGTTTAATTTTACTATATTATACACAATTGGGACTAATTTTATACGGGGACGTCCCTAATATGTCCCTATTTTTTTGACAACTAACAGTGTATAATATGAGTGTTAAAGTAAGATTGAAGAAGATCTCAGGTGGAAGGTCTCACCTTTACTTGGATATTTCAAAAGATGGCTACAGAAAAAAAGACTATCTGAAGCTGTACACTTTTGACAACCCGAAAGACCAGGAAGAACGTAGGCACAACAAGCAGGTGAAGGAGCTGGCCAGACAGTACGCACTTGACAGGGAGCGGCAGATGGTCACCGTGCAGCGGGGTGGTGTCATTGAGTCGAATATGACATTTGATAAAGTATACCAGCTTCGCATTTCCTTTGTCAGCAACCAGAATACCCTTAACAACTACCAGTACATGTTTGAGGCAGCGCAGCGTCTTGGTATAGACAAGATAAGTATTAGTCATATAGACCGCTATACCTGTGAGCGACTGATGAAGCTGTTGTCTGAAAGCCTGAAGGAGAGCACAGCAAACGAGCGATACAACAAGTTCAGTACTGTGATGAATTATGCAGTAAAGGAAGGAATCATAGGCTCAAATCCTGCCACTTTTATAGAGAAGAAAAAGGTCGAGGAAAAGGATATCAGATACCTTGAAGAGTCCGAGCTGAAGCAACTTGCTTCGGTTAAGCCAGATGGGGAAGAGGTAGAAGTAATGAGGGCGTTCTTGTTCAGTTGCTACACTGGATTAAGAATCAGTGATATCAGGCGACTGGATTGGAGCATGATTGAAGGGGACAGACTTACAATGGTACAGAAGAAAACAACAGATAGAGTTTACCTGCCTTTGAACAGTACAGCATTAAGACTACTAGGGGAGCGTAAGCATGGAAAAGTGTTTTCGGATAATCTTACTACATCACGGATTGATTGGCATTTAAAGAAACTTGCAACAAAGGCAGGTCTCTCCAAATCAATCAGTTTTCATGTTGCCCGTCATACTTTTGCAACTTGGTTAATCACACGTGGGGTTGATATCTATACGGTTCAGCAATTGATGGGACATAAAAATATAAATTCAACTATGAGATATGCGAAAGTGATTAGTGAGAAGAAAAGACAGAGTGTTGAGAGGTTACCAGATATATTACAGTAGATACTGTTTAGATATTAAATCTTTTTGAAACTTATTATAGAATTTAAATATATGTTATGATGAAAATTTGAACAAAATCAAGAATCCACTAGATTAAAGTAGTTTTTGACACAGTGCATATATCAACCATGGTGCTTTTACCCCCTGATTTTACGGAATATATATCACTGTGCACTATATACAATTGTTAGCTATCAATAGAACAAAATTATGGGAGTAAACCTAATTGCTATTTTCCCTTACACTCAATTGAATGAAAAGTTGGATGAGCTGATTGGAAAAATTGAGAAACAAGAGTATTATTCCATAAAAGAATATTATGAAGCAACTCTATCCGAAGGGTTTCCCGAATTACCTGATTTTGGTTCACAATGGTATCTTGACGATATAAAAATAAGAGAACGACCAAAGTTACCTGACATTAATGCTGCTATTGAATTGTCTAAAGGCTTAGTTATGCGGTTCGGAGAAAGTGGTTTTGAAATATGGAGTTTGATAAGAGCTTTTTTAGCGATAAAATTTTATCCAAAAATTGGACAAAAACTATGTGAAGTTTATAAAGAAATTGGAAATGAATTTGGAGCAAATGAATGTTGGATTATGGGCGACGATAATCCAATATACCATTCCTTTTTAAAAGGTCAGGATTTTGCAACCATAGCCAGAGAAGTTTCCGAAAAAAATGAATTAAATGAACTTTATAGAGAAATAAATGAAGGAGAATACGCTGGTAGCTATGAAATTAAAGGATACTATAAATTGAAAATAAGAGAATAGCTAACAATTTGTATAGTTCATATGCTCCCTGCGGGAAGCAAACGAACCATACAAGAGGCGTTGTGCTTAATAGAAGACGAATGACAAAGGTATTAAAGTTTATAACTGTTGGACTCTGGATTTTAATCCTAATAATTTGGATTGGAGATTTGTGGGTTGGTATTCCAACAGACGTTTCTGACGATGTTACTCGAGGAATCGTTGAACCAATGCGAACAGACATGGACAATGCGATTCAAACAAGAAGAATAATATCGGTTCTTATTTTAATTCCTGCCTTGACTGTTTTCGGATTGATAATTTATGGTATACAAAAAAAGAAAAATCACCTGTTTTATATCGGAATGACATTGACTATTATACCAATACTAACAATTGGAATACTTGGTCTGATTCAAGAATCTGAAATGCCATACAAAAATGTAGTACTGTTGATTCTCTGTACTCCTCTAATATTTGGACTGATAAAAGGACTAAAAGAAATACACGAATACAGAAAATTAAAACTTGAAAATAAATAAAACTATGCACAACACTGTATATAGCAAATAGGGCGTTCTGTGGTTAACGAAAGTTTAAACCTATTTACAAACACCACCAAATCGTTGATTTGGCTCAGTACAAACTTGATACTTTATCTGGATCTTGTGCCCTACTTGCCATATACTAATCATTATATTTAATTCCTTACCAATAATTTATATAGAAATTGAATTTTTATGAACTAACCGCACTAAGAGATAAAGATGCTATTGTATTACAAGCTAGTAAGATTAATGGCTTTACTATGTACAAGACGTTATTCGAACAGTCTAAAATCCTAGATGAAACTCCTCTTAAAGTTATTAAAGGTTATATAGAATATGATATAGTTGAAATTTATGGAGTAGGATCTCATTTTTTAATAAGTAATAGGGTTCTTGAAATACTTCGAAGGAATGAAATAAAAGGATACAGTATTTTAGAGCCATTATGTGATGAATTAAAAGGTAGTTATTATTGGTTTATAGTTAATGGAAAAGCAGGGCCAATTATTAATAACATCGATAACTCAAAAAAACTTGAATTTGACATAAATACGTGGGATGGGTCAGATTTCTTTAACCTAGACGGCACCCTCTTGAATGTTTGCACTGACAAGGTTGCTGAAATTCTTGAAAATGAAAACATTTCAAATATTGAGATAAGGCTTTTATAGTTGATTTCTTCATTCATCGAATAATTAAAAGAAAAACATAACATCGGTTATAGGTGCATTTCGAGACGTTACGGTCGACTAGACCTTTGCCGGCACACATGCACTATAGTTTAGTCATTGTAGTTAAATAAATGAGTTTTGAATGTTACCAAGAATACTTTAACAATAGCATTGTTTGTGCTATTTATTTCAGCTAATAAGCCTGTTAATATTCAAGGTTGTTATTCTGGAGGATATTTTGATACTAGTTACCTATATCAATTTATTGATGGTGAATTTAAATTGTCAGTAGTCGGACATGGAGGACCTTATAATGTAAAGGGGTTTTATGAAGTTGTAGCAGATACATTAGTCTTGTTCAAAGTAGAAAATAGAAGAGTAAGAGGAAGAGAAAAAATGCTTATAGATGGAGATTCATGTATCATAGATCTAAGAACTTATCGGGATTTTTGTAAAATTGAATTAGATCAAGATTCTACTTTTACGGAGCACTCTTCTAGAAAACGAAAAATAAAAAAATAACTACAACATCGGTTATAGGTGCATTTCGAGACGTTACGGTCGAGCCGACCTTTGCCAGAACACACACACTATACTAGGTGTTATAGATAAACAAGAATAGAGAATATTAAATGGCTAACAAGGTTATTAAAATATTACTAATTGGATTAATTGTCTTACTTATAGCCTTCTTAGGCTTCAAGTATAGCTGGCGGCTATTTGATGATAAAGACGAATTGATAACATTTTCACTTAGAGTAGAAAATACAAAAAATATTCCTGACAGCTTAATGGATATCTACACTACAGTTTATCCACATCATATCAATAAATCAACAATACAAGAAATAGTAATTGGATACGGTAGTAATATATTAGCTGGTGTTGTAAAAGATTACGATAATTGTTTTTGCGACGAGATAATTCGTGATGAACTATTTGGATATAAAAAATACCCAAAAGCTCTTATTAGAAGATTTCAGTCATTACGCCTGTCGTTTGGACTCGAATCTCTTGTAGAAGAAAATAAGTGCTTAAATTACTATCTAATAAAGGAATACGAAGAAGTAAATCGTAATAATTCAAGTTATGCTTATACATGGGCAAATAAAACGATATTCGAACTTACAAAGTTAGAATTTATTGAATTTTTGGCTATAAGAAATGCACCTAGGTATTATAACAAATTTCTTAACAAGGATAATTATAACCGAAGTATGAACTTCATTGAAAATAAAATAAAAAATGCCAGCCTATAATCGAGTAGACGCCGTGAGCCATAAGCTTACAGTATTTCTCCTCAATAATATAATACTACCATAAGTCTTATACGAAAATTTCAGAGCTAGACCCTTAGGGTTTGGCTTTTTTGTTTTATGATATGGTCTTGAAATATCACATCCGTTTCCAACCTACCCAGTAGAACTTTACTTCCTGACTGATAACACATGTGTGGTCAAATTACCAAGTGCTTTATAGTGGAAAGAAATTAACTTCTAAAATTCTAATTTGATAACTGTCTGTAATTTAGTGATAAAGGAAAAATGCAATCTTAAATACACACATATGTACAATGAACAATTTGAATAAAATCAAGAATCGATTAGATTAAAAGACTTTTTGATACAGTGCGAATATCAACCATGATGCTTTTACCCCCTGATTTTACGGGCTATATACCACTGTGCACTATATTCAATTGTTATAAGCTATTCGGAAAGTCCTGCGTTTTGGTGGAGAGGTGGCTAGCAAGGAGGTAAGTAATGGCATCCGCAAAGTGGTTTTTAAGTAAAATATACAACTTAGCTTTTTCTGTGCCAGACCCAAAGGGTTTGGTTTTTTACTTTCCGCCTGAATCCTTGAGAAAACGTGTTTTCGGAAAGCGGAAGGTAGCAGGTAAAAAAAGCTGATAACCTGTCAGCGTATGCAGAAAAGCTAACGCAATTAAAGGACAAAAACCACCTTACGCCGATAAATGAATAGCATCTCCTTAGCAGAAGAGTAGCTCCAAAACTGGTTTCGTGCCGGCTTGTACATTGGAGAAACGGCCGATAGTTTAGCCAAAGCCTCAAACACTATCCGTTTCATTTTTTAATACTCCCTTCTAGCGTAAAGAAAAAGCCGGATCGAACAAAGTAGCAGGAGCAGGAATTCCCGACGGTACCTGTTTTACTTTCACACACTGTGCCTCACCAAAGAAACGCTGTAAAACAGCTTATAACATGTGCTATCAGTTTATTAAATCTTGGATTAGTACTATATTGAGAAGGATCAAGCTTGAACAAACGATAGCTTGGTGTTGTGTGTAACATTTAGAAATCAATACTAATAGGCTCTTTAAACATGGAAAAATTCACTTTTGTTGGTGATTGGGAGTTCAAACTTAAACTAGATTTACTGTCGAGTGATCAAATCGATTGTAGAATAAATGATGTTAAGGACGAAAACCCAAATCCTGAAATAGAACAGATCAACTCAGTTAACTATCTAATTTCAAATCAAGGTGAAATATTGACAGGGATTTGTCAAGCTCTTAAAGAAAAATTCATCCCTACATTTAACTCGTTAGTTGATGATGATCAAGAGCAAATCCCAACAAATCAGAACGATAAAGAACTTTACGATAAGGAATTATACCCCGGAAGAATTATTATTTCGAATATATATAAAGACAACTATGCATATGTACTGCTTTCGTTTGGTTCTACACAAATAGACCCAGAACATGGCATTAGTTTTATTTTTCACAAGAACAGATACGTTGGATCTGATGACGATTTTAAGGAAGCACATGAAGAATTAGGATTTAATTACAAAAAAATCCTTCAAGATATAAGTGCTAAAAATCAAGCTCAATTCGATAATAAGGATTACAACTTTCATGAACCTAAATCAGAAAGTGTCACTTTAAAACCATGGCAAATACAGGAGAATAGAATTTACCCTTATAGGCTTCTTCAAACTAACCAACCCGAAAAATTCATTGATTTCATGGAAAACAAAGGGATTCATTTAGAGTTAGATATTTCATCTTTGAAAAACGTTGCCGAAAATCAAGGTCTTAAAAAAGTATCTGATTTTTTAGAAAACATGTAAAATACACACAACAAGGGCTATGATACCATGTCGTGTCAGTGGGTTACGGTAGGTTTGTGGTTACTTACAAGCCCCGCGAATTCAAAGAATTCGCTACTTAGATAAACGAAACAGAATACGAACTTAAACACGCCACGGTGCATAGCCAGAGCGTTGCCTACAATACAAAAGATCGAAACAGATGAAATATTTTTTAGCTTTAATACCAGTTTTGTTATTCATTTCTTGCATGAATAGCTCAAATAATAAGGACGAACAGAAAATAGTTAAATCAGTTGCAGAACCTGTAAAAAGTACTAATGAAAAAGTTGAAGTCAATTCATTAGAAAATGAAGAGATTTCCTTAGAATCTTGGGCAGATTTAATTAAAAATGCTCCAGAAAATAGTAAATCAGAGTTTTATTTAAAGGATTTTAAAATTGGAAATTTAATTTGTCTGGATTCTACGAAATTTGGAGAAGAAATTCGTAGAATTTATTTATTAGAATCTTCATATTTATTAAGTGTAAAACCCAATATTGGAAAATTCTATCCATGCATAATTTATGGACAACAATATGACTGTGATCAAATTACAAATTTTTTAGCTTTAACAATGATTGACTCTACTTTTAAATCTTTAGGTCAAATTGAATTTATTTCAGGATTTGGAAACGATTGGGAAGGCAGTTGGGATTATAGGGGCATAATCAGGGATTCTACATTATTAATAAAGCGCATTGACGATGTTGAATGTTTGGATGAAGAAGGAAATCCAATTGAAGGCTATTCTCATCTTGAAATTGATGAAAAGTATAAATTAAATATAGATGGTAGTATTCAGAATATAAGTAATGATACCATAAACAAAAAGTACTGTAGGCAACAATAAATATACGTAATGCGGGGTGATTTTGTGAATTTGAACATTAAAGCATTTAATAAACAATGTATCGGTTTGACAGTGGAGTGCCTTGAAATCCCGAACTACGCATATTCGAGCCGTTGTAAATCATAAAACTAAATACCAAATATGAAAAAATTTGTGGTTAATAAAGTTTTAAAAGGAAGCGCTTACTCATCCTATTCAATTGTTTATTCTCCTTTGATTATAGGAGTATTATTATTTTTCTTTCAGGGAGTTGTTTTTAAACAGAGTAGTAAGTTTCCTTTGATTGTTCATTTTTTTCCTTTTCCTTTTTTACTATTTCAAGTTATATGGATGGAGACTGTATCAGATGAATTACTATTTAAAGTTAAAGATTATTCGTCCTTAAAAGTTAGTCGGATGAAAAAACTGTTTAAAATATCAAAGTGGGCTTTATTAGTATTGTCGATTCAGATAAGTCTGATTTTTTTGTTAATGACAGGAGGTGCAATGACTAATTTAAATCAAAATCCAGTAATAAAATACCTATTAATATTTGTGTTCATAACTCTAATATTACTGATGCTACTATCCTATTATACTTTTTACTCAGGGAGTAGATATATAGGAAAGTTGCTGTCTGAAATAGAATCATCCTTTTATGATATTCCTTCTAAAAATACACGAATTCATTTAACATCTGTAAAAGGACTTTTTCCATGGGGATATATAAAAACACATGAACGGATTAAACGAATAATAGAATAAAAAGACTTACAACATCACCTAAAAAGTATTGAAACGCTTTTTAGCCAAACCCTTAGCTGTAATTAGTATAATATACAAATGAATAAAATTGTTTTAATATTTCTTTTTGCTTGCATATCATGTCAAAAAAAAGATAGTCTTGCCCATAATGAATATGGAGATTCAATAATTAAAAGTTCTGAAAAATTTTCTATTGAAAAGAATTTGTTATTAAGACTAGAGCCAATTGAATTTAATGGAGATACTCTGCAAAAAGGGGAGACTAGAAAAATTAATATTTCTCTTGAAAATGGTGATATGCTAGAAGAATTAGCAAATTATGAAAATCTTAGTTTAGATGTTCAAATTAAAACAGGAAATAATTGTTGTAGACAAATTAAGAACAATATATATGAATATGAATTGATAAATAATCATTCAGCTGATATTTATGTTGTAGGTAATAAGGATACAGACGCTTCTTTGGAAAAGAAAGAGTTAAGCTTTGAAATCACTTATCATTTTGAAAATAAAAAAGGTAATTCATATGATACAACAATGATGACGTATTATGAATATTATGTGAAATGAAAACATAGCTAACAAAGGCTGAAAAAGCATAGCGTTATTGATGAAATTGCTAGGTTGTTGCGTGTAAGAAAGCCCGTCACAGATTGAAAAAAATTCAAAATACTTGTGGCTATTTAGCAGACGGAAGGTAAGTTCTTTGAAATGCTTTTTAGTCGAGTCGTTTACTGTATACCGAGCATTATTGACATTATTAATGAATCCTACAAAATGGTTACTCGAATACATGAATCCGTATCTTGACATGATACCTGATCGGTTCAAGGAGAAAGAGATTCAAGGTGATTACTCATCAGCAACGATAAGCATTTCACATCCAGTTGAGATAGAAAGTAAACTGAGAATAGATAGCAAAAAGGGAATCATTTTAATTCAGTACAAGGAAATCACTACAACCTATCACTGCAATATTTTTAACTATAGAAAGCAAATATCAAAAGTGTGGGAGGATACAGTAAGATTGATTCACGTTGATAAAACAGAATTAAAAAAAACTACTTTAAGTGTTAATCAATATGTGTTGACTTTCTGTGAACCAAGTACAGGCATCATTCTGGAAATTGAAACAATGAAAAGGAGAATTGGCTGGGGCGAAATTTATAAAGTCTTCCCAACCAAAGAAAGTGCAATTAAATATGCTGAATTGTTAATTCGTAACAGAGACATCGAATGTACGCTTCTAGATAGTCAATATCAATACTTGCAGAGCATTGCAAGATAGTAGAAGTACTATCGCCAACAATATATATAAATCATGCAAGTGGAATTCCATTCAGGAGTTGTCAAGTCTAGATAACTCTAACAATCTTATAAATATCTTGAAATCGAAAATTCCCAAAGAAGGTGAAGATAAGGGTGATGCAGTTTTCTTTAGTTCAACAGGTGAAATGATTGAAAAGAACATTTGATCTCAATGAACTACGTGAAACAGAACATGAACTTTTCTGGTGTGCACTAGAGAAGGGTTGGGAGAAATTATCTAATCAAGGTTCAGACTATTCAACACTTAACCCTGACAGATTACAGGAACTACTTAATTTGGATAAATGAAATAGGGAATCCTAGTGATATCAATTTTTGGACTTTTACAGGTTCAGTCTTGTTCAAATTGTAGGGACAAAGTATTCAGTGTAATTGTCGAGCAACATTCTATTGTCCTATTTGAGCATGGGAATGAATTGGAGTTCCTTTATCAGGAACATTAGCAGGTATATAAAGATAAGCTATTCTGAGCCACCCCTTAAAGGGGTGGCTTTTCCATTGTCATTAATGTTAAAAAAATAAACAATTCGTGTTTTAATCTACCTTTTAGTCGATTTTGTAAGGTTTTTATCTTGTTTTGTCGAATTTTACATCTGAAAATGTTTAAAATATTGACATTTTATTTAGGTGTTTGTACTTTGCTAATGCTTAATCTTGTATCAATTCTATTTTTTTAACCAATAATGAGTAAAATAAGCCCTAAAGAGATTGACCAGCTGTTCCATGATTATATCGGTACTCGAGAATTTGAAGGACAGACACCAAAAGCAAGGCAAGCTGCCTTTTTGATGTACCAGAACAATAGGAACAAAGCGAGAAAACCTAAAGCAAAGTAATATGTTGTCTGTCAAGAAATGAAAAAGCCCCTCATCACTGAAGGGCTTTTCTTATATATTAATGTCTCTTCTAAGAGCTTTTCTCCTTCAGTAGCTCTATAATCATTTCCTTGTCTTGTATGGTCTTCTTGAGGTACTTGTTTTCTTCTTCAAGGCTTTTAGCTTCCGATTCTAGTAGCTTTACTTTGAATCTCAGTTCTCCAAGCTCTTCCTCTTTTTTTACACACTCCTCACAAGCTCCTACTTTCCTTGGCTGGATAGACAGCCCACTTCTTACCATTTCCCCAATACCAGTTGCCAACCATTCTGGATTATAGTTAGGGTACTGCTCCAGGATAGGTTTCATAAACTCAGCAGGGAGGAAGTCCTCTTTTGAGTTCAATGCATCTGTAACATCTTGAGCTTCCTTTCCTATTTTCTTGGCAAACATCATGATAGTGATGTTCTCATTGGATAGAAGCTGATCTATGCTATTCTTATACACTGGAAGGTTTGCTATCTCAGGAGGGTTCTTGAGCATATTGCCTTGACCTGTAAGGAGCCAATTTGCATCATACTGTGGAAAATTATCCATTATATTTTGAAGCCACTTTGCTTGTATGTCTGAATTGTTCCTTAAAGCTTTGCTGATCATACCTTGGCTACAGCCAATTTTCTGCTCAAAAGATCTTGCGCTTATCCCCTCATTTTCAATGAGTTTACCTATTCTGTTTATAATCATATGAAAAAAAACGTGAACAATTATCCACGAAAATTTGATGATGTGGATAATTATTTCCAAATTTGTAATGAAGTAAGCGCAATACAAGCGCATGAAGTAAAACGGTAAACGAATGTAAAACTATGGCTGTAATTATCAAAGAAAAACCTGACACGAGGCTTAACCTGACAGTAGCTAGAAGTTTCCATGAAATGGTCAAGGAAAAGGCTAAGGCAAGAAACCTTACAATGACCGATTACATCTATGAACTGGTTGTGACGGATAACCGTCCGCCAAGGTGTTCTAAGCTATCAACATCACAAATTACAGAAACATCCCAATCATGATAGACGAGAGATGCATGACAGCTCCACAGTTGGCCGAGGCATTAGGTCGAAGTGTGGGGAGTGTCTACCAATTAAAGCATAAGGGAGTAATTCCTTTTTACACAGCAGGTGGTCCAAAGCAAACAAGGTACGACCTAGAAGAAGTCAAGACAGCTTTATCCAATCATTACAGACAGTACAGGGGAGAGTGTATATCTGAGATGAGGGCAGAGGCTGAGTTTCAAAACCGCAAAAGACAAATGCAGTAGTATAACACTGTAGAAAATCACTTTATGATAGTCACAACCGTCGAACTGACCGCAAGCATTTGCGGAGCAGAATGGGATCTTATTGCCGATTGTGTAATAGAACATGGCGAGCCTGAAGTAACCTATTATGCTGATGGTTCAGGACATCCCGGATGTGGTCCCGATATAACAATTGAGATGCTGAAAGGTCGTCCGGTGTGGCTACCTGAGGGCATGATGATGAACATTACAGGACTGGCTCAAAGGTGTGGCACACTGGAGGAGCTGGAACATACAATCCTTGAGGAATACCTCGACTAAGCTGAAATACTAAACCCAATCACTGATGGACTACTACGACGAAAAAGATAACAGGGCATTACGCATGTTTTCTGTCATCCCGCTTATGCTGGTGCTGGCAGGCATCGCATACTATTTACTATTCACATTCACAGATTTAATCTTTTTAAATATGAAAGAGCAAAACAACACCCCAGAGCAAAAGAATGAGCTGCAAGAAATTAGAAGTGAAGCTAATCAAGTAGCAGCTACCAAAATCAATTTGGATAATCAGGTAAAGGCAGACCTGACCAATGCAGATGATGTACTGCAAACCATGCAGGACGCTGAAGCCGCACCGCTCAATATGTCGGGTGACGTCTGGAACCCAACCTCAATGAATGAGTCAAGACGCCTGATGTTTATGGGCCATGACTTCTGCACCTTCGAGTCCAAATACGGAAACAAGGATGTACTGACACTTCCCTATGTACAGTTTGCGGAAGCCTATGTGGACAGCACACAGAAGACCCAGATCAGAATTGTTTCCACAGCAAGGGCAAGCATTGTCAACTTCTTTCTGCAATACAACAAGAAGGCGAATACTATCACTGGCTACAGGCAACCCCAAAAGTCCGCATGGCTTGTGACCTATCAAGGCGTCATAGTCAAGGGTGACAAGAATATCCACAACTACAGCATTAACCCACTTGTAATCAAATGACACAAAAACAAGACTATTACAGCATCAAAGACAGGGTGAGCAATAGCTCCCTGTCTTACCTGAAACAAAGCCCGATGCACTTCAAGGCATTCCTTGATGGTGATCTGGACAAGGATACTAACCCTATGAACTTTGGCAGATACCTGCATGAGAAAGTGCTGGAGCCCCATAAGGTGGACAAGCGATGGGCGGTAAAGCAGGATGGCAGGACAAAGGTTGGCAAGGCAGCAAACGCTGAAGCCTTGGAAGCTGGCTTGCAGCTGATCAGTCAGGATGAAGCCGACAAGGCTAAGGATTTGGCTGAGTCACTCAGTAAATGTGATACACTGGATTACCATCTCAACTTTTTCAGGAAAGATACACTACTGGAGCATGAAATCTTCTTTGAGATGGAAGGTGTGCCCTGCAAGTCCAAGCTGGATATGGTGGTGAAAGGGAAGTTTGTACTAGACCTCAAGACTGCTGCCAGCGCCAAGCCTGAAGAGTTCAAGCGTAAAGCCACATTCGCCTATGATTATGACCGTCAGGCAGCATTTTACAAGGCTGCTGCTGAAGCTGCAGGACTGTGGGAAGAGGGAATGAAATTCTATTTCCTCGCAGTGGAAAAAGAGCCGCCTTATGCCTGGTCATTGATTGAGGTGGATGATACCATCCTCAAACGTGGCGAGCGAAAGTACAAGGAGCTGCTGGAACTTTACAAGGAATGCAAAGCGAAGAATGAGTGGCCCGGTTACGGTGCTGACCTGTGGGAAGATGAGACTGAAAGAGAAATGACGTTTGAGGCTACTCCCGTAAGTGCTGCGGATATTTCTATGAGTGAGATGATGCAGATGTTAGGCATGCCTCAAAAATCGAATAACGTAGCGTACACGAAGCCCCGTTATCGCCTATCCAAAAAATTAGGAGAATGGGCAGCTACTCCCATCAGCTAAGGTAACCATCTCCCCTTCATTTCGAGAGGTCAGGTCGTTAGCTGTAAATCGAAAAATCGCAATCTGTAACAAAAACAATGGGGCAAATAGGTTCCCGAGTCTACCTGCCCCATAGATCATTAAATTCTAACTGGATAACTGATATGTGTGTCAATCGAGTTCCCAAGAATGGCAATTACACCATTCTGGACAATTTATTCATCTATGATCAAAACCTATCCTATAAGGAAGTAGGGATTCTGGTGTATTGCCTTTCACGCCCGAACGACTGGGTGTTCTCCATCAAGGAGATTGCCAGCCACTCAAGGGACGGCATAGACGCAGTAAGGACGGGCATTGCCAACCTTGTGAAATTCGGCTATGCCAAGAAGGTCAAGAAGCGTGATGCGAACGGGCAGTACACCCGAGAATCATGGGACTTCAATGAAAGACCTGCGTTGGATTTGCCATGTATGGATAATCCACATATGGATAAGCCAAGTATGGATAATCCTGAATTGGAAAATCCTACGCAGGAAAATCCAACCCTACTAAATACTGATATACTAAATACTGAAAGTATAGAGAGAGAAGAGCGCGCGCGAGTGAAATCCGATTTTCCAAAAGCAAACAGGGTCCCTCTCTCTTCAAGCCAAAACCCTCTGCCGAAAAAGTCTACCCCCCAGTTGCGCAGCACCCCCCTTCAGGATGCCAGCTACTCTGTGGACGGTCAGCCGGTGGAAGACATCGTGGCCTACTTCAAGGACAAGTACAACCTGCTGCATCACCGACTTTCCGACAGGTGCGAAGGAGACATTGGACGGGACAAGGCATTGGCAGCATTTGCAGAGGACAGGTTGCAAAAGAGCTGGAAGGATGACAACCACCTGAGGGCAGACATCAATCGCTTCATCGATCATTTCAAATTCGACAAACATGAAACAGCTAAGAGATCTGGCAGCACTGCAGCATGCAAAGGCAATGCTTGGCAAACAGAGGAAGAGTACTGGAGCAAGCGAAACAGGCAAGCCAAGCCAAGAGGCATCAGGGCCATTAACGGCTCAGCAGGTTAAAGAAAGGGAAAGGCAGTATGCCCGAAAGTGCTGGTGGAACATGTGCCTTGAAGCTGAAAAGCTGTATGGGCAACTGGATGACTGGACAAAGGAGCTCTATGGCATGATGACCGCCTACAGTCTTGGGTATAAAACCCTCTGTGAGCAGTACAGTATCGACCCCAGCAAAGGACTGCTGCTGTCAGGAGCGCCAGGTATCGGCAAGACCAGTGTCATGAAGCACTTCCGGCAGCGTTTCAACGGCTTCAATGCCAAGCTCTACTACTGCCACGATATCCGGATGGAAGCCATGTCCAATGACAGCTTCACGGAGGGTTACCGAAAAAAGCAACACATGATCTTTGATGACTTTGGCTTGGAAGGCGAAATAAAGCGGTATGGCAACACGATCATGCCCATGAACGACATCATCTACTTCCGACATCGAGTGTTCAAGGAAAACGGCTTTAAAAGTCATTTCACCACCAACCTCTCCATGGAGGAAATCAGGGAACGGTATGACTTCAGAATGGTAGACCGCCTGAGTGAAATGGTCAACATCGTACCACTGGACCAAACAGAATCTTACAGGAAATAACCCACAAAACCGATGATCACACGCAAGATCGAAATACAGGAAAAAGACCTCTTTGTCAAAAGGACCTTCTGGAACAATGAGATCAGAGGCAGAGCCTACTACTACGTGGTAGCAATTGACAAGGAGCTAGTGACCTGCCGCAATACAGTCACAGGACTGAGCCGGGAGTTTTTCCGGGATAGCCTAGAAAAACAAAAGAATGGACTCAAGCGGGTTGGTGGAAAGAAGCTTACGGAAATCCTTTTGGGTCACTGGGAAGAAGCAGTGGCAAATGTTTAAACCTTCAATCAAAAAGTAACGATGCAACTACAACAAATCAATCACGAACAAAAGATGTCAAGCCGTGAGATTGCGGAACTGACAGGTAAACAGCATAAGGATGTCATGAAAGCCATCCGAAATATGGAGCCTGCATGGCAAAAAATCAACGGGCGCAAATTTGCGCTCGGGTCCTATGCCGATGCTCAAGGTCAAAGAAGACCAGAATATCAGCTCAACAAAACCGAGTCCCTTTATGTGGCAACCAAGTTCAATGATGAGGCTAGAGCCCATCTGGTACTGAGATGGGAACAGCTGGAGCGGAAAGCACAACCTGCCAATCTATCCAGATATGAGATCCTGAAGCTGGCCATGCAGGCAGAAGAGGAAAAACAGCTACTACAGACAGAAGTCAAATTGCTCAGCCCAAAGGCTGACTACCATGACAAGGTTTTGCAATCCAAGTCAACCTACGTCACAACCCAGATAGCCAAGGAACTAGGCATGTCAGCTGTGACCCTAAACAGGAAGCTACATGACTTGGAGATTCAGCACAAGAGCAATGGCACATGGGTGCTTTATGCCAAGTACCAGAACAGAGGCTACACCAAAACCACGACTACAGTCATACAACGCTCCAATGGTGAGAATGAAACCCGCATGACCACCGTCTGGACAGAGAAAGGCAGGAAGTTTATTCACGCACTGTTCGCTCAAGCAAACCTCTATGCGCAAGGCTGACACCTCAACACTCCTGACAGACCTTGCCTTGGCTGAAATGCTTGAGGTAGTCAACCCAGCTACAGGCGAGGTCAACACAGGAACATGGAAACACTTCAGAAACGCTTATATCAAAAACAACTGGAACCTGTACAATGCCTTTGTCATGCTTATGATCGAGCGGAAAAATACAGGGTGCATCAGGTTTCAGGAAAAGACCTATCAGAAATGACACATGGAAGCTTATTCTCAGGAATTGGAGGGTTTGAACTTGGGGCGATGCTGGCAGGCATCAGGACAGTATGGAGTTGTGAAATAGAACCTTTTCAAAGAGCAGTACTCAAAGAAAGATTTAACTCAACAAAGCAATACGATGACATCACAAAACTTAGCTACCCGGAAAAAGTCGACATCATCAGCGGAGGATTTCCTTGCCAGGACATCTCAATTGCTGGAAAAGGTAAAGGAATTACAGGAAAACGTAGTGGACTATGGTCCGAAATGTATCGCATTATTGGGGAAGTACGACCCAAGTACGTCATCATTGAGAACAGTCCAATGCTCACTGTTCGGGGATTCGAACGAGTGCTTGCGGACCTTTCCAAAATCGGGTATGATGCGGAATGGCAATGTCTATCAGGTACAACATTTGGAATTCAACAGGGTAGGCAACGAATCTATTGTATTGCCTACTCCAGTGAAGAGCTGTCAGAATGCAGCAGCAAAACACAGGTATTTCGGAAGTTCAACGTATCGGGGCAATTATCACGAATATATCCGGGATGGAAAAACAGACGGGATATACCCCAACCCCGTACCTATGGAAAGTCTAATGACCTTCCCAATCAACTGGACAGAGTTGGCTCACTCGGAAATGCAGTGATGCCCGTTGTGGCATGGTACCTATTCTTTTGCATAACAATGCACCATAAAATGAAAACCAATAACTGATGAGAACATTCCTATTCGAAACATCAAAAGGCGAAATACTTGAATTCCCCGCCAACAATCTTGAGCAAGCAGAAAACAGAGTCAAGGCATTGAAGATTGAAGCCAAATACAAGGCTTACAAAAGAAAGACTGTCCCATTCTATGCGGATTGGGAAGACACAAAGAGTAAGAGACACAGATCAATTAAAAACTAGATAGATATAACCATGAAAAAATCAGGCTTTCAATTAAGATTAGATAACGCAATGGAAACGCATAGAAAAAAACATAAAGAAAGGATTAAAAAGAACTATTCGAATAGGATGTGTATAACTGGAATTCTTAGTGGGATATCAGTGCTAATTTCTCTGTTAATGGTGTTTGGCTATTGTCGGTGTGTGTACAAGTTTGTCAATTGTGACTTTGAACCAAGCTATAAAGCTGAAGTCCTCTATGGTATTGGTAGTGTCACTGGCTTAGGGGCTATAATCGGATACTTTGATATTGAAGATAAATAGCTGTGGCTCGAAACAGATCATAAATCTACAACTATATCTAACCGGGCAGGTTTCTCACCTGCCCATTAAACAAAACGCAGATGGGTGAAATCAAGCCAGAATTGCTTCACGGAAAATTTTAAGAAGCAATTAAAGAGATGTTCAAATATGAATCATTTGAAGTAGTAGTTGTACAATATGAATCAATGATGATAGTTTAATAAATGTATACTTTTTTAAGAGGAAATAGAAAGTGATGACTGATGTAAGACCATTTAAGAATTCCCACTATCACAATGTAATTAAACCAGCTTTTGCACGAATCAAGGAATTAGGTTGGGAGTATCATTATAAACCATGGTTAGAAGAGCGACATTGTGCGTTGAAACATGGAGTAATGTTAGAAGCTGATACTGTTCCTGAACTTTGTGAGAAGGTTGAGAACTTTGTCCCAATAGCTGAAAGAACAGAGTTAATTGAGAAGGGAAACAACTTTAACGAACCATTTTAAATGAATAGCCCCACCATATAAAGTGGGGCTTTTTTATTTCAATGATTTGGATTATTTCTATATTAGAAGTGTTTTTATACAATTTTTTATCTAAATCATTTTTATGTTCAATCTACCCATGATCACTATCCCCGCAGAGAAGTGTCCTGAAGTGTATTTTTGACTCAGAGGAGATTAATAAAATATTGTGAGGTTCATTCTCCCTCAAGACTTATGATTTATTTTATTAGTAAATTTAGTCTAACATCAACTATTTAGCTAAACCCAAACAATGATTACAGAAACAGAACTAAAGAACAAATACCACTCAAAAGAGGAGTTAGAAGCTCTAAAGCTACAAGCCGAAATTGATGAAATCAAAAAGCCTTTTTATAAGAAGGCTACCTTTTTGTCACTTATTTCATCCACTTTATTTGCTGCCCTCACAATTATTTCAACAATCGTATATAATAATTCTACTCAGAAAAAAGAGGTTGAAGCTAAGCTTTTGGAGTTGACAACAAAGCAACTAGAGTTAAAAGAAGACTCACTTGAAACTAAAATAGCTATACTTGAAAAGGAGTACGCTCATAAAAGACAAGAGCTCGAAAATAGTTATTTGAAGAAAGAGGAAGAGTTAAAAGTGGAATACTTTAAAAAATTGAAGGATATCGAATATACACTAGCAGATATACAAAAAGATTATCTAAATAATTACACTGATGGGTTTGTTTCAACTTATGTAGATAAGAGGATCACAACTCAAGGAGTATTGGATAATTATCTACCAAAAGATAAACAGCTCGGTTTTAAGAAATGGTTAAAGGGTGCTATAGGATACTCAATTAAGAGGTCTAATGAAAGAGCTTTTGAACAACTTAAAAAAAGAGTTGATTTAGAAGAGTTTAAATTAAAACAGTAAAAACATAGTACAGACCCCGGCAAAACCGGGGCTTTTTTATGCTTCAATACAAACCCATTATCAATCAATTCTTAGATTCTAGCATCTTCTCAAACATATGCTGAATCTGCTTATCTTTTTCCTGATTGCGCTTATCAAGTCTAATTACTGCAAGAATAAGGGCTGTATCCAACGTCAATTTTCCTACAAAAGCGGTTAATCCTTCAAACTCTGCTACTGGCACTTGCAATAGGTCCATATTGGCAAACAGCGGAACAGAGAGTAGCATCATCTTACTTACGATTGTGTTATTCATAGCTGGTTACTTTTTAAATGATTTGTAGTTGCCATTCTTGCTGACCAATACTGTCCCATAGAGTTTTGCAGGTTTTAGTGGAGTTGGCAACGTCTTTCCTGTTGTCTCGGTTAATATCCACATGCTTATCACCCAGCAGCACACAGCCTTGGATATGGGTGTAGTAGTTGCCCGGATGGATCAGGATAAAGGTACGTCCAGGTACTCCCGTGATTTCAAAGTGCCAGCCTCGTTTCTCTGTTTTTCGTGGAGTTACTGTGTAAGTGCCCCTCGGAATGCAGCTGATGTTTCTTTGGTTGCTCTTGTCTGACAACTCCAGTGTACAGGCTTCCATCAGTTGGTCAATGCCATTGTAAACATGTAGACGGCCAAGTGTCTGTACACCATCATCTTGCAAGCGTGTAAGTATCCCTTTGATCATTTTGTATAATTGCTTAGTCGTTTGAAAGAATTTATAAATAAAAAAAGCTATATTTAGAAAGGACATAACGATTAAACATATACGCTATGAGTCGTGGAAAATTCATAGGTAAAAACTCATTTTGATTGATAGGGACAACACCTTCTGCACTTTGTAGTAAGGTGTTTTTTTTTGCTCTATTAGCTACCAATCAGCAGCTGGTATTGCTCAGGTGTGATCTTGCCCAATACCAATGCAATGGCAGCCAGAGCGGTGACTACAGTTGTAATCAGCTGTACCCAGTCCGTCTGACCTTCCTTGGTCAAGCCTTTGGAGCTTCGTACAACATCAGGAACTACAACAGATAGGAGCGGTAACCCACCCATTACACCGTTGCCGAATGAGATCAGCGCTTTGCCGAACTTCGTCTCTTTAAATGGTTTCATTATAAAACTGTTTAAACGATTAAGAAAATATATTAACTTTAAGGTGTACTAAAACATGATTTTTTTATGTCTGCAACAGTAAGAAGAAACAATACCCTTCGCCGTTATGAGCGTATCTGTCAGTTTATCAACAGCAAGTATCAGGAGCGTGCCGATCGGTACCGCCATTTGCGTACCCATATCAATATCCGCTACGATGATATCTTGCAGGATGCTGCTGTGGAGTTTGACCTTTCATTCAATACCATCTACAAGATTTACCGTAACAGGCCTGAAGGTGGCTATCTTCAGCAACAAACTGCATAGGTTACCCTGTAGCGAGACTGCATGGTTCTGACCTTTCCAACTTGCCTTATGTCAGAATCACCAATCCGCTCCAACATCATTCCTGAGTGGGAGAGAAGTTTCCACAGCTCGTCTGAAAGGTCATCCACATCAAAGCCATCCTCATGGTTGAAAGTGTTGCCCTCAAGGCGATCCATATACGAGTACTTATATTCGTCATGTGAAATATGGAATATCACCTCGGCTTTGGCTTTCTGCCCGCAACTGCTTTGGTTCTCGTATCCTGTATCGGCAAACTGTACTGCAATCCATGGGAAGGATGCCGTATTCTCATCGGTGTCCTCCTCAAATTGCCGCTTGTAGCGTGACACCCTTTTGATGGCAGGCATGCCTGAGATAATGGTTTCTGCCAGTGTCTTGAATAATTGTTTTCTGCTCATCTGAATACTGCGCTTATACGGTTGATATAATGCTGTCTCATTTCCCTGAGTAATTCCTCAGACTTTCCGATAAACTGCCGCTGTGGTATCTTGATCGGGTGTGGCTTGGTAAATCCCGAAGCGTTGGCAGCATTGACCTTTCGCATCCAAGCCAGTCTTGTATCACCTTTTTTGTCTGTCAGTATCTTGTAAGGTGTTCCACCGGGATGGGAAATGGTATCCCCCTCATTGTGGGCCTTGGCATAGCGGCGGTCTGTACCGATGGTAAAACCGTCTATTCCCACTTTCAATATTCTGACAGACCGGCGGAGGTCACCAGACTGAACCAATAAACCACGGCTTTTGCTTCTGACCTTCTCCCTTGAAGAACCAGATTTAAATAGGCGTGAACGCTGCCCATCATTTTTCCTTTCAGGCCACGGCTTACCGTCCCATGCTTCCTTCTTGAAAGCATCAAGAGTATAGTCCAGTGCTATCTCTGCCAGTTCTTCGGGCAGTCTCCTGAGTACGTTTTCCAGATTGGAGCGAAGCTTATCAATTTTGTTTTTGTGACTCATGCAATTGTGTCAATGTCTGGATCAGTATCCTGCTTAGGTTTGCTGCCATCCAGAATAAACTCGATTTCCAAATCGGAAAGGTTTGTGGTGTGCTTTAGCCACAGCTTTTCCTCTTCCCTTGTCAGTTGCTCGTTTTTCTCAACCTTGGCCCTGATTTTTTCTAGTTTCTTATCCATCCTTTTGCTTTTAGTAGTTTGGTGATTTCTTCCGCTATAGGAGCAAAGTCCTCTTCGCTCCACTGGTATGGGATTGTTTTCTCCGCCTGCACCCTGACCATATCAAGGAAGCGTTGCTCCCCACTTACCTGGGCAATATACTGGCTGTAAGCCCTTGCCCAAATTTCATCTTTACTGATCAGGTAACGAAGGTGTTTACGCATATTCCCATAAATAGGCTCACCATTCAACACCCCACTGTTAAGCGATTCCTTCAGTGACTTGATGGCTTTGCTGTTATCAACAGCCGTAAAGAAGTCTTTCATCAGGTTGCCAGTCCTGTTGCCAGTCTCAAACCTGTTTTTGCTTCCCAATGCCTGATAGTCCAAGAAGTGCCCGATCTCATGCCATATGGTCAACTCCTTGTGGTCACCTGTGGTATTGATCTTTATCTCTATTGGTGTTCCGTTGATATAGTGACGGAAATAACCATAGGCATTCATGCGACTGGTTCCCTTGAATGGTATCTGATCCAGCACCCCATCACCATGGATGCTGTCCAGTACCCGAAGAGCCTCCTTGTATTCCTTGTTGATGTTTCGGCTTACACTTGAGAATGCAGAAGAAACAGGAGTACCCATCGGTTTAGGTGAAGGTGTACCCTTGGCAGCGAGTTGCTTGCCTTTCTTCTTTATTTCCCCAGCTTCCTTTGCCGGTACATTGGAATAGTATGGATGATTGTCAGGGAATACCACACCATCTTTTGCAGGATTGAATCGGAACATTGTTTGATTGTTCGTTGCCAGCTCTCCTGCCTTCATGGCATCCGCAGAGTTGGAAAGTGTTCCGGCACGTTCCTTCATCACCTTTCTTACATCACATCGGCAAGCCCATCCGTTTGGCGGGAAGTACTTGCCCCAGAATGGGTCATCCATTTCCAATGTGATATTATCCAGTCTGGCATGCTGTGGCCTTACCCTTCCGTCTCCAACAGTCTCATACCTCAGTACATGGGTGTCCTTGTCCTTGTAGAACTGCATCCACTTGCTTGACATTCGGCTGGTAGCTACAGCATTGTTGTACTCGGCACGCAGGTAATTCTTGTTGTACTGACCATGAACGGCCTCCACCGCATCACGGAAGACGTTGAATGGGCGTTTCTCTCCAGTATCAGGATCCATCAGCATACCACTGACCTCCTTTAGCTGGTGGTAGGTCTTAAATCCGGAAAACACAAAAACATTCTCCTTCAGGCTTTCCAGCATCTTGAAGTCCGGGCTGTTGTACTCCACTGAGTCAAGGCTTTTGCCATACCCTTCCTGCACCCCTTCCCAAAGCAGTCCGGCTGTTCGGGAAACCATTGCCTGAGGAAATGGGATATCAGCCCCGGCATAGATCAGCCTTGCAATACTGAGCAGGTCAGAAAGTAACTTGTCTGTTTCTTCTGACAGGTCAAAGGTTTCAACAGCAGTCGCATCCATTCCCCCCAGTGCCATGTGCAGCTGAGGGGCTACCGAAAAAAAACGCATATTCTCTTTCTTGCCTTCCTGTGTCTTCTCTTTCTGGTCTTCCGCTTCCCTTGCCTGCTCAGGTCTTTTTTCCTCATCCAGCAAGGCAGAGAACACAAAGCGTAAACCCTTGAAGTTATAAGGTCCTTGCCTTTCGGTCAGGAAAGGCAGTATCCTGTCCGTGATCTCAAATGAGAGGTTGCGCATCCTTTCCATCTTGTAGGCACTGCTGGTGTTCTCATGTACCTTGGCTTCTGCATATCCGCTTCCGGCTTGGCTTGAGCTGGTGCCAGTCTGTCCTGAGATGCCCCATGAAATTTCCTCATTGCAAGCTTCCCGGATATTCATATAGATCTCATGCGGCTTGGAGCGGGAATCGTAGATCAGGTTGACATCGTCATCAACATCGATTGTCAGGACCTTATTGCTTCCTGAATTGGCCACCTTGTCAATGAATTTATTCTCCTCCTCATCATCCGCGCCATCCAGCTTGCCAACTGTCCAAGGCATGGCAAACTGCTCACTGTGCTGTGCCATATCTCGCCTTGCATTCAGTTTCCAGATTGATTCACGGGCAATGTTCTCCAGCAGTCCAAGGTTATCCACTTCCCCAAACTCAAGCACATTCAGGCTAAATGGCTCCTCACGGTAAGGTATCCCAAAAGTTGGGTTGTTCGGGTCAAAAAGCACCATACCTGTTTGCGGGTTGACTGACCAGCGTGGTGCAGCCTTTACCCTTTCCACCTCCCCATTGTCTTGCCAGAAGAAGTCAAGCACTGTCACGCCCCAGAACTCTGTGCGGAGAACCTCCCGCATAGTGGAAAAGAACCAGGCGTTCTTCAGCTGGTTGGTCTTTTTCTTGTTGACATTGCCCTTCTCATCCACCAGTACAAAAGGCTCTTCCAATATCTTGGCAACCGTGGTACGCAACTCGGCTGAAACCTTATTGTCCTTGACGGTTTGAAGGTAGAGTTTGTACAGTTCCGACCGGTTGAAATACGGTGGCTGGTTGGCGATATTGATGGCATCTTCCAGCTTCTGCACTTCCATGTTTGCCCTGTATTCACGGGGCGAGGAATAGACGTGCTTCCTTTTCTTCTGCTCTTCAGTCGGGTGGTCAGATGTGGGCTGTTCAGCCCGCTGTGACCTTCCAAAAAAGCCTTTTATGGTATCGAGTATCATTAGTGACTGCGTTTAGTGTTTGCCGTTAACTTGAACCTGGTGCGGGGTGTTTCCATGTCTTCCTCCAATGCCCTTGGCAGCATAAGCCCGATCTTTCCCTCTGCCACTTTTTCCAGATATGCGAGGGTGTTGTTGTAGTCGTAAAGGATATCCTCAGGCATTATTGGCGCTTTCTTGTGAAGTCGGTACAGCACGATATTGATGCAGTGTTCCATGATGTCGGGGTCACGGTCTGTGCCGGTTGCCGAGAAGATGGCATCCCACATCAAACTTCTGGTGGATGTAGTTCTTTACCTTGGCAATGGCAGCTGTCTCTGCCATGTCCAATACCAGCGGGTCCTCATCAATAAGGTGCTGCAGGTTGACACCCTTGATCAGGTGCCTATAGTCGTTCTCTGTTAAGAATGTAGCCATCTATCGTCCTTTTCTGTACTTGTTGTATTCGGTCTCAAAGTAGCGGCACAGGAAATAGTCCATGGCATCGGTACAGTGCCCGTATTTCTCATACCTGACTCCTGTGGTGGGATCTGTCACCATCTCTTTCATCTTCCTGCCATCCGGTGCCTGCTTCACGTATTTCACGTCCTCTATGGATTTCTTGCAGTGGTCTGCAATCACCACCTCAATGCCTTCGTATTCCTCAAAGAATATCCTGTTGATAAACTCGCCCCTCATCACCACTGATGGGTTGGCTTTCGGTACCCTGACCTGAGGGCTGTACTGTTTCAAATCCCGCTTGAGCACCCTGTAAAGGTTGTAGCCCTTTTCCAGCTTGGCATCGGATTTCCGGCTGGTGGAATCCCCATAAAGGAACATGCCTGCCTGATGGTTCTTGTACTTGGACTTGATGTCCATCACCACATGGGCAAAGCTGTTATTTGGAGACTCAGGGCATATCTCATCAATCTGCCAAGCCCTTTTACCTTCTGCCTGCCATACCGTACAGGTAGGGTGTGGGTTCACGTTCTCATCAAAGGAGAGGTGCAGTGGCAATGCTGGATTGTAATCAACCTTTCCAGTGTGAAGGTTTGTCCTGAAATGGCGGTAGAATTCCGCTCCAGTATCCAGCTTACCCCAGTCGCCCAAGGCATAGATATTATAGTAGTTGCGGTCAAATTTCTTGTCCCGCTCAAAGTCCTTTACCGTGTGCTCGTCATAGAAACCATGTTCCCCATCCGGATGCCCCACCACCCAGTAGTTGTCCAGGTAAGTGGTCTTGATCAGCAGCATATCCCCATCAACATTGATACGCTTGAAGCTCTCCTCCGAAAGTTCGCTGTACTCAACCCCTTCTATGTGTTTGGGTTGTTCAATCCACTGCTCGTTATCCAGTACATGTTTCTTGATCCAGTGGCCTTCATCAATCGGGTTCCATAGGCCAACAATCTGCTGACCGGGCATTCCCCTCAGACGTTTCCTTGTCTGCTTGAAATCCTCATAATCAAACTGGGTCATCTCTTCAAGCAGCACCCTCTTGAAGGAGGAAATCCCCTTGATCTTTTCCGAGTCATCTAAGCCTCGGAAACGAATCAGCCCATTGCTTTTGCTCTCAATCTGTCTCCGGATAATCCTATAAAGCGGATCCAGCTCCCAGTCACTGATGACCTTCTTGAAGTCAGCATAAATAGAGTCGTCAATATCAGTACTGAACTTCCTGACTACCATCGATCGGTTACCCTCAGTCAGAGCCTCGACCACAAAACGTTGAACTATGCTATAGGTCTTGGCAGCAGAGGAACCGCCATAGATGAAAACAAACCTGATGGACGGATCCTTGAATGCTGCATCGATATGCCAGTAGAGCGGATTGAATAAGTGCCTGTCAAAGTTTACCGTCATTTATAGTTTACCGTTATCTCCCCATCATTGATTGAAATCTCCTGCTTGTCTGGTTCATTGAAGCCCAATTGCTTGTTTAGCATTTCCAGCGCCTTGAGCTTGTTGTACATCTCGTAATTAACCTCCTCTATCAGGTGGAGACCATCCTTGTCAAACTTATTGTTAACCCTGATAGCAGAAATGGCAGCCTTCTCATCTTCAGTGAGGTCTTCCCAGTCCTTCAATTCCCGCCAGTCCTTCCGCAGGTTGGCAGGTGAAGCAAAAGCAATCTTCTTCAGCTCCAGTGCCACCTTCAATGCAGAGAGTCCTGCCTGTTTGGCAATGTCTGTCCTGAGCTCGTTGAGCACTTCCTGTATTTCAGGTTTTTTCAGGTTCTCATTGCCCATGCTGTAGGCTGTGCGCTCACTATACCCCGCTGCGATTGCTGCACGGGTGGCGTTCCAGTCAATGATGTACTCCTCACAGAACCTGCGTTGCTTGTCGGAGAGCTTCTTCTTCTTAGCCATAGTTTCGGTACCTGATAAAACCTGAATTCTTGTCTTAGCCCAAAACTCAGCATTTATCATTGGCTATGCGAAGTGAGTTTTCCTAATCGCTCAAATATTTAACTAATAGCTCATTATTTGATCAATTAGGAAAACACGGTTTGCACCCCCTTCACAGTTTCGGTTGATTTGTTTTCAAAAGAATCTGCTGTATGGAAAAGAAAAGATTCAAGGTTGCTGACTCAGGTCTGAACCGGAAGAAAATGAGGGTAATGGTGGAAGGTATCAGGACTGGAAACTTCTTGATGAATCCGGTGATGCTATTGAACCACAAACGCGATGAGGTAATTGGGCATTGGGAGGATTTGGAAGTCGTGAATGGGGAAATGTTTGCAACGCCCGTTTTTGCGTCAACAAAAAGGGCAAAGGAAATAGCTCAACTGGTAGAAGACAAAGCATTGCGAGCAGCTTCTATTGGTGTTGATCCTATTGATTTTACCAGTAACCCAGCTTATATCCTTCCAGGGCAAAAGCTCAAGACGCTGAAAGAAAGTGAACTAATGGAGATATCCATTGTCACTATCCCAGCAATTGCAGGCGCGGTCAGGGTATTCTCAGCAGATGGTGAGGCTTTGGATATTCCAGAAATAGAAATAAACCATCAGAACAATATGGACATCTCAAAATTCAATATCGCACTCGGTCTTGCCGAGAACGCCACAGAAGCGGACGCCTTGCAAGCAATTGAGGCACTTAAAGTAGACAAGAGCAGTGAAACGCTGTCTGCCATTGCTACCAAGTTCAGCCTTGAACAGGTCAGTGAGGAAAGTATCAGTTCACTGCTAGTTGGTGCGGCTGGTTCTGCTGCTGAAGAGTTTGCTGTTTCACTTGGCTTGGAGAAAACAGCCACTGAGGAAGAGGTAAATGCAAAGATCGAAACCTTCAAGGCATTGGAGAGCAAGAACACAGAACTGGAGCAGAAGCTTAACGGCTACAATGCTCAGGTAACCTCCTTGCTGGAGAAAAGCCAGCAGTACCAGGCTGACAAAAACAAGGCAGAAGGCGAGGAAAAGGAAGGAGAACCTGAAGCGGTTACCTTCTCGCAGAAGCTGGCAAAAAAAGTTATGAATTTCTCAAACTAAGTAAGATATGCCGATTACAATTAGTAATACCAACTATGCTGGCGATGCGTTGATGAACTTCCTCACGCTTGCCACAACGACCTTTTCCACGATGGAAAAAGGGCTGATGGCCGTGGAGGGCGGCATCAAGAAAGAGCGTGAAATTCCAACCTTGAAAGTGGAAGGATTTATCCAGGCTCATCAGGAAACCCCAACCCATTCAGGTTCCATTGATGTGGATGCCCGCAAGCTGACCCCAAAGGACTTTATGGGGTATTTGGAGTTTAACCCTCGCAAGTTTGAAAGCCACTGGATGGCGGTGCAGATGAATCCCAAGCTTTTGGATGCTGAGCTTCCTGTAACAGCGGAGTCAGCCATCATCCAGAAGGTGATTGAGGAGAATAGTGCGTACATGGATCTTGCTGTTTGGCAAGGAAAGTATGATGCTTTGGCTGTTACCGATGCCATTACCAATGGTCTGGCACCGGGAGCCAACAACCTGATCTTTATGGATGGGTTCCTCACCAAGATGCTGGCAGATGCGGCTGTAACCAAGATCGCTACGCCTGTAGTGCTGACTGAGGCTAATATCTTCGACAAGTTTGCCGAAGTGAAGAAAGCCAGAAGATTGGCGCTGAAAAGCAACAAGAGAGGGCGTTACCTGATCAACCCGAACACTGCCGAAATCTACGAGAATGCACAGCAGGCACAAGGGTACAAAGGTGCCAACGTGACCGATGCAGGCAAGATGACCTATGGTGGAAAGCCAGTGGAAGTGATTGATGGTCTGCCTGATGACACCATCCTATTTACGCCATGCGGCAACACCATTGGTTCCAACCTGTGGCTTGGTGTCAATGACATTGATGAGGAAACCTACCTGAAGTTGATGCAAAAGCAAAACAACTCAGAGTTGTGGTTCCTGAAGATGCTTTTCAAGATGGATGTGAACTACGCATTTGGTGAAGACGCGGTGCTTTACACCACCTTCTCCTGATCTGTGGATTTTCTAAGCAAACAGTGGGGAGGGTGATAGCTCCCCGCTTTTTTATTTATCACCCCAAATCAATACAAGTAAGATGGCTACATCAAGTAAAACACAGGCAAAAACTGCAACCAAAACAACTAATGCAAAAGAGGTTGCTGAAAAAGAAGCAGTAGTGGTTGAGGCAAAAGAGCAGGAAGTGGAAGAAACGGAAGAGGTGGATGAAATGGAAGAAACAGAACAGACAAGGGAAGCAGTTTTCAAGGCACTTACTGAAGACCAGAAAGAACAGATTGAACTGCTGGCAGAGAAAGGCATTACCCAACTGCACTTTAGGCTGAAAGGTAAAAAAGTGGAGTGGTTTACCAGCCTTGAGCACGCCAAGCAGGTGGCGAAGAGAAACTTTATCACCATTAGCCTGGAAGAGGAATAATGAAACTTCACCCACAGACTAGGAAAAAGGTCCTGCTGGTGGAGGGTGTCACGGTGGAAGGTCAGAAAGTGTATCGCTTTGCCGATGCGGCAGACCTGCCCGAGACAAGGCGGATGTTCTTTTCGGACTTCTACCGTGACATGCAAAACGGGCTGAACCCAGAGGAGCTAGCCAATTACATGGATGCCATTGTGCAGGCGGCAAGTGTGCATGACTTTGGCAAGGTGGTGCAGCTCTCCCAGATGGTCAAGGACATCTCCCTGAACTGCCGGAGCACGGACAGCCTCTACCGGATGGCATCGCTGTTCTATTTCACATTGGAGGAGGATATCTCGGATTACGACTTCACCATTGCCGAAGAGAAGATCAAGGCATTCAAGCAGGTGCCGGCATCCGATTTTTTTTTGCCACACCTCTTAAAGCACTTGGACATGTATCAGAGTTCATCGCTGGAAGTTATCCAGCGTTCTTTGAAAGTGTCGGAGGCGAAGGCGATGGCCTACAGGGAGTTGTACCTCCGTCTGACAGGTGGGCGGGAACCTGGTACCGCCATGAGGAAAAACTCTTCCGGATGACCGGAGGGGACCACACCAGAATCAGGGAAATCAAGCTGATGAGTGCCGAAAGGTACTGGCACTACATGCAGCTGACAAGGGACGCACAGGAAGAAAAGAAACGATAGTTAGGTGGCAGTAAAGGAAACATTCAATCTCGAATTTGCGGAGTACAAGCAGTTCCTGAAAGTCCTTGAGGATGTCAGTCAGGAACTGGGAGTGGTACAGAAAGACCTCGATCAGGTCAAGCAGAACGCCAAGCAATCCGGGCAGGAAGCCAAGAACAGCTTTTCAGGAATCAAGGGTTCCGGTGATGAGCTGCTGGGCAACCTCGGTCAGGTGGGTGGCAAGATGCTTGACCTGAAAGGCGCTGCCCTGCAGTTTGGGAAAGTGAACATGTTTGCCGCTGCCGTGACTGGAGCTGTATTGCTTGGCCGTGAACTCCAGCAGCTGGCAAGCCAGTACAGGGCACTTGGCAAGGATGTACAGTTCTTCACTGGTGCACAGGGCAGTGAGCTGATCAAGCAAACGGCACAGGTAAAGGCATTGTCTGACACCTACGGCAAGGACTTCAAGGAAACGCTGCGCTCCATCAATGCACAGGCTAAAAACTTCAAAATATCCTTTGAGGAAGCTTTTGTCACAGTCAGGCGTGGTTTTGAAAACGGGGCGGATGTGACGGATGAATACCTGAAGCGGATTGAGGAGTATGCCCCGCAGTTTGCCAATGCAGGGTTTGCGCTCAATGACCTGATCAGCATTGCCCAAACCGAGGCACAGGAAGGGGTTTGGGATGATAAGCTGCTGGATTCTGTGAAAGAGATTCAGCTCTCTCTTTTGGAGCTTACCGATGTGCAGCAAAAGGCACTGGCCCCATTGGGTCAGGACTTCACAGACAGGCTTTTTGCAGGACTTCGATCGGGTACCATCTCCGTGAAGGAAGCCATGAGTTTGCTTAACAAGCAAATCAAGGACACCAACCTGTCAGTAGACCAGTTGCAGACCCTGACGGCTGATATTGGCAAAGGTGCGACTGAGGACATTGGCGGACTGGTTCGGGTACTGGATCTGGTGGAACAGTCCAGCAAGAATGCCAATGAACAGATGGGTTACACCACTGACGAGACAAAAGACTTGACAGATGCTACCATCGACTTGGAAACTGCCACTGCTGAGCTTGCCAAGGAACTGGGCTTTTTGGATGACTGGGCCAAAGCCACAGAAACCATGTGGACAAATTTCAAGACATGGGGAGTGGAGGCATTCACGGAGCTGATCAAACAGGCAAAACGTTGGAGACTGGTCACTTTTGGCGATGCTGAAGACAAGGAAAGGCTCAAGCAAATGGAGTTGCAGGACCGGAAGGAGCAACTGGAGAAGCTGACCTATCTGGAATTGCAGCAGCAGAAGATGCTTTCTGACCAAAAAGCGGATATCCAGTATAAGCGTGGAGACAGGAAAATGGAGGAACGGTTCCGGAAAGAAGCGGAAGAGTATGCAGCCGAGATCGAGAAGCGCAAGAAAGCAAGTGATGACTACTATGCGGCAGAAGCAGACAGGAAACTAAGGGATGATGCAGCCAAGAAGAAAAAGTATGAGGAAGAATTAGCCAAGATACAGGCTGAAAGAGCTAAAAAAGCCGCTGAAGACACCGCCAAAGCCAAAGCAGACGCTGATAAGAAAGCAGCTGAAGAAGCAAAGAAACGGCTAGCAGAATATAACAAGGCGACACAGGAAGCGCAGCTGGAATACTACGAGCAGGAACTGGAAGCCAAGCGGGCATACCTGAATGGGGAGATTGAACTGGAAGAACTCCAAAATGAAATCATTGCCGGCATTAGGCTTTCCAGAGCTGAAAAGCTGGCAGAGATCGCAGAGGAATACGGACAGGCGGATGGAAGTGAAAAGCTTGAGGTAATGGAGGCGGAATTGGAATTGACTGAAGCGCAAATGGAAGTTGATGAGGAACGGGCAGAACGTAAGCAAAAGCTATTGGAGCAGAAAAAGGAGTTGCAGGAGGAATTGAATGAAATCAATGAGGCAACAACTGAAGGGTTCCTGAATTCAGCAGAGGCACTGGCAGAGATTGTAACCAATGGGGAAGATGCAGCAAACGCTATAGGTGCATTTTCACAGGCATATCAGGCATATGCCCAGATCAAGGAAGCCTTTGACCAAAGGGAAATCATTCTCTCACAGTTGAAGGCTGTCCAGAAAAAGAAAGAGGCAGCTGCTGCTGGTGCTGCGACAACAGCTAAGACAGGAGAAGCAGTGGCAGAACAGGCAAAATTAAAATTCCCATACAATTTGGTAGCGATTGCAGCCACAGTGGGAGCGGTATTTTCAGCCTTGGCATCTGTGGCATCCTTAAGAGGGTTCAATGATGGTGGATTCACAGGTTCTGATACACTCTTCAGGGATAGCAATGGTCACGATGTGGTAGGCACGGTTCACAAGGATGAGTTTGTGTTCACCTCTGAAAAGACCCGCAAGCTGTTGCCTGCCTTTGAGGCCATCCATACCGGAAAGGTCAGCGATGAGGCAGTAATGTCACTGGTAACAGGAGAGGAAGCTGCCCGGAACAGGCAACAGGAATATATGGTAGCCGTCAGCAGCGGCAACACCAATGTCACGATTGACAACAGGGACACCGCCAAGGCAATAGAGAAAGGATTCCAAAGTCTTCCTTCCATGCTGGTACTGCCGGACAGGGACAGGATGTGGACAGCACTTTCCTACAAGAACAGCAAGCAGGTAAAGATGAACGCCAAACACAGGTTGACATGATGGATTTTACACTGACATATGATGGGGTAACCCAAACCGTGGAAGACCCTCGTGGCTGGGATGAGCTGGTGATCTCCCTTGAAAGGGACAAGAGCACCCATGGCGTTTTCTACTCCTTTCTGGAAACGGAACTGGGCTTTATCGGTCAGGGCAGGAAGTTTTTGCGCAATGCCCTCAACTCGGAAGGAATCGATGCTCAGGTGATGCTGGAGATCAAAGAAGATGGCTCCATACTCTATGACGGACTGGTGGACTTTTCTGATTACAACGATGATGGAACTTTTCTGGAAGTGAGCGTGGAAGAGTCCGGGGTCAGGCAGATGCTGAAAGCAAGGTTCAAGGATAAAGTCCAAATTCCAGAAAGTTATGCTAAGGATATTGAGTTGCACTCAAGGGAAATTATGCTGACAACTCAATTTAACTGTAGTGAACTTGATGTAAATAATGTCAGCCCACTTTATGGCTTTGCCAAATTGAGTATTGTATCCAGAGAGTTTGAAACACAACAGGAAGACCTAGCACCAACATTTATCTTCTGCATGGATGAGGCAGATGAAGGAGAATGGATATTCAAGTTTCGGATCACTGATATGGTATGTAGAAACAGTGCCAGAATGAGTATTCTGTATTACGGAGATGGTGCTTCTCCAACAGATACTTTTCCTGTTTTCGAAGACATTTCAAACCAAACTATCTCTGAGTTTAAGCAGGATGTGTCATTGACAATGGAATACTCCAAGTATGTTTTGATATCAGTCACTGAAGTAACAAACTGGAGTGAATTTGAGCTGACAGTTCAGCAGTCAAATACTACCGAATCACCATCAATAGGAAAGGTGATTTCGATTCACGATGCAATGGAGGGCGTATGTGACCAGATATTCGAACAGGTGGGCAAGTTTACCTCTACTGCATTGGGGACTGCTGGGAGCTATGAGGGGTATGGCCTGCTTTCAGGTTTTATGGTCAGGAATTTCCCGCTTGCGGACAAGCCTTTCCAGACCTCGCTCAAGGACCTTTATGAGGGAGCTGCCGCTGTATTCTGCCTTGGATTGGGGCTGGATGGGGACAAGGTGGTGGTGGAAAAGATGCGCCACTTCTATGACAAGTACACCACCGCCCTGACACTGGACTATGTCAGCGTGAAAGAGGAAGTGATTGCAGAAAGGTACTGGAGCAATGTCAAGGTTGGTTACCAGAAATATTATGAGGAAGACATTGCCAATGCCAACAACCCGATCTGTGGGGAGCTGGAGTATACCACCCAGCTGCTGGCCATAGAAAATGAGCTGGAACTCAGGAGCAAGTTTGTAGCTGACCAGTACATGCTGGAAGTGACCCGCAGGAAACCATACGCTGACACCACCACCAGCTCAAGCAAGCACGACAAGGAGACCTTTATTGTCCATTATTACCAGGGTGGTGACGGCAAGTTCTATTCTGTGGCAGGCCATCCGGATGGAAGGCTGGTGGACAAGGTGCTTTCACCTGAAACGCTCTACAACTTCAGCATTATCCCATGGGAAAACCTGAGAAGGTGGCTGGACTTTATCAAGTCGGCATACCTGAACCGAAGCAAGAACATCAGGCTGATTTCCCATGAGGGCAATATCGAGATGCGGGAAGACCTGCTGGTCAAGACCAAGACCGACCAGCCGATGTTCCCGTATAATGCAATCTTCCAGCCGGTACGCTATACGGTGGAAAGCCCGATGAACCGAAGCCAGCTTTCACAGGTGGTGGCAGGCAAGTACGGGGTGGTCAGGTTTTCTGAAAGCAACCAGGATCACAAGGAGGGCTTTATCGAGAAGGTGAAGTTTGATGCAGGAAAAGGAATGGCCACCCTACAACTGATTGGTCTATGAAAATATTCAAGGGAAATGCATTGAGGTTCAGGACACGGGACAGCGGTGAGAAGCTGTATGTGGAAGAGGCGCAGTATGACGTGCTGCATGCCTGGTACGAACAGCCTTGGATGCAGGGAAAGGATGTGTTTATCGCAGCGGGCTTTTTCCCTGAATCCGAGACGGAAAACTTCTATGCCTATCTGGTGGACAGTGACTATACGGTACTGGAGGGTAAGGCCTTGGCTGCCGGGGTGGACTACAGCCTTTTCACCAAGGGGGATTACCTCACCATCAACGAGGAAGGAACGGTGGTGATCACCAAGGACAGTTACGGGATTGGAGCAACTGCAGTGAACTGGGTGGCGGAAAGCGAACCCATCACCTTCTCGGAGCCCGACCTGCTGGAGGTGACCTATTACAATGACCCGATTCCATCGAATCCCTACAGCGTGATGCCATACTACTTTGACAATTCTGCCAACCAGTTCCAGAGCAGGGTTTACATTCCCGCAAGGCTTGTCAATGCGGATATGGGAGAGGAAACGGAAAGCTACACCGACAGCAAGGGCAACCTGCTGAACGTGAAAACCGGCACATGGAACCAGCTTACCCTGCAGACAAGACCCATGCCGGCATGGATGCACGACAAGCTGCAGATAGCCATGATGCACAATGTCTTTGTGATTGACGGGGTGCAGTATGTCAGGCAAGGCAGCTACAGCCGCAAGCATGAGGATGACAACTATTCGCTGTTCACCGCTGAGGTCGAGCTCAGGGTGGCAGACAGTTACCTGGAAATAAAGTATTAACCATAAACCTTTTAATTAAATGGCAATTATCACAAAATACACCTCCTCTTCCGGCTTTGTGGGAGCCAATCAGGCATGCGGTCTGTCCCACGGAAAGATTGCATTCCTGGTGGTCGTGCAAGGGGATGCCAAAGCGTGGGACATGGCGGATGCCGCACTGTGGAAGACCAAGATGGAGGATGGCACGATCAAGACCATCTTCAAGTGCCGTGGCAACTTGGCGGCAGGTTCCACCTCCACCAAGCAGGCATCAGGCACAAGGTCTGACCAGAACACGGGAACGGCTTTCTCCCATCCGGTCATCATTGACAACTATGAGAACGCTATGGGGATCCTGAACCAGATCTGCCAGCCATGCGCCAATTATGGGGCCATACTGGTATTCAAGGACTATACCGCTGCCGTGATCCTGGACAACACCGATGACCAGAACTTCCTGCCGGTGCGCTACGATTTCAACGGCCAGTCGGAAGGTTCCGAAACCTCGACAAGGGAGGCATCAGGCACCGTGAACTGGACAGCCCTGCACAAGGAGTTCTACACCAAGGTACCTTCAGAGGTATTCCTGAGCCCAACGGCTCCTTCAGGTCTGGTATCCGCCAATGAGGATGCAGACAGTTTTGATGTGACCTTTGATGCCGTGGCTGGAGCAACCCAGTACCGTCTGGATGTGGCCACTGACTTGGCATTCACCAGCAAGGTGGTTGGTTTTGATGACAAGGTCATCACTTCTTCGGGAGGCGTAACCGAAACCACCACGGTGGATGGCCTTGCCGCTTCCACCAGCTACTTTGTGAGGGTGAGGGCTGTCAACGGGGCAGGCACTTCTGCCAATTCGAAAATCATTCAGGTATTGACCACTGCCTAACCAGCTATGATGTAGCCTGTAAGCCGTCTCGCCTCCTGGCAGGCGGCTTTTTTTCTTTGCCAAAATAAGACGATACCATGCCTAAGATTATACAAGGAAAACCGCAGAGTGCCCAGCATGACGGAAAGTGTGAAGCGCTCAGGGCCAAGATTACCCATATTGCCATTGTCAGTCCCGATGCAGTCCTGCGGGATCCGATCGAGCCGGAAAACATGTACCTCGACCGGGAATCCACCGATGTGCTGGAGATCATGGAGGTGGCGGGAGAGCTGACCAGCAACCCCTTTGAGATCGGGAAAAAAATTGCCTACGGAGAGTTTGTCTGTGAGTTCTCGCTCAACCTGGAGGCGGACTACACCAACCTGATCAACTACCTGAACTATACCCGTGAGCAGTTCAGTGCCGTATTTGTCACGCAGGACAAGACCGCCTACTTCTTTGGGGAGGACACTGCCTACCAGCCCATGAACTTCAAGCTCAGGAAAGCCATTCCAAGGGGCAATGCGGAACTGGGGGAAATACAGGGAACGATCACCTGCAATGCCTTTTCCTGCTCCATCCAGAAAGGGGTGAAACTGGCAAGCTTCAATGTCACCACACCTGACCTGATTGTCAAGGCACAGTACCCGGAAAACCTTGTGATGGAGGGAGGTAACAACCTTTTGGTGCAGAAAGGGGAACTGACCTATATCTATGCCATGGATGGCAAAAATACGGTTACGGCCTTGCGTTTCAATGAGGCTTTGGTGGAAGGGGATGTGCTGCTGGACGACAGCTGGACAGGCCTTCAGGCAGTGGAGCTGAAGAACGGAAACGACCTGAACCTGACATTGGGTAGCTTTATCCGGAAAGCAGGTTTTACCCTTGACATGACCAATGCCATCCTGCAAAAGGACAAGCTGCTTTCGGTATTGCAGCAGCTCAATACCATTGGCAGTGACCTCACTTTTACGGGGCGTACCTTTAAGATTGGGGTATTGGTGAGTGATTTTGGGTTTGAGTCTTCAGCGCAAGGCTTTCCGCTTATTCCTGGAGGAGCCTGATCAATCCTGCATTGACCTGATGGAAAAGCTAGGCGGAGAGAACTATGACGGAAACGGGGAAGGCTGGACCATTACCACCACCACTTTTGGTCTTGTGAAAGTGAAGATGAAAGAAGGGTATTTTGATCTACGGAACCGTTTCTCTCAGAATGCAGGGGAAGGGCTGATCATTGTCCGGGGACCATACAACAATGTATTTATCAATGCCACCAATATGGAGTCATATTATGGGCTGGAAGGGTCGATTGTGGAGTTTTACCATACGGATCCTGAGAGTCTGGTGGCGTTGGACATGTCAAGACTGAGTATCTATAATGTAGCGTTTACTGATGCGGCAAATACTTCTACAGCCACTTATGACCTTTCACTTAACCGAATAGCGGCAGTCTATCTTGACGTGTTCAATGAGCTGTTGCAGGAAGCTGGCAGTCAGATGACCATCAAGCTATGGAGCCACTGGTTTTACCTGAGCTTCTTTGGGGATGACAACTATATCGAGCAGGTACTGAAAAACCCACTACGGGAAAGGCTGCAATGTGCCAATGTCTTTTTTGAAAAGGATGCTGGATATCAAAGCGACCAAGGGGCATCAAGCAGTATTACCCGATATGCTATTAATGATGATGGTGATATGATGGTATTGGCGGTAGCCAGTGTAAATGATGATCCTAATAACTATCAGGATATAAGCATCAACAACTCAGAATTTGGCAATGATGCCATCAAGGGGACATTTAAAGCATTGTATGCAAGGTTTGGAGACTTTTTCACTATCAATGATCAAACAAATCTGGAGGAAATCATCTTCAAGGAGTCAATTATTGGAGATGAGGTAAATGGCGGAAGACAGTTTATAGCCAACAATAATGCGAATTTACGCCTGATAGACGGTAGTGACTCAAAGTTATCTGTACTTCAGGGCAATGCCTATTTCAGGTTATGGTACAATCCTAAACTGGAAAGGATCTCATTTGCAGATACAGCACTGGTAAGGTTCTATGCAAGGGACAATGATGTATTGCAGGAGATTGATATGCCTATCAATTACACAGATGATCGTACTATAGAGCTGAGAATCAACAACCACCCATTACTGGAGAAGGTGAAATCAATACAAACTACCTATGCAGGTGGGTACCAAAACAACAATGGTGTATGTATTGTATCCAACAATCCATTACTGGCAACCATTGGTAATACAGTTGGTACGGCTGACTTTAGTGGGCTTGATTTTGATGTGGATATCAGTGATCCTTCAGATACTGGATACCCTCAGTTTAGCCTTTCGCAAATGGCTTGTGATACTTTGCTATTCTCTAACACTACCAACTTGGGTAAAGGTGACTTTGTGATTTCTTATTTGCCTAACCTTACAGGGGTACTGGACCTGTCAAACGTCAGGATACATAACGAGTTTGGCAATGGGTACCTCTATCTTTTTGAGTTGCCATTGGTGACTGGCGTAACACCATTCAAGGCAGGTAGTTACTCAGTAAGGTCTCAGATCCTGTTCAGGAATATGGACTCCATGCCTGATAACTTTGATTATGATTTTGCCAATGTCGAGTTCGGCTTCAGGAGTTACAATTTCTTTTTCAATATAGAGGGTAAAATAAGGAACATGCTTAATGTGAATGGAGAGCTGAGAAGACTCAACTACAGGGGAAATGGCATGAGTGGTGTCTTGGATTGGTCAGGTTGTCAGTGGGTGTCCCGCTATAACGATGATGGGAACTCCAATGCAAACTATATCATTACGGAAGGGGATTTGGAAATAACGGTAGCAGATACCAGCGATGTTGTTGCCGATGACTTTACCGTAATCAAAAACAGTGGCGGTACCTTTACTGTCAAGAATGTAAGTGGAACGACACTGGTCGCTATATAAGACAAGAAAGCCTCCCATAATCGGGAGGTTTTTTTGTTTCATTGATAGATCATTGTTGCAGAGTGTTGATTTTTCTCATCAAAATCCCTTTTTTGGTAGGCTCATTTCTACAACACTGAAAACACAAGTAGAAGTAACCTATTAAACGACATGTCCCTGATATGTCCCTAACTAAATTAAAAACAGCGTTATCGATATTGTAAAGGCTGTTTTTTGACAAACTATAAACTTATGAACAAACTATTTGTCTATCTTTTTAAGAAAGCAGGTTGGAAAGTAGAGGGGAACTTGCCTAAGAAAGAAAAAAAGTACTTGATTGTTGTTGCACCCCACACAAGTATGTTGGATTTTTTTGTAGGAATCCCAACCAGAATTATCGCAGGTTTTAGAGTGCACTTTTTAGTAAAGAAAGAAATGTTTTACTGGCCAGTGGGTTCGGTATTGAAAAGTTTGGGAGGTCATCCTGTAGATCGAGTCCAAAAGGGCGGTTTAGTTGATCAGGTAGTAGATATGTATAATCAGCATGAAGAGTTTGCAATTGCTGTTACTCCTGAAGGTACCCGTGACTATAACCCAAAGTGGAAGACAGGCTTTTATTATATAGCGACTAAAGCCAATATACCTATTGTACCACTAGGAATGGACTTTAGCCGAAAAACGGTTTTTATAGGTAAGCCTCTATATACAACGGGCAAAATGGATCGTGATATGGAAGTTTTGAAGTCTTTTTTCAGGCCATTGCGAGGTAGACATCCAGAAAAAGGTGTTATCTAGAAATTAAATGTTAAAAAAACATAAAATAGTAGTAAACTGGTCAGGTGTGAAATATATCCTGATATGAGCATAATAATTAGTTTTTTTATAGAGTATGCATCTGTGAAAAGTCGTGTACACAATACCTCTAGTTAAAATAAATACTAGAGGTATTTTTTTATGCTGATTGTTTTTGAAATAGTAAAAGCATGTGAAAATTAGCGTTTTTGAGATATAGCATGTGATTAATAGATTCGGTTATTAGTAGAACCAAAATACACAAATAAAGAACCAAGACACACACTTGCTCTTTAACCTTAACCGATAAACACTTTAATGGTCATGACAAAAATTCTGAGAGGAAAATGGCCCCTAATCATGCGGGAGCTTAAATGCAGATTCCCAGAGCTATCAGAGGAAGATTTGGTAGCAGGTAATGAAAATGTTGAAGTACTTAAACTTGTACTTGGTGTTAAGCTAGAAATGTCGGATATTGAGGTAGAGGATTTGATAGAAGAGATTACATCCAAGTCCTTTTAAGACAGAAAGAAAACTATAGTAACCCAAAAACAAAGCGCCATGCAGTGATTGCATGGCGCTTATTTTTTTATCAGACATTTTCAGACATGGCATTTGATAAGACTAGGTTGATTTCTTTGGTTACTCCATCCAGATCATCAGCTGACTCTTTGAGCTTATCGAGTAACTCCCTATTATTATCCCCACTTCGTTCAATCAAGTCTACCAATCCAAGTATTCTGCATAGAGGCGCTCTCAGTTTATGTGAGTTCATGTAACAGTATTTGTCCAGTGCTTCATTCTTGGTAGAAAGGATCTGTCTCAAATTGTTAATCTCTTCATAAGTTTGAGGATCCATAATGCCTTTGTGGTTTTCCATATTAGTATGGACCTCTTCAATGATTTCGGTTAAATCTTGTCTGATGTGGCTTACTCTTTCAAGTCTTACCTCTATTGCTTCTATCAGCTCATCATAATCAAAAGGCTTTGTGATATAGTCATCTGCACTGAGGTTCATCCCGATTCTTATATCTTGTCTTTCAACCTTGGCTGTCAGAAAAATAAATGGAGTTGCTTGTAGGGTTTTGTCACTTCGGATGAATTTGAGTACATCATATCCATCTACATTGGGCATCATGACATCGCATAGGATTAAGTCAGGTACTTGAGTGGTCGCTCTGGTGATGCCATCAGCACCATCCACAGCAGTTTCAACGTCATAGCCAGTGATTTCAAGCATTTCAGCTATACTGTCACGAAGTCCTTTTTCATCTTCAATAACAAGTATTTTTTTCATAGTAATAAATTAGTCAGTACAAAAGATTCATAGAATTAAGTAAAAAGGTGGTTGGGTTGGCTTTGTGGAGAAGCTTGCGATGTAAACTTCAGTTAAAAGGACTTACGGGGAAATCACTGGGTAGAGAGTGTTAATATTCATAGGTTTTAATGGTTTAGGTTGTGTTGTCATTTATTATTTTGTCTATAAACACAGTAAATGGCTAAGACATATTTATTTGTATTACGATAATTGGAAAAAGCTATAGGTTGATAAATATGTAAATGTTTGCTAACAAAAATCTAGGCAAAAGCTTCCATAAAAGCAATAGGATTACATGTGAAAACCCTTCTCTAACATTGTTGAGAAGGTGTATTTTCACCATAAACATCATGTAACATTAGGTTAGGGCAATAAGCTAATCCCTAAAGATCTGATATTGTTTATACCCTTTGTAAAATTCTCCTAGTATAACACGGATAATTGTAAAAGTTGGAATTGCGAGAATCATACCAAGAATATTGGCAATAGCAGCCCCTACAAAAACAGCTAGGAAGATGACAAGTGGGTGGGTTTTCACACTTTTGGAGAAAATCATAGGTTGTAAGAAGAGGTTATCCGTTAGCTGTACTACAGCAAAAACAGATACAATCTTGATCGTCAGGATCAGGTAGTCTTCGGGATTTAATAGACCCGCATTGGTCGAAAGTCCTACAAAAAGTCCAAATACACCTCCCAAAAGAGGACCTAGAAAAGGAATAAGGTTGGCTATGGCAGCAAATACAGCGATCGTGACTGCATACTCTACACCTGCAATTAACAATCCTAGTGAGGCAATGGAGAAAATACTGACCATTTGAACAAAAAGGCCAAGAAGGTAATTGGATAACAGGTTTTCAGTTTTACTGACAGCTGAAATCGATACCTCAAAATACTTGTTAGGGATGAGGGAAATAAAGTATTTTTTGAAATTGCCAGGTTCATACAGGAAGAAGAAAGTAATGAACATCACGGCAATTAAGCCCACAAAAATATTACCTGTAAACTGAAGTAAACTATTGATAAAAGTTGGAATGCGTTCAGGTAATTCACTGATTTTAGAGAAGATACTGTCTTTCAGGAAGCCCTCTGATTGTACCGTAAGTTGATTGTCTATCATAAACCTTTCAAATGAGGCAAGAGGGACTTCAATACTTCTGAGAAGGTTTGTGAAATCTATATTTGAGATCACTTTAATCTGCTCTGATACCAGTGGTGCAAACAGGTACACAAACAGTGCAATCATGCCAAAAAGCAGTAGGAATGATATCAGAATGGAAAGCCCTCTGGGCATGCGCAATCCAAAAAACTGAATATTAGCAAAATAGTTGGTTGGCGTTCGCAGTATGGCAGAAAGTACAAGTGCGATCAGAAGGTAGGCAAGAATATCTCTTAAATACCATCCAACGACAATCAATCCGATACTCCATAGCGTAAAGTTGAGTACTCTTCGGTCGAAAAAGAACTTTCTTTCGTTCACAGTTGAAAAATTTTAGTAGGGTCGGTTTAAGGGTGTTGGTTCTCAATGGTAAATTGCACTGTAAGCCAAGTGGAGATTTAAGTGTGCAATTCTTTGACCAAGTTGAAAACACGATTTCCTCTTTTCAATTTAGTGAAAAAGAGGAATGCCTCAATAGTTATCTATGGTGAAGTCTGTTTACTTTATTGGAATTAGGGGCTGTTTTGGGTAGCATCTATTCCAAAGACAAAAACCCTCACCTATCAAAGGCAAGGGTTATTTGAATAATTTCTTGCGAGTAATACTACTCCCAGCTTAATTCATCATCAAGGTCATTGTCCTCAATGCGGGCGTAGTCATAGTCAGGCATAAGCTCTTCTTTAACATGATCCACACACTCGTTTAGTGCTTCCACAAACTTGTTGAAGTCTTCCTTGTAAAGGAAAATCTTGTGTTTCTCATAATAATGGCCTTCGTCTTTGTAGCGCTTTTTACTCTCAGTAATCGTGAGATAATAGTCATTTGAGCGCGTTGCTTTCACATCAAAAAAGTACGTTCTTTTACCAGCGCGTACTCTTTTTGAGTAGATCTCTTCTCTTCCTTTATTCTCTTCCACAGTCCTTAATGGTTAATTCAACAGGGATAAAAATATAACAATTAAGAATATAAAAAAACACTTTAAAAAAAAATCGAAAATTGGTTTTTAACAGCGTACATAACCGCCTAACGATACCGAAAGATTAATAATTATATTGATAATCGCAAAATTTATTAGTTTTGAGGTAGCTCTGACCAACTTTTAAGTGTGCGAAAATGGCTTCTATAACAGATTTAAGAAGCATTTTTGGAAAATGTAAAATTTATTTTTTTGGACATTGTTTTTGACCGTGTTTAAGCAGGCTTAGTAGACCAATTAGCCAAATTGTCACTTGAGGAGTGAGCGAGTTTTTTTAGGAGAATAAGAATTAGCTAGAGATGAACCATAGATTTATGTACACGATTCGGGGGATGCTTGTGCTTTGCTGTATGCTAAGCATTCAGTTGCTGAGTGCACAAGTAATCAGAAAGGTGGGATACAAAGAGACAGGTAAAGCATCTTTTTATCCGGGAGACAGAAATGGAGCCATTACAGCAAGTGGCGAACCATACGATATGTATGCTATGACAGCTGCTCATAAGTATATAGCTTTCAATTGTATGGTGAAAGTGAGAAATATTGATAATGGGAGAGAAATTTTGGTAAGGGTTAACGATCGTGCGTATACGGACTCCCGAATTATCGACCTGACTTACAAGGCTGCCGAAAAGCTTGAGATACTAGGGACTGGAACAGCCAATGTAGCGATTGAAATTGTATCTCTAACCCCTTCAGAAAACCAAAGTACGGAAGTGGCCTCTGATGTTGACTTGCCGGATAGTGATCATGCCATTGTATTTGATGAAGCTTATACGATGAGGTTTGTAGAAGTTGGAACCTATAATCTAAAAGGAGATAAGGTTATTGCAAAGGGATATGGTTTGCAAATCGACGCCTGTACTGATATAAGCTGTGCGCTTAACACCGCAAGTAAATTCAATGAGATGCTCTTTAGAGATATTTTTATTCAAACAGGTTGGGCTAATGGTCAAAAGGTTTACAGGGTGCTTTTGGGTGCTTTTGAAAATACAGACCAAGCTATAAACCTTAAGGAGTTTTTAAATTGCAACGAAATTGGCGCTTTTGTAAAGCGACATTATCAGTAGTGTTTAGAATCTTTATATTTTTTTAAGTGATTGATTCACTGTTTGTTCACTTTTTAATAATAGGCGGTATGGTGTTTGGAAAGGCTGCTTATATAATAACTAAATTAACAAGCTTATGAAACTGAGAGCTGTTTGTAGAGTGTTTGGCTTTACAAAAGTATTGATATTGGGGATGCTGCTGGTGACCAATTGGGCAGTAGGACAGAAATATAAGGTGGGGTACACTGAAAAGGGGAAGGCTTCATATTATGCGGAGAAGTTTCATGGCAGACTAACGGCAAGTGGAGAAAAATATAATATGTATGCCAATACTTGTGCACACCGAAAACTTCCTTTCGGGACTATATTGAAAGTGACCAATTTGGGTAATGGTAAGTGGATTACAGTGAAAGTAAACGATAGGGGGCCTTTCAAGAGCAATAGGATTCTGGACCTGTCAAAAGGGGCTGCTGCTAAAATTGACATGATTAAAGCAGGAATCGGAAATGTCAAAATTGAAATAATCAGTATGAAAGGAAGTGGAGGTACTACAGGTACTGAAACTACTGTAGTAGCTGAAAATGATAAGAAATCTCCAATCAGAAGTGTTGGCACCTATAGTGTTTGGGGAACTTCCAAAAAGGTAGTGGCAGATTATGGTGTACAGATCGCATCTTACACCAACTCTGAAAGTGCGGCCAAGGAAGGTAAGAGAGCTATTAAGTTAGGGCTGGATGATATTTATATCCAATCAGGCTGGTTGAATGGGAAGAAGTGCTATCGTGTATTGTACGGGGCTTTTTCTAAAAGTCAAGCACGAAAGGAAATCCGCACAGTGAAAAAGAAAGGATATAAAGGCGCTTTTTTGAAAAAACATTTATAATTTCTGAATTGAAGGAAATGGTGAACGCGATAGCTGTAAACATTGACTGGTAAACTGTTTTTCAAATCGGCTGAATAACCCTTATAACCAATCATACATGGACTTTAATAAGATAAAAGAATACGGAAACCTTGAACTGCTTGCTCGACAGATGGTGGAAGGTTTTATTACAGGATTGCATAAGTCTCCTTATCATGGCTTTTCTGTAGAGTTTGCAGAGCACAGCTTGTATAACTTGGGGGAAAGTACCAAACATATTGATTGGAAGGTTTATGCACGTACCGATAGGCTGTATACTAAGAAGTATGAGGAAGAGACAAATCTCCGTGCCATGATTTTGTTGGATACATCATCTTCGATGTATTATCCGATGGAAGACTACGGTAAGATTAACTTCAGTGCAGTAGCGGCAGCGGCAATGGCTTATATGTTGCAGAAGCAAAGAGATGCAGTTGGGCTTTGTACATTTTCTGATGAGATCGAAATGTTAACTCAGGTAAGGTCTACGCCAAAGCATTTGCATAACCTGTACCTGACACTGAACCAGCTATTGGAATCTCAGCCTAAGAAACAGAAAAAATCACATGTGGCAGAAGTAATTCATCAGGTGGCAGATCAGATTCATAAACGTTCGTTGGTGATTATTTTCAGTGACATGATGGAGAATAATGATAACCATGATGAGATGTTTGCCGCATTACAGCACTTGAAGCATAATAACCATGAAGTGCTGCTATTTCATGTGATGGATAGCGAGACAGAATTGGATTTTGACTTTCCTGAGCGACCAACCATTTTTGTAGATGTTGAAACGGGTCAGGAAGAGAAGGCACAACCTGCACAGGTTCGGGAGTATTACCAAAACATTATTCAGGAGAAGTTCTATGATATCAAAGTAAAGTGTGGGCAGTTCAAGATTGACTTTATTGAGGCTGACTGCAGAAAGAATATAGATCAGATTCTCTTGCCATATTTGATAAAGAGAGGGAAGATGAAGTAAAAAGAAAGGCTTCTGTAACAGTATTACAGAAGCCTTTTTTGTTTATCAGGCTTTTTCGCTGAAGTATGCAGATTTGGTGCAAATATTCGCTTTCAACTGATTGAGGATTGAATACAAACCAAAATAGGTTCTGTTCAGGTAAAGACCATGTTTGACACCTCTTGGTTTTTTGGCTTCCTTCAATGGTTTGATGCGGGATGACTTTTCACCAAAAGCAAATATCTCTTCAAAATATTCATCCTGACCAAAATCAAACGAGTCCTTATGAAAAGGTCTACCCAGCAATTGGATCATCTGCTTGAAAGTATCTTCCAATAGTTGCTTGTCTTCATCAGAGTCATCAGGATGAATGAATCGCAGAGTGTAGAAAGTCTCCAGCATTTTCTGTCTGTCCTCTCGAAGGGTTGGGTCCATCAATACAAAGTATTGCTGATAAAAGTCTTCGGGAAGAACTTTGACACAGCCAAAATCAATGATTCCCAATACACCATCAGCTCCCATGATAAAGTTGCCTGGATGAGGATCTGCATGTACTTCCCTCAGTTCATGGATCTGGAAGTCATAGAAGTCCCACAAAGCTTGACCTACCTTGTTTCTGATTTCCTGTGAAGGATTGGTCTGAAGGAACTTATCAAGGTGTGTGCCCTCTAACCAATCCATGGTAAGAATCTTTGTAGAGGAGTATTCAGGATAATATTTCGGAAACCTAATATTAGGAATGTGGGCACATGCTTGTGTTAGGCTGATGGAGCGTTTCAGCTCTAAATCATAACGTGTTTCATCCAAAAGCATGCTTTCAACCTCTTCCATATACAGGTCTACCTCTTTCTCATTAAGTCCAGCGATTTTTACAGCAAATGGCTTGACCATCTTAAGGTCTGCACTGACACTTTCAGCTACGCCAGGATACTGTACTTTTACAGCCAATGTTTTCCCGTCTTTTTCAGCCTTATGTACTTGCCCGATAGATGCTGCGTTGACCGCCTCCGTAGTGAAAGAATCAAAGATATCAGTAGGGGACTTGTCAAAGTGCTTCCGGAAAGTCTTAACCACAAGAGGATAAGAAAGCGGTGGTGCGGAGTATTGTGCCATCCTAAACTTATCAGAGTAAGCAGTAGGAAGCATGTTTTTATCCATACTCATCATTTGTGCTACCTTGAGAGCACTGCCTTTCAGTTCACTGAGTGCATCATAGATGTCTCGGGCATTATCCTGATGCAACTCTTCACGATCCGTATTGGGGTCGACTAGCTTCTTGGCGTAATGTTTTACATAATTGGCCCCCACCTTTACACCAGTTTGCATAAACCGTGAAGCTCGCTGAACCTTGGATGCGGGAATGCTATTTTGGGCTTTATTCTTTTCGCTCATAGTGGTATGGGTAAGGTTGTAATGAACTTACAACCGATTATTTTTTCTGTATAAGGAATTTGACAAAGTCAACTGCTGAATCAAAGACATTGTTGCTGATAAGGTCAAAAGATAAGTGAACAGCCTTTTCGATAGCAGTATCAGTCTGTTCAAATTCTTTGGAATCATCTTCAATCCAAAATTTCAGGACAAAGAGTAATTGTACCCACATGGCTTCAGGGTAGCGGTCTCCAATAAAAGGCCTGTCTACCAATTCGCCGGACGTAATGCCCAGTCCTGATAGTTCATTAGCAAAAGACATGAACTTTTCTTTAAACACCTTTAATGTCTCCGGAGTTCTGAAAGACCTGTCTGCTCCTTTCTTAAGAGAGTACACCACAAAGCTTCGTTGTTTCTTCAGTTCTTCGATCAGTGTAAAGTAGAATGACAATAACTTTTCACGAGTTGAATATTGCTCATAGATTTCCTCGTTTTTGACCTTTTCCAAGGTGTCTTCGATGATTCTGCCCCATATTTCCTGCTCAATAGCTCTGAAAGAAGCGTAGTGCTGATAGAATGTAACTTCCTCTTCCTGCATATCATCCATAAACAAAAAGACAGATGCAGGAGGGTGGTTATGGGTCAGGACATATCGCATATATGCCTTCTCGATTTTTTTTTCAGTTTTTTCAGATTTTTCCATGAAAACAGAACTTCTTTTAAATTTTTATGTTATCTTCAGTATGAAGTTTGTTTGTTAGTTTAGTTTATTAAAGTGGAAAGGGACCTCTGAAATTCAGAGGTTTCTTTTTTTATTTATACGCTATTATGCTTTTTATACGCATTGTTACGAAATAGTTCTATATTTTATTAAAATATTAGTATGTATTTTTTACTTCTCGGCAACGTATGAAGAACAAGATATGAGACCTTTCTGTTTTTAATTAATCTCTTACTTATCAATTACAGTTTAGCGTTTTTGTTTTGTCATTTTTCTTAAGAAAACAGAATGCTTTCACTTTTTACTGACAATGATTTTTTGCCTGCTTAAACTCACTTAGCACATGAAGCCCAATAAGTGCTACGTGTAACAAAACTTAATGTTTCCCATACTTTTATTCTCAATTATATATTTGCCTATAACTTTTTGTATTTTTGCCTTATTCCATACAGGAGGTAGACTTGTCTGAATAGGGTCCTGCACTTAGGTAAAATCCTATTCCTGCCATACTTGTGTAACCATAAATGATCAATACTTTGAATACAGATAACAGCAAATCACTTTTCGAGAGAGCTCAGCATTCTATTCCGGGTGGTGTGAACTCTCCAGTAAGAGCTTTCAAGTCAGTAGGAGGTACACCGCTTTTTATCAAAAAAGCAAAAGGTGCATATGTATACGATGAGGATGGAAACAGTTATGTTGAACTGATTAACTCATGGGGCCCAATGATTTTGGGACATGCCCATCCAGAAATCGAGGCAGCTGTTAGAGATGCTATTGGGAACTCTTTGTCGTTTGGTGCTCCAACTTCCCGTGAGATTGAAATTGCTGAACTGATTGTTTCAATGGTTCCTTCCATTGAAAAGGTCAGAATGGTGAACTCGGGAACAGAGGCTACTATGTCAGCTATCCGTGTAGCAAGAGGCTATACAGGTCGCAATAAATTTATCAAGATTGAAGGTTGTTATCATGGTCATGGAGATTCTTTCCTGATTGCAGCAGGTAGTGGAGCAGTTACAATGGGTGCTCCTGATAGCCCAGGTGTAACACCAGGTACCGCTCAGGATACATTGTTGGCTCCTTATAATGATCTGGAAGCCATTGAAAAGTTACTTGATGCGAACCCTAATGAAGTTGCAGCGATTATAGTTGAACCTGTAGCAGGTAATATGGGCTGTGTATTGCCTAAAGAAGGCTATCTGCAAGGGTTGCGTGACCTATGTGACAAACATGGTGTTGTCCTGATATTTGATGAGGTGATGACAGGGTTCCGTCTGTCAAAAGGTGGAGCACAAGAGTATTTTGGCGTAACTCCTGATATGTCCACTTTAGGTAAAATTATCGGTGGTGGTATGCCAGTAGGTGCTTATGGCGGTAAGAAGGAAATTATGGAGTATGTGTCTCCTGAAGGACCAGTTTACCAAGCAGGTACATTGTCTGGAAATCCAATTTCGATGGCAGCAGGACTTACAATGTTGAATATCCTGAATACGCAACCTGAAGTTTACCAAAAACTGGAAGAAACAGGTAAGCGTATTAGAAAAGGGTTTGAAGAGGGACTAGAAAAACTAGGCTTGAATTACACGATCAACAGTGTAGGGTCAATGATTACTTTGTTCTTTACAGATAGCGAAGTGAACAACTTTGAGGATGCAAAGAAATCTGATACAGCCTTGTTCGGTAAGTACTTCCACGGAATGTTGGAGAAAGGTATCTACTTAGGTCCATCTCAGTTTGAAAGCCTTTTCTTGTCTACAGCTTTGAGTGATGAAGACATCGACAAGATCATCGAAGCGAACTATGAGGTCTTGAAGAAAATTCATAACCTATAAGGTATCGTATAAGTTATAATTGAAAAGCCCCCATACTGCTCTTGTAGTATGGGGGCTTTTAGGGTCTTTATTTTCCAAGAGAAGGAAGCCATGTAACAAGCTCAGGAAAGAATATAATCGCTAGTAATAGCCCCAATTGAATAAGAATAATTCAAGTTGCGTTTGATTTTCCTACCAAGCGACATTTTCGATTGTATAGGCAAAAATGAATAAGAAAATTTTAATGATGAAACCCTGTGGCGTGACAGCATGAATATGCTTAGGGAACTTGGCTGTAATACCACTGAATGTGGTTTCCACCCTCTTCCTCAAGACCTTCTTGATAAAGGCTTGCCAAGGCTCATCCTTTCGTTTTGCATTCGATTTCCGGTCGGCCAAAATGCGAATGTTTTCGCATTCGGCATAAAGGTCTTCCAGATCGTAATCGGTGAAGGCGGCATCCCCATACAGGGAACTTCCTTCCGGAATTTCAAGGTTCATGGATTGAAACCCCGTTATATCATGGACTGAACCCGCCATAAGAAAATACTGGACAGGAATGCCCGAAGATGTGGTAATTAACATCACCTTGAATCCATAGAAGTACTCCCTCTTGGAGGAATTATAGCCTCTGTAGGGTTCACCTCGCAGGATTCTGCATCGGGGGATACGGATATTCCGGCAGACAGCTACAGGAAAACTGTCTATGAGGTAATCCCCGCTAGTGTTGAGCTCCATCAGGGTTTTGCCCAATGCCGAGAAGATAAATAAGATCGTCTCAAACAAACCGTGAAGCCTGCGATTGAACCCGGACTTATCAATGGGCTTAAAGCCATGATGCGCTTTCAGGTACTCCAGAGATTGTACCATGTTGCCACCGAAATGGGCACATGCCAGCAGGGCCGAGGTAATGATCTGGCTGTCGGACATCCGACGCTGTCTAGGCTCTTTGAGCTTAGTTGCTTTCAGGTAATCATCTACAAAACAGTAGATGCATACGGTATTTTCATTGATGGTTGCCATTGGACAGGTGTGTTTGGTGCTCTTCATCCTAAACAACACCTTCCATGGTAACCTGATTTATAAAGTGCAACTTGAGTTAAGAATAAAAGGGATGATACCTCGGTATAAATGTCCAGTGGTTATACTGTCAGGAGCAACGCCTTTTAGGTAAAAAAGTGAGAAACCAAAAGGTGGTGTCAGAAATGAAGTTTGCAGATTAAGGGAAACAAGGATTGCAATCCAAAGAAGGTTCATGTCATAGGCAACAAATACGGGCGTAACCACAGGTAAGAAAATAAAGATGATCTCAATGAAGTCTATAAAAAAGCCTGCGATAAATATACCTATCATTACCACTGCTAAAAAACTGTAAGGGGAAAGGTTTGCTTGTTCGATTAACTGAATTAAGATAGTATCACCGCCAACTCCCCTGAAAACAAGACCAAAGGCAGTTGCTCCAACCAATATGATAAAGACCATGCTGGTTAAGTGTGTAGTTTCCTGCATAACGCCTTTCACTACCTGTAATGTGAGCTTCTTTTCAATGGCAGTTAGAATAGTCGCAACCAAAGCACCAACTCCTGCGGCTTCAGTTGGAGAGGCAATTCCCGTAAAGATGGATCCCAAGACGGCTAGCACCAAAAGGAATGGGAGAATGAAAGTTCTGATCAGTTTACCCAACATTTTGCCTTCTCTAAACTCTTGCAGTTCTTCAGGAGGAACAGGTGGTGCATATGAAGGGTTTACAATGGCAGTTCCAATCGCAAATGCAGTATATAGTATGACCAAGATAACACCTGGGACGATAGCAGCTAAAAAGAGGTCTCCCACAGAGATATTCATGACACTGCCTAACAGGATAAGGACAATACTAGGAGGTATAATTTGCCCGAGTGTTCCTGAAGAAGCGATTACTCCCGTTGCCAACTCTGGCTTGTAGCCACGTTTAAGCATGGCAGGCAAGCTTAGTAAACCCATCGTAACCACTGTCGCCCCAACTATTCCTGTAGAAGCTGCAAGCATAGCCCCCACCAGAATGACTGCTACAGCCAATCCACCTTTTATCCTACCCATCAATAAAGACATGGTATGTAATAGCCTTTCTGCTATGCCAGACTTTTCTAGCATCACACCCATATATACAAATAGGGGTACAGCCAAGAGTATCTGATTACTCATGGTACCAAATATCCTCAAAGGCAGCAGGTAGAATAAGTCGGTACCGAAAACGAAATAGCCAAAAATAAGAGAAACCCCCGCTAAGGTAAAGGCTACAGGGAACCCTAGCAGAAGAAGTATAAATAAGGTGATGAACAGTAGTAGCGCAATCATGTTTGTCAGTTTGAGTGGTTTGTTCAGTTCAGAAATGGGTTAAGCACATCGCTTTTCGTCAAGAATGCAAAGTAGAGATGAGCAAAATAGTGATACCCCTTGAAGAAGGAGCAGGAAAAAGCCTACAAAGATGCTCCCTTTAATCAGGAACCTGGCAGGAAGGCCTCCAGGGTCAGTAGAACCTTCATTGATTAGATATGCCATTTTTATATATGGAATACTGGCATCCATTACTAAAAGGCAGAAAGGTAACAAAAGTAGTATGCTGCCCAATAAATTGACCCATGCTTTGGCTTTTTGAGAAAATCGAGCATAAAAGACATCAACCCTGACATGCCTGTCTTTTTGTAAGGTGTATCCAGCACCCAATAGAAAAATTAGGGAAAAGACATGCCATTCCAATTCTGGTAGGGCAGCGCTGGCTTGTTTGAACAAGTGGCGGGCAGCTACATCAATACAGATTAGAATAACTAGTATAGTGGTAAGCCATGAAACTGATCGACCTATGGTGAGGTTAATTCTGTCTATGTTTTTTACAACTTTTGAAAGTAACGTTGTCAGCATTGTGTTTTATTCTTTTTGGGTAGTGTGTACAGTGCACTCCTTTTTAGGAGCGTTTTGGTAAAGGTTGTTCTATCGTAAAACTTTCTTTGGGTAGAAGAAAGAGGTAGTAAATCTACAAAATGTAGTTAAATGTTCTTAAAAAAATTATATACGTATTAAAAAGCAATTCTACACAAATCCATTTTTATATTTTGCAGACAATTGATGAGGATAGTTTTCGACCAATTGAAAAATGAGCGAAGAACCTGCTATGAAATTTTGTGATTTGACCGTCCGTTTACAGAGTTATATTTTAGGACACTGCTCAAGCAGTTAAGCTTTTTCATTTTCTCAATCCCCGAACTGATTTTGTTATCATAATATAATATCAGTATTTTCGCAGATTGTTAACAGAAGACAGATTAACTGTCATACCGTGAAAAGCGGTTCGTGTTTCTGAAATAGGAAGCCTGTAGGATTGACTTAAAAAATATTAAGAGAATAAATGAAAGAGAAGCTTGATCTGACTAACATTCCGAGACATATCGCTGTGATAATGGACGGCAACGGAAGATGGGCAAAGCAGAAGGGTGCAGCGCGTGTGTTTGGACATAAAAATGCGATCAAAGCAGTCAGAGAAGTGACCGAAGGCGCTGCTGAATTAGGAGTTGAATACCTTACTTTGTATGCTTTTTCCACTGAAAACTGGAATAGGCCCAAATTGGAGGTGACTGCACTGATGCAGCTGCTGATCAAAACAATTCGCAAGGAAACTGAAACCCTGATCAAAAACAATGTAAAGCTTGCGGCCATTGGCAACCTTGAGATGTTACCTGGTGAATGTCAGAAAGAACTTCAAGAGGCAATGGAAATCACCTCAAGCAATACAGGAATGACTCTAGTGTTGGCACTTAGCTACAGTGGTAGATGGGATATTACACAGGCTGTAAAAGCACTGTGTCAGGATGTCAAAGATGGTGTCCTTGACCCTGAAATGATCACTTCAGAACTAGTAGCTCAACACTTGAATACGACTGGAATTCCAGACCCTGAGTTGCTTATTAGAACCAGTGGAGAACTTAGAATTAGTAATTTCCTGTTGTGGCAATTGGCTTATACAGAGCTCTTTTTTACGGAAACACTTTGGCCGGACTTCAGGAAGGAAACCCTCTATGAAGCCTTGCTGAGTTACCAATTGAGAGAAAGACGCTTCGGGAAGACCAGTGAGCAACTGGTAAAATAGATGATGTGAAGTTTGTAGCCTGTCTAAATTGCTAGAGGTCTTCAACAAACGTATGAATTTAAGAAACTTGTAACAGCCTATACCTTGCTGGTTTTAGGAAGCTTACAGGACTGTATGTGAAAAGTTAACAGCAGATAAACGCATGAATTTTCCGCATTTAAAAGTCTCCACACAGCTGATAGCGTTGATAAGTACGCTAGTGTTAGGGACTTCTTTTTCAGCTTTTGCGCAGTTTGGAACAAACTACAGTACGCAAACAAATAAGTACAATATAGACTACAGTACACCTATTGAGTACAATATTGCTGGCATCAATGTAGTTGGGGCAAACTTCAACGACAAAAATGCGCTTATCAACATCTCCGGCTTGAAGGTAGGAGAGAAAATCATGATTCCGGGTGATGATATTACCAAGGCAATTAAGAAGCTTTGGAGGCTCGGTATTGTTGGTGATGTAAAGATCAATGTATCTGAAATCACTGGCAATGATGTTTATCTGGAAATTGAGCTGAAAGAACGTCCTAAGCTTTCGAGATACTATTTTGAAGGAATCAAGAAGGGACAGGCTTCGACATTAAGTGATAAAGTTTCTTTGGTGAAAGGACGTATCGTAACTGATGCGATGTTGAAGAACACAACAAACATTATCAAGAAGCATTACGCAGAAAAAGGCTTTAAAAATACTGACGTAAAAATCGTTAAGGAACAAGATCCTGTACTTTCAAATGCTGTTCAACTTAGAATTGAAGTGAACAAGAATGAGAAAGTAAAGATCAATGATATTGAGCTGACTGGTGTTGAGGAGTTAAGCGAGAAAAAAGTGCTTCGTAAAATGAAGAAGACGAAGGAGAAACGTTTCGGCAGAATTTTCACTCCTTCTAAATTCATTGCAGAAGAATACGATAACGATAAGAAAAGTGTAATCAGTTACTATAACGAACAAGGTTACAGAAACGCGGAGATCGTTAGGGATTCCGTTTACGATGTCAATGAAAAATTGGTAAACATCGAAATGGATATTGAGGAAGGTCAGAAATTCTTCTATAGAGATATCACTTGGACTGGTAACTATAAATATACCAATGAGCAGTTGGGTAGAGTGTTGGCAATTAAGAAGGGAGATGTTTACAACCCTGATGAATTGAACAAGCGTCTGACGTTTAACCCGAACGGTACAGATATCTCAGCTCTTTATATGAATGATGGTTACCTGTTCTTTAATATTACGCCAGTTGAAGTGTTGGTGGAAGGCGATTCCATTGATATTGAAATGAGAGTATACGAAGGAGAGCAGGCATATATTGATAATATTATCATCAATGGTAATACCAAGACGAGTGACCACGTAATTATGCGTGAGATCCGTACGACACCAGGTGAGAAATTTAGCCGTGCAGACTTGATCCGTACACAACGAGAGTTGGCAACATTAGGTTACTTTGACCCTGAGCAGATCGGAATCAACCCAGTGCCAAATATGGCGAAGGGTACCGTGGATATTCAGTATGACTTGGTGGAAAAACCAAATGACCAGATTGAACTCTCTGGTGGTTGGGGTGGTTACTACGGATTCGTAGGTACACTTGGTCTGGTCTTCAATAACTTCTCATTGAAGAACATTCCTGACATGAGTACTTGGAAGCCTCTGCCTTCAGGTGATGGACAACGTCTTTCACTTCGTGTACAGGCGAACGGTAGACAGTTCCAGACTTACTCGGTCAGCTTTACAGAGCCTTGGTTGGGCGGTCGTAAGCCAAACTCATTGACGGTGAGCTACAGCTTCTCAAAACAGCGTCAAGGATCGAGTATTTATAGCCCTAATAACTTTACAGGGTCAATGGGTATCCACTCTGCATCCGTTGGTTTGGGTAGAAGATTGAAATGGCCTGATGATTACTTTATCATGAACAACTCAATTAACTTCCAGAACTACCGTTTGGATAACTTCTATACGACAGGTTTCTTGGATTACCCAACTGGTAACTCATATAGCTTTACATTCAATACAACAATTGCACGAAGTAGTGTTGACAACCCTACTTACCCAAGAAGTGGTTCATCAGTATCGTTACAAGTAGCGTTAACACCTCCATACTCTTTGCTTTCCAACAAGGACTTTTCAGCGGAGGATGTTTCAACGGATGATAGATACAAGTGGGTAGAGTATCATAAATACATGTTTGATAATGCTTGGTATCAAACTATCGTAGGAGAAAAACTGGTATTGGCAACAAGGATTCACATGGGCTTTATTGCTTCTTATAATAAGGACAAAGGTTTGGGACCATTTGAGAGATTTATCTTGGGTGGTGACGGTCTGACCTCTAACAGTTACCTTTTAGGTACAGAGAACATTGGTTTGAGAGGTTATGAAAACAACTCGATTGTACCTTATGAGGTCATTAACGGTAGTCCTCAGCCGGGTTCTGGTGGTGTAGTTTACAACAAGTATGTGATGGAACTTCGCTATCCTGTTTCCTTGAACCCTGCGGCAACAATCTATTTATTAGGTTTTGCTGAAGGAGGTAACAACTGGGGGACGTTTGATGAGTTCAACCCATTTGACCTTAAGAGATCAGCTGGTTTAGGTGCCAGAATCTTTATGCCGGCATTTGGTATGCTAGGTATTGACTGGGCATATGGATTTGATGATGTGGTGGGTAGCCCTAATGCAGGCGGTAGCCAGTTCCACTTCACGATCGGACAGCAGATCAGATAAGATACATGACAATATTTTAAGCAAAAACCCGAAGGAGTATTACACTTCTTCGGGTTTTGAGTAATAGGCATTTTGTAATATCTGCATTTTGGGAGATGACTTCCGATTGGAGGTAAATTTGTACTCAAAATGTTAAGTATGTATAAAATAATAGCTAAAATAGGCCAGTGTTTGTCATATTTTGAGAAATGCCTTACTTAGTCTTCTCAAAATAACGACACTTGCACTAGGCTAACATTTTTGACCTAACTACTAAACTCTAAAATAAAATGAGAAAGGCAGTACTGTTACTGATCGCGCTGGCAGCCGCCCTAACAGCCCAAGCTCAGCGGTTCGGTTATATCGACTCACAGGTTATCATTGAACAGATGCCAGAGTACAAAGAGGCAGAGGATAATTTGAGAAAACTCTCTGATGAGTGGACGAGGGATTTGAAAAAGATGAGAGACGAGGTTGAAGACCTCGAAATTGGCTACAAAACAGAAGAGCTTTTGCTGACCCAAGACATGAAAGAGGAAAGGCAAAAGGAAATCAGAGGGAAGAGAGAAGAAATAAGACGCTACCAGGCTAACCACTTCGGCTATGAAGGGCTTCTGTTTATCAAACGAAAGGAAATGATCAAACCTATTCAGGATAAGATAGCAAAGGCTGCCACCAAAGTAGCAAAATCGAAACGTCTACAGTTTCTTTTTGACAAAGCGAGTGATCTGACGATGATTTACTCAGACCCAAGACACAATTACACGGATTTTGTTTTGGAAGAACTTGGCTTAGGAGACCCGTCCGATACGCCAAAGAAATAAAGGGTAGTTACAATTTGAGAGTGATTACCAATGTGTTATTAAAACAATGACGATAAATTCACTTGTATAGCATAATGCAGGGTGATTATTTCGTAAATTTGGATTTTATTGAGCGATAATATTGAAAATACAAGACTAATGAAAAAGCTTATTTTTAGCCTACTAGCACTGTTGGCAATTGGGTTTACCACTACTGCCGCTCAGGCTCAAACACAGAAAGTAGCATATGTGATAGAGGATAGCATCATGAGAGCTTTACCTCAGTTCAAAACACAGCAAAAGATTATTGAGTCTTATGCAAAACAGTTTAAGACACAGATAGACAGCAAGCAACAAGCTATGCAACAGAAGTACCAGTTCCTTCTGCAAAATCAGAACAGCATGTCTCCTCAAGAGCAGCAAGAGAAACAGGAAGAGTTGCAAACTATGCAAAATGAAGTGATCGAGTTGCAGCAGAGAGCACAGCAAGGCGTTGCCAAGAAGAATCAAGAACTGATGCAGCCATTGGTTGATAAGATTACTAAAGGGATTGAGGAAGTAGCCAAAGCAGAAGGATACAATGTTGTGATGCCTAAGAGCACATTTATCTTTAGTGGAGGTGGTGCTGACATCACAGGAAAAGTGATTGAGAAAGTGAAAGCGATGAAGTAATCGCAACCATTCAAAATTGATTTAAGGACACAATAACAGAACAATAAAATGAAAACTAAATTTTTTATCGCATTCTTCATCGGCCTGTTTGCTACAGTGCTGTTCAGCGGAGTAAATAACACTTACGCTCAAGGTAAACCATTTGCTTACGCTGATATTGACAGTGTAGTACAAGCGCTTCCTGAGTTTGAGACTAAGATGAAAGAGTTGGAGAGCTACCAAAAACAATTGGTTACTTCAATGCAAACTCAACAGAAAGACCTTGAGGCGAAATATGCTGACTTCCAAAAGAACCAACCAAACTGGTTGCCTGAAATCGTAAGACAAAAGGCTCAGGAGATTGAGTTACTTCAGAAAAACCTGCAGGAGTTCCAGCAGACTTCACAAGTAAACTTCTCTAAAAGACAGCAAGATGCTTTGATGCCTTTGCAAGATAAAGCAATGAAAGGTATCGAGGATGTAGCGAAAGAAATGGGTTACCAATACGTAATTCCTTCTCAAATGCTGCTATATAGCGATGGTGCTGATGATATCACTGGCAAAGTTATCCAGAAGCTTGGTGGCAAGCAGTAATGGACTCTATGATATAATGAAAACCAGCCTATATAGGCTGGTTTTTTTGTTTCTATATTTTATTATGAAAGCTCATTGAGAAACTGTAACCAAAAGAACTATGTATAAAAAACCTGACTATCTAAAAGCTGGCGATAAAGTAATGGTATTGTCACCTGCTGGTGCTCCAAACCATAAAAGTGTCAATGAAGGAATCGGGATCCTTAAAGGATGGGGTCTAGAGGTTATACTAGCCCAAAACACGCTAAACAATTATGGGTCATTGGCAGGCAAAGACGAAGAGAGGATTGCTGACTTACAACTAGCATTGGATGATACCAGTATCAAAGCCATTATTTGCTCAAGGGGAGGCTATGGCACTACCCGAATAGTGGATGCACTGGACTGGACTACCTTCGAGCAATCTCCCAAATGGCTTGTAGGTTACTCTGATATTACCACGATGCATATGCAGCTCTATAAGCTGGGCTATCAGAGCATACACGGTAGTATGGTAATTCATTATAGCCTACCTCATGCAGCGTCATCAGGTGAATCACTCAGGCAAGTGCTATTCGGGGAGAAGCCACCTGTTATTACAGCTCCTGCACATCAGTTCAACCGCAAGGGAGAAGCAGAAGGAAGTATCATCGGTGGTAATTTAGCATTGCTGGCTTCCCAAATCGGTACACCTGCAGATCTGGATTATACAGATAAGATTCTTTTTATAGAAGAAATAGGGGAGTACCTCTACAACTTTGATCGTATGTTGGTTCAGATGAAGAGAAGTGGAAAGCTGGAAAAACTGAGAGGTTTGGTGATCGGTCAGTTGACAGACATGAAAACTAATGAAGGAAATGAGTTTCCGATGTCGGCTTTGGAAATAATTGAAGAGAAGCTTTCGGAATATGATTATCCTGTGGGCTATGGATTTGATATTGGACACGATTATCCGAACTGGCCAGTGATATGCGGTGGGAATGCTGTTTTAAAAGTGACTGACGATGGAGCAACATTAATACAGTTATAATGGAAATTGCACTATTCGTTGAGTGGGAAATATTGTGTTAGTTTGATAAAAAAAAATTGATGATGGAAAGCGAAATATTTTAGCTGGCAACAAAGAAAACACTCAAATATTATTTGTAGGTTTGTCCTCTGTTTCAGATACTTATTGTATTTTTTCTTGCTAAAATATAATAAAGCAAATATAAACTAGATCCATCATCAATTTTAGCTAACTGATATGAGTTTCAACTTAATTCCCTTCAAGACGAAACATCAGATTGTTTTTGAAAGGGCGGAATTTATTGCTGACTCTGATGACGAGTTTTATTACAGGCAACTGTTCCTATGGGTAGACTTATTTATTGAGGTGCTCTATGACAGGGATGCGGAAACTATCGTTGCCATCAGAGAGGCAGGTAATACTGAGATGCTTTATCCCTTCTGTGAAGATGTTGATCTGAACGTCTAACAGGTGGGACTTTTTTAAGGCAGCATGCTATTTTTTTGTAGTTTTAGTCAATTGTTACTGACTAACTCAATACATATGAATAAAGCTGCTGCTCTTCTACATGTTATTTGTTCCTTTCTTTTGCTGATGGGATGTCAGCAAAAGGGTGAACTTTCTTTCCCATCCAACTGGGTGGACCTTTCTCACAGTTATGACAGTACAACCCTTTATTGGCCTACCTCGCCTGTATTCAAAATGGATACAGTGTTTGAGGGACAGACCGATAAGGGTTATTACTATTCAGCCTACCAGTTTTGTACAGCAGAGCATGGCGGTACGCATATGGATGCGCCTGTGCATTTTGCTGAAGGTAAGCAGGAAGTTGATCAGGTGCCGCTTAAAACGCTGACAGGAGAAGGAGTGGTCGTGGACCTTGCTTCTATAGTCAATGGAAATGCGGATTACCTGATTACAGCCAAGGACCTTCAACAGTGGTTTGACCTTAAGAAAATTGATCCCTCAGGTAAAATCATCCTGATGCATACAGGGTTTGGGAAGTTTTGGCCTGATGCAAAGAAGTATCTGGGAACAGATATGAGGGGAGATGAGGCTGTACCACAACTGCACTTTCCTGGGTTGTCAGAAGATGGAGCAAATTGGGCAGTAGAAAAGAAAGTCAAATCAATAGGCTTGGACACCCCAAGTATTGACTATGGACAGTCAACAGACTTTATGGCACATCGTGTGCTGTTTGCGGCCAACATTCCCGCCTTTGAGAACCTTGCCAATTTGGATAAGCTGGTAGACCATCAGGTATGGGTGGTGGCTTTGCCTATGAAACTGAAAGGAGGAAGCGGTGCACCATTGAGGATTATAGCAGCCGTTCATCAATAGCTAAATCATTGAAATTCTATTTTTTACAGATATGGATAACAAAGAGTATTTTGAAATAAACAAGAAGAACTGGAATGAGCGTGTACAAGCGCATATGGATTCAGACTTCTATGATATGAAAGCTTTCGAGGCGGGAGCGACGTCATTGAAAGAAATTGAACTGGATATATTGGGAGATATCAGTGGTAAGCGAGTTTTACACCTTCAGTGTCACTTCGGGCAGGATGCCCTTTCGCTGGCTCGAATGGGAGCTGATGTAACTGGTATAGACCTGTCAGATAAGGCTATCGAAAAGGCAAGGGAAATTGCCTCCAAACTGAATGTTGAGGCGGAGTTTGTTTGCTGTAATGTATTGGAGATAGACCAACACCTCACAGGAGAATATGATATCATCTTTACGACTTATGGTGTTGTGGGTTGGTTACCGGAACTGACCAAGTGGGCAAAGCTTATCCATCAATTCCTCAAGCCGCAAGGCAGGTTTCTGCTAGTGGAATTCCACCCTGTTGTTTGGATGCACGATGATGACTTCAAGCAAATTGCTTATTCTTATTTTAACAAGGAAGCCATTATTGAGACCAGTGAAGGTTCTTATGCTGATAAGGACACAAGTCATAACTATGAGTCTGTAGGTTGGAACCACGACTTATCAGAAGTGTTTACAGCCTTGCTTCAAGCAGGTTTGCAGATAAAGTTATTCAAGGAGTATGATTTCTCGCCCTATAACTGTTTTAACAATACTGTTCCTGCTGAAAAAGGCTTTCAGATAAAAGGTCTTGAAGGAAAACTGCCAATGGTATACGCTGTTGAGGCAACAAAGCTGTAACCTGAGTTGATGTAGAAAAGAAAAGCCTGCTTTGTAATCCGAGGCAGGCTTTTTTGATAAATTTTATGAGGTCTAGAATGACCCCATGTTTCCAATCTATTGTCTATTACCTAAACAATTCATAGCGGATATCGTCAGGAATGGCCGAAGGTCGTTGCGTACGGGTGTTGACGGTTACGACTTTGATCTTGCCATCCAAAACTTTTTGATCAGTCCCTTTCAGAAAAATCTGTTGCAGGAAAATAATCGTACAGCGGTTGATTTCTGCTACCGATGTCTCGATTCTGAGTACCTGACCGAGTTGAGCCTGATACTTGTAGTTCAGGTCATAACTGGCGATCAGTATACCAAGCCCTCCTTGCCTTGCCATCCTGATAGCATCACAGTTTTCAAAGTGTGCCCATCTGGCTTCTTCAAGAAACTCCAGATAACGCATGTTGTTTACATGGTGGTAGCTGTCAAGGTGATACTGACGGACGAGGATTTCCTTGGTAGTAATTCTTGGTTCGATTGCTGTTGGAGAGTACATAGGGATTTCGTTTTTAGGTAAAAACAATGTCAGCTTGTAATGAAGTGAAAAGCCATTAGGCTTTCCAGCTTCATTTTGCAGGTTACTTGGTTACATGATATTGAAGTATCAAGATAGTATCGGGGCTTTAACGCAAATTGAACAGGCGGGAAACAAATTGCTTTTGCCTTTAACTTCTTGCCTATAGTTTAATTTATAATATCTATTGATATACAGCAATTTAGGGTAAGAATGACACTTAGCATTTTTTCTAAAAAATTTTGAAGAATGCTCTAAAATGAGCCTATAAGGGACTTTTTTTTGTGAAATTTTTTTTCAGAAGGTTGAATAATAACCCGAATATGGTGTGAAAATGATTATTGTTTGATCAGGTCAAAGCCGGCAAGCCTGATCATGGGCTTGTTTTGGTAGGATTCAAGTGGTACA